>NZ_JAHAWO010000012.1:0-329287 GCF_020223595.1 Bacillus sp. TSO22
AATACATTCATTATTATAACAATATTCGTATTCAAACCAAACTAAACAACCAATCACCGATAAACTATCGGCAATTGGCTGTTTAAAAGGTGTTTTGACCCCTGTCTCAAAAACGGGGGTCAGTCCCGCTGCTCGGCCGCTTTTTTATTGGACAAATAAAAGATATATTCCTTACAATACATGGGAGATCAATTGGAGACGGGGTATCAATTTTCAATGAAGCGAAATCGATGGATATATGCAGCTTTCACCTTACTGATCATCGGGCTGGGGCTGGGATCAAGAGCATTCTCCAGTGTTCTTCCTGATGCCGGCAATCCTTATCTCGGAGACTCGCTGTGGGCCGCCATGATCTTTACGGGATGCGGGTTTCTATTTCAAAAACTGAAGACAATGATGACGGGCATTATCAGTCTTATTTTCTGTTTTATCATTGAAATCAGCCAGCTGTATCACGCCGAATGGATCGATCGGATCAGAGACACTTCTCTTGGCGGTCTTGTTCTGGGATACGGATTTTTATGGAGCGATATCGGAGCGTATACAGTCGGAATTACCGCCTGTGCCGCCATAGAACTGCTGGTTCTGGAAATCAAAAAGCGCCGCAATATGTGACGCTTTTTTCATTTGGAAAACAGCCCGCACTGTGAAAGAATGATCTCCGCATCCAGGAGTGTGGCCTCGTTTATCGTGACTTGCTGTTTATCCATAAATGACTGAACGGCATGATATCCAACCGCATAACCCGCAAAAGCCGATAAACCAGCAGGCTCAAAGCCCTGCTCTTTAGCAATTGGATCACCAAACATATAACGGCTGACTTCCGAAAAACCTTTCACATCCAGCACCTCATTGATCACTTCAATGGAATACTGCAAATCTTCTTGATCAAAACGTGTTACCCAAGGACCCAATTGCTCCTCGCCAAACAGCTCTCTGGCAAATGACTCAGCCAATCCTTCAATCACGAGATAATCCCCGACACTCACAGAGCCGTGATGAAAATCAACATACGAAAACCGCAAATTATGATGAAACTCATGAGCAATGATAGAGGGGAGCCTCGGCAGGTTATAACTGTTCGGATCAATCCATACTTGAATAAAGCCCGGTATTCCGCCAAACCCGCAGTAGCCTTTTTGCAGCTGAAGCTTATTGGGATCAGCGATATAAAGGCCGAATTTGATCTCGCCGGCATTCACCCGCAGCTGCTTGCGCTCAGCAAAAAGTATACATTGCCGAAGCGCAGTTTCAGCTGTCTCTGCAGCATGTGATTCTTTCAGTATTTGCAGTGCTTTCTGCCCGGTTTCAGCATCACGGATATCCAAATAACCAAGCATTTTCACAGCCATCATTACATCATAGCCGTTTGGCTCCTTTGCTTTCAGCGGAACTTGGATGGCGCCCCACATCTTTTCAAACGGCCTCATCATCGTATACCGAAATTCATCCTCTCTTTTCTGTTCATCCATTGAAAACAGTTTTTCGTATTGCTCAATGGTCTTTTCCATTACAAGATTCATCCTGATTCCCTCCTTGTCAAAAACATACGGTATGCCGCAGCGTAAGGGTCAACAGCGAAAATTAAGCCATTTTTCACTGTAAAATGATACAAAGCCGCCGATAGGTAAGGCATAGGAGGTGGAACGATGGATATTCCTGCTTTATCAGTTGCGACGCATCAAGCATCCCTTGCCCAAAATGTTGATATCGCTTTAACGAAAAAAATGATGGATACCGCAAGCAAAATGCCGATCAAACTTTAAAGATGATTCAGCATCCGACGCTCGGACAAACCATTGATGTAAAAGCTTAATATCTCACCAAAGGCGGCCAAGAACTCCATCCTCCAGGCAGCCTTTATTGTTCACAAAAAAGCATGCATGTTTTGATTGTTCCTCCGTATGATTTATTGTTTGCCATATTAAGGAGGTAATAAAGAACATGAAAAGACTGTTTACGAAAGCTTCATTGGTGTTATTCGCAGTAGTATTTGTTTTTGCTGTCAAAGGAGCACCCGCCAATGCAGAAACCCATGCCTACGATGGAAAAAGCCCTTATTACAATGATTGTGCGTCCAGCGGCTCCACAAAAAAATCCTCAAATTTAGTGAATGCCAACAATCAAGTCATCGGGGTGGTCGAGCTCAAATTCAGCAGTACATGTAAAACGGCTTGGGCAAAAATCACGATGAATAACACATTGACGACAGGCTTTGAAGCAAACGCGGAGATTACACGAAACACGGACGGAAAGAGATATAACTGTGATTCTGCAGGTGGAAACGGAAAAGCTGTAGCCGGCCAAAAATCCTGTTATACACCGATGGTATATGATTTAGACCCAAGAACTTCTTACGCTTTCGGCAAGTATTCAGGACCGAACCTGAATGTTTGGGCCACCACAGGATCTTATTAAAAAGAAAAAAGGCTGCCAAACGGGCAATATCCGCGGCAGCCTTTTCGTATTAATTTGCTTCTCTTTGTTTTTTAACCTCTTCAAGCTGAGAGGCCGTCACCAATTGATAGCCTTGATCGGTGAGCTTTTTGATAATTTCATCAGCCGCATCAGCAGAGGTGCGGTAGATGTCGTGAATCAAGATGGTTCTTCCATCTCCCGCCTGACTCATGACACGGTCAACGATTGTTTTTTTGTTACGGTCTTTCCAATCTTCCGGATCAACATCCCATAACGCGACATCCATTTTCAATTGACTCCGCAGCTCATCATTAATGCCGCCGTATGGAGGTCTTACAAGCGTCGGGCGGTATCCGCTTATTTTTTCAATGATATCCTGCGTGTCATTGATCTGCTTTAACGCTTCTTTCACTGAAAGCCTTGTGAGAAGCGGATGGCTCCATGAATGGTTCCCCACCTCATTTCCTTCTTTCAGCATTCTTTTAAGTGTTTCCGGATAATATTGCACCCTGCTCCCCAGAACAAAAAACGTGGCATGCCCCTTATATTTCTTCAAGGAGTCCAAAATCTGATTTGTTGTCGCAGGATTCGGGCCGTCATCGAAAGTAAGCGCAATGACTTTTTGATTTGGATCAATTGTTTCCTCTTTGGGCAATGAAATCACTTCATGCTTCGGCTTTTGTTCTTTGATTTTATTTTTGTTTTTTGCTTTATCAATATATTGTTCTTTCAAGCTGTCTTTCAAAAGGCTTTTTTTAATGGCAATCGATTGCTCTCCAAGATAGCCTGCTGCGACCTGATATGTATCAAAATAAAATTCGATATAATCTTCCTTGATGGCAAAGCGGCTGAAATTTTCTTTTTTCGGTGCCGTTCCTTCTCTTAACAACGCATCGTCGGCAGCAATGTCCTTATCTTTTTTCAGCTCATGATAAGCGATTAACGAAAGCTTATGTAAATAGTCAGCATCCTCATTGAAAATATCATCAATTGAAAGAAAAGCTTGCTTACTAAAATCATAGTTAAACGTTTTTTTCACGGTTTGCCCGTGTGCACCGCCGATATATTTATATTCATTAAATACAATCGCTACTGTCTGCTTGGCATAATGGACAATTTTATAATCAACATTTAATTCGTTGCGTTTTTTCGTATGCTCCTGATCGACGTCTTTTGTTTCCTTCTGAAATTGGCGAACCTCTTTCTCTGCGAAACTCTTTAATACCCCATCCATTTTTTTATTTTTGAAAACAGGATAGTTGACCGCGTAATTGAAAGTTTTCCCGTCATTCACAAGCGTTGCGATTTCCACATTCCCATACTGAGAATCAGTTTTTACTTTATTCATAACCGTTTCTTTTTGTAATGAATTATGGAAAAAGCCGATAAGGCCCGCCACACATACAACTGCAATTAATACATGAAACCACTTGATTCTTTTTGCCAACAACCCAATTCCTTCTTTCGTAACCGTTTCGATTTATCTTGCATCAATGTTAGAATCGTATCTTTTTAGAAATATTTCTGTAACATTAAAGTAACATTTATTTTACATTTGTAATACTATGAGATTTAAAAGTTCTTGTCAATCCTTTTTCAGGGATTTCATCATAAAAAAATAAACGATTTCACAAATGTACATACACCCAACTCAAACATCTAGAATATGGTAAACAGAATAAAAAAGTTAGGGAGGTTTTCCTCTTGGATTATCCTTTGAATGAACAGTCGTTTGAACAAATTACACCTTATGATGAAAGACAGCCTTATTATTATCCGCGCCCGAGACCGCCATTTTATCCGCCTTATTATTATCCAAGACCGTTTTATCCGTTCTACCCGTTTTATCCGCGTCCGCCTTACTACTACCCGCGCCCGCGTCCACCTTACTACCCTTGGTACGGCGGAGGATATGGCGGAGGATACTAGGCTTCGTTTACCGAAATGGGGGCAGTCCAGCTCCCCATTTTTTCGTTTTAAAAATGACAATATCATGACAAATATAGGAAATAATTGCGCTTTCACAGCCCTCTTGTTACGATAACAAAAGCATGCAGTTTTGGGGGAGGCGTCTATTTTTGGAGAATACAAGAGATTCTGCAGCTATATCTGAAACGACATACATAAAACCTTCTAACCGGGTAACAGCTTACGATTTTATCAAACTTGCAAAACCCGGCATTATCATATCAAACTCGATAGCTGCCTTCGGCGGATTTTGGATTGCGTTTGCCAGCGCAGAAAAACCATTAACAGGAATGGCTTTTTTGATGACAATGGTGACAGCAATGTTTGGAACCGCGTTTGTTATGGCTTCCGGGACTGTCTATAACAATTATTTTGACCGCCATATGGACGCAAAAATGGCGCGCACCCGCAGCAGGGCCTCAGTCACAGGGAAAATGCCGCCAGCCATGATCTTAACGTATGGCTCCGTATTAGGAATCACCGGTCTTGTGATGCTGTATTCCCTCAATCCATTAACTGCCCTTCTCGGACTGGCCGCCTTTATCTTTTATGCGATCATCTATACGGTATGGGTGAAACGAACCTCTGTGTGGAGTACATTTGTCGGGAGCTTTCCGGGAGCTGCGCCGCCATTGATAGGGTATTGTGCCGTAACCGGAGACATAAGTATGACGGCAGTGCTATTGTACGCGATTATGTTTCTGTGGCAGCCCCCGCATTTTTGGGCGATTGGGATAAGACGGAAAGAGGAATATCGGGCAGCGGGCGTTCCGCTCTTGCCTGTTGTAAAAGGAAATCATGTAACGAAAGTAAAAATGATTCAATATATTGCAGTCCTGGTGCCGGTGACGCTGTTATTTCCTTTTACTCTCGCCGCTGGTCATATCAGTCCATTTTATTTATTAGCTGCCTTGGTTCTCGGAGGCATATGGATCAAAAAAAGCATCCAAGGATTCAAAACGGATGATGACGTGAAGTGGGCAAAGGATATGTTTGTCTACTCGCTCATTTATTTTTGCTTGCTGTTTTTAATCATGATGATTGATTCATTTGTGATGTTTTTGATCAGATGATGTTATGCAAAAAGAGCCACACATTAATGTGACTCTTTTTTGTTTGGAAAAACAGCATCTAATAGTAATGTCAGGATTAAAAACACAGCCGTGCAAATCAAAAATCGTACGATTTCAGTCAAAATCCAGCTATGAGCAATACTCATATCATCGGTTTCCTGAAGGGTTGCACATATTGAGAAAATAGTGAGTATGTATTTTAGGGTTTCTTTGTTCATGAATATCATCGCTTTCTTGGAATGATTACTTAAAGGCAAAATAAATAATGAGATAAAGCCCAGCCGGATATTAAACATGTCCGCATCTTTGCATGTTTCGATTGAAAGAAAAGAAAGTACATCCCCCAGCTTACTACCGGGTGTTCGCCAAAGTACAAAAGTAAAATGGAAAATACTCGTAATTCTCCAATCTATAAACTCGAACTCTTTTTCCATCATCAGGTATTATAAGCCAAAAACAAACAAAAAAATAGACTTTCGCCTTTATCTTACATGCAAGAAAAGAAAGAGAAATTGTCCAAACACCCTATATTAAGGTAATATATTATTTAGTTTTTTCCATGTTCATAGATTTGGAGGTCTGCAACATTGAAAGGGATGCTTTTAGTTGTACAGCTTGGATTATCTTTCATGGTTTTTCTGTTTTTAACCGCTGTCGATTGGTATTAAGGAAGCGAGCTTGTTTCAGATCGATTTGATTGGAACTATACCGCTACATTTTCAAAACTCCTAAATGGAATTGATACCATCACCAGCCCCAAGCAAATTTCGCAGCTCGATTTTTTTATCTACTCTGCTAAACATTATCCAGTTATGAGTGCGTTAATGATCTTCTCATTTTTATATGTTTTGGCCGCGCTTTTTTTACTCATATACTCAGTCAAATTCAATAAGCAAGAGATTCATCTGGATTGCTGACCCGGATCTTCTTATAAACAAGTGCCATTTTCAATCACCTTGATTAATTACTCATAGTAAATCATTAGTTCTTTTTTAGACGATGTTCCTGAAGTTCAATGGATACGCACAGGCAATTATTCAAGCGCCAGATGGAAACGTATTTGTTGTTGTATGAAATAAACAAAATATTACGGAATCTTTTTCTCAGAAATAAAAAAACCTCTCCCTTTAAGAAAGGCATTTTTTATTACGGTTCAATTTTTACCAGTTTTTCGTAACTTCCTTCTTATTCTTACGTATACCTTAATAGGAGGTATCAAACGATGAAAGAATATGAATTCGTAAGAGTTGAACTGAGCACTATGAGAAGAAGGCCTAAAGAAGACTACCAGCAAATCATCCATGACTATGCGAAAAGTGGCTGGACATTCGTTCAGATTTTCGCTCCTAGTATCGATGGGTATGGAGCAGCTGCTTATTTTGAAATCATATTTGAAAGAGATGCGGAAAAAGCTTAGTCTAGGTGTCTAAGCTTTTTTATTTCTATCTATACAATTTCTGCAAATGTTGCATCGCATGCTTTGGCTAAATCTTGTGGCGCTGCCTTTAGCTGCATACCGATTTTCCCTGCACTGACAATGATAAAATCAAGTGTTTCAGCTGCTGCATCAATATAAGTCGGGAACAATTTTTTCATGCCGATTGGTGAGCAGCCGCCACGAAGATAGCCAGTTACCCCTAATAGTTCCTTCATTGCAATCATTTCTATTTTCTTTTCTCCTACTACTTTTGCTGCCTTTTTTACATCTAATTCCTCTGCAACGGGTACAACAAACACGTAATAATGATTTGCTCCTGCTGTTGCCACCAATGTTTTATATACATACTGCAAAGGGTAACCAATTTTTTCCGAAACAGAGATGCCATCTAGCGGCTGGCCGCCTTCTGTTTTGTAGCCTAACAACTCATAGGAGATGTTCTGCTGTTCTATCAAACGAACCGCATTTGTTTTTGTCATTTTTTTCGCCATCCTTTTCCCCCACGATCGAATGTATGTATGTCTTCTTAATTGCAGTTAATAAGTAAATTCTATCATCAGAGACAGCCATATTCTACTGACCTGCATTGTCAAAACACCGCCTCCGCAGCAAATAAAAACGTGCAAAAAAAAGACATTAAGCCAATTAAAGGATCTCACTCCTTAAGTTCCATTCTTAGTCAACTTGAAACAAAACAGGAATTAACGACATACACACACATACAATTTGTATGAATGTAAAACTAAGGAGTGGTTGCTTTGTATCATTACTTTTATGGTCCTGCGTTAATTCCTTACTTTACACATACTCCTAACACTCAAAGAAATCCAGACTTTTCAGAAAGACAGCGAAGAAGAGAAATCACATTGAATATTGATGGCTTTATTCCGCCATCTTCCTCTGAGGATCTCGGAGACGGCTTTTATTCTTACGCATGGACTGGCCAACAGGTAATAGATCCCGGTGAATACCTTGTTTGTTATCTTGAAGGAAGGGATATAAAAGTCGTGAATGGCGGGTTTGCTCCACGCGATTATGCTCCATTGTATGCAATAGCAAGCTATCCGAGGAGAAGAAACCAATGGGTCATTACGCTTCATAATCCTGTTCAAACCCAAAGAGCCATATCGCTTTATCTGATTGCAAAAAGGTAACACAAAATGTTTCAGCAGAAACAGAAAAACGGGTAGGAACGCTTTATTACCAAGCGTTTTCCTACCCGTTTTGGATCTATGATACCGGGCGGTCTCTATACTGTCAAGGCAGTGATTATCTTCTAATACGAGAGGACATTGGTCCCCAAATGGCATTATCTCACTTTGTCTACGGTTCATTTCAAATACACCACATGCTCTTCACCATTCTCTGGTCCCCAAGAATTTTTATTCCCGATCAAAATTGCTATATGTTATCATTATTACCAGTAAAAAGAAAAGAGGATTAGACATATGGTTCTTCTTGAAACGAATCGGTTACGATTAAAAACGATTGATATCCCCCTTCTTGACGCAGCATCTAAACGAGATCATCAGGCCATTAAGGACCTTGGTTATGAAACAAATGGTGAATGGCCAAATTCTGATTTTTTTGAAGCCATCCCTTATTTCCGTGAGAAATTAGTTGAAAACAATGGAACAAAAGGATTTGATTCATGGATTATTTTAAAGAAGGACAATAATGAAATTGTTGGAGGAACCGGATTTTTAGGTGATCCGGATTCGAATGGTATGGTCGAAATCGGTTTTGCAACAAATAAAAGCCATCGCCGCAAAGGTTACTGTGTTGAGGCTGCCCAAAAAATCATAAACTGGGCCTTAAGCCAAGATACGGTGAACCATATCACAGCAAGATGTGAACATAACAATTTTGGTTCACAACGTATTTTAGAGAAGTTAGGGTTTAAATTGGAGCATAAATCAGAAGACTTTATGTATTGGAGATACGTTACAATGTAAAACAATAAAAAAAGCATGCTCTATGCCTGCTTTTTTTGAAGCACGTGCAAAGAGATAAAACCCTCTCCCTAAACTGAGAGCGGGTTTTTCTTCAAACAATATTTGTGCTAATTTCCTTACTCGTCTTTTCTATCTTTATCGGTATCTTCAGGATCCTCAACTGGATCTTCAGGGTCAGGATCATTATCTTTTTCATCATCTTTATTGATGGTATCATCCTCATCGACACCTGGAACGTTGTTATCGTTAGTATCTTGGTTGTTGCCGTTATTATCTTGATTGTTCTCCTCAACATCTGGAGCATTGTTATCATTATCATTATTATCTTGACCAGTATTACAGCCCATTAATACAAAACTGGATAGGAACAACGCACTTATGATTTGCAGCCATTTTTTCATTTTCATCCTCCTTTCTTCTTTTTTAATCCCTATAAGTTTGTCCAGCATGTGTAGTTTAATTCGTTGCATTCTTATATATTCTTTTTTGACTTCCATCATTATAATTCCAGCATATCAATTCCTCTTTTGCGAAAACTAAGTATCGAAACAAAAATTTTGATGGGAAGTGGCTCTAAGATGAATAATGTCCGGTGGATAACCGCCTTTTAAACGCAAGAAAACAACCCCTTTTATCTGGTAAAAGAAACAGAGGGATGATGTGGATGTCTCTCTTAGGTTTAGGAGCTAGTATAGCTGCAATTGTTATAAGAAAAAATAACAGCAAAAATGTGTTACAGCCTATTCAAGGTTTAGTTAGTAATGTTAAACAAAATAATGTAAAACCCCGCACTTAAAGAACGTCAGGCTTTGAATCGTGAATGCGGGTAAGGGATCAAAAGTTCCTTCCACAGCATGCGTATAGTCTTCTTTTTATCAAAGGGACTAAACTCCTTTTTCAATCAAAAAAACCCTCCAATCTGAGAAGGTTTTTTCCATATTCAGCCACACTTTAGTCCACTACATGAAACAGTCTGGTCCAGCATGAATTGGCGTACTTGCTCCCTTTATCGTTTCATAGATGAGAGACGATACACTCTGCCTGCCCCTCCAGTTTAAATTGTCCAAAACCGAAAGGCAGCAACATATGATCTCCTTTTTGAAAGGTATTAACATTATCACCGGAGATCATCCGGCCTTTCCCTTCAATAACACTGACAAGAAGGAAAGGTTTTTGCTGCTTTAATCTTGCTGATCCTGACAAACTCCACTTTTCCACAGAAAAGTAAGCGCATTCAATCAATGTGGCTATATGCAAATCATCTGTTTGATCATATTGAACAGTTTGACGAACTGGAATGGATGGAACCGCTATGACTTCTATGCTCTTTTCCAGGTGAAGCTCGCGCATATTGCCTTCTGCATCTCTTCGCTCATAATCATATAATCTATAGGTTGTATCTGAATTCTGCTGCGTCTCTAAAACGAGAACGCCTTTTCCAATTGCATGGACGGTACCGCTTGGCACATAGAAAAAATCCCCCGGCTTTACCTTTACGCGGCGTAAGAGCTCATCCCATTCTCCAAGCTCTATCATCGAGATCAGTTCTTCCTTTGTTTTTGCGTAGTGGCCGTAAATGATCTCTGCATCTTTTTCGCAATCAATGATGTACCAGCATTCGGTTTTTCCGAGCTCCCCGTTTTCACAGGTTTTGGCAAAATCATCATTCGGATGCACCTGAACGGATAAGTCTTGGTCTGCATCTAAAATTTTTGTTAGAAGAGGGAACCGGTCCCCTTCAAGATATCCGAATAAATGTCTGTGCTGTTCCCATAATTCGCAGAGCGTTAACCCTTTATACATTCCGTTTTGAACAACGCTTTGTCCATTTTTATGTGCGGCAAAAGCCCAGCACTCCCCTGTTCGTTCTGACGGAATGTTATAGCCGAAAGCAGCTAAAGCGGTGCCGCCCCAAATCCTCTCTTTGAAAACAGGCTTGAAAAATAACGGTTCAGTCATCATAAAAATTCCCCCGCATTATAAGATTTCATCCAGCAGCTTGTATGCTTCTTCTGTTGTTTGTACGGAGAGCAGTTGCTTTCTATAGCTGTCATCCATTAGTTTTCGAGATAACATCTGCAATATTTTCAGATGCTGGTTCCCTCCGCTCTCTTTCGGTACAGCAATCATAAAGATTAATTTTGCATCTGATCCATCCAGGCTGTTCCAGTCAACGCCTGACCGTTTGATCCCAAAGGCAACACTCGGCTTCCTGACGGCCTCAGACTTCCCGTGCGGAATCGCGATATTCATGCCAATCGCCGTTGTTCCCTGTTGTTCACGATTCAAAATGGCTTGTTTAAACCCGCTCTCTGAATGCAGCACACCTCTGTCGGACAATGTTTGAATCATTTCATCAATAATGTCATCCCTGGTTTCCCCGGATAAATGTGGTTCAATCAGCTCTGGGCTGATAATGTCTGTCAGTTTTTTGAATTCCGTCATCTCAGCTTCTCGGCTTTCAGCTTGAGCTGGCTGCGGTATTTCTTTTGCTGCAGCAGCTTCACTTGGCGGTGCAGTTTCACTGAGCACAGGGGACGCCTCCGTTATATCCTTTTTTAGTAGATTGACGAACAGAGCAGTGACAAGAGATCCCGCCAATACAGCAATAAAAAACATCAATACATGATCAACTGCACCAAGCACTGCAACGATAGGTCCGCCGTGCGCCACTCTGTCTCCCACATTTCCAATCATCGCTATCACAGAACCCGTCATAGAACCTGCCATAATACTGGGAATGACTCGAAGAGGATCCTGCGCCGCGAATGGAATAGCTCCTTCAGTGATACCGAAGAGTCCCATAGTAAATGCCGCTTTCCCCATTTCTCTTTGCGACGCCTCAAATTTTCTTTTTCCAAAAAACGTTGCAATTCCGAGGCCAATCGGCGGTATACAAATGGAAACGGCAATTGGCCCCATAATTTCATAATTTCCTTCTCCAATCATTGCCGATCCAAACAGAAATGCCACCTTGTTTACGGGACCGCCCATATCAAATGAGATCATCGCGCCTAAAATCAATGCCAGAAGGATCGAGCTCGACCCTTTCATCCCCGCCAGCCAAACCGTTAAAGATGTGAAAATTTGAGCTACAGGTGCGCCGATCAAAAACACAAACGCTAAACCTACAATCAGTGATGCAAACACCGGAATAATAATAATCGGCATAATCGGCTGGATTGCTTTTGGAACTTTTAATTTTTTGATCCCAAGTGCCGCGTATCCAGCCAAAAATCCGGCAATGATTCCGCCGAGGAAACCGGCGCCGCTTGCGCTGTCATAAAAACTTCCAGTCGCTGCAATAAATCCGCCGATCATCCCTGGCACAAGCCCCGGCTTATCAGCGATGCTATATGCGATATATCCGGCTAATATCGGGATCATGAATGAAAATGAAGCACTGCCGATCTGTTCAATCGTTTTCCAAAAAGAATCATCCGGAATGACTAAGCCTTTAGGTGTTTTCTCGCCCCCAAGCGTTAATGCAACCGCTATCAGTAATCCGCCGACGACAATGAAAGGAACCATAAACGAAACGCCGTTCATTAAATGACGGTAAATCGGATTTTGTTTCTTCTCCTGTTGATTGCTTGATTCCGATTTAGAAGCGGAATGATAGACCGATATGTCCCCGCTAAATGCCTTTTGAATCAATTCTTCCGGTTTGCGGATGCCGTCCTGAACCCCGACAGACAGCAGTTTTTTGCCTATAAACCGATCTTTGTTTACCGAGCGGTCTGCCGCAATAATGATCGCGTCCGCTTCCCGAATTTCCTCTGCGGTTAGCTCATTTTCTACCCCGATTCCGCCCTGGGTCTCGACTTTGATGGTAACGCCTAATCTGTCGGCAGCTTTTTGCAGATTTTCCGCTGCCATATACGTATGGGCAATTCCGTTCGGACAAGATGTAATCGCTAACAGTTTCATAGGAAACCTCCTTTAAAGTGTGAATAACAAGATCTTGTCTCAACTGTATACCGAAATCATGCCGTTAAAATCTCTTTTTTTTACCATAAGTTCCGGAAATAAAGGCATTTTTCCCTATAAACAAAAAAAGCAAGGAATGAATCCCTGCTTTTAATAATCCAAATAAGATAAAAATGTCATGACGTTTGTTTCTTTCGTCAGCTTCTGCACAAAGGCCGGCTGCTCACTCAGGTATGAAAGCTCACTAAACAGCTGCTTTGTCATATTTTGATCCTCATGTTTGACAGCCAGCATAAAAACAAGCGATACTTTCTCATTTCCCCAATCAAGCGGCTCTTTTAATGTGGCAATTGCAATTGCTGATTGTTTAATATATTTAGCGTTTGCATGAGGAATGGCTATGCCTGCCCCAATGTTTGTCGCCGCCATTTTTTCCCGCATAACCGCATGAACCGCATATTCCTTTTCAACATAGCCTTTCTCATACAAAGCTGTCGCCAGCTGTTCAATTAACTTGTAGCGGTGCTCTGCCTCTTGCTGTAAAAAAACCAAAAAAGGAGTTGTATTGTTCAGCATCTGAAAAGTTTTTTGTTTTTGACGGTGCGATTCGTCAAGCTGACGTATAAATGCACTCAATTTCTTCTCATCACCAGGCTCCAAAAGCGGTGATACAACAATATGGGGAATCGTTACACGTTCCAGCGCAATGGTGGAAATGACAAGATCTATATCCTCATGCTTTTTTGTATAGTCCGCCAAATCAGCTTTAGCGATACAGGCCATTACAGCGATTTGATGACATTTCCGTTCAATTTTTGTTCGCAGCAATTGTGACATTCCGATGCCCATGTGGCAGACGATGATCGCCTTTTTATGTGTCTCGCTGCTGCGACATAGCCGTTCGATCGCTGCCTGAAAATGCAGCGTCAAATATGCTGCCTCTTCCTCAGGGATATAAAGATCGAACGTTTGATTGATGTCTTCCAGAACGTCAATGACAAGATGAAACAAATAAGGGTACATCTTTTTGATGTCATTAAGCATTGGGTTTGATACAGAAAGATCATAGCTCAGCCGCTGTAACACTGTATTGAGATGAATGTTCAATCCGTTGATCAAATCCTGATCTTTATGAAAATCCAGCATTTTCAGCTCTGAAACACGGTTGATTAAGTGCCTTACAACCTTGGGAAGTACAGCATGTTCAAGGTCATTTGTCTCCTCTTTCTGTAATGGATAACGAACTTTCCCGCCTAATATATGTAATGTTAAATACACAGCTTCGTCTTCAGGAAAGCGGATTGCAAAAACCGGCTCAAGCCGTTGTAAGCAAGCAAATGTCCATTGATATTCTTTCTTCTTTTTTACTGCCGCCAATTCTCTTGGAGAAATCGGGATTGGCTGCTTCATTTTGATTCGGCGGATCATTAACAACGTATGCAGCAGCAAATTCTCAAACGTTTCATCTGTGAAATAGATAGAATGCTTTTTTTGTAATGATTTGATTTCTTTCGTCACAAAATCTACTTCATGACTTAAGAACTTACTTTTAATAAATTGGCTAGTAAACTCCGTGTTATCTATCAAATCAGATATTCTTGCCAATGCTTTTCTTTTACTTTTTTCGTTCCCTTCAACCTTTAAACCAAGCCGCTGCTTCGAAACCAGCGTGAGGTCATATCGCTTCAGCCACTCCTCTACCGCACACAAATCCTTTTTAATGGCGGATCGATTCACAAAATGCTGAGCGGCTATTTCTTTTGCGGAAAAAGGCTTTACATTCATTAATAAGTCATAAGCAATTTGCAGCATTCTTTCTTCATCGGTCCGCTGCCTAGAATGAAAATGTTCAGTATGTAATTGTTGGCTTAGCCAGGCCCTTTCCTGATCTTCTATATGTAAATAGACGCCTAATCCCGGTTTCCGAATGAGCTGAGCATGAGAATGTTCATTAAGATAATCCTCGATCGCTTTCAAATCATTCCTGATCGTTTTTTCAGAACACTGTACCCTGTCTGCGAAATCTTGCACAACTAAATATTCATCAGGCTCAGATAACAACAGATACAAAATCTCTTTTTGTCTTGTATTCATGTACTTCATCTGTTTTTCTATCCTTCCTGTCAGTATCCATTTGAGCAAATTGATAGTATAAGTATACTATATAAGAAACCGTTTACATTATACAGCAGAATCATGGAGCCAAAAGTTTCGTTTTTTACCGAAGCTTCCGGAAAAAAGTGTTTTTTATGTTTTTGAGTTAACTGTCTTAGTAATCGTGAGAGACACTCTGAAATTTACAAGATAAAAAAACGGACACCAATCCAAAGCACAGAGTTCTCTGTCCAATGATCAGTGTCCGCAGGCTTTCGGTCTTGGACCTATTCAAATTTTTTTAGGGCCCTGTTCCACAGCTAACTTTGTATTCACCATCTGATGCTTGTTTTGAATAGCATAAGTGAGGAGTTTGTCCTGTTTCATCTTTCCAATCCATCCAATTTACATAATAAAGATTCCCAGATTCATTGTCTCCTTCTCTTTTTTGGAGAACGGCAAAGTAGCTTTGGTAGGGATATCCCCTTTTATACATTTCGTGTCTGATTGCTCCATTTTCAGAAGCAGCTGTAAAGACAACAGGAGATAAAACGGGTAGTGCTATCAAAATAACTAGAAGTGCCGCTAAAAGAGAAAGTATAATTTTAGTTTTCTTTTTCATTTTTTTCTACACTGCCTTTTAACATCTATTACATGTATTTTATTCTCCAACAAAGTTTATTATATTCCCATATAGCTTACATTAGGTATTTTTACCAGTTGGCAGAGTTGGACAACAATCCACCAACATTTTTCCACTGAATTACAGTGGTTGATTCTTAGTCTTTGAATGTCACTTTTGAGATGTCTTTTTACTCATTCACATTGCTTTTCATTAACCATTCTACTTCCGTTAATTCTTGTTTTTGAACGTCTATTGTGTGTTTTTTCGTGAAATGGGTTTTAACAGCTTCTTCGTTTTCCCAAATCTCCCAAAGCATTATTTTGCGTTCCGATGGTTCAAGCGGATAAGCATGGAATGTAATACACCCTTCTTCTTTGTTCGTTTCTTCCTCAAGTTTTTTAAATTCCTTCATTATTTCATTAAGGTCTTTATCGCTGATGATTTTTAAGCATGCGGTTATGTAATGCATCAAATTTCCCCCTCTTCACAACATTTTATGACTTTTCATTATAACATTTTTCTAAAAATAAAAACGCAAATCCCCGAATTACGCCAGTTCAAATTATATTAAAAGTAATTTATTAAATATGGCTCAATAGCAACTGCATATCCTTTATATAAAAAACCAAAGGAATGATTGATTTATCATGGCATATTCATTTGAATTTAAAAGAGACCCTTTAGGGTACTTAAGAGTAGTTCTTCCTACAGAACTAGAATACTTTTCTGATTTCATTGAAGACATTGTTTCGGTGGATGAAGCTGATGAATACTTATAAATTATTCAAGAAGTATTGGATGGCTCTTCTGAAGAATATGAGATTCAATTAAACACCACCATTGCATATATAAAAAAAGATCTAACAGTCGTAGAACACCTTTATACAGAAAGTGAAAAATTTAAAAACCTTATGCTTGTTTGGAGAGACAAGATCCCAGAAAGGTATAAGAGCGTTGATTGAGACTTTTAGGTCCCTTGAAATTCAAGGGACCTTTTTATTACTTCAATAGTGCTTCAAGTTTTGCTTTAGTCTTAGGTCCGTAAATATTGTCCTGCCTAAGTCCCAGTATAGAATAGAAAACTGCACTCATTTTGTTTTAAAATAAAGTATGGAACGCATATAGTTGTTATTGCTGGCTGTATGTGCAACTTAATGTCTTTTTACTTTGGAGAAGCATTACGTTTAATACTCTTACAAAAAATTCTTTTCTGACATAATTAGGTTTTATGAGTGATGCTTCATTGTATCTTGAATAGTTCGCTCAAAGTTCAAATAAAAATTCTTAAATTAAGTCCTTTGTTGTATATATTAATTTTAAGAAAAGGAGGGATTTGTGATTTTTTATTATGAAGTAATTTGTATAAGTTGCAGTAAAAAATTTAGAGTATATGAAGGCACATTGAAATATAAGCAATTTAAAGAAAATATGAAAGGAAAATATACTTGTGAAGAATGTGGTCATAACATACGTTTAGAGGCTATAAAAAACTTTTTTAAATAACATTTTTTAAAGAATTTCTGATAATTCACAGTATGTTAACTATAAAACTGCAAAAGCCTGATTTAATAGGCTTTCTTTTTTGCATAAAAAAACCCTCGGTTTATTTATCGAGGGTAGATTTTTATGCTTAAACGTCCTTTTTATTCTAATTGGTACAAAAACACGAGATTTTTCAACCTCGAAAATTCACAAACTTATTTTAAAAGCTTTTCAAATTTCGCCTTTGTTTTTGGCCCATAAATGCCATCAGCATTTAGACCATTCACTGACTGAAACCGCTTGACTGCATTTTCTGTTTTGGGTCCATACACGCCATCAATGCCGTTATTCTTTGCCCCTTTATCTGGATAGTAAAACACTTTAACCAGTTCGATCCTAGAAACCTAGCACAAAAACAGAGTTGATTTTGAATCCCCCTTCAAAATCAGCTCAAAAAAATAATTTCGTCCCCAACTCGATGAATGATGACAAAATCAATAAATAAGCAAAGTAAAAAAACCCTTGCTACGCAAGGGTTTAAGCTATGATTCCGACTGGGCTCGAACCAGCGACCTCTACCCTGTCAAGGTAGCGCTCTCCCAGCTGAGCTACGGAATCATGATATGTATGTGTTGCTGGGTATGTTGTTGTCTTTCTGACAAGTTCTATTATATAACCTCCTCCTCTATTCGTCAACTGCTTTTTTAGAAAAACTTTTTTTTTCGGACTTGCTGTTATGTTCATCGGCTATTATAATATGTCTTAATTTTCTAACAATAGGGGTGATGGGGTTTTGCATTCTTTGATTTCTTCTGATGATGTATGGGTATTATGGGGATTTATTGCGGTGTGGGCGGCAGTGAGCATCGGGCTGGAGCAGCGCTTTAAGTGGGCGTCCGCTGTGTCTGGGGCTATTATTGCGCTGGCAGGTGCAATGGTGTTTACAAATATAGGAGTGCTTCCTGTTGAATCGCCTGTATACGACACCGTATGGTCATATGTAGTGCCGCTGGCGATCCCCCTTTTGCTGTTTCAGATCAATGTGCGGCAGATTTTTAAGGAAAGCAGGCGTTTGCTGTTTATTTTTCTGATAAGCTCCGCTGGAACAGTGCTTGGCAGCATCCTCGCTTTTTTTCTACTCAAACAGCATATTCCTTATCTAGATAAAATCGGCGGGATGATCAGCGCCTCTTATATCGGCGGCGGGATCAATTTTGCGGCGATGGCGGCAAAATTTGAGACACCGGGGGAATATGTGTCGGCTACCGTTGTGGCTGATAATTTTATGATGGCGCTTTTGTTTTTTATATTAATCAGCATTCCTGCACTTAAATGGTTTCAGCGGCACTATGCCATGCCATTTGAAGAGAAAGTGAAAGCCGATGGAAACAGCAGAAACAGTGCAGAAAGCTATTGGAAACGGAAGGACATTTCATTAAAGGATATCGCTTTTAATGCTGGCGCTGCTTTTGCGCTTGTTGCGGTTAGTGTGAAGATTTCCGGCTATTTTAAAAACATTTTTTCTCATCCTATTTTGACCGGAACGCTTGGCGATCAGTACCTGATGCTTACGTTTTTAACGGTTCTTATCATTTTTCTTTTCCCGCGTTTTTTTGAAAGGCTCAATGGATCTCAGGAGCTTGGAACCTTTTTGATTTATTTATTTTTTGTGGTGATCGGCATTCCTGCAGATCTGCGCTTAATCGTCACCAATGCGCCTCTTATTCTCTTATTTGTCTTTATCATTGCGATCAGCAATTTAGCGGTTTCCTTAGCCGTCGGAAAATTGTTCCGCGTGCGGCTTGAAGAAATTCTGCTCGCCGTCAACGCTACTGTCGGAGGGCCCACGACCGCGGCTGCGATGGCAATTGCCAAGGGATGGCGGGAACTTGTCGCCCCGATCATGCTTGTCGGTACGCTTGGCTACTTAATTGGTAACTATGTCGGCACCTTTATGGGAAATTGGTTTTCTTCCTTTTTATAAAAAGGATATTTGCAGTTTCCTGAGAATAATGTAAGAGGAATGCCGACATGAGAACGGAGAGATCAATGTATGTTAAAAGGAAATACCATTTATGTAAGACCTTTAGAAGTAAAGGATGCGGAAGAAAATCTGCGGCTGCAAAGCGAAAACCAAGATTTTTTCGAACAGTTTTCCATGATTCGCGCAGACGATTATTATACGATTGAGGGGCAAAGAAAACGAATAACCGAGTACCAGCAAAGACTGGAGAAAGATGAAGAATATTATTTTGGCATTTTTACAGTCTCGGACGATACATTAATCGGGACGGTTTCGCTCTTTCAAATCATCCGCGGGGCGCTGCAAACTGCGTTCATCGGGTATTTTTTAGACAAATCCCACAATGGAAAGGGACTCATGACAGAGGCGGTCAGATTGATTGTTGATTATGCGTTCCACGAATTGAAACTGCATCGCATTGAAGCCGGTGTGATGCCCCGTAACCTCGGGTCCATGCGCGTATTGGAAAAAGCCGGATTTCATAAAGAGGGCATTGCCCGAAAAAATGTAAAAATCAATGGCGTTTGGGAGGATCATCAAGTTTTCGCGATTCTGAATCCTGATGATGAATAACAAAAGAAGCCGGGCTATCGCCGGCTTCTTTTTTAACGGATCGCCACTGGCGCAATTTTTTTCAGCGCTTGTTTGAAATCACGTTCTAAATCTTCTGCATGTTCGACACCCACACTAAGACGGAGAAGGCCGTCTGTGATGCCTCGTTTTTCACGTTCTTGCTTAGGCATTGCGGCGTGAGACATCGTAGCCGGATAGGACAAAATCGATTCCACTGCACCAAGGCTGACAGCGAAGACCGGAAGTGATACATTCTCTACTAATTTCTTAACGGCCTCTTTGCTTTCAAGCTCAAAAGATAGCACGGCGCCCGCTCCCGTTGACTGGCTCTTATGGGTTTCAGCACCCGGATGATCAGACAGTCCCGGATAATACACGCGTTTCACCGCCGGATGCTTCTGGAAAAATTCCGCAAGCCGCTGCGCTGTTTGGCTCGCTTTTTCTAAACGGACCTGCAATGTTTTTAATCCGCGCAGCACGAGCCAGCAATCTTGCACGCCAAGGACGGCGCCGAACGAGTTTTGCATCTTATACAGCTGCTTCCCAAGCTCTTCATCCTTGACAGCAGCCAGGCCTGACAGCACATCGCTGTGTCCGCTCAGAAATTTTGTTGCACTGTGAAGTACAATATCCACCCCGAGATCAAGCGGACGCTGCAGTGCCGGTGTCATAAATGTATTGTCCAGAAAGGTCAGACAGCCGTTTTCTTTGGCAAGCTGAACAACCGCTTTAATATCAGTGATCCCAAGTGTCGGATTTGACGGTGTCTCCATATAAATAACTTTTGTGTTCGGCTTGATATTCCGTGCTACTTCGTTTGTATCCGTCATGTCGACAAATGTATGCTCAATGCCAAACCGAGTCAGCACCTCTGTCACCATGCGGAAGGTTCCGCCGTATACATCTTCTGTCACAAGAACGTGATCGCCCTGTGACAGAAGTAAAAATGCTGTTGAGATCGCAGCCATGCCTGAACTGAAAGCAAATCCTCTCGTTCCCCCTTCCAGTGCGGCAATTGTTTCTTCAAGAGCCGTTCTGGTCGGCGTGCCTGAGCGGCTGTAATCATATGCGCCAAACTCTTCAAATGAAGATTGGTGAAAGGTCGATGCGTGCTGAATCGGTACACTGACCGCCCCTGTTGCGCCGTCTGTTTTAAATGGATTGTGCACGAGCTGGGTTTCCAGCGTCCAATTGTGATTACTCAAATGAAACAGCTCCCTCTTTGACCTGACATAACGCCTGTTTTAGGTCCTCTTTTAAATCTTCCGCATGTTCAATTCCGACCGAAAAACGCAGCAAACGATTGCAGACCCCGTTTGCGATGCGGATCTCTTCAGGAATATCCATGTGCGTCTGTGTGGCAGGGTATGTAATAAAGCTCTCCACCCCGCCGAGGCTTTCTGCAAAACAAATGGTCTTCAGCGCTTTTAAAAATGGGTTGACCCACTCTTCTTTTTGAAGACGGAAGGACAGCATGCCGCCTTTTCCGGGATACAGTACATCGGCAATTTCATCCTGCTCTTCTAAAAACGCCGCAAGCTCCTGCGCGTTTGCCTGATGCTGGCGCATTCTGAGGCTTAGCGTCTTCATTCCTCTCATCAGAAGCCACGAATCGAACGGAGGCAGGACGGCGCCGATCGCATTTTGGTGTTGAAACATTTCCTCACCAAGCTGCTCATCCTTTAAAACCACAAGTCCCGCAAGCAAGTCGTTATGCCCGCCTAAATACTTGGTTGCGCTGTGAATCACAATGTCAGCTCCCAGCTCAAGCGGACGCTGCAAGACCGGTGTATAAAATGTATTATCAACGATCAGCAGAAGACCGTGCTCTTTTGTAATCCGGGCGATCCTTTCAATGTCCGCCTCCTGCATGAGCGGATTTGTCGGTGTTTCCACAAACACCGCTTTTGTATTCGGCGTAATCTTAGAGCGTAAACAGTCCTCATCGCTGAAATCATCATAATGAAAGGTCAATCCGTATTTTTTCCATTCATTTTCAAACAGACGGTACGTGCCGCCATATAGGTCCGATGAAACGATCAGTTCATCTCCGCTTTTAAACAGCGCCATAATCGTTTGGATGGCTGCCATTCCCGAACTGAAGGCAAGCCCTCTCGCTCCGTTTTCTAAGTTGGCGATCGCGTCCTCAACAAGCTGGCGTGTCGGATTTTTCGTGCGGACATAATCAAATCCGGTTGATTCTCCGATCCCTCTGTGGCGGTATGCTGTTGATAAATAAATAGGAGGACTCACTGTCCCCGTTACTTCGTCGCTTCGGTTCCCGATTTGGGCTAATTTCGTTTCAACGTGCTGTGACATATAGCTGACACCTTCCCTTTTCATAATAAAAAACCCCTTCTTCATAAGAAGAAGGGGTTTAACGCTTCTTCTTATCTTCCAAGCATAAAAAACGCTTGCTGGATTTAGCACCTTGGCGTTTTGCGTATGCAAAACAAGCCGGTTGCTGAGGTTTCTAAGGGCCAGTCCCTCCACCTCTCACGATAAGAAATATCGATTTCAATTTTCTGATTGTTTTATATTAGCGCAATTTGCAGTTTATTTCAACACTTTTTTCTTCGAGTTCCGAACGGTTTAAAGAGAGAAATTTCTAATAATTCATGGTACAATAATGGAAAACAGCAAGAAAGTCTAGTGATGTCCTGGAGGAATGTATTATGGCACCGAAAAACGGCACAGTGCAAGAAAAGAAATTCTTTTCAAAAGAGCTTAACGAAGAAATGACATTGCTCGTTTATCTGCCGTCCAACTACTCCCCTCTTTATAAATACCATGTCATTATCGCGCAGGACGGCCACGATTATTTCAGGCTGGGGAGAATCGGCAGACAGGTCGAGGAATTGCTGTCCAAACGGGAAATAGACCGGAGCATTATTATCGGTGTTCCTTATAAGGATGTAAAAGAGCGCAGAAAAACCTATCATCCGGAAGGTTCCAAATTTTCGGCGTATAAACGGTTTATCGCCCATGAGCTCGTTCCGTTTGCGGATGACGAGTATCCAACCTATCAGGTCGGCTACGGACGCACGCTGATAGGCGATTCGCTCGGGGCTACCATATCTCTTATGGCAGCGCTTGATTATCCGAATATGTTCGGAAACATCATCATGCAGTCTCCTTATGTTGACAAACATGTATTGGAAGCTGTGAAACAGTCAGACGATATCAAACACCTTTCTATTTATCACCAAATCGGCACAAAAGAAACTGACGTCCACACAACAGACGGAAACATTCTGGACTTTACAGAACCGAATCAGGAGCTGAAACAGCTGCTGGAGAAGAAGCTTTCCGATTATTATTTTGAGCCATTTGACGGAGATCACAAATGGACATACTGGCAGCCGCTCATCACGCCGGCGCTGAAAAAAATGCTTTGATACTCTATCATACTTTATTTCCAGGAGGGACATAATATGAAATACGGAATCGTTTTATTTCCATCAAAAAAACTCCAAGACCTTGCGAACTCTTACAGAAAGCGCTATGACCCGAGCTATTCCCTGATCCCGCCCCATTTGACACTGAGAGCATCGTTTGAATGTGCGGAGGAGAAAGCGGATCAGCTTGTATCACATCTGAGAAACATCGCGAAGGAGTCCCATCCGATCGTTCTCAAAATGACAAAATACAGCTCATTCGCGCCTGTTAATAATGTCATTTACATCAAAGCAGAGCCGACGGAAGAATTAAAAACACTCAATGAAAAGTTATACACCGGTGTGTTGGCTGGTGAACAGGAATACAATTTCGTTCCGCATGTGACGGTCGGGCAAAATCTTTCCGACGACGAGCATTCGGATGTGCTGGGACAATTAAAAATGCAGGAAGTGTCACATGAAGAAATCGTCGACCGCTTCCACCTGCTTTATCAGCTGGAAAACGGATCATGGACAGTGTATGAAACCTTCTTGCTAGGCGGAGGAGAATAATCGACTTGAAAGCAGTTATTGCAAAAAATGAAGAACAAATGAAAGATGCATTTTATGTAAGAGAAGAAGTCTTTGTCAAAGAACAAAACGTGCCTGCTGAAGAAGAAATTGACGAACTTGAAAATGAGTCAGAGCATATCGTCGTGTATGACGGTGAAAAGCCTGTCGGCGCCGGAAGATGGCGTATGAAGGACGGCTACGGCAAGTTAGAGCGGATTTGTGTATTAAAAAGCCACCGCTCAGCCGGTGTCGGCGGAATCATTATGAAAGCGCTCGAAAAAGCGGCTGCAGACGGCGGCGCTTCCGGTTTCATTTTAAACGCACAAACACAGGCTGTGCCGTTTTACAAGAAACACGGGTATCGTGTGCTTTCTGAAAAAGAATTCCTTGATGCCGGCATTCCCCACTTACAAATGATTAAAAATGAATAAATATTATTTTAAGTTTATCTTCTACATGGTTTATCATTTAAAAATATACGTGGGGCTACAATTATAAAATTGATTACATAACCTAAGGCCCTCTTATTTAGAGCCTTAGGTTTTTAAAAACTTATACTTTGTTAATAGAAATATTATTACATACAATTTCAACATTTAAAGGAGGCATTAAAATTTCACATTTTAGTAATTCCTCCCCTTCGCTTCGTATTGTTGAAATTTCAATATCCTGAAGAAAATAAGGAATTTGAGACTTTGCCAAATCTTTTAGTGGTTTTATCCTATCATCAGCGGTTGTAATAAAAGAAAATTTTGAACAACCGGTAAAAAATAACTTTACATTACTGTCTGTATCTTCAAATATCATTGTTATTTCATCACCGAAATAATAAGACTCTAATTGTAGGACCCTTGCATCCCAATAGTGTAAACTTTCAAGATCTCTTTGGATTTGCTCAGCATTCATAATAAATCACCTCACTTCTTATATGGAATATGAGCATCTGGGCTTTTTCTATCGACTATTTTCAAATTTTTATCAAGGGGATTACCATCTTTATCAAATAAATGAACATGGTCATACTTTGTCATTTTATCAGGAGGATCAATTCTCATTCGAATATTTCCGCTTGTATCTCTTACATGAATAAAACCATTGTTTTCAGTGTATTTCCAATCAGAAGGTAGAGAATTTAAAATTTCCTTTTTAGACATGTTAGGAATGTTTTTAGCAATAAGCTTCCCTCCAAAATTCCCAACTTCCCCAGCCTTTTTCGCACCTTTATGATGACTCAATTCTTTTTCTACTTTTTCTGCTTTTTCCATATTTTTAACTGCTTTACCTGCAACCTTTACATATCCAGATCCGACTATACTAACTCCTGCAAGAAGCCTATCAACGGAAGATAATTTCTTATCGGTTACTAAATCTTCCCCTCTAATAACATCACCCGCCGCTTTAAAGTTAGATACTACAGGCAAAACATCGAAAAATAGCGATAAGGCAGTTGTATTAACATTTGACTTCTTTTTATAAGATATCACATCAATGTTTAATTGATTCAGTTCTTTTTCCTTGTGTTTTATTTCATTCGATTTTTTAGTAAGATCTTTAAAAGTATCGGTTTTCGCATTATCAACAGTATAATAATTAGTATTGGTAGAGAATTTCTCTAAGTTATTTAAAGCATTTGAGGTTTTGTCCATGGCTTTTGAAGTCTTATTAAGAGCACTATTTACTTGATTAACACCACTTACAGCCTGATTTATTCCTTTATTCATTTTATTCATTGCTTTAATAGCACCATTAAGACTTTTGTTTATGTCTTTATTGGCCTTATCTAATTCTTTGTTTGTTTCATTAAGATAGTCAAAATTTAATTTATTTAATCGATCCAATTCTTTTCCTGTTTTTTTCAATTCCTTGTTTGATTCATCAATACTTTTGCTTACCTCTTTACAGTTTTTTTCTATCTCATTCGTACCTTTAGTAATATCTTTATCTATTCTAGATATATCTTTATCCATCTTATCAAGTTCTTTATTCATTTTTGTTAATTGCGCATCAAATTCTTTCATATCTCTTACAGTTTCGTCAAGGAAGCGATCAAGCTCTATAATAAAATTACAAAACTTAATGTAGATATTAACTGCTTTATTGATTGCAGAAATAGCTTTGGGTACAACAACATTATTTATTTCATTATTAATTTTTCTTACCTTACTATTTATTGTTTTTTGCAAACTTTCTTTTCTGAGTTTTGCTAAATAACTGTTAGAATCACTAATTTTGTTATAATCACTCAAAAGCGTTAAAACTACTTTAAGTTCTTTCTGTATTCTTACAATTTTTTCTTCATCAGTTTCTTTCGATGTAGCATAAACTTTTTCTGGTTTTATGTAATTGGGTAAATTAATCATAGATACAACAAAAATAATTAAAATTGCACTAATAAATCTTTTCAAGTGGATTCCCCCGTTTTTAGATATTCTCAAAATATTCAACTTTATTTAGAATTACGTAAAATAACTAAATCACACCACCTTTTTTAATATTTTTCCAATAAAATTTCACAATGTCTTTTATATCATATTTTTATCTTTTTTTTACAACGATTATATTTCTAAAGACTTATATTTTAATTCACGGCAACTTTGAATTATTTACAACATCCCGAAATAAAAAATCTCCGAATTATTATCGGAGATTTTTTATCTATATTCATTAATAAAGTATCCCTTTTGAAATTTTATATCATCCTTATAAAGAGAGCGCTTACGTTTTGTCTCGTTTACCTTTCTTTCAGCAGCCATTTGATTCTCCTGCTGCTTTTCAAGTTCTTTGTATACCCGCTGAAACGGGACATAGCTGATTTTTTCGGTTCCGGCATAATCCTGCTTATGTCCAATCGTTCTATTTGCATATTGAGCGTATTGCTGGTTCTGAATTTGACCTGCATATATCATGCGATATCCACCCTTCTGCTGTCTTTTTTCCCTTAAACTTACTTTTTGAAACACGTTTCTTTTGATATGATATTCTTTGTCTGTAATGAACACCTTTTTTGATTGGGAGGACCCCTTTTTGAAATGCGCCCGACTGAATGATCGAACCATACATTTACATACATATTCTAGAGAACATTATCAATTCCTTTTTGAAGAAGGAATAAAAGGACATTTATTTTGTTCTCATTGCGGAAAGCCCGTTTTGTTAAGGCTTAACATCACCGATCCGCCGGAGTTTATTCACCGCCAGCCAGGCCATTTTCCCGCATGTGAGGAGGCCTGCGAAACGAAACCCGCTAAAGAGGAGAAAAAAGAAGACTATCAGGAATCCGGTGTCTTTCGTTTGCCCAAGGGAAAAGCGATCGTTGCTGACTCGTCTCCGGCTGTCACGGAATGGCAGCGGCCGAGAAGCATTAAACCCGGAACACCATTTATACAAAAAACAATAGAACCTGATACAAGCCTTTTTCCGTCTGTCGGCTTGAACACAGATCAGCTGAAAGCTGTCACGGAAACCGAAGGCCCGCTGCTTGTGCTTGCAGGTGCGGGAAGCGGAAAAACACGCGTGCTGACAGCGCGCGCCGCCCACATGATCGAACACTTAGGCATACCGCCGGAACACATGCTGCTTGTCACCTTCACGACAAAAGCTGTCGCCGAAATGAAAGAGCGTATGGCGAAGCAGTACGGATTACAGCCTGCAAAAGTCAGAAGACTTGTCACCGGAACATTCCACAGCTTGTTTTATAAGATTTTGTATCACTATGATTCTGCTAAATGGAACGGCGACCATCTGCTGAAAATGGAGTGGCAGCGGGAACAATATGTCAAAAAAGCACTCTATGAAGAAGGCATAGATGAAAAAGAGTTCCCCGTTGATCAGGCCCTGCAGCAGATCGGTTTCTGGAAAAACACTTATGTGCCGAATGAACGCATTCCTTTACAGGATGAGTGGGAAAAACAAGTCTACCGATTATATGAACATTATGAGCGCCAGAAAAAAGAACACAATCAATTTGATTTTGATGATATGGCTTCCGCCTGCTATGAATTGTTTATCGATCGGCCGGACCTTCTGGAACAATATCAATCTCGGTTTACGTATATCTTAATTGACGAGTTTCAGGACATTAACCCGGTGCAATATAAAATCATGCAAATGCTGGCCAGCCCGGAGCAAAACCTGTGCTGTGTCGGGGACGATGACCAGTCCATCTACGCGTTTCGCGGAAGCAATCCGTCTTTTATTCTTGATTTTCAAAAGGATTATCCCGGAGCGAAGACGATCTATTTAACCGCGAACTACAGATCCACGCACCCGATCGTCTCAAGTGCTGATATCGTCGTGAAAAAGAACAAAAACAGGTATGCCAAAACGCTTGAAGCGGCTCGTGATGACATCCAGGCTCCTGTGCTGTTTTATCCTTATGACGAAGAGGAAGAAGCCACAATGGTCGTTTCCGATATCAAAGAAAAAATTCAAAACGGGGCAAACCCTGAAGACTTTGCAGTTCTCTACCGCACAAACAGCGGAGGCCGCGCCATTTACGAAAGGCTTCATCATTCGTCAATTCCTTATACAGCTGACCGCGGCGTCCAATCGTTTTACAGCAGACGGATTGTCCGCCAGATTCTCGCTTACTTGTACGCCAGCCAAAACGAGGATGATACTGAGGCGATTAAGCACTTGCTGCCCGCCTTGTTCTTAAAACAGTCCGCATTGAACACGCTGAAGGCACTCTCGATTACCGAGGACTGCTCCATGATTAAAGCGCTGGCCAAACTTCCTGATCTGAAGCCTTTCCAGCTGAATAAAATCAAGAAGATCGTGCCGTTTTTCGCAAGCCTCCGCACGATGAAGCCGGTGGAAGCGATCACCTTTGCAGAAGGAAAAATGGGCTTCTCCGAGTATTTAAAAAAACGGGGCAATGAGGGCAACAAGCTGGAAAAAGGCTCCGATGACCTGCGCGACATCAAGGTCGTCGCCAAGAAGTTCAAAACGATACCTGACTTTCTCGCCCACGTGGACCATATGAGGGCCGCTGAGAAAAACAAAATGGATGAAAATGGCGTTCAGCTGATGACCATTCACCGGTCAAAAGGCCTTGAATTCAAAACTGTTTACGTCTTAGGCACAGTAGACGGCTCGATTCCGCACGATTTCTCATTAGAAACAGCGAGAAAAGGAGATGAAGCTCCTCTGGAGGAAGAAAGACGCCTGTTATATGTAGCCATGACACGGGCAAAACAACATTTATATTTGTCTTGTCCCGCAAACAGGCGCGGCAAAACGGCCCACCGTTCAAGATTTTTGTATCCTCTCTTACAGCAAAGACAGCCCTTGCATAACTAACAGCCTGGCAGTGATCTGCCGGGTCTTTTCTATAAAGTAAAAAAAGGCCTGCTGCATTGAGTCAGCCAGGCCCTCTGCTTATTTATTGTCCATCATTTTCGAAATCGTACCAAAATCAAGCTTTTCTTTTCCGCTTGTAATGGAATGAACAATCTTATCTTCTAATTCTTTCGGCACGCGTCTGTTTGCCAGCTGCGCTACGCGCTTAATGACGCTGCGCACTGTGTTTTCGTCTTTAAAATTGGCGTTTTGAAGGGAGCCGGCAAGATTCATGACATCCTGCATATTGACACCTGTTTTCTTTTCGACGTTCTTAAAAAATTGATTATCCATAATACGCCTCCTTTTGGCGGAGTGATACGGTATTGTATGAACACCCATTGTTCAATGTGCTTTTTCCAAAAATAAAAAATGAACACAAGGCAAGGAAGTACGGGACATCACCCGTACTTCCCTCAATAAACCTTAGAAGTTATAAAAAGATGCACCCACGATGATAAGGAGAATGAACAATACGACTAAAAGAACAAATGTTGAACCATAGCCGCCGCCGTAACCGCCAGCATAACCGCCATAACAGCCGCCGCCGTAGCCTCCTCCGAATCCGTATCCAAAGCCCATAGATAAGCACCTCCTTTACTCTCTATACACTATGTGAGCCGTTTTATTCGGCTTGGATAAACGCATAGGGCGATTGCGGATTTATGATTGTTCGTACTGAGCCTGGCGCTTTTTGAGTAAGGCTTCGGTTTTTTCAGCCAGCTTTTCAATCTCATCTTCAAACGCCAGACCTGCTTCATCAAATGCATCCAAGTCTTTTCTGATACTGTTCATGATGTCTTCATGCTCTTTTTGCTTTTGTTCGTGAGGTTCATATCTTCCTTCTATCCATTTTTCAAACTTATTCACTGGTATCCATCCCCCCACTCATAATATATGCTGAGCAAGGCGCTCCGTTAAAAAAACAAAAAACCGGAGGTCTCCGGTTTCTTTGCCAGGCTATTGAGGCTTTTTCTTTTTATTTCCGCACCCGCAGCCTTTCTTTTTGATCTTTTTAGTTTGATATGATGAATCTGTATATGGAGTTTTTTGGGAAGGTTTATTGAATTGATTCACTTTGATCCCTTCCTTTCCTTATGTCATATATGCTACTTTATGCTGATGCTAGTGAAAAGTTGCTGGTGGGAATGCCTCATTCTTGCAGCCATTTTGATACGAGCGTTTCTATAATGCCGGCAAGGCCTGCGATCGCCAGCAGTAAAATCAGCCACTGCGCTGCCTCTGGAATGAAAGCCTGACACAATATCAAAAAGCCGGCGCACCACACACCTGTGCACCAGTAGCAGCTCAGCAATTCACCAATAAACGCCCTGACACCTGTTCCCTTAATGACGATATACGTTTCAATGTTCCCGTCCGCATCCTTTTCCTCCTTCTCTTCATGAAACAGGCTGCGAAGCGGTGCCATAATCGTGTCAAACACCAGCAGGCGGGCGAGCCGAAAGACCGCAAGCGAAAGAAGAGCAATTGTCATCCCATTAATAACCACTTGTTCACTCCTTTGCCAATCATGATCCCTTCACATATATGCCAAAACCCTATTCTTCATGAATTGTATCTTGTCCGTTGCAAAATTGGTTATTTTTATTATTCCGCTCTGCACCCCATTTGCATTATATAGAGTATGGATAAGAAAGGAGTGAAGGTTATGTCATTTGAAGAAAAAGTTGAATCCCTGCATCCTGCAATATTTGAGCAATTATCAAGCGAATTCGAACAGCAGATCGAAGTGATTGATTGCGAAAATATCACAATAGATACATCACATATAACATCTGCCCTTTCTATACAAGCCTTGGTCACAACATTGATTATCCTGGTGACACAGCTCGTCATCGCCGACGAGGACTTGGCTGACACAGTAGCAAGCGAAATACTCATTCTCGATAACTCCCAAATCAAAAAAAGAACAATCATTAAAATTATCAACAGCCGAAATATCAAGATCACTTTGTCTGCCGACGAAATAATAACCTTTGTACAAATTTTGCTTCAGGTGCTAAACAGCATTCTCAATGAACTTGACGTCCTTTAACCCTTTCTTTTCACAAACTTAAAAGCCGAGGTGAAAACAAATGTCAGATAACGATAAAATCAAAGAAGAGCTTGCAAAGCTTCCGGAAGCTGATCCGATGACGAAAATGCTGGTACAAAATATATTTTCTAAACATGGCGTCACAAAAGACAAAATGAAAAAAGTATCAGACGAAGAAAAAGAAATGCTCTTGAATCTGGTAAAAGACTTGCAAGCTAAATCACAAGCGTTAATAGAAAACCAAAAGAAGAAAAAAGAAGAAACAGCCGCGCAAGAGCAAAAGAACGCAAAACCGCTAAGCCGCAGAGAGCAATTAATCGAACAGCTCAGACAAAGACGGCAAAACAATAACAATTCAAATTAATCATAAAAATAGGGCGCTTCATCAAGATATATGACTCAGTCAAAGTAAGAGGCTCGCTCATTTAATAACAGTAAAAGAAAAGGAGGAATAGATATGGAAAGCAGACCATATTCTTGGGTTGCACTTGATCCTGACTGCGACCATCCGTTAGACGAAAAAGAAAAAGAAAAAAAAGAAGATAGAAAATGTCATTGCGATGTTTGCTGTAATGGCAATGGGTTTTTTGGCAACGACAATGCCTTCATTGACCAAAATCTAGCTCAGGCAAACCTCAATAAACAAGTCTCCGATGAGACGATTATTATTAGAGACTCTTGTGATATCAACGTTTCATCTACAGACGTTCAAGCCGTAACATCAGTTGTAACGGCGGTTAATGCAGCTGTCCTAACAGTAGCTCTCACATCCATTGCAGATGGAGTAATTGCCGAATTAGTCGCACAAGATTTATTGCAGCTGTCAGCTAACAAACAAGTAAACCGTCAAAAACTTCTCATCGAATGCTCCCGCGGCGTAAATATCACAACAGTAGATGCTGATATAGCAACATTGGTTTCCACAGCTACTAACACACTTGTGGCACTCTTAGCAATCACACTCGTCCTCTAAATCTAAAAGCAGAGCTAAAAACGCTCTGCTTTTTCTTATTTTCCAAGCATATGATGAATATATAGACGTTCACCCACACCAAGTGGGGCACGGGTACATATGTTGTTAAGGACTAAAGTCAAATACCCTATAAAGAAGGAGCTGAAATCAATGAGCTGCGGAAAAACCCATGGCCGGCATGAGAACTGTGTATGCGATGCAGTGGAAAAGATTTTAGCAGAGCAGGAGGCAGTTGAAGAACAGTGTCCGACTGGCTGCTATACCAACCTTTTAAACCCTACGATTGCTGGAAAAGACACAATTCCGTTTCTCGTTTTTGATAAAAAAGGCGGATTGTTCTCCACATTCGGAAACGTGGGGGGATTTGTGGATGATATGCAATGCTTTGAATCCATTTTCTTCCGCGTCGAAAAATTATGCGATTGCTGTGCAACACTTTCTATTTTACGCCCGGTCGATGTCAAAGGCGATACCTTAAGTGTTTGCCACCCTTGCGACCCGGATTTCTTCGGGCTAGAAAAAACAGATTTCTGCATTGAAGTCGATCTCGGATGCTTCTGTGCGATTCAATGCCTGTCACCAGAGTTAGTTGACAGAACATCGCCTCATAAAGATAAAAAGCATCATCACAATGGATAAACACTTGTAAAGAGGAATCCCCTTCCAAACTCTATTACAGGTGCAAATCATTCAGCTGCTTCCAGCGTGAGGCAGCTGACTCTCCATCATTTCGCCAGTCTCAAATTTATAAGGCAGGAGGGATAATATGAGCCAGAAAACATCAAGCTGCGTGCGTGAAGCTGTAGAAAATATTGAAGAACTGCAAAACGCTGTTGAAGAGGACTGCCCGACCGGCTGCCACTCTAAGCTTTTATCTGTAAGCCATTCGTTAGGCGACACAGTGCCTTTTGCAATATTTACATCGAAATCAACGCCATTAGTCGCCTTCGGAAATGTCGGCGAACTCGATAACGGCCCTTGCTTTAATACTGTATTTTTCAGGGTCGAAAGAGTGCATGGAAGCTGCGCAACACTGTCATTATTAATCGCATTTGACGAACACAAACACATTTTGGACTTCACCGATAAAGATACGGTGTGTGAAGTCTTCCGACTTGAAAAAACGAACTACTGTATTGAAGTGGACTTAGACTGCTTCTGCGCAATCAACTGCTTAAATCCTCGATTAATCAATCGCACGCACCATCATCATTAATGATAATGCTGAAAAGCTTGCAGGCCTGCAGGCTTTTCTCTATGTAAAAAAGCTGTCCGGGAACATCTGCCGGGCAGCTTTTTCATTTTCATTAAAAACCGAGCGGGTGCAGAGAGGTAATGTCGTCGATTGCCAGCTCAGTCGGGGCTCCGTTGCCGGTTGTTCGAAGCAGAACGGAATCATTTCTTCTTCCGACAATCACGCCCCTGTACGTTCTTCCATTGGCTTCAATCAAACAAAGCGCTCTCGGCATGTTATGCGGCAGCTTTGTTAAAAAATCAATTTTTTCATGAATAGACATCTTGCTCATCGGTTTTTTCACTTTTCTTGCCGGCGGAGTTTTTTCCTCCGCTTTAGCGGCACTATGGACAGCTTCCGGTTCTTTTTCAGGCTTCCGAGCCTCAAGTGCAGGCTCTTCCTTTTTTTCTGCTTTCGGAGGCTCGTGTTCGACGGTTTCTTCAACGGCCTGCGGCTCTGCTTTCTGTTCCTGCTGATTCTTTATGTGCTCTGGCTCTCTTACCTCTTGTGTTTGCTGACTCACTGGTTCAGCTGCAGGCTTTTGTTCTGCTTGCTGGACATCCTTTGCCGCAGCTTCCTCCTGCTGTTTCTCATCGTAAACCGGCTTTTCCTCTGCTTTTGGCGGAGCGGGTTTGTTGGCCTTTTTTTTGATGACAATCTCCTGCATGGATGACCTTGTTGTTTCTGCATAATCCGGCTGAACAATATACATGAGCGGTTTTTTATCCGCGTTTCTTTTCTTATTAGACATCTTCATCCCTCCGATTGTGTCATATTCTATCTATATGACAGAAAGCTGAAAATCAGAAGAAATAAAAAAGCAATCCCTGTTTCGGGATTGCTTGGCATAGATCCTGCTTAGCGGGCAGTGATATGGAAACCTGAATCAACGTGAAGATTTTCACCTGTAATGCCTCGGGACATATCGCTGAATAAGAACGCAGCTGTATCGCCCACTTCTTCAGGTGTTGTCGTGCGGCGAAGCGGCGCACGCTCTTCAATGTCTTTTAAGATGGAGTTGAAATCGCTGATGCCTTTAGCAGATAACGTTCTGATCGGGCCGGCAGAAATGCTGTTGACGCGGATATTTTCTTTTCCTAAGTCAGCAGCTAAGTATTTCACACTTGCATCAAGAGAAGCTTTCGCTACACCCATGACGTTGTAGTTCGGCATAACAAGCTCTCCGCCAAGGTAAGTCAAAGTGACAATGCTTCCGCCTTCAGTCATCATCGGACGGGCAGCTTTCACAACAGCTGTCAGAGAGTATGAGCTGATGTTATGAGCCAAAAGGAAGCCGTCACGATTTGTGTTTAAGTATTCGCCGACAAGCTCTTCTTTATTGGCAAACGCGATACAATGCGCGATACCGTGGATCACACCGACCTGCTCCTTAATGCTTGCGAAGCAAGTTTCGATTTCCGCGTCGTTTGTTACGTCGCAAGGAAGGATGATGGAATCGTTGCGTTCTAACGTTCCGGCAAGCTCGTGAACAGATTTCTCCAGGCGTTCTCCTGCGTATGTAAAAATCAAACGTGCTCCCGCTTCATGTAAAGAGCGCGCAATTCCCCATGCGATACTGCGTTTGTTGGCTACCCCCATCACAACAATGTTGCGGCCTTCAAGTGAAAAATTCATATGTATAAAGCCTCCTATATTTAATAAAGACATAGTATTAGTACCTGATCTTAATTCCTATCATATCATAACCTTGACCAGATGAAAAGCGCATACCGTAGCAAACGCGAAAGAGATCACCATCAGCTGGTGATCTCATCGGCTTGTATTTAAGCTGTTTCGTTTAAAGGCAAAATGGTTTGTCGGCCCGTGTCCTGATCCGATCCCAAGCGTATTTTCCACCGCTTCGCGGACAAAGTTGGCCGCGACCTCGAATGCCTGATGGATGCTGTCTCCTTTAGCGGTTTGGGCTGTTAAAGCCGCAGCAAAGGTGCATCCTGTGCCATGCGTATGCTTCGTATCAATATAGGGATGGCTGATTTGCATAAACATGTTCCCATCAAAAAGTAGATCAGTAATGTTATTGTCCTCAGGCTGGTGCCCGCCTTTGATAATCACATTCTGTGCACCCATCTTTACGAGCTGCTCCGCTGCTTTTTTTCGGTCATCCAGCGAGCGGATAGTCATTCCTGTCAGCGTTTCTGCTTCCGGAACATTCGGCGTAATCGCGTAGCTTCTTGGAATGAGCAGCTCCTCTAAGGTTGCAACTGATTCATCGCGCAGCAGGGATGCACCGCCCTTTGCGATCATAACTGGATCAACAATCACACGGTTAAACTCATACTCGTCAATTTTTCTTGCCACTTCTTCAATCATTTCGGCATTCCAGAGCATTCCCGTTTTTACGGCGTCAGGTCTCAAATCCTCGGCAACAGCATCAATTTGCTGTCTCAGCGCCTCTACAGTCAGCGGATACACCCCATGCACACCAAGCGTATTTTGAGCGGTTACCGCCGTAATCGCAGACATACCGAAAACATCAAGCTCCTGAAAGGTTTTAATATCTGCCTGTATCCCTGCGCCGCCGCCTGAATCAGAGCCGGCGATTGTCAATGCTTTATATATACTCATTACACTACACTCCTTTTATTACCCGATCCATTTATGATAAATGGATTTTGCCCGGGCAATATCATTCGTTCCATGGATCAACGCTCTGCCGTCCCGGAACAGCACCATTTTCATATCATCCGAGCGGCAGGAAATTAAATACGGATTCGCAGCTACTTCAAACCCGGCCTGTCTCAGCTGACCTGCAAGCACTTCAAGATTAGCTTCTTTTGTAAAGGATGATCTGATTTGCACCGTGTTCCTGCCGCACAATACAGCCGCTTTTGTTTGGTTTTCATATGACAAAAACGGAAAATCATTTGTGCCGCAGCTTGGGCATGTGTCATGTTTGAGACCCGCTGCTCTCACCTCTGACCGCTCATTTTTCCACAAGTCAAAAGAGCGCAGCACCGGCTCGCATTCATCTCCCGTCAGCAGCTTCAGCGCGTCTGTCACCTGAAAGACTGCTACCTGCAAAACAGCCGGACTGATGATGCCGGCTGTGTCACATGTCGCGCCGCCAATCGGAAGTGTATCGAGCAAGCAATGCAGGCAGGGGGTCGATCCCGGCACTACGGTAAAGGTCAGGCCGTAGCTTCCTACACAGGCACCGTAAAGAAAAGGAATCCCTTCTTTTACCGCAGCATCATTTACGATCAGGCGGGTTTCAAAATTATCGGCCGCATCCACAATGATCGAAGCGCCCTTAATCAGGTCGAAGATATTTTCCGCTGTCACATCCATGACAAGGCCCGTCACATCAACATCGCTGTTAATCGAACGGAGACGCTGCTCAGCAGCGGCCGCTTTCGGCATTTCTTTTTTGACATCATCTTCTGTATATAGCTGCTGGCGCTGCAGGTTGCTCCATTCAACGTAATCTCTGTCGGCAATCTTCACAGAACCGACTCCCGCTCTGACCAGCATTTCTGCACTGGCTGTTCCAAGCGCGCCGGCGCCGATAATTACGGCGCGCGCTTCTTTCAATTTCTTCTGGCCGGCTGGGCCGATCGGAGCAAACAGCTCCTGCCTGGAGTACCTGTCCGTCATACAGGAAGACCTTCTCCCGGACTGCTTGCCGTTCCGTATCGCTTCAACGGAATGCGGCCCGCTTCATAAGACAGGCGTCCTGCTTCCACCGCGAGCTTCATGGCACGAGCCATTTTCACAGGATCATTCGCGCCTGATACAGCCGTATTGAGGAGTACGCCGTCCGCACCAAGTTCCATTGCGTATGCCGCATCTTTCGGCGATCCGATTCCGGCATCCACGATGACCGGCACTTTTGCCTGTTCAATAATAAATGACAAATTCAAAGGATTTAAGATTCCTTGGCCCGATCCGATCGGTGATGCACCCGGCATGATAGCATGAACACCGAGCTCTTCGAGTTTTCTTGCCAGCACAACATCATCTGATGTGTACGGGAGCACAATAAAGCCTTCTTCTAGAAGCTGTTCAGACGCTTTTAATGTCTCTACAGGATCAGGCAGCAAGGAACGGCTGCATCCGATGACTTCGACTTTAATCATGTCACAAAGACCTGACGCTTTTGCCAGCCTTGCAATCCGGACCGCTTCTTCAGCGGTACTGGCGCCTGCTGTATTCGGCAGAAGCGTATATTTGGATAAATCAAGCTGTTCCAGAAAATTAGGCTGAGACGCTTCAAAGATGTTCATTCTCCGCACAGCAAATGTTAAAATATCAGACTCGGAAACAGCCACCGCTTCCTTTTGGATTTCAAACGATGGGTATTTCCCCGTGCCCAGCAGCAACCTTGATTGAAATGATTTCCCGCCAATTGTTAACATGCTCATCCGCCTCCTACAAAATGGACAATTTCGATGACATCGCGATCACAAAGCTCTACCTCGTGATAATGTTCTTTGCCGATAATTTCTTTATTTCTTTCAACGATAACGATTTTATTTTCAAGCTGATAAGACGCCAGCAGGTCTTGAATGGTACCTGTGTCTTTTTCCCACTTCACGTCTTTACCGTTCAGCTGTAGCATCATATCTGAACCGCCTCCTTGCGATCAATTCGGAATGCGTGCAGCCAGTCTTGATTGACCTCTTTATTCATGATGAGATCACCAATCAAAGCGCCCGTTGCTGGAGCAAGCAGAATCCCATTTCTGAAATGGCCCGCCGCAAATAAAATACGGCTGTCCTCAGGGTGTCTGCCGATGTACGGTTTCCCATCCTTTGTTCCCGGCCGCAGTCCCGCCCAAAAACGATCCACCTTCATATTCTGAATAGCCGGCATCATCGTTTTTGCTTTTTTCATAACAGATTCCAGGCCGCCAAGATCCGGTGTTTCACTCCAGTCACCCGGCTTCATCGTCGCGCCGACAACCAGTCTGCCGCTTTTTCTCGGTACGATATAGCAATGGTCATGGTAAAGTGTTTTTGTCAGCGGTATATCATCATTCCAAACAGACAGGCATTCCCCTTTTACAGGGAAAAATGAATGATTCAGCCCGAGCTGTTTAAAAAACATTCCGCTCCACACCCCGCTGGCAACCGCGACATGATCCGCCCATACGTTACCACCCGGCGTCTCAATGGACAGAGCTTCACCGTCACGTTCAACATGCAGAACAGGAGTATGTTCAAAAATCTCTGCACCAAGCGCTTTCGCTGCTATCGCATATGCCTTGCAAACAAAATAAGGCTCAACATGCACATCATCCTGAATCAAGGATGCCCCGAAAATGTCACCAGACGTATACGGCTCTTTTTCTAACACCTCTTCTTTTGTATGCCAGCTGACTGAATCCAAGTCATCCATCTTCCTCAGCCGCAGCACGTCTTCTTCAGAAAACGCAAGCTTAAACATACCACCGTTATGCTGCCTGATATCAATACCGGATAATGTATAAAGCTCCTCACCAAGGCCTTTATACAGACGCTGGCTGTGCATGGCGAAGTCAAAAAACGCGTCACGTTCCTCGCACTCAGCATGGGCGCCCAGCATCCCGGCAGCGGCACTTGTCGTTCTGCTGCCCATTGTTCCGCTTTCAAACAATGCGGTGCTTTTGTTTTCCTTTGCCAAATGATAAGCAATCGCGGAACCGATAATTCCGCCTCCAATGACAACTGCATCATAATGCCTTTTCATAGCGCATCTCCTTTAGCTTGCGGGAATATCGTCTGGCAGCTTCCAAAGGGTTAGCATCAGAAAAAATTCCCGACATGACAGCGATGCCGTCTGCTCCTGCTAGTTTTACGTCTCTTAATCTGTCTGGCGTCATACCGCCGATGGCAATAACCGGGATGGAAATCCGCTGTTTAATATCTGACAGCAAAGACAAACCTCTGCCTTCAAGACCCTTTTTGCAATCTGTTTCAAACACATGGCCGAACAACACGTAGTCTGCGTCTTCCTTTTCTGCTTGAACCGCTTCCTCCAGTGAATGCACGGACCGTCCGATATGAAGGTGAGGAAATCTGGCTCTGACCTGCTTTGGTGAAAAGCTGCTGCTTGGCAGCTGCACGCGATGAATCGTAGAAAAAAGCGCAATATCCACCCGCCCGTTCATGACCAGTTTTCTCTTATCGACACCGCCTTCGGACATAAGCCCGAGCAGTTTCAAAATGTCGGCGGCCGATTTTGACCGTTCCCGAATGTGAATATAATCAACTTCATTCTGAATAGCTATAATTGCTCTTGCTAACTCTTCAACCGGCTTGCAGTCATCAGTTATGGCGTGAAGCTCCAAATTCCTCCACCTCTTTTATGCCACGGTCGGACCAGTCTTCTTTTCGATAGGCCATTCCCCAAAATTGATATTCATAGAAGCTGGAAATAACAAAATTCTCTTTCATTTTGGCACGCACTTCCTCCGTGCTGTTTTCCGCCAGCTCATCAAAGCGATTGATTTGCTCTTCAACCTGCTGTTTGAACCAGTCACCGCCGTATGTGCTGATCCACTTCTGATAAATCGGATGCCCCGGATCACATGTCAGCAATTTCTCGCCAACCTCGTAATACAGCCAGTAGCATGGCAGCAGGGCCGCTAATATCTCAGCAAAATTCCCGCTCAAAACCGAACGGTACATATGGGATGTATAAGAGTACGCCGTAGGAGACGGCTTAAACGCCTTACGCTCTTCTTCACTGATTTCTAACAGCTCCGCAAATTCGCGATGAAGCGCCATTTCCGCCTCATATGTACCTTGGGCGTGGCTTGCCATCCGTCCCGTTGTATAAAGGTCCTTCGCATAAGCGGCGCCGAACGATTGCACCTTCGCAAAATGCGTTAAATAATATGAATCCTGAAGCACGTAGTATTTAAAACGGTCAATCGGAAGCGTTCCGTCACCGATTCCCTGAACGAACGGATGGACAAAGCTCCCCTCCCACCATTCTGCGGCTGCACTGCGGCATTCTTCTGAAAACTTCACACGTCATTCCCCCTGTCTGATAAATAAAAAAACCACTTTCCCGCAAGGAAAAGTGGTTTGGAATTGGCATAGTAAAATAACACAAATACCGCTCCACTTCCCTACGCAGGTCTGAACCTGTTCAAGTTATGAGGGTCTAAAAGTCACACTTTTATCTCAGCCCTTATGAAGGACACCCCTAGTGGTTATACGAATACATATTGAATTGTTCTGCACCTCTATATTAACACGAATCCCTATTTGGTCAAGGTTTAACCTTCCAATGTTTTCTTAAGATCCGTTACGTACGCCCGAGATCCGGTGACAATTAAGCGGTCTCCCAGTTTCAGCCTTGTATCCCCATGAGGAACGATGCTGTCCACACCTCTGAAAATCCTGACAAAGATGACGTCGCCTGTTAAAGGGAATTCCCGCAAAATGACACCGTCGTATGTGCTGTTTTCCATATTAATTTGATACAGCGAAGACTCCTGGTTCGTGAGCAGCTTCATGACGCCAGGAGCTTCTATCAGCGCGCGAAGCAGCGTTTTTGTCGACAACAGAATAGAAAAGATGCTGATCTCCTGCTCCTTCAAAGCTGCTTCATTCTCGGGTGATCCGACGCTGGCAATGACTCTTTCTGTGCCTTTTTCTTTTGCAAGTAATGCAATGTCGGCATTCATGTCTTCATTCCCTGTCGCAACAACAAGAATATCCGCATCAAAAATACCGAGTGAGTCTAGGGTTTCAGGCTCATAATCAGAAATCGTTTCAACCGTAAACACTGATTCTGACAGCTTTTCCTCTGCATTCTCTTGGTAGACGTGCACAACACGCACGTCATACTCGTTCTCCGGCAATTCAAGTGTAACAGGCAGAGTCATTTGGTTGGCGCCGATAAACGCAATCGTCTTTTTCTCCTCCGGCTGCTCCTCCCGTTTGTACAATTTTTTAAAACAGATCGGCGTAAAAATACTGGCAATAACTGCTACTAAAATCAGCGCTCCTGACATATTTGCGCTGATCACGTGAAGCTGCTGGCCGATTGTCGCAGCGGCAATCACGAGCGAAAGGGTTGATGTCAGCAGGAAACCAGACGCCAAAACTGTTCGATTATCATACCACTTCTTCAAGTACATGACCGGAATGATTTTGCTTATTAACAGCGCCAACAGCAGGAGCGGAATCATGATTAGAATGGTTCGATCTTGGAAAAGAGTCCAAATATCCAGCTTCACGCCGACCATCACAAAGAAAATCGGTATTAAGAACCCGTAACCGAATGAATCCAGCTGCTGAACAAGTTCTTTGTTTGGTGAAAGAAGGGAAACAAGAACCCCCGCTAAGAAAGCGCCGAGAATATTTTCTGCCCCTAGTGATTCAGACAGGGCAACGAGTACGATAATTAACGTAAAAATGGCACGCGTTCCGATCTGGATCGTCCCTTTTGACATGGTCTGAACAAAAGAGCGATGTTTAAAGACCCGGCCGAAAAAGTAAAGCACCACTCCGGCTGCGAATAGGATCATCAGGAGCCACATGTTTCCGCTGTCCTCTCCGTATAAAGAAGAAAAAACAGCAAGAAGAATCATCGTGGCCAAATCCGCAATAACAGCAACGAGCAAAATAATTTGCCCGATATTTGAATTCATGATCCGTTCTTCTTTCAACGTTGGAACGACAACGCCCAACGAAATCGTTGAAATAATAAGCGTCATTAAAAAAGCATTTTGGATAAATCCTGCCAAGACGAACCCATAGGACAGCAGCAATGATAAAATAAAAATACCGGCAAAAATTATAGATGCCGCAGCAAACGTATTAGGCGCTTCCTTTCCGTTCGGCAGGAGCTGCTTTTTCTTTCCTTTCTCAAACGATGAAAAATCAATTTCAAGCCCGCTTAAAAACATTAAAAAGATAAATCCGAGCATAGAGAGCGTCTGGAGCCATGTATCACCCTCCACAACTAAATTAAGACCGCTTTTTCCAATAATCAGCCCCATAATGATTTCAGCAACAACAACCGGGATGCTGAGTTTAAACCGATGCAAAAGGATGGGTGTCAAAAATGCAACGATAAGTACAACAACTAAAGATGCGACAGATGTATGCGCCATAATCAGAACCTCCTTTTTAGATCAGGGTTATGCCAGTTCTCAATCAAAGAACAGAACCTCATTTTTAAAAAACATAACGCGATTTTAACAAGGGTCAAGACAAAAAATAAAGTAATAAGGTCTTAATCCTGTTTAGAAAATGATTCTTCTATAATTTGCACATAAAAGCTTGTGATGACTCACAGCACTTTGCTTCATAATAAATAAAACAATCGGCAAGGAGGATACCGCATGGCTTACGATATAATCAGCGATATTCATGGCTGCTATGACGAAATGACTGAATTAATCCAAAAGCTTGGCTATACAATTAAAAATGGAGTACCTGTCCACGAGGAAGGCAGGGTGCTTGTTTTTGCCGGAGATTTGACTGACAGAGGGCCCAAATCGATAGAGGTGATCCGCTTTGTAGCCGGCGCTTACGAAAAAGGTGCTGTGCGTTATGTCCCGGGAAATCATTGCAATAAACTGTACCGCTACTTAAAAGGAAATCCGGTGAAAGTAATGCATGGTCTCGAAACAACAGCGGCGGAGCTTGAAGAACTTTCTAAAGAAGAAAGAAAAGCAGTCAGCGAACAGTTTATGAAGCTGTACGAAACAGCGCCGCTTTACGACATCTTACATAACGGAGAATTAGTTGTCGCCCATGCTGGAATAAAGGCTGACGATATCGGCAAAAATACCCGCAGAGTGAAAGACTTTGTGCTTTATGGCGATGTGACGGGTGAAACGTATCCAGACGGCAGACCCGTCAGACGTGATTGGGCGGCATCCTATAACGGAAAGGCTTGGGTGGTTTACGGCCATACACCTGTGAAGGAGCCTCGGAAAATCAATCGCACTATCAACATCGATACAGGCTGCGTGTTCGGAAATAAACTGACAGGCTTTCGCTTTCCAGAAATAGAGACCGTCTCTGTTCCAAGCTCCCTGCCTTATGACGAATCAAGATTTCGCCCCCTATAAAAGGAGAGAATCATTGATTCTCTCCTTTTAGCGTGTCGACAAACCCTCGCATTCGTGCGCGTTGGCGCTCAATACGGAGTGGAACGGCGGCTAAATTCTCAGGCGTCCTGCCTAAACACCGCCGTCATCACATCCTGTGAAAGTCTGCTCCAATGCTCGTCCTTCCTAGACTTCAAGGGTTTTCAATCATGCTGAAAAGATGACAAAATCCTAAAACGTAAACCGTTTTAGGATTTTGTCAGTTCTTTCATATCTTGAGGCAGTGCAGCATGGAACGTCATGTTCTCCTGCGTCAGCGGATGGATAAACGAAAGATGCTCGCTGTGCAGGGCCTGCCGGCCAATTTTCTGTCTCGTTCCGCCATACAGTGTATCGCCGCACAGCGGGTGTCCGAGGTAGCTCATATGAACACGAATTTGGTGGGTCCGTCCAGTCTCAAGCTGCAATGTCACCGAGGTGATATCGTCAGTTGCGCGTGTGACATAAAAATGAGTAACAGCCTTCTGGCCGTCTGGAGTGACCCTCCGTTCAATAATACTGTCAGGATGTCTGCCAATCGGGGCATCGATCGTTCCCTCCGCCTGTGTCATCCGCCCGTGGACAACTGCTGCATACCGGCGTTTCACAAGTCCGTTTTTTTGCGCTGACGATAAAATGGAGTGGGCAAAGCGATGCTTAGCAACAAGCATCACACCTGATGTATCCCGGTCCAGCCGGGTGACAAGATGAACTGTCGCCCGCACTCCGTTTTTTTGATAATGATGGATAATTCCATTGGCAATGCTGCCGGATGGGTGCTCTCTCGAAGGAATTGATGACACATACGGCTGCTTGTTTATCACAAGCACATGTTCATCCTCATACAGGATATCGAGCGGAACAGGCTCTGCCAATAGCGTCTCGCTCACCTGTTCCTCAGGAAACTTCACGACAAGAAGATCCCCTTCTCTCAAAACGTATTTGACCGTCACATGCTCACCGTTGATAAGCAGGTCTCCCCCGCCAAACTTGATATCAGTCAGCAGCCGTTTCGAAATTCCCAGTTCTCCGGCATATTCTTTTACAGTCATCCCGTCTTCAGCGGAAGTGATGTTCTTTCTGATAAAAAAATGCTCCACGATACGTCCTCTTTCTATTCACCTTTCCCGATAAACGAATCCTGGACTCTTTTCCAAAATGGAAACGGACGGAATCTCGCAAACCTCACATTTTCGGATGCAACCTGGCAGCGGATCGACTTTACATCCTTATGAAGAAGGGTTAAATGGTCAATCGTCACTTGAAAGTCAACTTCGTTTCTCGGTTTAATCATGCAATCATGATGGGAAGGGAGAAGCAGCGGTGATCCGACCGTCCGGAATACGCGGTTATTAATAGAAGCCATTTCCGCAAGCTGGATCGCTCTGATAGATGGATGAATAATCGCTCCGCCCAGCGCCTTATTGTAGGCTGTGCTGCCGGATGGCGTTGACAGGCAGAGGCCGTCGCCTCGGAAGGTTTCAAAGAGCTGTCCCTTGATTTCCACATCAGCCACAAGACTTCCTTCTATGCTTTTAATCGTACATTCATTCAAGGCTAAATATCTTTCTTCCCGCTCGTTTTCGTGATAAGTCACAATCACTTCGAGAAGCGGATATTCGACTGTATGGTACGGCGTTTTCGCAATCGCGAGAACAAGTTTTTCAATTTCATGAGGAACCCAGTCGGCATAAAACCCCAGATGACCCGTATGAACGCCGACAAATGCTGTTTTGTCCAAGCGGTCGCTGTATCTGTGAAAAGCATACAAAAGCGTTCCGTCGCCTCCGACTGAAATGACGATTTCCGGTTCATTTTCATCCAGTTCCATATCAAAATCCAATAAATACGCCTGTATTTTGCTTTTCAGCATATCAGAAACTTGATCTCCTTTTGATGATACGGCAAATTTCATGCTTTTCTTCCCCTTTACCTATTGTTGCTCGCTTCCTTTTTTCTTTCTTGAAAAGGCAGCTTGAGCCTCCTGTATTTCACCCCTGATCTCCGACATCTCTTCATCAAGCCGGGAAGCCGCTTCAGAAGCACGCTGAAGCCTTAGTTTTACTTTTTCAGGAATGTTTCCGCTGTATTTATAATTTAATGAATGCTCAATGGTCGCCCAAAAATTCATCGCCAGCGTACGGATCTGTATTTCTACGAGAACATGCTTTTCTCCGGACACCGTCTGTAAAGGATACAGCACGACAAGATGATATGATCGGTATCCGCTCTCTTTATGTTCCGCAATATAATCCCTCTGATCCACCACGGTGAAATCTTTTCTGGCAAACAGCATCTCTTTTACGATTTGGATGTCATCGACAAATTGGCACATGATTCTAAGGCCTGCGATATCCTGCATGGTTTCAATTTCATGCATCGGTATGCCTTTCCGCCTGGCTTTTTCGAGTATGCTCGCCACAGGCTTGACGCGTCCTGTCACAAACTCAACCGGTGAATGGTCATCCTCGTATTCATAAAGCGTGCGGACTCCCTTGAGCTTCACTTTCAATTCTTCGACAGCCTGGCGGTACGGCACTAAAAAACGCTCCCATTGTTTGTCATCCATCATACATCCCCCAATTCCGAACCAGTTTCTATAAAAACACGCGTTTCACTTTTTCTTCCATTTCTTCTCCGTAGTTCGCATTATCTTTAATATTTTCTAAGAGATACTCCAGCTCCTCATGCAGGCCTGCCAGTTCAATGGTTTCGTCGCCTGCCTCTAAAACGACCGGAATTCTTTGTGCATGGGCCTGCTTCAGTTCCGGCCATACATGTTCCTTTATAATGACATATTCAAAAGAATCAGCTAATTCAAGTATGTATACAAAAGCAAAGTGGTCAGAATCAACAAGCATTTGACCTGACGGCTTGCGTTCCGCTTCGTTTCCTTCTGTCTCACAGGCAAGACGAAGCTGATCATCCGATAATGTTGCGTTCAAAATTTCGATTCTGTTTTGCATAATGCTCTCCTTTTTAAACAAAGTACAGATTCATTTTACCATATCAAGCTCGATATTGATAAACCTAACATCTCAAGAGATAATAGTAAAAATAAGATTTTCAGGGCGGAAAGGAAGAGCAACATGAGCCAAGAAATTGAAATAGAATTTAAAAACATGCTGACCAAACATGAATTTGAAAAATTAACAATGGCACTTCAGCTGACAGAAAAAGATTTTACAGATCAAAAGAATCACTACTTTGACACAGACAGCTTTGCGCTTAAACATAAACACGCTGCGCTTCGAATTCGAAGAAAGAACGGTGAGTATATCCTGACGTTAAAAGAACCGGCAGAAGTGGGGCTGCTGGAAACGCACCAGCGGCTTTCAGAGGTATCAGATCTTGCCGGCTTTACAGTTCCCGAAGGCCCTGTGAAGGACCAGCTGCACAAGCTTCAGATCGATTCAGACGCTATTCAATATTTTGGATCTTTAGCTACAAACCGCGCTGAAAAAGAAACAGAAAAAGGCTTAATAGTTTTAGACCACAGCCGATATTTAAATAAAGAGGACTATGAAATCGAATTTGAAGCGGCAGACTGGCATGAGGGCCAACAAGCCTTTGAGAAGCTGCTTCAGAAATTCAGCATTCCTCAGCGCGAAACCAAAAATAAAATTCTGCGTTTTTATGAAGAAAAACGAAAGTCTATATAAGGTGGAATGACATCGTGAATGTAACGAATTGGGCAGCTTTACTTCAGCTTCAGGCTTTACAGTCCATATCTAACGCAAACAGCACGGGCACTCAGAATGCGGAAAGCCCGCTCTCAAGCTTCAGCTCTTTGCTCAGCCAATATACAAACGGCCTGACATCTCAGCAGCAACCAACAGCATCTTCTGCATCGTCAAGCCCGCTCAGCCTGCTGAGCAGCGCTTATTCTACAGCGCCATCACTGCTTTCAGCTTATGGGCTTAACTCATATACAAACAGCAATTCAGGTTATATCACAAAAGCGGCAGACAGCACCGAAACAGCTGCTATAGATTCAGCTTCTAACAAACAAGAAGCAAAACAGATCAGTTCGGGAGACTTCTCCATTGACAGCGCGATTAAAAAAGCCGCTGATAAATATGGCGTCGATGAAAAACTAATCCGTGCCGTCATCAAGCAGGAATCAGGCTTTAATGCAAAAGCCGTAAGCGGAGCAGGTGCGATGGGCTTAATGCAGCTGATGCCGTCAACCGCAAGCTCACTTGGCGTTTCTAATCCGCTGGATCCTCAGCAAAATGTGGAGGGCGGAACGAAATATTTAAAACAAATGCTGGATAAATATGACGGCAATGTGTCTATGGCATTAGCGGCTTACAACGCCGGACCGGGAAATGTTGACCGATATGGAGGCATTCCTCCTTTCCAAGAAACACAAAACTATGTAAAAAAAATAACCTCAGCTTATTACGCGTAACCAGAGCGGCTCTTGCCCTCTGGTTTTTTTGCGAAGTGAAATCTTACGCATTCCTGATTTTTATGTGATATGATATGAAATACAAACCCCGGCTGTCAGCCGAAACTTGTGATCAAACGCATAAAAGGCAGTTTGTTTGTAGAAATGATGCCTTGTTGCTAAAATAAATCATAGATGAAATGATGAAATACAGAAAATTACTTTTTGCAATAGGATTTATGATTCCTATTAGCCATATTTAAAGGAGTAGTCAACATGGGACAATCGTTTAACGCACCTTATGAAGCGATTGGAGAGGAACTTCTATCGCAACTTGTTGATACTTTTTATGAGCGTGTCGCGTCTCATCCTTTGCTGAAGCCGATTTTTCCGAGCGATTTAACAGAAACCGCCAGGAAACAGAAGCAATTTCTGACTCAGTATTTAGGCGGTCCTCCGCTTTATACAGAGGAACACGGCCACCCCATGCTCAGAGCAAGGCATCTTCCCTTTCCAATTACAAACGAGAGAGCTGATGCGTGGCTCAGCTGTATGAACGACGCAATGGACCATGTAGGGCTGGAGGGCGATATTCGTGAGTTTTTGTTTGGCCGGCTGGAATTGACAGCAAGGCATATGGTGAATCAAACGGAAGCGGAGGATCGATCATCTTGACAAACTATCAGCATGAGCTATACTTCGCCCATTGCCACGGCCATCCAAAAAAACCGCTTGAAATTTACATGTTTGTAGACCCTTTATGCCCTGAATGCTGGTCCTTAGAGCCCGTCATCAAAAAGCTGAAAATCAGATACGGACGCTTTTTCACCTTGCGCCTCATAGCTTCCGCAAGCCTTACCGCGTTAAATAAGAAACGGAAAAAACATCTTCTTGCAGAGGCATGGGAAAAGATCGCGAGCCGCTCCGGCATGTCGTGTGACGGCAATGTCTGGCTCGAGCAAGATCAGCCGCTTTCATCGCCTTATATGGCTGCTCTCGCTTTTAAAGCAGCCGAACTGCAAGGAAGAAAAGCAGGCATGCAATTTCTCAGGAATATGCAGGAGAGCCTGTTTGTTTCAAAGAAAAATATTACGGATGAAAACGTGCTTTTGGAAATTGCGGAAAAAACGAGTCTTGATCTTGAAGAATTCAAAAAAGATCTGCATTCTCAAAGCGCGGTCAAGGCGCTTCAATGCGACATGAAAATTGCTGCTGAAATGGATGTTTCCGTCAATCCGACGCTGACGTTTTTCAATACACAGCATGAGGACGAAGGACTTAAAGTACCCGGCAGCTATTCATATGATGTATATGAAGAAATCTTATTTGAGATGCTGGGCGACGAGCCGAAGCCGTCGGAAACACCGCCTCTGGAATGTTTTATTGAATATTTCCGCTTCGTTGCCTCGAAGGAAATTGCTCTTGTATACGACCTGAGCCTAGAAGAGGTAGAAAAAGAAATGAAAAAATTGGCGTTTGCTAAAAAGGTTGCCAAAGTGGAAGCCAAACACGGAATGTTTTGGAAGTCTCTCAGCACTTATTCTGATGAATATCAATCATGTGAAAAATAGCCGCAGGCGTGTATATGCTTGAGGCTGTTTTTTTGCGCCGATATCAAACATACGTTCTGTTCGTAACACTAAAGAAACCGCGCCGGGATAAGCGCGGTTTCATATGTCTTAACGACAACAAAGGGGATGGGAGAAATTTTTCACGGTCAAACAAAGGGGTAATGTTTGTTTGTGATCAATTTCACATCCTTATGATAACAAAAGGTGTCGACTTTTGACAACCTATATGCTTAATGTTCATATTTTTGTCACAAAACATAACGAAGTACATTCATTCATATCCTAATAAGGAAAAAGGACGAGGGGGACCGCCATGATGTATACTGTGATTTCAATTGTGTGCATTGCCGTTTTTTTCTTTTTGAATGTATTAGGCATGATGCATATGCTGCCGCTTTATATTACCTCTCCTCTGCTGTTTCTGTCTATTTTGTTTACCCTTTACCGCCTGAACCACCGGAAAACCTTTAAAGGGTTTTAAAAAAGCCTGTGCATCATTTCTGCACAGGCTTTCTTTTTTTAAGACTGCTTGACTTTTATCAGCAGCTCTTCCATTTCATCCAGTTTTTCTTCAAACATTTTGCACGCAGCTTCGATCGGCTCTGGAGACGTCATATCAACGCCCGCTTTTTTCAGGACATCAATCGGGTATTGTGAGCTTCCCGCTTTCAGGAAGTCAATATAACGGTCAACCGCCGGCTTTCCTTCTTTCAAAATCTGGCTGCTTAACGCTTGGGCAGCGCTGTACCCTGTCGCATACTGATATACATAGTAATTGTAATAGAAGTGCGGAATCCGCGACCATTCAAGGCCGATTTCCTTATCAATCACCATGCCGTCTCCGAAATACTTTTTATTCAGATCGTAATAGACATTTGTCAGAAGCTCAGGTGTAAGCGGCTCCCCTTCTTGCGCCTTTGTATGGATCAGATGTTCAAATTCAGCAAACATCGTTTGTCTGAAAACTGTTCCTCTGAAGCCTTCAAGCATATGGTTGAGAATATATAAACGCTGTTTTTCATCCTCTAAATTGTTCAGCAGGTATTCGCCAAGGAGCGCTTCGTTAGTCGTTGACGCAACTTCCGCGACAAAGATGCTGTAATTTCCGTATGGATATGGCTGGTGCTTTCTCGTATAGTAGCTGTGTACGGAATGTCCAAACTCATGCACGAGCGTAAAGAGATTATTGACGTTATCATGCCAGTTCATCAAAATATACGGATTCGTGCCGTAAGATCCTGATGAATAAGCGCCATTGCGTTTGCCTTTATTTTCGTAAACGTCGACCCATCGGTTTTCCAGCCCTTCTTTTAAGATGGAGGCGTACTCTTCCCCTAAAGGTGCAAGACCTTTCAGCATGTAATCTTTGGCTTCCTCGTACGTGACCTTCATCCCCGCATCCTTTACAAGCGGTGTATACAGATCATAGATATGCACTTCATCAAGTTCAAGCACTTTCTTTCTCAGCGCGATGTAGCGGTGCAGGAGCGGCAAATGCTTATTAATCGTTTTGACGAGATTGTCGTATACTTCCTCAGGAATACTGTTGTTAGAAAGCGCAGCTTCACGCGCTGACTTGTATTTTTTCACTCTCGCATAGAAGTTGTCCTTTTTCACTGTGCCGCTTAGAGTAGTGGCCATTGTGTTTTTATATTGACCGTATGTTTTATATACTGCATCAAAGGCATTTTTGCGGACTTCACGGTTTTCACTTTCTAAGAAATTAATAAAGTTCCCGTGAGTGATCTGTTTTTCATTTCCCTCTTCATCTTTTATGGAAGGGAATGTAATTTCGGCATTATTTAACACGCTGAACGTATTGGAAGATGAACCCAGCACTTCAGAAGCTTCAGCAAGCAGTGCCTCTTCCTTCTCACTCAGCACGTGCGGGCGTTCTTTTGTAATCTCCTCAATCGCATGGGAGTACAGTTTCAGTTCTTCTTTTTCAAGAATAAACTGCTGCAGTTTGTCTTCTTCTATGGATAAAATTTCAGGAACCAAATAAGCTGTCGCGCTTGCGGCCTGTGTATACAAGTTTCCCGCCTTGTCATTCAGCCCCTGATAAAAAGAGTTCCCGGTATCTTGGTCAGAGCGCATATGCGCATATGTGTAAAGCCTGCCCAGCCGCTCCATCACTTTATCTTGATACGTAAGAGCCTCGTACAAATAATCGGCTGAATCTGCCAGCTTTCCTTTATACTTAGATAAATTAGGAATTAATTCTTTTACAGCTTGAAATTCTTTATTCCAGGCCTCATCATTAGGAAAAATATCCTCAAGTCTCCATGTGTCTTCTGCCTTTACCTCACTTCTGTCAGGCAGTTGATTTGCTTTTTTTTCCTCAGCCATGGTGATCCCCCTCGTTTTCTTTGATTCAAGCCAATTGAAAAAACCGCTGTTTCTCAATAAACTTGTGTTGTGAATATCTTCCGGTTTTTCACTGCCTTTTGTCAAATCATATGCAGTAATGAAGAGAACGAATGCCAAAAAGGCAGTAAAAACACGAAAAACCTTTCCTTTTGTGCCTCTCACAGCCAGCCCACCACCTTTGTCTTAGGGTGAGCCAAATGAGACAAACTCATTCTATAAAACAGCTGCGGTCTCTTTCCATGAGATCCTGTATTGAGCGTATACCCTCTTTAGGCTGATTCAGCACATATATTTCTTTCTGAGTCTCCCTTAAAAATCCCTTCTTGCACAAAAAATCAATGTACTGTTTCACCGCTTCTGAAAGACAATCTTCGCTGCATTCGTATCTGAGCGAAATGTTCTTTTTATAAATGTGCAGTTTGCACTGCTGTAAAACGGCGGAAAAGCGAATTGGCGCGCCTTTATATCCAAGATCCGTAATAAACAGATATAGAAACCCCTGCCACACAAAAACCGGACTATGAAAAACAGCCCCTTTTATAACAGGAACAAACACTTCAGTCGGAAGAAAAGAAAGGGGCGTCTGCCGCTTTTCATAAAACAGGAGCCTGAGGCGATTTGTTTCCTTGGAGATGAACCGGTGGGGTTTATGGCGAAAACGGTGAATCGCTTTTGTCCAGCCGGAGTATTGAAATGAGGGCATCGGTTCAGTGAAAAAAAGATCTTTTACACCTGCCCGATGGATAGGGATCATTTGAACGGAGGAATAAGAATGGTTTGTGTAAAACGGGATGATATGGCTGAGCCGGCGGAAAGAACGCGTTTCCGGGCAATAACAGATCAGTTCCCTGTATGGGCTCGCATTGATAAACTGCCAATGGAAAGCAGAAAGCTGATAAAAGGATGGAGCAGTTCGTTTTAAGCGGCTGTTTCCCACAATCCACTGCGGGATGATTCCTTCTTGTTTGAAGCCCTCTGTCCGCTTTTGAAAGACATCGGGAGCAAGATTGGCACATTGATACTCAACAGCAAGCATGTGTCTCTTGAACTTTGCCATGATGTCGGGTCTTTGATTGATTTTCTTGATATACGGTTCTAATAGTGGAGAAGCCTGTTGCGTTTTCAGCCATACATACAGCTGTCTTTTTCCTTCTAAGTGATAGGCGCTTTCCGGTTCTATGTCTATCGAGCAGGACTTGTTCTGTTTATGGGCGAAATGCGGCGCTTTTTGAAGTCCGAGCTTCACATCAAGCTCTCCCCCGCACGCCGGACAGAAGAATCGTCTCTGCTTAAATTTCTGGCTTCGCTGAGCGCCTAGAAGGTGAACCATTTGGCCGTCTTCAGTCACAGCACTAAACACTTGTCATCTCTCCTTTCCAGATGAGGTATACTTTCTGGAAAAGATGATCAACTCCTGTTGGCTGTATTTTTCGCCTGGATGTATGATGTTGATTTCAGTTCTCAAAAATGGCATTTCAGCGCATAAAAAAAAGCCGATTTCCGGAAAGAAATCGGCTTTGCTATGATGCAAAGTGTTTTTTTATCGTTTCTAGAGCATGCTCTGAAATAATCAGCTTGCCGTACTCTTCAAGACGGTGTATGCTGATTGAGGATTCATTTGCGTACTCCAACAGGATGCTTAGCTGATTTTCAACCTCTTCATCAGTCATATTGCAAAAATCTACATATAAATAATATCGGTTCTCAAACGAATATAAAGTCGTTTTGCTTCCGTTAACGTTCAATTTAGATAGAGAAATAACATCCTCAAAATCGCCAAACCGCAAGACAAATTGAAGCTTTTGCTCCTTCTCTTCCTGATTGACGGCTTGCTCTTCTTTCTGGAAATCATCCAGCAAGGCGTCAAGATCCTCAGATGCTGGTTCTTGCTTTTTATCCTCAGGAATCGGCAGTTCGAGCTTTTGTCCGTCTTTGGAAAGCTGGGCTTTTGTGACGATGATTTCTAATCCTTTGTCCAGAGCCTGAACTTGGATCCAAAGAGGGCCTTCCACAGCGAATTCCTCTTCCTCATGAACTTCATCCATGACTTCCCAGAACAATTCTTCACTGCGCTCACGGTTATACCAAATTTCTTCTCTGTCAAAACCGCGATCTTCAATATCTCCGTAAGACATATAAAATTTTACTGTATGCTCGTTAATTCTTTCAATTTCCATTTGCCAACCTTCCCTTCTATATAAGATGTTGAAGGGACATCTAAGCTCCCGATTAATTGTACTTTACTACACTTTACCCATTCCGTCCACATCTTAACCTTGAAGCAAGGCCAGTGTGAATTCCTTTGTATTTCTATTTTATGATAAAACAGTCACAAAAGAAATAAAAATGCACCTTTGCCTAAAAAACGGCAGATCTGCGGCTGATATCATAAAATACGACCTGTCTCATATAGTAGTAGTACAAGCGATGGAACGAAAGCGAGGTGCCGATTCATGGAGCATGACTATCTGATTTCTCTGCTTGTCATTGTTGGAATCGATCTGATCCTTGGCGGAGATAATGCGGTCGTCATTGCCATGGCCAGCAGAAATTTGCCGGACAAGCAAAGACAGCAAGCCATTATTATCGGAACATTTATTGCCGTTGCCATGAGAATCGGATTAACAAGCGCAGCCGTATATCTTTTGAACATTCCTTTCTTGCAATGCGCCGGCGGAATTTTCCTGCTGTATTTAGGCTATCAGCTGCTGATTGAAAAAAAAGACACGCAGCACATCAAAAGCAGCACCTCCCTGTGGAGAGCAATACGAACGATTGTGCTTGCAGATCTCTTTATGTCGCTGGATAACGTCATAGCGGTTGCGGGTGCGTCACACGGTGAGTTTTCTCTCGTTATTATAGGTTTATGTGTATCGGTGCCGGTTATTATTTGGGGCAGCAAACTCATCCACATTGCACTTGAGAAAATACCCCTCCTGATTTACGCGGGAAGCGGGCTGCTTGCTTATACCGGCGGAGAAATGATTGTCAGGGACAAAAAGCTGTCTTTTTTTATGGCGCAGCACGGCGCAGTTGAAACGCTCCTCCCCATTTTAACGGTCGCGTTTGTCATCCTTGCGAGTATTTATTATCAGCAGGTTGAAAAATAAAAGAAGGCTGATGACTCAGCCTTCTTTTGATGTTACGATCTATTAGTTTGCCAAACGCTGTGCTTCTCTTAATTGGAAAGAGCGGACTTTTCTTGGCAGGAAACGTCTGATTTCGTCTTCGTTGTATCCAACTTGCAAACGTTTTTCGTCGATGATGATCGGACGGCGAAGCAAACCTGGGTGCTCGTTGATCAAGCGGTACAAATCTTGCAGCGGCATAGATTCAACGTTCACATTCAGTTTTTGGAATACTTTTGAACGGGTTGAAATGATTTCATCTGTTCCGTCCTCAGTCATTCGAAGAATTTGTTTTATTTCATCAATAGATAAAGGTTCAGAGAAAATGTTTCTTTCTTCAAATGGAATATCGTGCTCCTCGAGCCACGCTCTCGCTTTTCTGCATGAAGTACAGCTTGGTGATGTGTATAATGTAACCATTCATCTTCACTCCTCTAATTAGTAGGATGAACATCTATTTTATTCTTAAATTGAAATTACTCTAAAAAAGGAATCTTTATAGGTATTATACTATAAAAAAGTAAGTGTGAACAGTATCCTAAGAAAAAAATGTGTCAATCCAGCAAATTTTTAATTTTAATGATATGTTCTGATTCTCAATTAGCTTAACTGATCGAAAATATTTTTTTGTTTTTCTTCATCAATGAGTTTCAAGACCTCATCTGTTTTTTCGTACGATTCCCCGTACCATTTCTCATCTTTATAAGTATGAATGTTTTCATATGTCTGTTTCATGGCTTCAAGAATTTCTTCTTCTGATTCTGTTTTCGGTGACCAGTACAGAATCTCCATCTTGTTTACTTCATTCGTAGCCAATGACCGGCGCCGGTACCCAATTGACTGAGCATGCTTGAAATGCTCTCTTTGATAAAACCTCAGGCGTTTTTCTGTATCAGCATCATCTTCATCCACAGGCTCCACCTCGAGCAAGATCGGCTTATTTTTCTTTTTGAGCTTTGCGATCAATTTGCCGCCAAGCCCCTGCCCTCTTGCATCCTTAGACACATACAGATAATCAACAAAGATAAAAGAATCGAATTCCGCAAACATTAGTATATGATGTTTGCCTTCGTCTTTATGATAAATATCGCTCCGCTCTTTCAGAAGAGCTTCCATATGCGCTTTTGATTTCATTTCTTCAATTGGAAAGTACTCGCTAAGCTTTTCGTACCAGTTCATTGATTTGCTCCTTATGAGTTCATTGTCTTCATACTTTTAGATATACCCCATTTCTTCTTGTTTAAACAGTTTTACATCTATAAAGACGTACGAACTTCCGCCATGGTTTCATTTTTTTTCAGCAAAAACCGGAGCCGGATGCTTCGTTCATTTTGAAGCGTATGCAAAAAGCTCTCATTGAGCGCGGCTTTCCCGCTTGTAATGAAGCAAGCGGGGCTGTGCCAGTGCAATAAGAAACGTCATGCCATACAATACTCCAGCCGTGATAAAAGCCGTTTTCGCACCAGCCGCATCAGCCACGAGCCCCATGATGGAGTAGGTGATGCCTGACCAAGGAGTCAAAATCGCATTTTTGGCAGCCATGATCCCGATACGCTTCTGTTCCGGAATGGCCTCCTGCAGCACGGTTTCCTGGCAAATATCACGCACCTGATAAAAAGGCCCCATTGCAGCACAAGCCAGAGCGCATAAAAACGGAATTGGAGAAAATGAAAACAAAAGGGTCAGCGCCGACATCACAAGCGAGCTGAACATAATCGCATAGCCAATGTTCTGCTCAAAAAAAGCAGAAAAACAAATGGCAATCACACTGCCGACAATTGCACCTATAAAATAAGAAGCGTTAAACATTCCCCACCACACCTCTGTTTCATGCAAAACAGCCGCAGTGAATGCGAGAAGAATAGCAGACGACCAAACTGAACCCGCCAAAGCTTCTATCATGTCCATTACAGTAATATCTCTTACAACCGGGATGATCATTAAATCCTTCCATATACTCCTGGCAGATGCTGTTTCAGCTTTTTCATCAGTCTCTTCTTCATTTATATGGAGCAAACTGATGGAAACCCCCGAAAGAACAAACAGGCAAATGGCTGCACCTACAACGAGTTCAAACGGTACGGCATACGTCAGAAGGCCGCCTAGGCCCCAGCCTGCTGTTAAAAACAATTGATTCGAGAGGGAGATCACACCGTTCGCTTTCACATATTGCTCTTTTGGAACAATAATCGGCAGCAGCGCGAATCTTGCCGGCTGAAAAAAGGCGCCCGCAAAGGAAAAACAGAAGACAAACAGCAGCGTTATCCAAAAGAAAACCTGTCCGTGATGACTGACGCTGTATGCCATTAGTATTGTAAAGACCGCCCTCAGCAGATTTGCGAACACAAGCACCTTTTTAAAACCAAGATTGCGAAGCACCGGAGAGATGCAAAAGCTTGCCGCTATACTCGCAAACGACATGAACGATAAAACAAGACCAGCCAAAAAGACAGAGTCTGTCATTTGATAGACCCGGACCATTAAAACGATTGTGACAAGGACTCCTGCTAAAGATTGAAGAGATTGAGACAGTAGCAGTGCAAAAACATTTTTGTTATGCAGAAATTGAATCGTATTTCGCCTCCGCTTTTTCCTCTACTTGTAAATGTTATCATTCTCACTTTCTATGTAGGCGCAAAAAAATCCTTCAAGACATTTATCTTGAAGGATTGATGAATCATGAGTAAGCTTTAAATTCTGCTTCCGTACACATTACAAAATGTCCCGGTTTGACTTCACGGAATTCCATCGTCTCCCCATCCTTTAATTGATGGACGGACGGATCGTATTTCTGGCGGACACGATTTCTCTCATAGTCCGGATCAGGAAGCGGAATCGCTGAAAGCAATGACTTTGTATATGGGTGAAGCGGGTTTTCATAAAGCTCATCTGCCGGCGCAAGCTCAACCAGTTTCCCGAAATACATGACTCCGATGCGGTCGCTGATGTATTTGACCATCGATAAATCGTGGGCAATAAACAGGTAAGTGAGCCCTTTTTCTTTTTGCAGTTCTTTCATTAAATTCACGACCTGCGCCTGAATGGATACATCCAAAGCCGAAATCGGTTCATCCGCAATAATGAATTCCGGATCAACAGCAAGAGCTCTGGCAATCCCGATTCTTTGACGCTGGCCGCCGGAAAATTCATGCGGATAGCGGTTCGCGTGTTCCTTGTTTAAACCGACTGTTTCCAAGAGCTCGTGGACCCGCTGCATCCGCTCTTTTTTCGTTTTCGCCAGCTTATGAATATCGAGACCCTCAGCAATAATATCTGCAACTGTCATTCTCGGATTCAGTGATGCGTATGGGTCTTGGAAAATCATCTGCATTTTGCGGTTGAATTCCAGCAGCTTTTTCCGCGATTTTTTCCCGTGCACATTTTCTCCGTTGAACAGCACCTCTCCATCGGTCGCTTCGTAAAGCCGAATAATGCTTCGGCCTGTTGTTGATTTACCGCAGCCAGATTCACCAACCAGCCCTAATGTTTCACCTTTATAGATATCAAATGATAAATCGTCTACAGCCTTAACCGTTCCTCTCGGCGTGACAAAGTGCTGTTTTAAATGTTTGATTTCTAATAGTTTCTCAGTCAATTTATTCACCTTCTCTCACTAAGACAGGTTTTTCATACGTGTTTGCCAGTTTCCGCATTTTCGCTTTTACCGCTTCAGGCGGCTCTACCTTTGGCGCGTCAGGATGAAGCAGCCACGATTTGACATAATGAGTATCAGACACCTTAAACATTGGCGGCTCCTGTTCAAAATCGATTTTCATCGCGTAAGAGCTCCGCAGTGCAAAAGCATCTCCTTTTGGCGGGTTTGTCAAATCAGGAGGCGTGCCCGGGATTGCAGTCAGCTGTTCCTCTCCTGAGCTTTCCAGTGTCGGCATAGATGCCAGCAGCCCCCAAGTATACGGATGTCTCGGATCGTAGAAGATCTCGTCTACCGTACCGGTTTCTACAATTTGTCCCGCGTACATGACAGCGACCCGGTCAGCAACGTTAGCCACAACACCAAGATCGTGTGTGATAAAGATGATTGACGTGTCAATTTTCTTTTGTAAATCCTTCATCAATTCCAGAATTTGTGCTTGGATCGTTACATCAAGAGCAGTCGTCGGCTCATCGGCGATCAGTAGCTTCGGATTCGCCGCAAGCGCCATGGCAATGACAACTCGCTGTCTCATCCCGCCCGAAAACTCATGCGGAAATTGATTGACCCGTTTTTCCGGCATCGGGATTCCGACTAAATCCAGCAGCTCAACGGCGCGTTTTTTCGCCGCTTCTTTTGAGATCTTCTCGTGTTTAAAAAGCACTTCCGTAATTTGTTTACCGACCTTCATCGTCGGATTTAAAGAGGTCATCGGATCCTGGAATATCATCCCGATCTCTTTCCCCCGGACATTTTGCATCTCTTTTTCAGATAGCGGCACCAGATCCTTGCCGTCAAACAAGATCTCACCGCGCTTAAAATAACCCGGAGGCATTGGAATCAGCTTCATGATCGCTTGAGAGGTCACACTTTTTCCGGAACCTGATTCTCCGACGATGGCCAGCGTCTCTCCTTTATTCAGATGGAAATTCACTCCGCGGATCGCCTGAACCTCTCCGCCATATGTTTTAAATGATATCGCTAAATCTTTTACTTCTAATAGGCGTGTCACCCGTATCACTCCCTTATTTACGTAACTTAGGATCCAATGCGTCTCTTAATCCGTCGCCGACAACGTTAAAGCCAAACATTGTAATGCAGATAAATCCGGCAGGGAAGAATAAACGCCACGGATAATAGGTCAATGCAGGCAATCCGTCAGAAGCCATCGTTCCCCAGCTTGCCAGCGGAGCCGGAACACCAAGTCCCAAATAGCTTAAAAAGGCTTCTGTGAAAATCGCAGTAGGAACTGTCAATGTCATCGTGACCAAAATAGAACCCATTGCGTTTGGCACGATATGTTTAAACAGAAGACGGGATGTTTTTGCACCAAGTGTCTGTGAAGCAAGCACATACTCCTGATTCTTCAGCTGCAACACTTGTCCGCGTACAATTCTGGCCATATTAATCCAGCCCGTAATCGTCATGGCAATAATAATTGTAAATAGCCCTTTCGGAAGAACAACCATCAGTAAGATAACCATTAATAATGAAGGAACTGCCCAAAGGATATCAGCGATACGCATCATAATTTCATCGGTTCTGCCTCCGCGGAATCCTGAAATGCTTCCCCAAATGACGCCGATCAGCAAATCAAGAACAGCGGCTGCAACACCGATAAAGATTGAGATTCGAGCTCCTACCCATGTACGGACGAAAATGTCCCGTCCAAGGTCATCTGTTCCGAACCAATGATCTTTTGAAGGCGGCTTATCCGCATTTAAGAGATTAGTAGTTGAATAATCATACCTTGAGAACATCGGCGCAAAAATCGCCATAAGGATAATGAGCACGATAATGATAAGCCCGACCATTGCAAGCTTATTGCTGCGGAAGCGAAGCATCGCATCTTTCCAGAGGGAAAGGCTCTTTTTACTTATTTTTTCTGCATCGCCGGCATTCGCTGCGGCTGGTTCAAACATGTTTTTTGGAATGTTCTGCATGGCCTAGGCTCCTTTCTTTGCTTTGGAAAGCTTGATTCTTGGATCAATAATGCCGTATAACACATCTACGATTAATACACACAATAACAGGATGACACTGAAGAACACCGTTACACCCATAATGACTGTATAATCACGGTTTGTAATACTGTTTACGAAGTGTGCACCAAGCCCTGGGATCCCAAAAATGGTTTCTATAATGAAGCTCCCCGTTAAGACCTGCGCGGCCATCGGGCCCATGTATGTAACAACTGGCAAAAGCGCGTTTCGAATGGCGTGCCGCACTGTAACCGCTGGGCGGGACAGCCCTTTCGCTTTCGCTGTACGGATATAATCACTGTTTAACACTTCGATCATGCTTGAACGGGAAAGTCTGGCAATAAACGCCATCGGCATGGAAGCAAGTGCGATTGAAGGCAAAAAGGTGTATGCCCAGGACTCCCACCCCGCGACCGGAAACAGCCCAAGCTTCATGGAGAACACATATTGCAGAACAGCCGCCATGATAAAGCTCGGAACTGAAATACCAAAGATTGTTAAAATCGCGACGGTATAATCCTGCCACTTATTATGGTAAAGGGCTGCAATGACCCCAAACAATACACCTAACGCTAAAGCGAGGAGAATAGCTTCTGCTCCAAGAGTGAATGAAACGGGGAAACCTGAACTGATCAGGTCGTTAACACTCTGACCTTTATATTTAAATGACGGTCCGAAATCCCACATTGCAACTGATTTCAAATAACTGACATATTGTACAAACAGCGTCTTGTCCAAGCCATAATGCGCATTTAAGTTTGCTTCAATTTCAGGCGGAAGCTTTTTCTCACCTGAAAATGGCCCGCCCGGTGCTGCTTGCATTAAGAAGAATGTCACAGTTACAATCACAAATAGTGTGATAATCATATAGACTAAGCGTCTTCCGATATATTTTAGCAAGGGGGAACACCTCCATGGTTTTTACATTTTTATACTCCATCAGTAAGAAAGGTATATGGGGTTTTTCTCCCCATATACCTTGAGGTCTTTTATTTTCAGACGAAGCCTTATTTAAAATATGCGTTTCTGAAATAAACCTCACCAGTACCTGGCATGATAACACCATTTAAGTTTTCATCCTGTACCCAAGTATCTGTATAGAAATAGATTGGGGCAACTGGCATTTCATCAATGAAAATACCTTCTGCTTTTTTCAGCAGCGCTGCACGTTTTGTTTTATCTGTTTCAGTTTGTGACTGGTTCAGAAGCTTTTTGAATTCTGGATTTTCCCAGCCAGTATCGTTATTTCCTCCGTCCTTGTCACGGAACAATTCAAGGAAGTTAATAGGATCATTGAAGTCGCCGAGCCAGCCCATACGGCCGATTTGATAGTCTTGGCTGTGGAGTTTATCAATATATACATTCCATTCTGAGTTATCAAGCTCAACATTCACGCCTAAATTTTTCTTCCACATTTCTTGTACAGCTTGAGCGATTTTCGCATGTGCTTCATCAGTGTTATAAGACAATTTGATTTTCGGCAGGTCAGATGCCTTACTCAAGCCCATTTCTTTCAGGCCTTTTTCAAGGTATTCTTTTGCCGTTTTGATATCGTTGTCTTTGAAGTAGCCTTCTTTGTTATCTTCAAATCCCTTCATTGTCGGCGGCACCGCAGCCATTGCCGGGATTTGCTCTCCCTGTGTAACGTTTTTAACAATCGATTGACGGTCAAGCGAATATGTTAAAGCTTTACGGATATTTACGTTGTCTAACGGCTTAGCCTCAGTGTTGAATTTGTACCAATAGACACCTGCAATCGGCTCAACATGTAAAGAACCGTCTTTTTTCAAGGTAGGCAGAGATTCTGTCGGAAGCTGTCCGAGCGGCATACCGGCCCAATCAAGTTCGCCAGCTTGGAATTTTTTCAGTTCAGTATTGTTATTGTTGATCATAACCATATTAATGTTCTTCAGTTTGACTTTGTCTTTATCCCAATACTGGTCATTTTTTTCAAGTTTGATAGATCCGCTGTGTTTCCATGCCGTCATTTTGAACGGTCCGTTTGATACGTAATCATCTCCGGCATTTGTGTTCCACTTTTTATTTTTCTCTGCAATTTTCTTGTTGATCGGCATATACGTGTAGAACGCAGTTAATTCAGTGAAATATGGAGTCGGGTTATTTAATTCAACCTTCAGCGTTTTGTCATTTACAGCTTTTACTGCCACATCATCAAGGCTGCCTTTGCCGGTATTCGCCGCTTCAGCACCTTTTATGTAGTAGAGCTGGTAAGCGTATTGTGATTCGTTATTAGGATCAAGCGCCCATTTCCAAGCATATTCAAAGTCTTGTGCTGTTACAGGGTCGCCGTTTGACCATTTTGCACCATCACGAATTGTAAATGTATATGTCTTTCCATCTTTGCTCGTTTCAATTTTAGAAGCAGCGCCTTCTTCAGGCTCACCATCTGCATTGATACGTGTCAATCCTTCAAAAGTCTGACGGATGACACCGCCTGATACTGAATCATTTGCCAATCCCGGATGTAATGAGAACGGCTCAGTTTTAATATTAATGTTAAGTGTCGTCTTTCCTTTGCTGTCCTTTTTCCCTTCACCGTTTGACCCGCTGCCGCCAAAGCCGCAAGCGCTCAGCACGAGTGTGAAAATGAGCATCAACGTGACAATCGACCAACGTTTTTTCAATTCGCAAACCCCCTAATAATAATTTTTTCAGCTCCTTACGGCTAAATCCTCAGAAATATCAGACAAATGAACCTGAGTTTCCATAACTTTTATTCTGTTCCGTCTTTTCTGATTATTTTTGTAAAAAAGCTGTAACAATAGAGTGAACAAGTTCATTATAATGAAACAAATAATTTATTGCAATATTATTTTATCAATTTAAAATATTTAAACTTCGTTAGTTTTTCTTCCACGAACATAATATCCTTCTACCATTTAAAGCATAAATTGATTAAAAACTATTTTATGGTTTTTTTGCTCATATTGCTTTTTACATATAATATCTTGTTATTTTCACGCTGATAGCAGTTATCATTTAGGGGTTTTACAGCTCCCCTGGTATTTATATCATTACAATGTTACTGGAAAAAAGAATGTTTTTTCATGATGACAATTGGTTATAATTGATTTATAATGAAGCAATCAAAAGAAAAGCGTGCTATGAAAAAGAGTAGTACACATTTCACCCGTTTGAAGAGAGTCTGCGGTGCTGGGAGCAGATAACGGGCAATGTGGAATGGACTTTGGAGCAGCTGACCGAACCCGAAAAGTAGGCTCAGCCGGAGCAGACTCCGTTACAAACGTCAGAGTGATTCCATTTTAATGGAATAATCAGGGTGGTACCACGGTTCATTCGTCCCTTTTTTACAGGGGAAGAATGAGCCTTTTTTATTACGTTTTAAGAAATGAGGTTGATTTTTTATGAAACAAACGATTTTTTCAGGCATTCAGCCAAGCGGCTCCGTTACGCTCGGCAACTATATCGGTGCAATGAAGCAGTTTGTCGAACTGCAGCATGATTATAACAGCTATTTTTGCATCGTGGATCAGCATGCGATTACCGTGCCTCAAGACCGGCTTCAGCTAAGAAAGAATATCCGCAATCTGGCGGCGCTTTACTTAGCTGTCGGACTTGATCCAGAAAAAGCAACATTGTTTATTCAGTCAGAGGTTCCCGCGCATGCGCAGGCCGGATGGATGTTGCAGTGTGTCGCATATATCGGCGAGCTTGAACGGATGACCCAATTTAAGGATAAATCCAAAGGCAATGAAGCCGTCGTTTCCGGCCTGTTAACGTATCCGCCGCTGATGGCCGCTGATATTCTGCTGTACGGAACGGATCTTGTGCCTGTCGGCGAGGATCAAAAGCAGCACCTTGAGCTGACGCGGAATCTCGCGGAACGCTTCAACAAAAAATATAACGACATCTTTACCATTCCGGAAGTGAAAATCCCAAAAGTCGGCGCACGCATCATGTCTCTGAATGATCCGCTGAAGAAAATGAGCAAATCCGATCCGAACCAGAAAGCTTATATTACATTGCTGGATGAACCGAAGCTCCTTGAAAAGAAAATCAAAAGTGCTGTAACAGATTCTGAAGGCATTGTAAAATTTGATAAAGAAAACAAACCGGGCGTTTCCAACCTTCTTACGATTTATTCAATCCTCGGCAATACGACAATTGAGGAGCTTGAAGCAAAGTACGAAGGGAAAGGCTACGGCGAGTTTAAAGGTGATTTGGCAGAAGTCGTGGTTAACGCATTAAAACCGATTCAGGACCGCTATCATGAACTGATTGAATCTGATGAATTAGACCGGATTCTTGATGAAGGCGCGGAACGGGCGAACCGGACAGCGAACAAAATGCTGAAAAAAATGGAGAACGCCATGGGTCTTGGCCGAAAAAGACGCTGATCAAAAAAACCGCTCTATGCAAAGAGCGGTTTTTTTCAGTTTACCTTTGATTCGTTTTCCATTTCCCATAGCTTTTCGAAAAAAGGCTGTCCTTTTATCAGATTTTCGCAAAAAGCCAGATGCTTGTCCGACCAGCCTTCAATTGTTTCGTTATACAGCATGTCCCAAATCTCTTCAAAGCTCATCCGTTTGATTTGTTCATACATATGCGGGTTCCACTCTGTGTACCAGTAGCCGATTTCAGCGCGGTTTTTCAGCCCTTTTAATTGGTCAAGCGCCATAAACATCAGCTGCTTGATTTGCCGCTCTTTTCTTGTTAGTCCTCTGACGTGCTCTGGCGCTAATGATAAAATGTGATATTCTTTGGAGGATTCCAGCTTCTTTGGCTCAAATTCATATGTTTCAGGCTCCACATCTTTTACCATTTCATAAACGAGCTGCTCCTGTCTTGGGATCAGACGGCTTTTTCTGACAGGGATCGTGTAGCCGATCGTGTCGACAGCCAAAATGCCAATTCCGTCTGTTACGACAAAACAATACTCCAGCTTTGTCCGCTCGTGGTTTTTCCGAATGTACGATTTCTGATGTACGTCTTCAAGCAAACCTTTCGGAAGCTCAGACAGATCGTTTTCTATGTAATGAAACAGTACCGACGGCACCCTTAACAGCGGCACCTGATCCAAAAGCTCAACCGTATCTTCCTTGCGCCATTCGTGAAAGTGGCATACATTGTAGCCATTTTCTTCCCCTTCAAACCAATTGACCCACACATCATGAAGAAATAACATCTCTAACCCCTCACTTTTATAAAAACTGTTGTCCACAGTATAGGCAAGGGACAGAGAAATTATTCCAAAGAGATTGAGGAAATCTGGAATCTCTGGGTTTATGTAAGAATCACAAAAAGCAGATCTCTTTGTATATTTTCTGACAAAAAGAGATCTGCTTTTCTTCTGTTTTCGTTATATTTTGTAACCAATATTGTTTTCATTTTTATTTAATATTTTTCGGGTCCAGTGCATCCCGAAGGCCATCACCGACAAAGTTGAAGCACAAAACGGTAATTAAAATAAATAGCCCGGGAAATAATGGGTACCACCATGCTTGAATCATTAATGTAAAGTTTTGAGCATCCTGAAGCATATTTCCCCAGCTTGCGATTGGCGGCTGGATTCCGAAGCCCAAGTAGCTTAAAGTTGATTCAGCTAAAATGACACTGCCCACTTTTAAAGTAGCGGAGACAATTATTGGCCCAATACAATTCGGTAAGATATGCGAAAAAATAATTTTGTAATTTTTGGTACCTATTGTTTTAGCAGCCAATACAAATTCTCTTGACCTAAGAGATAGAAACTCACCTCTGACAAGCCTCGCTGTTGTAGTCCAACCCGTCAGAGAAAAAATTAAAATTAACTTATCCATTCCCGGTTGAAAAATTGTCACTAAGGTAATAAGCAGAAAAATATCCGGAATAGATAAGACTACATCGACAGCCCTCATCAATACAGCATCTACTATTCCTTTAAAGTACCCTGCTAAGGCGCCAACAACGGTGCCTATAGTAATCGCACCAACTACTGAGACAAAGCCGACCAATAAAGACACACGAGCCCCATATAACACCCTTGTAAATATATCGCGTCCAAACTTATCTGTCCCCATTAGATTTTTAGGGCTTGGCGGCTTCAATTTATTTAAAAGAGATTGACTCTCAGGCGAGTAAGGCGCAATAAAAGGGGCAAAGACCGCCATTAAAATGATAACTGTTAAAATGATACCACCTATAACAGCAAGCTTATTTTTGAAAAACTTCTCAAAAAAGATCCTAGTCATTGTTTCTGGTTTTTTTCTAATATTTTCTTTTAGCTTTACCTCATTAGAGGGAGCCGCAGTGTTTGGATGTGCCATATGTGCCTCCCCCTTTTAATATTCAATTCGCGGATCAACTAATGCATACAAAATATCCGCAATCAAGTTTCCCAGTACAACCAAAACAGCAGAAATAACAGTCATGGCCATAATAACCGGATAATCTCTAGAGAATGCCGAATCAATAAATAATTTCCCTAATCCAGGCCAAGTAAAAATCTGTTCAACCACGACAGCACCTCCAATAAATGAAGGAATCATCAATCCGAAAATTGTAATAACAGGCAGAAGACCATTTCTCAAGCCATGTTTGAAAATAACTTTATTTTCTTTAAACCCTTTTGCTCGAGCTGTTCTTATATAATCCTGCTTTAATACATCTAGCATACTTGATCGTGTATAACGAGTAATACCAGCCATATCAGCAGTTGCTAAAACAAACGCTGGCAAAATTAAATGATGGATCCTATCAAAAATGTTAAAGTCAGTGTTTAAAGTGCTGACACCCCCCGTAGGAAACCAACCGAGATTTACGGAAAGAACCATAATAAGAATTAATCCGAACCAGAAATTCGGGATAGCCAGCCCTAAAAATGATGTAACAGTTATCCCATAGTCAAGTTTAGAATAAGGGCGTTTCGCGGAAAGCACTCCGAAAGGAATTGAAATCAGAAGAGCAACAAGAGTTGAAAAAACCATAAGCACCAAGGTATTCGGTAAACGTGAAAGGATTAGATCGGAAACTGGTGTCCCCTTTTTAACAATAGATGTCCCGAAGTCACCCTGGAGCATATTTCCAAGCCATTTTAAGTATTGAACAGGCTCTGGGTCATTGAGTCCATACTTTTCAATAAATTTCGCTCTGTCAGCTTGGCTGATTGTCGGGTCCATCATTAATGACATCGGGTCACCTGGCGCCGCTTTCATAATCGCAAATGATAATATTGTAATGCCCAAAAGGATTGGCAAAGACATTAATGTTCGACGAACAATATATGTAACCATCTTCTTGTCCCCTTTTCTAAAATAGGATAAAGAGGAAAGGATGCTGGATCCTCACCTCTCTAGGGATTCAAAATTATTGTTCAAGCCACCATTTTTCAATATGATATAAGTCATTCTTTGGATGGAACACATAGCCGTGCATGTTTGCTGGGATTGCCCTATGATAATTGTAATAAAATAAGAATGAATAAGGCTGATCCTCTGCAATCAATTTATAGATTTCTTCGTATTTTTTCTGATATTCTTTTCTGTCTGTAATAGATTTAGCTTCTTCCAAAAGTTTATCGACTTTAGGGTTCTTATACCATATGTTATTTAATCCGTTCTTTGATTGACTGGAGTGGAAAATTGAAAATTGATCCGGAAATGTAGCCAAGCTCCAGCCAAGCAGCAAAGCATCATAGTCCCATTTCGGTGCACTTGTTTGTTCAATAAGTGCACTAAATTCTACAATTTGCGGTTTTGCTTCAATTCCCACTTCTTTTAGTTGCTGCTGAACAACAACCGCTAAATCTTCCCGAATTTTATTGCCTTGATTTGTCTTAATGGTAAACGAAAACTTCTTTCCATCCTTATCAAGGTAACCGTCTCCGTCTGTATCTTTCCATCCCGCTTCTTTCAAAAGCTTCTTAGCTTTTTTAGGATTGTAATCAAATGTAGGTACATCACTTTTCGGGTAATTCCAAGATAGCGGACTTTCAGGAACGTTTGCGACTTCACCATCACCGTTTAACACTTGATCCACCATTGCTTTTCGATCAAGTGCATGCGTAAGAGCTTGGCGGACTTTTTTGTCTTTAAATAATTCATTTTTTTCATTCCAGCCAATATAGCTGTAATTCAAACCAAGATCTGATTTAACTTTCACATTATCAAATGTCTTGACTGTCTCGAAATCAGTACCCGGAACAACAAAGAAATCAATATCTCCAGCCTTTAACTGGGCAACAGCTGCATTTGAATCCGGGATTGTTTTTACTGTAACTGTATCTAAATATGGTCTTCCGCCGTAATAATCTTCATTAGCTTCAAGTTTTACATAATCTCCTTTTTTCCATTCAGCAAACTTGAATGGACCCGAACCAATCGGATTCTTTCTATTAAATTCATTTTCGCCTAGATCTGAAACTGGTACTTTCCCTAAAATGTGTTTAGGCAGAATACCGTAACTATCTAAAACAACATTGTAAAAATACGCATCCTTTTTCTTTAATTTAAATTCAACTTCATAATCACCTTTTTTCGTCACTGACTTAAGTGACTCAAAACCAGAGCCGCGTTCACCATTATAATCCTTGTTTATGGGGATGCTGTATGTGAAAACAACATCATCAGCTGTAAGTTCCTTCCCATCATGGAATTTTACACCTTTTCTAATCTTGACATTATAAGTCAGACCATCCTTGGATTCTGTCACTTTCTCGGCTAGCGCAGGCTTCACATTTAGTTTTTCATCTGTTTCTAATAATGTACTATAGATCATCCCTTCAATATCTGAACTGGCGACATCTGTAGAATAGAGTGGATTAAACAGAGTTGGCTCCCCAGTTGAACCAACAACCAAATCCCCGCCTTGCTGCGGTTTGCCTGCTGATTTTTTCTCGCTGCTGCTGCTCGATTTTGATCCCGAGCAGGCCGATAAGAAGATGGCCAGAACCATCAATACACTTAGCATCATCAGTGCGGTTTTCCGTCTTTTCATTAGATATTCCCCCTCTTGAAATGTTCGTTCTTCTCAGCTGTTGTTTATGTAGTGCGCATACCCCCTCTCAAAGCTGTGCGGGCAATAATTAGCTATAAAGGTGACAAGCCACAAAATGGCTGGGAGCAGCTTCTTTGAATTCTGGTATTTGTTCCTTGCATATCGGCTTTGCGGCAGGACATCTTGTGTGGAAAACGCAGCCTTTTGGCGGATTGGCCGGACTTGGCAGTTCTCCCTTCAGGACGATGCGTTCCCGTTTGACAGAACCTTTTCTTCTTGTAACCGGGACGGACGATAGAAGTGCTTGGGTGTATGGATGAAGCGGATTGTCGTAAAGCTCATGCTTGCCGGTCAGTTCCATCATTTTGCCAAGATACATGACTCCGACTCTGTCGCTGATATGGCGGACGACACTTAGATCATGAGAGATAAATAGATACGTCAGATTAAATTCTTCCTGCAATTCTTCCATTAAGTTAATCACTTGGGCCTGAATGGATACATCAAGTGCGGAAACCGGTTCGTCTGCAATGATCAGCTCTGGATTCAAAGTGAGCGCTCTGGCGATGCCGATCCGCTGACGCTGGCCGCCGGAAAATTCATGGGGATAACGGCTGGCAAACGATGGGTGAAGACCTACTCTCGTAAGCAGTTCTTCGACTTTCTCGTTTCGTTCACGCATCGTATACATGTGGTGCGTATTAAACGGCTCCTTTATGATAGAACGCAGCGTTTTTCTTGGATTCAAAGAGGCAAATGGATCCTGGAAAACCATTTGAATATTTTTGCGGACACTTTTCCGCAGCTTCTCCTCTGACAGGTTGGAAATATCCTGCCCTTTAAAAAGGATTTGGCCTTCAGTTGGTTTATACAGCCTGATCATCGTCCTGCCGGCAGTCGATTTTCCGCAGCCGGACTCTCCTACGATTCCGAGTGTTTCTCCTTTTTGTAACGAAAATGAAACACCGTCCACCGCTTTTATATCGCCGACTTTTCTTTGAAAAAGACCTGAGCGGATCGGGAAGTATTTTTTTACGTCACGAAGCTCTAAGATTGTTTCTTGATTAGCTGCTGTCATGATTGTTCGGCACCCTCTTCCTCATATAAAAAGCATCTCACTGTTCTTCCGCTTTTGTGCGTTAAAAGCGAAGGCTGATGTGTCCAGCATTTATCCATGGCTTTCGGACACCTTGGGGCAAAACGGCACCCCGGCGGCAGATTATCTGGTGTCGGCACGCTGCCTTTAATCGCATTTAATTTATCAATCTCTCCATCTATGACAGGAATCGATGTAAGCAGGCCTTCTGTGTAAGGGTGAAGCGGCTCTAAAAATAAGTCGTCAACTGTGGCGTTTTCTACGACTTGTCCGCAGTACATGACAATCACTCTGTCGGCTGCTTCCGATACAACACCTAAGTCGTGTGTGATAAGAAGAATTGAAGTATTGAACTTCTGACAGAGATCTTTCATCAGCTCCAGAACTTGGGCTTGTATTGTCACATCAAGCGCTGTCGTCGGTTCATCGGCAATGAGCAGTTTAGGGTTACAGCTGAGTGCGATGGCAATCATCACCCTCTGTCTCATTCCGCCGGACAGCCGGTGCGGGTACTCCTTCATAATTTGCTCGGCCCGGGAGAAACCGACCATCTGTAAGAGTTCAACAGCTCTTTGGTGAGCCTCTTTTTTCTTCATGTTTTTATGGTAAATCAGCACTTCGGTAATTTGTTCTCCGATTGTTAGCACCGGATTAAGGGAGGTCATTGGTTCCTGAAAGATCATGGATACTTCGTTTCCGCGGATTTTGCAATAGTCGTTTTCAGTGAATGAGGTGAGGTCTTTGTCTTCGAGTTTAATAGAGCCGTCCATGATTTTTCCGCCTGAGCTTTGGACGAGACCCATAATTGATAAAGAAGTAATGCTTTTTCCGGAGCCCGATTCACCTACAAGCGCGACGGTTTCGCCTTTGCTGATGTGAAAATCGACTCCGTCAACCGCAGGGATCGGCTCCTTTTTTCTAAAAAAATAAGTCTTTAAATTATTCACTTCTAAAAGTGTGCTCATGCTAGCTCCCCTTCCCCCTCTTGTTTCAAACGTTTTCAAGAGAAAGCAATCCCTTTATTCAGAAATAATAAATAATATTGAATTATCGAAAAATTTTATAGTTGTATATTATTACAATCATTTTGCAAAATCAAGAATTTTTTAGGATAAATGTAATATTATTAACGAAATTCCATTATTTTATTCTTTTAAAGCGTTGCATCCAAAAAGGTTTCAGCAGGAATGGACAGCCCGTCTGCCGTGTTTGCCTTGTTGGCTGTTAAATATTTTTTTACAATATTGAATCCGACTGCGTATCCAAGCATTTTCGGCTGATATCCTTTGCCGAACAACAGCTGGGAGAATAGTCGATTGTCCCGTTTGATATCCAGATGGGGGGCAATCTTTTTTTCGTATAAAGCTTGCAGCTGCTCAGCGGTATACCAAGACGTCCATTCAGCCATTTGACTTCGGCCGAACCTCTCATATACAGCATATTCTGCAAGCCCTTCCATGATGATTGTATCAAGTAATGTGACATCCTTTTCCTCTTTTGTCAGATGATCTAACCGGCAAACGTGATGATATTCATGTGTCATCAGGGCAAATACCGATGCAAAATCCAAATCTGACGAGAGAAAGAGGAACATTTTGTCTTGAAAGGCGAGTCCTGATTTTGATCCGAATTCTAAACGAATTCTCCTGTTTCGTTCATCAACCGGCAGCGTGACAATTGGTACATCAGGACCTTGCCATTTGTTTTTCAGGTACTGTTCTTCCTTTTGAATATGCTCGTAAAAACCTTTTTCTTTCAGCTTGGAAGCAGTATGAATTCCTTCTTTTATGTTTTTAAACATCCCATGATGCTGAAGGTGGCCCAGAATGCCTTTCCAGTTCTTTTTCTCCACACCTGAAAAAAGCGGTACAATGTAATGCGCCAAATCATCTATTGAAGCAGCCTTCCCGAGCCAGCTATATGTTTGTTCCACACTCATGTGATCGCCTCCTCTTTTTTATCCTATGCGCACAAAAAAAACCGGCTACCCTTTAAGGGCAGCCGGTTTGGCGTGATTATGATTGATATTTCTTAAAGATTAATGTTGCATTGTGTCCGCCGAATCCCAATGAGTTGCTGAGAACATAATTGAGATCCTGTCTGCGGGCTTCATCAGGCACATAATCTAGATCGCATTCTTCGTCTGGTGTTTGAATATTGATTGTCGGTGGGATCACACCTTCTTTAATGGCAAGGACAGAGAAAATCGCTTCAATACCGCCAGCTGCTCCTAAGAGGTGGCCTGTCATCGATTTTGTAGAGCTTACCGCAAGTTTATGCGCATGCTCGCCGAAGACGGTTTTAATCGCCATCGTTTCGTATTTGTCATTGTAATACGTGCTTGTCCCGTGAGCATTGATATAATCAATTTCTTCAGGGGCAATGCCCGCATCTTTAATGGCTTCTTGCATCGCTCTCGCTCCGCCTTCACCGTCTTGTGCCGGTGCTGTGATATGATAAGCGTCTCCCGTTGAGCCGTAGCCGACAATTTCTCCGTAAATCTTAGCGCCGCGGGCCAGGGCATGCTCAAGTTCTTCAAGAACGATAATCCCTGCACCTTCACCCATGACAAAGCCATCACGGTTTTTATCGAATGGGCGGCTTGCTGTTTTCGGATCTGGATTAGTAGACAACGCTTTGTTGGCGCTAAAGCCTGCGAATGACATTCTTGTCAGCGGCGCTTCTGTTCCGCCTGTGACCATAACGTCTGCATCGCCGCGCTGAATGACTTTGAACGCGTCACCGATAGAATTCGTTCCTGTAGCACATGCTGTAACGGTACAAGAGTTAACCCCTTTTGCTCCTAATGCAATAGAAATCTGGCCTGTCGCCATATCAGGAATCATCATTGGCACGAAAAACGGGCTTACACGTCTTGGGCCTTTTGTTAAGAAAATTTCAAATTGAGACTCTAGTGTTTCAAGTCCTCCGATTCCGGAGCCTACCCAAACACCGACTCTCGGTGCGATCTCATCGGTAATGTTGAGATCTGCGTCTTCAACTGCCATTTTCGCAGCTACAACCGCATATTGAGTAAAGCGGTCCATTTTTCTAGCTTCTTTTTTATCCATATAATCTTCAACATTAAAGTCTTTTAACTCAGCGGCTACTTTTGCCGGATATTCTTCAGCATCAACACGAGTGATCGGACCGATTCCGGACACACCGTTGATTGCGTTATTCCAACTTGTATCGACGTCGTTGCCAAGCGGAGATAATGCTCCAAGTCCTGTAACAACTACTCTCTTTTTACTCATCTTGTGTGCACCTCACTTTTTTTATCGGCCCCAGCGGATTGCAATGGCGCCCCATGTTAATCCTCCGCCGAACCCTACCATAACGACCACATCGCCGTCTTTGATTTTACCAGCTTCCAATTCTTCTACAAGTGAGATCGGAATGGATGCGGCAGAAGTATTTCCATATTTATGAACGGTTTTAGACATCTTTTCGACAGGAAGCTCTAAACGCTCGCGAGCGGCTTCCATAATACGGATGTTCGCCTGATGCGGAATCAAAAAGTCGACGTCCTCTTTTGAGAGTCCGGCTTTTTCAATGACATTTACACATGATTCGCCCATTTGGCGGACTGCAAATTTGAAAACTTCTCGTCCATTCATGATTGTATGTCCTTTTTCATTCAGATACAAGTGCTGACCGCCTGTGCCGTCCGCTCCTAGTTCAAATGAAAGGATTCCTCTGTCATCACTGACTGGCCCGACTACCGCAGCGCCCGCTCCGTCTCCAAACAGAACGGCTGTGTTGCGGTCTTCCCAGTCTGTAATGCTTGAGAGCTTTTCTACACCGACAACAAGAACATGCTTGTAGGTTCCGGATTCAATAAATTGCTTACCGGTTACAACCCCGTACATGAAGCCTGCACAAGCCGCGCTGATATCCATAGCACACGCTTTCTTCGCGCCGAGCTGTTCTTGAATCATACAAGAGACCGTAGGAAAAGCCTGATCAGGTGTAACAGTTGCAACCAGGATCATATCCAGGTCCTCGGCTGCCACTTGAGCTTGTTCCAGCGCCTTTTTCGCTGCTGCAACAGCCATATGTGATGAATACACATCATCTGCGGCAATTCTTCTTTCTTCTATTCCTGTTCTTGTACGAATCCACTCGTCAGAAGTTTCAACCATTTTTTCAAGATCTTGATTTGTTAAAACCTTCTCAGGAATGTAACGTCCAACACCAAGTATTCCAGCTTTCATAAGGGAAGACTCCTTTATATCGTAAATTTAGAAGATCAATCGGTTGTGATCAATTATTAGTATCAGGTACTAATTCTATCCTATTTTTTTTCACATGGCAATATATTCGTCTAAACTATCAGTTCATCTTACTCATAGAGTATGGTATATGGAAAGGAGGCGTATGCAGTTGGATGTGTTTTCAAAGATGATGTTCGGCGATTCCGCAAAACAAACAGCAGAGAAGGAAGAACAGCAAGAGGAGGTTTCCCAGACAAACGAAGAAGAGATGATTAATTACATGCATATTATGGACCAAATCGGTTCAATTATGAACTCTCTTGATCAAATCAAGCCCGCTTTAAAGGAGCTTGCACCGATGATTTCCGCTATTAAAAAGAAAATCATGTGAAAAGCCACTTTCAAAAAAGTGGCTTTTTCTTATTCGGTTTCAGATTTCGCATCAGACTTGCCAAGCTCATAAGCTTCCGCCATTACCGTTGTAAATAGATTCATAAACGGCTGGATGGCCTCCATTGACAGCTCAATGCCTGATTTTTCAAGCTGTTCTTTCGCTTCAGGCAGATATTTCATGGCAATTTGCAAGAACTCCAGTGATTTTTCGTGCTGCATGTGAAGTCACTCCATTACTCATTTTTTGGCAGTTCGCCTGTTTTGTTGTACGTTTTGATCAGCTTGGCGATTCTTTGCTGAAAGTCTTTATCGACAAGCGGACTGAATGTTCCCATTTCAACAACTCCCGTTTTCAGGTCGTAGTAATGATCTCCGCCTTCAAGGGTGCCTTTGTTGAATTGCTCAGCGATGATTTCATAGGCCTTGTCCACATTTTGCACCGTGCTGGTTAATACGGTATTCTCGCCCAGATCTGATTGATCTGTGACATAGCCGATGGCATAAAGGCCGTCTTTTTTGATTTGCTGAATGACAGGAACATTATACCCGTCTCCGGCGGGATACACAACATCCGCGCCTTCGTTCTTCATTTTCTGATAAAGCTTTACTGCCGTCGAATCATCATCCCAATGATCCGTATATTTCGTGTTTACTTCTATATCAGGGTTTTCATATTTGGCACCTTTGATAAAACCGTCAACCTCTGGCTGCCACGTAAAGGAAGCAATCACGCCGACCTGATTCGTTTTCGACATATGGGCAGCTGTCATTCCTCCAAAAAAGCCCATTGCTTCGCCGCTGAAATGGACACTCGTCACATTATCACCTTTCGCTTCCGCATTAGAAATGACGAATTCCATATCTGGATAATCTTCGCTGACCAAGTTAAATACCTCTGCATATTCACTTCCGTGGCCATAGAGAAGGTTGACGCCCCGCTTATGAAAATCCTCAATCGCATTTATGATATCTTCATCTGTTTTAACGCCTTCTTTATAGTAGACGTCCACATTGTATTTTGATTGTATATTCAGTAATCCTTTATACCCTTTTGTGCCCCATACGAGGTCATTAATCGTATCAGGAAAGAGCATGCCGACCTTCTCAATTTTTCCTTTAAACGGAGTTTGTCCACATCCGCTCAATAAAAGGAGGACAGAAAAGATCATGACAAGCCTTGTGATCAAGTCATGTTCAACTCCTTTTGACAAGCTATAACATGTATTATTTTTATACGTTTATTGTATCTAGAAACCTCGAAACATGGAAGGTTTTTCTTAATATTTGTCGAAAATTGATGAAAATTGTCTTTTCCACTCGACAATTTTTGTTTTTGCTTCTTCTTTCGAGGTTTTTTGTGTGACTTGCAAATTAAAAATCTGATTATTGCTTTTATCACGGCTTGGTTCAAGCAGAAACCTCAGCAGTTCGTCTGCCACATCGTCTGTGTAAAAGCCGTCTTCCTCAGTTTCTTCTTTCCAAGGCCCATACATTTTCGGAAGGATCACCGCTTTTTCTGAACCTGTCTTTTTCATTTTTTCCCATTCTGTTCGGTCTTGTTCATATACTAATACATAGGGAGAATCATATTGGTCTAAGGGCAAGCCAACGAACTGGATACAAATTGTATCATATTTTCGCTCCCCAATGCGTTCAAGCTGGCGAAAGAGTTCATTTCTCCCAAGCCACATGAGTCTTTCTTCTAAGTACATTTGTCTCATTTCATCTTCTGTTTCAGCCAGAATAACGTCAACATGTATGCCTTCATCCATCATTCGCTCGCATAATGAAAGGCCGAAAAATTCGTCCGCACCTACAATCAGCGTTGATTCCATTGCATCTGCCGCCCTTCCGGTTTTTCATTTCCCAAAGCAAAACAGCCTCCGCAAAAGAGAAGGCTGTTGTTATTGTATTCTCTATAACTCTTTTTCATGACTGTGAAAGAATTTGCATATTGAAGCATATATTCTGCTTGGATGCTCAAATAAGTGAAATGTCATGTCGACCGGTGAGCCTTGCTTCTGCTGTTTTTCCTTGAATACTTCGGCATGTACGCTGTACGGATAGGGAGCTCCGGTCATTCGCTGCCATATATGAACCGGCACGCCGCTCGGATAGCTTTCAATTGTTTTGTAACACAGCGCTTCCGCTTCTTTTTCAGAAATTCCGTAGCTTTCCGATACTTCTCTCAAAAATTGCTTATAGAAAAATTTATTTTCTTTCTCCGATTCATAATGTGCATGAAGATCGAGACAAGGATTCAACATTGCGGCTGAGCGGATATGATCCGGGGAAAAACGAAGCAGTTCATCGGCCACGAGAGCACCCATGCCTTCTGCTAAAATATGAATCTTCGGATTGAGGATTTCCTGCTTCAGCACGGAATGTATGAGCTGTTTGGCATAGGTTACCGCTTTTTCCGCACCCCAATGCCTTCCGAACAGATTGCTGTTAAAAAGGGTATATCCTTCATTCCTCAGCATGTTCAGAAGCTGATTTCGGCCGTAATGCTGAAGCCAAAAGCTTGAATCATTCCCGACAAAGTGGGTTCTGTCCCCTAAGATAAAGATGCCGAAGCCGTTCGGGCGATAGGGCAGATGAATGACGTTATGCTCCGTTCCCAATTGAAAATACCTTTCCGTTATTCCCATCGCTTGCCCGCCTCCTTTCACACTTCATCTCACGCTATCATATGTAGAAAGAAAAGAAACGAATAAGGTAAAGTCCTAGCCTTTTACAGTTTTGGCTATTATACCGATTGACGATTTTTTATATTTTACCATTAAAATGTGACGAATCAGACTCTTTTGTCACCTCACTTTCTTCTAAAATTGGATTCCCCCTTCGCTTTTTGTATGGTATGATAGCTTCTAGAATAGAATGAGAAGGACGAGGTGGAAACGTGCGATATATTATTGCCTTTATTTGGACGTTCCTTTTATCACATATGGCATGCTACTTGATTGCCAGCATGAACAGCGCTGCGTATAATTTCAAAACATCATCTGTAATTGCTGTTGTACTGTATGTCTTAATCATGGTTTTAGCAGAAATCATGCCTATGAACAAAAATGCAAGCCAGCATTAAAAGCCAAAAACCCAAAACAATTCATTGTTTTGGGTTTTTTCTTGATCACGGCTTTCTTTTATATGTCCACAGCCGATTGTGATTTGATGTTTCAGGAAACATATCCCCTGCTGAGAGATGGACCTTTTGAGGGTTTTTAACCATACTCCCCGTCTCGCCGATTTCAACGTAGATGCCATTGTTGGGCGCTTTTTGTCCGGGCCGGAATTGATGCTGCTGTCCCACTGTTTTTCCTCCTTTTCCTTTTTGCTGTAGTATGCGCCTAAGCGGCTGTGAATATGTTGCCATCAAAAAAACTGCTGAGTGCGGCTCAGCAGTTTTTTTGATTATTCCCCTTTGTATAAAATGGCCTTCAGCAATGCTTTTTGCACATGGAGACGGTTTTCCGCCTGCTGGAATACTGCTGAATTCGGCCCGTCAATAACCTCCGCAGTCACTTCTTCCTCACGGTGCGCAGGGAGGCAATGTAAAAATGTATAGTCAGGCTTGGCGTGGCTGACAAGCGCCGCATTCACCTGATAAGGCGCAAAGACAGCGAGACGCTCTTGTTCTTCCGCTTCCTGCCCCATGCTGGTAAACACATCAGAATAAATCACGTCCGCGTCTTTTACAGCTTCAATTGGATCAGCCGTAAGCGTGATAGAAGCACCGGATTGAAGTGCAGCTGATGTTGCCGCTTCAACTGCTTCATCTAACACTTCGTACCCCTTTGGCGAAGCGATCGAGATATCACAGCCCATTTTCGCGCAGCCGATCATTAATGAGTGCGCCACGTTATTTCCGTCACCGATGTACGCGACTTTCACGCCTTTAAGCTTCCCTTTCATTTCCTTAATCGTCAAAAGATCCGCCAGTGCCTGGCATGGATGGTATTTATCCGTAAGTCCGTTGATGACCGGAATGTCAGCTTCTTTGGCAAGCTCCTCCACCTTTTCATGCTCAAAGGTCCGAATCATGATGGCATCCACATAGCCTGACAGCACTCTAGCCGTATCAGCAACAGTCTCACCGCGTCCCAGCTGCAGATCTTTTTGGCTTAAGAAGAGGGCGCTCCCGCCCAGCTGCGCCATGCCGGCTTCAAATGAAACACGGGTCCGCGTTGATGACTTTTCAAAAATCATCGCCAAGGTTTTGCCTTGAAAAATAGGCTGGATTTTGTTTTGTTTCAGTTCACCGGCTTCTGCGAGCAAGGCGTTTATATCCTGTTCACTAAGATCCTTTAACGTTAATAAATCTTTTCCGTATAAACTGGTTTGCGTCACTGTGTGCATGATGCCACTTCCTTTTTATAGAGATCTTTGAGAGATACAGGCTGCGGATGGCCTGAACCGCTTTGTAAAAACGCCCGCACGGTTTCTTCTTCTGTAAAGACGGTGATGCCGTGCGTCATGGCTTCCAAACGTTCTTTGCGCGCTTCTTCAGAGGCGCTCAGATTGATGTGGAGCGCTTTTCCTTCCTGTTCCATCCATGAGGCAAATGTCCCTTCATAAACTGTAAAACCGGCTTTTTCCGCTAACTCCTTGACATCTTCCGGCCCGTTTTGCAAATAAATGCTTCCTTTTTGATTCCAGACACGCGTATAGATTTTTTTCAAGGCGCTGTCGGCATCATATGCAACACACATGCCTTCTCCCGTTGATTTCATTTCCGGCCCAAGCTTGACATCCACATCCTGGATCGCATGAGAAGAAAAAACAGGGAACTTCACGGCAACCCCATGATGATTTTGAACTGCAGGGTTTACATCTTTTAAAGACGCCCCCGCCAGCAGACGTGTAGCGAGCGGGATCATCGGAACGCCCATTACTTTGCTGACAACAGGAACCGTGCGGCTCGCTCTCGGATTGACTTCAAGAACGAGAATGTTTCCATTGTCGATCACAAATTGGATGTTCATGATGCCTTTGAATGAAAGCTTTCGGGCAATTTTTTGCGCGGCCTCTTTTATGCCCTGCTGCAGCCCGCTTGTAATGGACGGTCCAGGAAGGATGGCAAAGCTGTCTCCCGAATGGACACCTGCCCGTTCAATATGCTCGGTATATGTCGGGATAAAGACATCCTCGCCATCGGAAATCAAATCAATTTCGACTTCCTTTCCTGACACATACTGATCAATTAAAATCGGGTACGGCATGCTGTCCTCACCGTTCAGAAGCTGAGAAAGCTGAGCTTGCGAATCAACAATGATCATGCCCATTCCGCCGATGACGTAAGATGGGCGGATTAGCACCGGATAGCCGATCTCATCTGCTTTTTCAGCGGCCTCTTCTTTTGTATAAGCGATTTCTCCTTTTGCGTGGTTCAATCCAAGCTCATCAAGAAGCTGATAGAATTGATCCCGATCCTCTAACACATCGAGCGTTTCAAACGAGGTGCCGAGAAGGGTAATGCCGGCTTTTTCGAGTGCTTCAGCAGCATTGATCGCGGTTTGGCCGCCGAATTGCACGATTGCAAAATCAATGTTTTCCTGCTCCGCCACGTTTAAAATGTGCTCAGTTGTCATCGGTTCAAAATACAGGCGGTCCGCAATTTCATAATCGGTGCTGACCGTTTCCGGGTTATTGTTGATCATGATGGTCTCAAACCCAAGCTCTTGCAGTGTCAGCACGCCGTGAACAGCACTGTAATCAAATTCAACGCCTTGGCCGATCCGAATCGGTCCTGATCCGATAATCAGCGCGCGTTTTTTCTCTTTGCGGCTGATGTCCCCATCAGTCTCTCCGAAATATGTGGAGTAAAAGTAGTTTGTTTTCGCATCAAATTCAGCCGCGCACGTATCTACAATTTTGAAGGAAGGCGTAATGCCCATCTCCTTGCGAAGCGCGCGCACCTCTTCTTCTGTTTTGCCGATCAGCGAGGCAATCGTTGCGTCTGAAAATCCTTTTTCCTTTGCTTTTTTCAATAATTCAAAAGAGAGATCGCTGCCCGCTTCCATCATGCGGTTCTCCAGTTTGATGATGTTGTCAAAGGTATGCAGGAAAAACGGATCAATTTTTGTTTTCGCATGAATGTCATCAATCGTCACGCTGCGGCTCAACAGCTCCATGACAACGAAAAATCTGCGGTCGTCCGGAGTGACTGCCAAATCCCAAAGCGCTTCAATCGACAAGCCGCTGAGCTCTGGAAGGTGCGTACCGACATTTTTCAGTTCAAGGGACGCTGCTGCCTTTTGTATCGCCGCTTCTAAATTCCGTTCAATCGCCATCACTTCTCCGGTGGCTTTCATTTTTGTGCCAAGCTTGCGGTCTGCATTTTTGAATTTATCAAACGGCCAGCGCGGAAATTTGACGATCACATAGTCCAGCGCCGGTTCAAAGCTTGCGTAAGTCGAGCCTGTGAGCGGATTTTTGAGCTCATCAAGGGTGTATCCGACTGCCAGTTTCGCAGCCATCTTTGCAATCGGATAACCGGTGGCTTTAGACGCGAGAGCAGATGACCGGCTTACCCGCGGATTGACTTCGATGACGTAATATTGCTTGCTGAATGGGTCAAGCGCGAATTGAATGTTGCAGCCGCCTACGACATCAAGTGCTGAGATGATCGTCAGGCTTGCCGTCCGCAGCATTTGATAGTCTTCATCCGTCAAAGTTTGTGAGGGTGCCACAACAATGGAATCACCTGTATGCACACCGACCGGATCGATGTTTTCCATATTGCAGACGGTAATGCATGTGTTATGGCTGTCACGCATGACCTCGTATTCGATTTCTTTAAAGCCGGCAATGCTATTTTCCACAAGACATTGATTGATCGGGCTTGCTAACAGCGCCTGCTTAATCATGGCTGTAAAGGCTTCTTTATCAGGGGCAATGCCTCCCCCCTTTCCGCCTAATGTGTATGCAGGCCTGATAATGACAGGAAAACCGATGGATTCCGCAAAACGGAGGGCGTCGGCCTCGTTATCAACAATTTCACTCTCTGGCACGGGCTGGTTCAATTCTTTCATTAACGAACGGAATTTTTCCCGGTCTTCTCCTTTTTGTATCGTCTCAACGGATGTGCCGAGAAGTTTGACGCCGTGCTCTTTTAAAACACCTGTTTCTTCAAGCTCCACTGCTAAATTCAACGCGGTCTGCCCGCCTAAATTGGCAAGAAGTCCATCAGGCTGTTCTTTCTTAATGATGGCTGTCAGGCTTTCTGCTGTCAGCGGCTCAAAATAAATTTCATCAGCGAAGGCTTCATCGGTCATAATTGTCGCCGGATTGTTGTTGACGAGGATCACCCGATAGCCTTCCTCCTTCAGCGCGATGCACCCTTGAGTGCCTGAATAATCAAATTCTGCCGCCTGCCCGATGATGATCGGGCCTGAGCCGATTACTAATATGCTTGAAATACTGGTGTCTTTAGGCATGCGCGATTTCTCTCCTTGCTGGTATCACATTCTTTAGATAATCATCAAAAATCCATTCGCTTTCCGCAGGTCCGGGATGGGCTTCCGGGTGGAATTGGACACTCATGACAGGCAGTTTTTTATGGGCAAGCCCTTCAACTGACGTATCATTGACATGATGAAACCTGATCGTGAGCTCTTCTTCATTAATGGACTGTTCATCAACCACATAGCTGTGATTTTGGCTTGTCATGAAGACGCGTTTCGTTTCACGGTCGATGACCGGATGATTTGCACCCCTGTGTCCGAATGGCAGCTTGAATGTATTCCCTCCGAACGCGAGCGCAATCAGCTGATGGCCGAGACAGATGCCGAGAGTCGGATAACGGCTGATGATGCTTTTGATCTTTCCTAAATATGGCTGAATGGCTTTCGGGTCTCCAGGTCCGTTCGATAACACAATGCCGTCCGGCTTCATGTCGTATACAGCTTCCATTTGCTGATATGGCACCACGGTGACCTTGCAGCCTCGTTTGACAAGTGATGAGGCGATTGATTTTTTATAGCCGAAATCGATGAGGGCGATATGTTTATGTCCGTCGCCGAATGTGCTGATTTCCTGTGCGGATGCCTGTTCTGCCACGTTCTCTGGCTGAAGGGCGATCTCAGCTGCTTCTTTAGAGGCTGTGACAGTCGCACCCATCGTTCCGTTTGCCCGGATTTTTTTCACGACAGCCCTCGTATCAACATGGGTCAACAGCGGAATGTTCCATTTCTGCAAATACTCTTTGAGGCTGTATACCGCTTCATGATGAGAAAAATGATCACACGCCTCGTAGACAACCGCGGCTTTCACTTGCGGTTTTTTGCTTTCAAAATCCTTTTCATTAATGCCATAGTTGCCAATCAGCGGGTAGGTAAATACGATAATCTGTCCTTTATATGATGGATCTGTCAGCACTTCCTGGTAGCCTGTCATTCCTGTAAAAAAAACAGCTTCTCCCGTGCAGTTTTCATGACCGTCCAACTCGCCGCTGAACGCTGTTCCATCTTCTAACACTAAATAACCTTCCATCTAACAGCCCACCTCTTGATGAATAATTAATTATAAAAATGAATTTTTATACTTTCATACCGAAAAAAAATTACTGGTTTACAGCGGAATGATGAGTGATTGCCTGTTTCAGCTTGCTGACAGCTTCTGCTATTTCATCCTTTGTCACGGTGAGCGGCGGCAGCAGCCGAATGACGTTCGGGCCGGCCGGCAATACAAGCAAGCCTAATGTCTGCAATTCAGTAATAATGTCAGCAACCGAGCCATCACACTCAATTCCAAGCATTAATCCTTTCCCGCGTATTTGTTTGACAAACGGGCTCTTTAGCTGAGCCTCAAGCTGTTCTTTTAAAAATGTCCCTTTGTCAGCAGCCTCTTGCAGAAAGTCAGGCTGGAATACAATTTGCAATGTGGCATTCACAGCAGCCATCGCCAGCATATTTCCTCCGAAAGTCGTTCCGTGAGAACCAGGGGTAAACGCTTCTCCCAGCTGTTTCTTTCCGATGACAGCGCCGACTGGAAAGCCGTTTCCCAATCCTTTTGCGGCTGTGATGATATCCGGCGAGAGTCCGAAGTGCTCGTATGCGAAGCCCTTTCCCGTCCGTCCGATGCCAGTCTGTATTTCATCAACGATCAGAAGAGCTTTCTTTTCCTTGCAAAACGACTGTACAGCTGTTAAAAATTCAACGCTCGCCGGATTGACTCCGCCTTCTCCCTGCACTGTCTCAAGCATCACCGCGGCTATGCCGTCTTCCTCCCCAAGAGCATCAAAAGCAGAAGGATCGTTGTATGGCAGATAGTGAAAGCCTTCCAGCATCGGGCCGAAGCCTGTTTTGATTTTATCCTGTCCGGTCGCAGCCATCCCTGCATACGTGCGTCCATGAAACGACTGAAGAAAAGTGATGATTTTCGTTTTTCCAGTTGCTTTTCGGGCGAGCTTGATCGCGCCTTCATTCGCTTCCGCACCGCTGTTGCAGAAAAAAACGAGATCTCCCGCACTGTGCGCCGCCAGCTTCTGTGCCGCTTGCTCCTGTAGACTGTTTTGAAACAGGTTGGATACGTGCCATACGCTGTCGAGCTGTTTTTTGACTGCTTCTGTGACCGCTTCATGGCAGTGGCCTAGGTTAGATACCGCAATCCCCTGAATAAAATCGAGGTACGTTTTGCCGTTTTGATCCTCAACGTACGTCCCCTTTGCTTTTTTGATATCAATATCCCAGCGGCCGTAGGTTTGAAATAAGCTGCTCATGAAACAGCCTCCTTTGCTTTGACGATTTTTGTTCCTTGAAAGGTTTGGTCTGTGAAGAATGATCCTTTTCCGTTTACGATCATGACTTCAGACACCTGATCTGATAAAGCCGACAAGGCTGAATTGACCTTCGGAATCATTCCCCCTGTGATTACTTCCTGTTTGATCAGCACTTGAACCTCCTCAGAGGTCAGGACGTCGAGACGCTGCTTTTCCTTCATGATCCCATCGACATCAGTGACGAACATCAGCTTATCAGCTTCAAGCGCTCCTGCGACTGCTGAAGCAGCCAGATCGGCATTCACATTCAGCGTCTTGCAGTCACTCGTCATAGACAGCGGCGCAATAACAGGAATGATGCCCTTTTCCATCAGCGCGTTCACCATGGATACATCGACCTTTTTGATTTCTCCGACTTCCCCGTATGTTTCGAGATCGAGATAATCCGCCTCCAAAAGACCGCCGTCTTTACCAGAGATGCCTGCGGCTCGCAGTCCGTGTTTGGCAAGCTCGGCAACGAAAAATTTGTTAACAGAACCGGATAAAACCATTTCAGCCACTTCCAGCACCGGCTTCGTTGTTTTTCGCTGCCCTCCCGAAAACTCGGTTTTGATATTTAACCGTTTCAGCATATTTGTGATTTCCGGGCCGCCGCCGTGCACGATCGCCAGTTTCCATCCTGACGCCATCAGTTCTTTCAGGTTATAAAAAAATTCCTCCGACAGCTCACGGATGACACTTCCCCCACATTTAAAAACGATTGTTTTCTTCATTGTGCTCCCCTTTATTACGTGCGATAGCTCGCGTTAATTTTGATATAGTCGTAGGTCAGGTCACAGCCCCACGCTCTACCGTTCCCGTCACCTTCATCCATCTTGATGACAATGGTGATTTCATCTCCTTCAAGGTATTCCTTGGCGAGAGATTCAGAGAATGGCTGGGGTTCATTATGCTTAAACAGGCATTGGCCCCCGAGATAAACCTCTACTTCTTCTGCCGTCACCTGAGCTGCGCTGTGCCCGATGGATCCGATAATGCGTCCCCAGTTGGCATCTGTTCCGTAGACCGCCGTTTTCACGAGACTTGAGCCGACTATTTTTTTGGCAATCACGTTTGCATCAAGATTGTTTTTCGCACCCTGCACTTGCGCTTCGATTAGCTTGGTCGCGCCTTCTCCGTCTCTGGCAATCTCTTTAGCCAAATCCTCGCAAGTCAGCAAGAGCGCTTTTTGAAAGACCGGCCAGTCTGGATGATCTTCCGTCAGGCACTCATTTTCCGCGCAGCCGTTTGCCATGACCAAGACCATGTCATTCGTGGATGTTTCACCGTCAACTGTGATTTGGTTAAATGAAACGTCAGTGATTTCGCGAAGCGCCTTTTGCAGCGCTTTTTCTTCGATTGCCGCATCTGTTGTCACAAACCCCAGCATCGTTGCCATGTTCGGGTGAATCATTCCGGAGCCTTTAGCCGCTCCGCCGATCGTGACTGTTTCGCCGCCGATTGTCAGCTCATAGCACGTCTGCTTGATCACCGTATCGGTTGTTAAAATCGCTTCCTCAAAATCTCCTGATCCCGCAGGTGTTTGTGTCAACAGCTCGATGCCTGCCTGAATCTTTTCCATGTCTAAATGTTCGCCGATGACGCCCGTTGATGAAACAGCGACAAGCTCCGGCTCAATGCCAAGCTGTGAAGCAAGGCTCTCCCGCATTGCGTATGCATCCTTTAAGCCCTGTTCTCCCGTGCAGGCATTGGCAATGGCGCTGTTGACGATGACGGCTTTCAATGCTGATCCATGCTTTAAGCTGTCTTGTGTGACTTTGATCGGAGCAGCCTGAAAGTGGCTTTGGGTATAAACTGCGGCACTTACTGCCGGTGTCTCGCTGATAATGACGCCGAGGTCTTTTTTCGAGTAGCGCAGCCCGCAATGCACACCCTTTGCCTGAAACCCTTTTGGCGAGGATACATCACCTGTTACTTTTACAATTTGATCTTCACTTAACTGAATCATGGTTCGATTCTCTCCCGTTCTATGGATAAATTGGCGTCATGGTGAGCCCGGTCTCTTCATTCCAGCCATTCATCAAATTAAAGTTTTGCACAGCCTGACCGGCGGCACCCTTCATTAAATTATCGATTACCGAGACGATCGTGACTCTGTTCGTTCTCTCGTCGAGGGTAACAGCGATATCACAGAAATTGCTGCCGTACACTTCCTTCGTTTGCGGATATTGCCCTTTTGGCCTTACTCTCACAAAATATGAATCTTGGTAAAATTCCGAATATAAATCATGCAGGTCATCTGCCGATAGATCAGAAGTTGTTAATTGCGTATACATCGTCGCCATGATGCCCCTTGTCATCGGAACCAAGTGAGCCGAAAATGTAATAGGCCCGAGCCCCGGCTGCCATTCATTCAGCGCCTGTTCAATTTCCGGCGTGTGCTGATGTTCATTGACTTTATAAATTTTAAAATTGTCGTTCAGCTCTGAAAAATGAGTTCCCATGGATGCTTTTCTTCCCGCCCCGGAAACACCGGTCTTCGCGTCAACGATAACGAAAGACTCATTGAGCAGCTTCTTTTGAGCCAATGGCGCGAGGCCTAGCAAAACAGCAGTTGGAAAACAGCCCGGATTAGCGATGAGTTTCGCCTGTTGAATTTGCTTTTGATTCAGTTCCGCCAGGCCGTAAACCGCCTCATGAATCACTTTCTTCGGTGCCGCTGTCCGTTTATACCACTTTTCATATTCAGCCGGCTCTTGTATCCTCAGATCACCTGACAGATCAATAACCGGAATTCCCGCATCTGCCAGCTGCGGAGTCAATTCACTTGATACCCCGGGCGGTGCAGCAAGAAACATGATATCTACTTCGGTTTTGATCGTATTCATATCAATGGGCTTCAGCTTCTGATCGGCTAAGCCGGCAAGATGAGGATAAACCTCGCTATAGACATTTCCTCCACCACTGGATGAATAAAGTATACATTCCTCTGCATGCGGGTGGTTGGATAGAATCCTGACAAGTTCGGTGCCTCCATAACCCGTAGCGCCTACAATTCCTATTTTCAAAACAAGTTCACCTTCTTGGTCTTTGTGAAATTATTTAACATTATAACATGAATAAAAATTAATTCAATCGTATATTTAATATTTTTATTCATTTGTAAATTTTCTGTTCAACAAAAAATCCGCTCTGAAAAAATGGCGCTATTGCAGCAGAAAACGTTGATCTCCCGCTTTTCTCAACCGCATAAAAAAACAGGCTGACGCGGTCAGCCTGTTTTCATCATCATTAATCCGCTCAAGAAATAAAGAATAGAGCTTGCATAAAAAATCATTTGTACCGTAAAAAAGTCGGCGAGAAAGCCGCCAAGCATAATAGCTGCCGCTGAAAAGACCGCAGTCCAAAAATGGTAATTTCCAATTTTCTTTCCGCGTTCTCCGCTGTCTGTAAAATCGGCGATCAGCACTTTTTCTCCGTGCTTCTGCATTGCCCCAAAGAGCCCTAACAGCACTTGGACGATATACACTTGAACGACGCTCCCGATATGCGGGACATACAAAAGCAGCACAGCCATGCCCCAAGAGTTCGCAAGCAGAAAATAGCGGCTGTCGAGCCTTTCAGACAGCCGTCCGAGCAGCGGATAAATGAGCGCCCCGCTCAGCCCGAACAATCCGTAGGAAAAACCGAACTGTGTGTAGCTTGAGCCGATGTTTTTCACAAACAGAATATAAAACGGAAAGATTAAGCTGCTTGCGAAAAACACGCTGCTTTGTGATAATGTCAGCCATTTTAATTTGTTTTTCCCCATTATTTATACCTCTGATAAAAATAATTCATAAAGCGCTCATCCGGATCATACATACGTTTTTTCTGAAAAAACGCTTCGCTTTTCGGATACGCCTGCCTCATTTGCGCTTTCGTCTGATAAGTCATATACGGCAGATAATAGCTGCCGCCGTGCTTGATGGCAGCGTCGGTCATGCGCCTGATGATCCGGGCAGTGTCTGCCTGGTCTTCTTTTGAAAAGCCTTCGTTTATTAAAAGCACGAGCGAAAACATATCATCCTTCGCATAAGAGAGGTCGGCTTTTTCATTTTTCTGCACGTAGCGGAGCGTAATGTTCAGCAGGTTCAAGTCCTCGGCCGACAGCGTTTGTCTCAGGTCGTCAATATAGGACGCATACTCCTTTACCGGCACAAAGTATTCTTGCAGGACATCTGTGTTGTCATTGTTTTCATATTCGAGAAATTTTGATTCGGACCGCATGACGTTATTGCGTGAGATCATTGTGCCGTTTTGGCTCAGGAAATAGGATTGCTGCGTGTCCCACAGCCAATTTCTTCCCCATTCATACCGTCTTGACAAACCGAGTGCAAACTTTGTGACTCCCGTATACTCGTCTTTTTTAAGATCGCTGTATGATGACAGCTCATCCTGATGATCAGCCAATATGTAATTCGTGACATACATGTCTTTCAGAAATCCTTTTTTCGCTGTTGAAATTCGCGCCAAATGCATTCGGACATCCGGATCGCCTTTTACGTGCTTTGTAAAATAGTCTGCGTATGTGCTGTAATTCATTTTTTCAGTCTGCATGACATACAGCTCATCATCCGTCAGCTCAAGTGTTACATCAAGAATCACGCCAAAAAGACCGTATCCTCCGATGACTGCCGTAAACAAATCATCTTTTGGAGTGACGGTGACGATCGTTCCGTCCGCTTTTAAAAGCCGAAATGATTTGACTGTATCAATCAGCGAGCCGTAGCGGATATCACGTCCGTGGGCATTGGCGCTGAGAGATCCCCCAATTGTAAAAATATTTTGTGACTGCATGACTTTTACCGCGAGTCCGTATGGATTCACGTATTTCTGGATGTCATTCCACGTCGCGCCGCTTTGCACTCTGATGGTTTTCTTCTCTTGATCAAGTGACAGGATTTTGTTGTAGCCTGTCATGTCGAGAACGATGCCGTCCTCATAATATGTATGGCCGCCCATGGAGTGCTGTGCCCCGGCGATTGAGATCTTTATGTTTTTTCGATTTGCTTCTTTGACTGTGTCAATGAGCGTTTCCTCTTCCTGCCCTTTCACTGTCTGCTTAATTTTCACAGGCATCAGGCGGCTGACATCCGTCATCTCGCTTGTGTCTGTTTTTTGATCTGAATGCACAGAGTACGCAAACAGGGCCGCATACGCGCCTGTACAAAGCGCGAATGCAAGCAATTTCTTTTTCATGGCGCTCTCCCTGCTGTTTTTTTATGACCATTATACCATGTCTGCGTCCTCATTTTTCCAGATTATCTTCTTGCCCGTTTTTCGGCACGGCGGTCGGCGACGATAAAGCAGGCATGAATCGCGCCCGGCAGCCAAAAGATACAGGTCAATATGAGATTCAGCAATGCCTGAAACGGTTTTCCCGAAAACAAAACAGCGAGCGGCGGGCATAGGACAGCAAGCAAGTACATCATTTCCTTTCACTCCTTTCAGCTGTAAAAAAGACAGCCTCACATGTCAGGCTGTCCTCTTTTGTTTTGTTTTATTGAATGCCAAGCGCGATTTTCGCGTATCTGGACATTTTATCTCTTGTCCAAGGCGGATTCCACACAATGTGAACCTCCGTCTCTTTTACTTCCGGAATGTCCGCTAACGCTTTTTTCACTTCATCAACGATAATTGGCGCTAAAGGGCAGCCCATTGATGTCAGTGTCATCGTCACGTGCGTTAAGCCGTCTTCATCCATGTCAACATCGTATACCAAACCAAGGTTCACGATATCAACGCCAAGCTCAGGATCGACAACCTGTTCTAGGGCGCCCATAATGTTTTCTTTTAATGCCTCTTCCATGTTCCCTCACTCCTTTTTTTCTACAGTATAACGTAAATTCAGCTCTTGTTAATAACTTAGTGCTTTATAAGTACGTATCAAACCATTCAATCGTTTTTAACACAGCTGTCCGCGGGACTTTATGGTCGGCGTGCTCATCTCCGATAAATTGGAGGCGTTCCGGCTGCTCGCTGTAGTGGGATTTGATCGTGTCATAAAATTTCCGGGTCGGCGCGTAAGGCACGACTTTATCTTTTACGCCGTGCCAAAATAATAGCGGGCGCTGGCGCAGTTTCTCCGGCTGAAGGCTGAGATCACGCAATTCAAGACGCTCCATCAGCTCCTGCACCTTTTCTTCTGGCACATCGATCTCAATGCCCTGAGATTGAATATGGTCAATCTGCTGCTGAAACAGTTCCACGTAATTCGGGCTCCCCATCAGACTGACGCCGGCTTTTATCCAATCATAAGCAGTCAATGCGCCAAGCGTTGTGATGCCGCCCATCGACGTGCCTGCAAGCCCGATGCGGCCGCCGTCTATCAGGCCCTCTTTTTCAAAATGAGTTTTGAGTACGCCGATCTCTTCAATCTCGTTGAGAACAATGTCCCAAAAATGGCCGGCGAGCTCTTCAACAGCCATTTGCTCTCCCCGTTCGCCATGGTGCAGAGCCTCCGGCAGTACAGCTCTGAAGCCCTTCTCCGCAAGCAGGTAAGCAATATGAAGGTTGTGTTCCTTCGCGCTAGTAAAACCATGTATAAAGATCACAAGAGGAACAGCGCGGTGTCTGTTCTCTTCCTTTACAATATGTAAAAACGGAATACTGGAAACGGTTTGATTTTCAATTTGAATCACAATGTGCCCCTCCTTAGGATAACCATAATCATAAGTGTAACATGTAGACAATAAAGATGGTAAAAAGCTACACTGTAAGTAAGGCAAAACAAGCAAAATCTAAGGTAAAAGGAGCTTTTCATGGAGACAAAACCTTATTTAATCGCATTAGACTTAGATGGAACGCTATTAAAGGATGATAAAACCATATCAGAAAACACCCTTCAGACCATACAGCGCCTAAAAGATGACGGGTATTATGTCTGCATCGCAACAGGCCGTCCGTATCGTTCAAGTTCCATGTACTACCAGCAGATGGAGCTGACAACGCCGATTGTCAATTTTAACGGAGCGTTTGTCCATCATCCTCAGGACGACAGCTGGGGACGGTATCATACCTCGCTGCCGCTTGATATTGTCAAACAGCTGGTGGATATCAGCGAGAACTACAACGTACATAATGTGCTTGCTGAAGTCATTGACGACGTGTACTTTCATTACCATGATGAGCACCTGATTGATGCCTTTAACATGAACACAACGAAGGTGACGGTCGGAGACTTGCGGGAAAATCTCGGTGAGGATGTTACATCCGTACTCATTCACGCAAAAGAAGAAGATGTTCCGGCAATACGCTCCTATTTATCGGATGTGCATGCCGAGGTGATCGATCATAGAAGATGGGCCGCGCCGTGGCACGTCATTGAAATTATTAAAAGCGGTATGAACAAAGCGGTCGGCCTGCAGAAAATCAGCGATTATTACGGCGTGCCGAGGGAACGGATCATTGCTTTTGGCGATGAGGATAACGATTTAGAGATGCTTGAATTCGCCGGCTGCGGCGTTGCCATGGGAAATGGAATTGACGCTGTCAAGCAGATTGCCAACCGAACAACAGCTGCAAATGAAGAAGACGGCGTGGCAAGGTTTTTGAAAGAATATTTCTCCCTTTAAAGGCCGGTCCGTATTAATTTTTCCCACTCATAAACCTTACTTCGCCCCACCATACTATTGAAGACGACTCATCTCGTCAAAGTATGGAAGGGGGCAGTCTCAAAATGGGTAAACGAAGCAAATCCAGAAGGTTTATTCAGCAGGGTAAAGACTCCATCGGGCTACACGCCGCTAGATTTCCATATCGGTCTACATTAGAAGAAGCTCACCAGCATGCCGCGGCACGAGACTCGGCCGAAAGACAGGTTGAATATTAAATGAGAAACGAACTGTTTCAGCAGGCAAAATCATTTGTTCAACAGGCTGTTATGGTGACAAACGGCTTTGAGGAAGGCGATCAGGAGCAAGCGATTCTGAGAGCCAAAAACGCTGTGTCTTCTGCGTATGCCAACTCGACAGATGCGGAACGTCGCCAGCTCCATCAATTTCAGGATCAGCTGGACAAACTTCAATAAAAAAAGGCTATGGCGATTCGCCATAGCCTCTTATTTGACTTCAAACTGCTGAACAGCCTGAACCTGCTTCAGATTCTCCGCTCTGCCCTTAAATGTCACCTTCACCTCGTAGGTTCCGGGCTCAGGGACTTCCTTCCACACATCAGAGAAATCATATGTTTCTCCAGGCTCAAGCGTCATGTATTGAAAAGCCTGCGTAAACATTTTGTCTTTCGAATAACGGTATCTTTCTTTGTTCTCAGAATCATACATGACAAGTTCAAATTTTTGTCCTGTGCTGAATTGAAACTCGACAGCACGTTCGCTTTGGTTCTTCAGCGACATGTTAAACTTGATTTGTTCAGGCTCCTGAATTGCGTCAACAGATAAAACAACCTCTTGATTCTCCATTCCGCCTGATACCTCCTTATCGGGTTCTGTCTGCTCATCTTTCCCGCAGCCTATCAAAAGCAGCACGGGCAGGAGCATCACAAGCAGCCGTTTCACGACTTCCACCTGCTTTCGTCAGTCTTTTCTAAAGAAACCAAAAATCCCAGTCGTTTGAACAATGTTCGTAAATGCTTTCGGATCAACTTCTTTGACGATCTTCTCTAAATCGTACAGTTCATACCTTGTGATGACGATAATCATCATTTCTTTCTGTTCGTTCGTAAAGGCGCCTTTGGCCGGAACAGTTGTGATGCCGCGCACCATTTTTCCGTAAATGGCTTCTTTGATTTCGTCCGCTTTTTTCGTCACGATCATTGCCGTAAGCTTCATGTGGCGGGTGTGAATAGCGTCGATCACCCTCGTTGTCACATACAGTGTAACCAGGGTATATAATGCTTTCTCCCAACCTTGCAATAATCCTGCCGTCAAGATGATAATCCCGTTCAGAATGAAGAAATACGTGCCGACGGGTTTATCCTTCCACTTTGCAAGCACCATGGCGACGATATCAAGCCCGCCTGTCGAAGCGCCGTATTTTAATGTTAAGCCAATACCGACAGCGGAAATAACGCCGCCGAACACCGCGTTCAGCAAAATGTCATGTGACAGGCTTGTTTCCGGCAGGATCCCCATAAACACAGTAGTCAGTGCGACACTTAGAATGCTGTACACCGTAAACGATTTGCCGACCTTCAGCCACCCTAAAATACCGACCGGAATGTTTAAGAGGAACAAGAGCGTTCCTGTCGATATGTAAAAGGGGGCGTATTGCACAATGACGCTTGATAAAAGCTGGGCGACACCCGTAAATCCGCTGGCATATACATCTGCCGGAATCAAAAATAAGTTCAGCCCGGCCGCATTGAGTAAAGCGCCGATGATGACGATGAGTAATTTTTTTGTTTGATCTAGAACCATGGCATGTTCCTCCGCTCTTTCTTCTTTTATGTTTTCCCTAAAAACAAATATTTGAACACGATTTTGGCAAATTAATATGATATAGTTGGCTTAACTCTCTTGATAACGAACGATAACGGAAAGAAGGGAAGCAATATGACAGTTCATCTTATCGCTGACAGCGCCGCCGATCTGCCCCGTTCTTATTTTGAAGAAAACGGCATCGGCTTTATTCCGCTCAGAGTTTCTCTCGGAGATAAAGAATTCGAAGATGCAGTCACGATTGATGCGGATCAAATATTTGAAGCGATGCAAAATGGAGAAACGCCTAAGACGTCCCAAGCCTCACCGCAAACGATTAAAAATGTGTTTTTGCAATATGCCGAAACAGGTGATCCCGCTCTTTACATTGCCTTTTCCTCAGGCCTCTCAGGCACGTATCAGACGGCTGTGATGATCGCCAATGAAGTGAAGGAGGAATTCCCCGATTTCGATTTGCGGGTCATTGATTCCAAATGTGCTTCATTAGGATACGGTTTGGCCGTCCGGCATGCCGCCGATCTCTGTATCAACGGGAATACAATACAAGAAATTGAAACGTCTGTAAAGAACTTTTGTGAACAGCTTGAGCACATTTTTACCGTGGATGATCTCACATATCTTGCAAGAGGCGGCCGCATCTCAAAAACATCCGCTTTTGTCGGCGGTCTGCTGAATATTAAACCGCTGCTTCAGATGGAGGACGGCAAGCTTGTGCCTCTGGAAAAAATCCGCGGACAGAAAAAACTTTTCAAACGGATCATCGAACTCATGAAAGAGCGCGGGGATGATTGGAGCAATCAAACCGTAGGGATCAGCTACGCCGCGAACGAAGAAAAAGCCACTGACATGAAACACTTGATTGAGGATGCGTTCAAGCCGAAAGAGATCATCATGCATTCGATCGGTTCTGCAATCGGCTCGCACGCCGGCCCCGGCACATTGGCGATATTCTTTTTAAGAAAATAAGCAAACAAAAACAGTCAGACTCATATGTCCTGACTGTTTTTGTTTGTTTATTGAATTCCGACAGCTTTATACGCTTTTTCGACTGAAACGGATTGCTTCGAGCCTTCACCGTATAAATCATTGGCCGCTTCGATTGCCGCTTGCTTCATCATGCTGAAATCTGTAGACGCCGTTACATAATATGTTAAAGCCCGATAGTAAATTTGTTCACATGCTTCACGCCCAATCCCTTCAACCTGTACATCGTGGTGCACGCCTCCTTCTGCCAGAAGGTAAGCTGCTTTATTGTGGATGGACGAATTGATATGGACTCCGCCATAATCCTCTGTTCCTGTGTAACGGTTCGAGTAATGATCGGGATTTCCCTGCTTGGATGGGTCCTCTAATGATCGTAATGAATCTCCCGCAATATCCGGGGTATAGACATCCTCGCCGATTTCCCAATCATCACGGTCTGCCATCGACCCCATAATGTCGGAAATGGACTCGTTTAACGCACCGGGTTCTCCTTGATATAAAAGACCGGCGGAATACTGCGTGACTGCGTGTGTGATTTCATGTGCGACAATGTCGAGCGATCCGGACAGCGGCTTAAATGTTGAGCCGTCTCCATCACCGTATACCAACTGCACACCGTTCCACGCCGCATTGTTCCACTGTTTGCCGACATGCACGGTAGACGTAATCCTTGCTCCGTTTTGATCAAAAGAATTTCGGCCAAATGTCTGGCTGTAATAGTCGTAAACGGCTTGCGCATTTGCATGTGCGTCCACAGCCGCCGGTTCTTTAAATACAGATGTGCCGCTGACTATTTCTTTGCCCGTATACCCGATCAATTGAGACAAAAGCGTAAACAAGGTTTCATTCAGGTTCTCCGCGTCAAACGTATTGATCCCTTTTCCCCTTGTTTCGTCCGCCAAATAAAAGCGCCCATTCTGTTCAGTGACTTCAAAGCTTTTTTCATCGCCTGAGACGCCGATTCCTGTACCTGCCGCTTCATGAATGGCGTTAAAAGACTCAATAACCTTTCCATTTTTGGCATCGATGAAATAATGCCAATAGCCAGGCTCAGGTTCAGATGTCGAGATTCTCACAAGGTAGGCAAGATCATATGCCCCGTCGTGCGGATAGATATATAATTCGCCTTTCGGTTCCCCGTCAATATATTCGATTTTCCCTATGGAAGCCTCGAGCTCACGCCGCGCTGTATGTATTGCTTTTTCTTCAGAAATAGACGGTGTGACGGATACGTTTTTTATTTGCGGATGCACCTTTCCAAAGAAACTTTTCACCTGTTTGTTTTCCTTCATTGCGACCGCTTGTTCAAAGCCGTAAATCGGAATTCCTTTGTAAACTTCCGTTAATTTAAAAAACGTTTGTTTTGTCTTTGGATCCTTTATTGTTTTTGAAATGCGAAAATGGCTGTTCGCATTCCCTTTGAGCTTAAAATGCGTTTGATGCTTGTTAAGATAGGAAAATAGCGATTCTTTTTGGGTTGTGTTTTGTGCTTGCTTCGGTGATGACTTTTCGATGATGTATGAAGGGGTTTGATACGTATTGTCATATTTGATGCTTTGATCAGCTGAGGCCTGTGTTACAAAAACCATTTGGGCCGCCGTGCATAAGCCGGCCAGCAATAGAGACGTCTTGGCTATGTTGCGCAAAACACCACATCCTTCCTGTTTTGGAATCTATCATTTTTCTTCATCCTATCAAAAAAACAAACACTTGTATGTGGTGCTTCGTTCTTATTTTCCCAAAAAAGAAGGGCAGAGATATTTCACTCTGCCCTTCTTTTTCTACTCTACTAATTTTTTATTGACATAAATAATAACCCCTGCTCCATATGCCAAAATAAGCGGCGGAATGAGCTGCTCCTGGCCTTGAAACGAGATAAAGCTATTCAGCAAAATGAACAAACCGGAATTCAAGAAAAAGTAGCCTGCTATTCTGGCCAGCCGATCTTTATCCCGGATACGGGCCTCATTAAATCCGGCCAGCATCCACGTTTGTTTTTTGATCCCGACAAAATAGGCAACTACAAAGAATAAAAGCGCGATGACTATTAACAGATAATTAATGCCGATTTCCATATTTGAGCCTCCTACAACATTACTTGACGTTTAGAAAAAGAAAAAAAGCGGCGCAGCTTACTGCAATCAGCAGCAGGACGACGGATGCATTGAGGAACGGCTGCAAAAGAAGCAGCACAGCCAAAAACAGCAAATAAGCCGCACCGACTCGCGAAATCGTGACAATCTCCTTTTGAGAGCGCAATTTGTTTTTTCTGACGCCAGCAAACATCATCAGTTTTTTCCGCTTCCACACATATCCGGCGAGCACCGTTAAATAAACAACCAGCGGCAGATGTCTGTAATCGGGCGGCAGCAGCGGCAGGGCGATAATCACGGCAATGAGAAGGACCGAAAGCCAGCTTTTGCCCAATAAAGACCCCCTCCTTTTCATCTCTCCTCCATCACCCCTCATCGCTTCGGCAAGCTCCTTCGGATGAGAAAATTCGGTTTCAACAGCTTCCTGCAGTTCCTCTTCACTAAGGCCGGCTTTGATTCTGTCTTGTACGAAAGCGGTTATATGCCCCTTTAATTCGCAGATGGCGTTTTCTCTCTCTACATCAGGCATATTCGCCAGCTCTGCATTTAGTTCCTCCATGTACCTGTCAATGATGCGCTGTGCATTCATAGCAAATCCTCCGATAAAGACAGTAAGGCTTGATGGGTTTCCAGGTATTTCTCCAGCCGTTCTTTTAACATTTCTTCTCCTTTTTGCGTCATTTTGTAATACTTTCTTTTCGGGCCGTCCAATGAATCCTCCCAAAAAAATTCGATCCATCCTTTCTCGGTCATTCGTTTCAGAATCGGATAAATCGCTCCCTCTGAAATAGCCAGTGCCGAGGTTGTTTTTAAGGATGACGTCAGCTCATAACCGTACATCGGTTTAGAGCGCAGCAGGGAAAGGATGGCCAGCTCGAAAATCCCTTTTCGAAATTGAACAATCCAGCGGTCATTAACTTGATTCGTTTTCATGGTTTAAATATATCGAAAAAACCACTATATATCAATCACATATAGCAGTGAAAAAGGTCCTGTTTTTCCATTTAACAAAAATGGAATTTCTCATACTTTTTAACCTTTTTATTACATAAATGTTTTTATATTATGAAAAGTGAAAAAACGATTCTTGAGGTTAAAAGGAGCAGTCGAATGCAGAAATCGATATCATTTTTCGTCATTTTTTCAGTCCTTTGGGGCTCGTTATTTCTGTTTTCTATTATTGGCAGCTTAGGGACAACCCCTATTCCGCTGACAAAGGACGCCAAATTTCTTATGTCCAGCGTCATCCCTCAGGGCTGGGGCTTTTTCAGCAAAAATCCGCGTGATACTGCGATCGGATTATATGAGGATGGAGATGCCAGCGCCAAGGTCAGATGGCCCAATATGAGGGCTGATAATCTATTCGGCCTGTATCGGTATGGGAGATCTCAAGGCGTTGAAATGGGCGTCATCTACAGCCAAGTCGGCAAGGAACAGTGGACAGTATGTAAAGAAAAGGACCTCGGCGCCTGCAAAAGCAAAGCCAAAACCGTGCAATTAAAAACACCCGCTCCCCGCCCGCTGCTTTGCGGCAGCTACTTTTTGACGAAAGAGGATATTGTTCCTTGGAGCTATTCTAAATACACCCCTTCGTCTTATCAGGTAAAAAGCATAGTCAAGGTTGTGATCTCATGCTCGAAAACATAAAACAGACCATCACCGGATGGGACGAAAGAAACCCGTGGACAAATGTATACGGCCTCGCGCGAAGCATCATTGCGCTATCCAGCCTGCTGACGCTGCTCGTCAATCATCCGAGTCTCATCATGAAGCCAGCCAGCGGAATCAGCAGTTATCCTGCTTGTAAAATGAATCTCAGTCTCTTTTGCCTCGGCGAAAATAACTATATGATGTTAAATCTTCTCAGATGGGTCTGCATTGTCATTCTGGTGCTTGTCGTGATTGGCTGGCGCCCTAGAATCACCGGGGTTCTCCATTGGTATGTGAGTTACAGCCTGCAGTCATCGTTAATCGTCATCGACGGAGGCGAGCAGGCAGCAGCTGTCATGACCTTTTTATTGCTCCCCATCACGCTGACCGATCCGAGAAAATGGCATTGGAGCACGAGTCCTCTAGAGGACAAAAGAACACTTGGAAAAATTGCAGCTTTTATTTCTTATTTTGTGATCAGAATCCAAGTGGCGGTGCTTTATTTTCACTCTACCGTCGCTAAGCTGTCTCAGCAGGAATGGGTGGACGGAACAGCCGTCTATTATTTCGCCCAGGAAAAAACCATCGGCTTTAACGGCTTTTTTCAGGCGTTAACGAAGCCATTTGTGACAAGTCCGTTCGTGGTGATTCCGACATGGGGGACGCTGTTGGTTCAGATTGTCATCTTTGCGGCGCTGTTCGCGCCGAAGAAGCATTGGAGATTGATTTTGATCATCGCTGTTTTTATGCATGAGATTTTTGCAGTCATGCTGGGCCTCATCAGTTTCTCGCTTATCATGGCCGGCATTTTGATATTGTATCTCACTCCTATCGATTCCACGATTCAATTTACATATATTCGCAGACTGTTGTGGAATAAAAAACAAAAGAAGGGAGAGGTTTCAGTTTGAAGAAGGCGTTTCTAGTGTTTTTGTCGGTTGTATTGGTGACGACTGTGTTTTTGGTGAAGCAGCAAGAAAGTGTGGCACAGGCAAAGCAGCTCGAGTATTCAGGTGAGGAAATTTTTAAAGGGTTTGTATTTGCTCAGGGGGAAGTAGGCAAACAGCTTCCAGAGGTCTTCAATAAAGCCATGACTGACAAACTCAACACAAAAGAGGCAAAGGCATTTGCCAATCAGGTTGTCGCTGATATTAAAAAAGAGGATGCTGACTTCTTTGATAACCTGAAGAAAGCTGTTTACAGCAAAGATGCATTGAAAGTGGATGAACTGCTGAAAAAAGCGGGTCAAATCGTTGAAGAAAAAGTGGAAGCCGCAAAGGAAATCGCCGCTTCCAAGGATGATACGTCCAGAGTTCAGGCCGAGCTCGTCAACACGGTCGATACCGCTAACTATTTCTATTATGTTTCTTATGTTGCTGCAGCCGGTGCCCTGATTCTGATCATTCTTGCCATTGATATTACGCCGATTGCGATTTCAGACAATGTCGATCGCGAAATGGCAATCAGAACGCTGGTTGATGAATTAAACTAAAAAAGGCTCGCTCTGCAGTCCTGCTGCAGGCGAGCCTTTTTCATGCTATTTTTTCTCGTATGTCCATCCGTCTTCCTGATACACTTTTCCATTTTTCATCAAATGGCCGAGCGCGCGTTTAAAGGCGGCCTTGCTCATGTTAAAACGTTCTCTGATATCGTCAGGCTGGCTTTTGTCGCTGTACGGCATGGCGCCGTTTCTTGTTCTCATATACGTCAGAATGTACTCAGCATCAACAGACATTGCATCCTGTTTTCTCGGAAGCAGCGACATGTTGACTGAACCGTCTTCTTTGACTTGAATCACCCGTCCCGTGACTCTTGAGCCGAGTCTTGGCTCCTCTTTTCTTTCTGAAGGATGGATAAAACCGCGGATACCGTCGTCCGTGATGACGAATGAACCTGTTGCGATCAGTCTGTACACCGTACCTGTCAGCTCTTTATTCATCAAATCTTCTGTGGCGTCGGTAAACAGTTCGCTGATGATATCTTCCGGAGCTGGTTTCGCGAACATGCGTCCCCGGTTTGTCACCTTCAGCATACAGTAAAGCTTATCCCCTTTTTGCGGCCAGACATCTTCGTACGGAGGCAAATGCTCGGTTGCGACAAGCGCGTCCTTAGATAAACCGACATCAACGAAAACGCCCATATCTTCCACTGTATCCACCACTTCGACCCAGCCATACTCATCAGCGCTGATGACCGGAATTTTCATCGTGGCCGCAAGCCTTTCCTGCTGATCGACGTATATAAAGACCTCTACTTCGTCTCTGTCCTCGATATCCTCAGTTATTTCACTGTTATGTAAGAGAATCGTGTCTTCTCCGTCGGTTAAAAAGTAACCGAAGTCAGTTTGGTGATCTATACTCAAGGTTAATTGCTGCCCTGGTCTCATGCTATCGTCCTTCCTGTTCCGCTTATTTTTCTGCGGATTCTGTTAACATTTTTTCCAATCATCACAAATTGATTCTTTGTTCTGTTGGAAGTTTCTCTTTATTCTACTATAATCAACTCATAAGTTAAATGTTATGGAGGTTTTCGTATGGCAAAAGAAAGTTCATTTGATATTGTATCTAAGGTGGAATTGCCTGAAGTGCAAAACGCGATCCAAATCGCATTGAAGGAAATCAGCACACGCTATGACTTTAAAGGAAGCAAAAGCGACATTTCTTTAGATAAAGAGGAGCTTGTCCTCGTTTCTGATGACGAATTCAAATTAAGCCAGCTGAAAGATGTGCTGGTCAGTAAATTAATAAAACGAAATGTACCGACAAAAAACATTGATTACGGCAAGGTTGAAAACGCATCAGGGGGAACGGTACGCCAGCGCGCAAAGCTTGTTCAAGGCATCGACAAAGACAACGCAAAAAAAATCAATACGATCATCAAAAACTCCGGACTGAAAGTAAAGTCTCAGGTGCAGGATGATCAAGTGCGCGTCACTGGAAAAAACAAGGATGACCTGCAGCAGATTATTACAGCTGTGCGGGGTGCAGATCTGCCGATTGACGTTCAATTTATAAATTTCAGATAAATTTTCTGAATCCTATTGATTATTGTCTTTATTTTCGGTAAATTTGGAGAAAGGGAAAAAGCCCGGCATCTTTTGGCATTTCCTGAATACGAAAACTTCATATCCGTTCTTATCAAGAGAAGCAGAGGGACTGGCCCGACGAAGCTTCAGCAACCGGTGTAAATGGCGATCAGCCATGACCAAGGTGCTAAATCCAGCAAGCTCGAACAGCTTGGAAGATAAGAAGAGACAAAATCACTGACAAAGTCTTCTTCTTAAGAGGACTTTTTTTATTTCTCTTTTTTCCTTGCTGAATGTGAATAAAGGAGGCAGACAATGGGACTTTTAGAAGATTTGCAAAAACAGGTGTTAATCGGTGACGGCGCCATGGGGACGCTCCTCTACTCCTATGGCATTGACAGGTGTTTTGAGGAGCTCAACATTTCGAAGCCGGAGGAAATTCAGCGCATACATAAAGCGTACGTTGAGGCAGGAGCCAACATTATTCAAACGAATACGTACGGGGCCAATTATATTAAATTATCGAGACACGGCCTAGAGGATGACATTAAAAAAATGAATCAAGAGGCAGTAAAAATCGCGCGGGCTTCAGCAGGCGATGCGTACGTGCTTGGGACGATGGGCGGCATCCGCACATTTAATAAAAACGCGTACAGCCTTGACGAAATCAAACGCAGCTTTCGCGAGCAGCTGTACCTGCTGCTGCATGAAGAACCGGATGGCTTGCTGTTAGAAACGTATTATGATTTGGAAGAAGCCCGTGAAGTGCTGAAAATCGCGCGCAAAGAGACTAGCCTTCCGATTATGCTCAATGTATCGATGCACGAGCAAGGCGTACTGCAGGACGGAACGCCGCTTTCTGAAGCATTGCGATCGATTGCTGATCTCGGGGCTGATATCGTCGGCATTAACTGCCGGCTCGGTCCTTATCATATGATTGAAGCGCTCAGCGAAGTGCCTATTTTTGACGACGTGTTCTTATCAGTTTATCCGAACAGCAGTCTTCCTTCGCTTGAAGAGGGACGGCTCGTCTATGAAACAGATGACACGTATTTTCAAAACAGCGCATCAGAATTTCGCAAGCAAGGCGCACGGATTATCGGCGGCTGCTGCGGCACCACACCGAATCACATCCGGGCGATGGCGGAAGCAGTTGGCGGGCTGGCTCCGATTACGGAAAAAGAAGTCAAAACCCGGGCGAAGGAATTCATTTCCGTTCAGCACGAGCGGACAGAGCCCGGCCTGAATGAGATCGCGGCGGAAAAACGCTCCATCATCGTAGAGCTGGACCCGCCGAAAAAATTGAGCTTTGACAAATTTCTGTCCGCTGCTGCTGAATTAAAAGAAGCGGGAATTGATGCCCTGACGCTCGCTGACAATTCACTGGCTACCCCGCGGATCAGCAATGTTGCCTGCGGTGCCCTTGTGAAGCAGCAGCTCGATATGCGGTCCCTTGTCCATATTACATGCCGTGACCGAAATATTATCGGCCTACAGTCACATTTAATGGGCCTTGATACATTAGGGCTGAATGACGTGCTGGCCATTACTGGTGATCCTTCTAAAATCGGGGATTTTCCGGGTGCAACGTCTGTTTATGATTTAACATCCTTTGATTTAATCAGGCTGATCAAACAGTTCAATGAAGGACTGTCCCTGTCTGGAAAGCCGCTTGGCAAGAAAACGAATTTCTCAGTCGCCGCTGCATTTAATCCGAACGTCCGACATCTGGATAAAGCGGTAAAACGGCTGGAGAAAAAAATAGATTGCGGGGCCGATTATTTTGTTTCACAGCCTGTCTATTCCGAGCAGCAGCTTGTCGATATCCATAACGAAACAAAGCATCTGAAGACGCCGATCTATATCGGCATTATGCCGCTCACAAGCAGCCGAAATGCTGAATTCATCCACAATGAAATTCCGGGCATTAAGCTGTCTGACTCTATTCGCGAAACAATGGCCCTCGCCGGTGAAGATAAAGAGAAGCAAAAAGCGGAAGGTCTTGCGATTGCCCGCTCCCTGCTGGACACGGCATGCGAGCTGTTTAACGGCATCTACTTGATTACGCCTTTTCTCAGATCTGACTTAACCGCTGAGCTCACTTCGTATATCCAGCAAAAAGATGAGCAGCGCCAAAATATCTATTTGCATTAAACCTAGATGACTGCCTGAGCCAATCGGGCGGTCTTTTTTTATCGCATTCGTGTTACGATATAAAAAATCGGTTTATGAGGAGGAACATCATGCTCGAAGTTAAAACCATTTCCGCGGAAGATACATACGAAATCCGGCACCGTATCCTGCGCCCCCATCAATCCATCGAACAATGCAAATATGAACAGGATCATGCGGAAGGCTCTTTTCATCTCGGCGCGTTTTTTGAAGGAACGCTGATCAGCATCGCTTCTTTCTCCCCTCAAAATCAGCCATTATTAACGGAATCCCCTGCGTATCGGCTGAGAGGCATGGCGACGCTTGAAGGATATCGCGATCAAAAAGCCGGGAGCATGCTGATCAAACACGCGGAGCAGAAACTGGTAGAGAAAGGCGTGCAGGCGGTCTGGTGCAATGCAAGACAACATGTCAAAGGCTACTACGCAAAGCTTGGCTGGGAAGAACGCGGCGAACCGTTTGAGATTCCCGGCATTGGCACTCATATCGTCATGTGCAAAAAACTCGGAACAAGCAGGTGATCTTATGGACGTAATGGATGAGCTGATTGAGCTTCATGAAGAACATGTCCCCGGCTTATTGCGGCTTTGCAAGCAGGCCGGGTGGCCGGATTATGGTGAACAAGAGCTGGCACTGCTGGTCCAGCAAGGGCGCTTTTTCGGTTATCAAAACATCCGCGGGGAGATCATCTCCTGCATCGGCTTGTTTTTGTTTGGCCGTCTTGCTTCTATCGGCCTCGTCATCGTCGACAAAGAATACAAACGGCTCGGTCTCGGGCGGCGGATGGTAAACGCGTGTATCACCCAAACGGATGAAAGCACCGCCATCAGGCTTTGCGCCACAAAAGAAGGTTTGCCGCTTTATGAAAAAGCAGGTTTTCATAAAGCGGGTTCAGTCCGAAAGTACAGCTGCCACAGTTTTCAACCTTTTGCAAAGCACCTTGACGCTGAACTGACATCCTTTAGAGAACAAGACTTTCAAGACTTAGCCGCAGCGGATCTGGCAGCCTTTGGCGGAGATCGATCAAACCTTCTTCAGCAGCTTATTTCCACTTCGGAAGAATGTGTCATCATCAGAAACAAGAAGGGACAGCTGATTGGCTACGGCCTGTCTGTACAGACACCGGCCAATCTGAAATTCGGCCCCATCGTCGCTCCATCATCAGACATTGCTGCACGAATAATCAACAGGCTGGCCGCCGGCAAACAAAGTCCGATGCGAATCGATATACCGGGTGAACACACATCTCTTCATGACAGACTGATTGAAATGGGATTTCACGCAGACGCAGAGCCGCCGCTTATGCTTTACCAGAAAAAGAGGCTTCCTGACCAAAATGGACACCTATATTCGTTAATTTCACAGGCACTCGGTTAACCCTCCTTTTTCCCGAACAGGTATTTTCTGTTCGGTTTTTTGCTGTCTGAACGTTGAATAAACGAAGCCAGCAGGGACATTCTAAGCAGAAGAAAAGGAGTGTGCTCTGAGATGGAATCATCAAAACAAAATAACGGAATGACGATTGTTGCAATCGGTTCAATCCCTTTAATATTAACACTTGGAAACTCGATGCTTATTCCGATTTTGCCAAAAATGAAATCTGAACTTCATTTATCACAATTTCAAGTCAGTCTCGTGATCACAGTATTTTCCTTGATTGCGGCGTTTGCCATTCCGATTGTCGGTTATCTCGCTGACAGATTCTCAAGGAAAATCATCATTATCCCTTGCTTAATTTTGTACGGTGCCGGCGGCTTATTAGCCGGGTTTGCGGCGGGTTTTTTTGATAATGCATACCCTTGGATCATGGCAGGACGGGCGCTTCAGGGAATCGGGGCAGCCGGGACCGGCCCGATTGCGATGGCACTGACGGGGGATCTGTTTAAAGGCGCCCAGGAAAGCAAGGTGCTCGGCCTCGTTGAAGCTTCAAACGGCATGGGGAAAGTGCTTTCGCCGATCATCGGCTCGCTTATCGCCCTGCTTGTCTGGTATGGCGCGTTTTTTGCCTTCCCGGTGTTTTGTATCATTTCGATCGTGCTGACGTGGATTTTTATTAAAGAAAAGAAAAAGGAAAAAGAACCGCCCCCGATCGGAAAATATGCGAAAGGGCTGTTAAGTGTTTTTAAACATGAAGGCAGATGGCTGTTTACAGCTTATTTAGCAGGGGCAACTTGTTTGTTTACTTTATTCGGCATCCTGTTTTATCTATCAGATGTCTTAGAAAAAACATACGATACCGACGGCGTCAAAAAAGGCTTGATTTTGGCAATCCCGCTTTTGGTTATGTGTGTGACATCTTATACAACCGGAAGCAAAATCGGCCAAAAGCAATCATTAATGAAAAAGCTGATCGTACTCGGATTGGCGTTTATGACTGTTTCTTATGCGGCATTGTCTTTCATTGAGAATCTTGTGCTCTTTATCAGCGTTCTCGTGCTGAGCAGTATAGGCTCTGGCCTTGTCCTTCCTTGTGTGAACAGTTTTATTACCGGAGCTGTCGGCAAAGAAAGACGGGGATTTGTGACCTCGCTGTACGGATCGGTTCGTTTCTTAGGGGTTGCCATCGGGCCTCCGATTTTCGGCCGCCTGATGCAATGGTCCAGACCCGGCATGTTTTTGAGCATTGCGGGATTGACGCTTGTTGTCGGCATTCTCGTGATGTTGCTGATCCATGTAAATCAAAACAAAGAAGAAACAAAAGAAAAAGAAGATCCTAAAATGGCTGGCAATCGGCTTCAGCCAGCTGAGGAAAGGTAGCATCCCATTTGAAAATCGAACGGGTTGAGACCTTTCCGCTTTTGCATCGATTAGAAGAGCCGTACGGCGACGCAAACGGGTTTAAACGATATCGAACTTGCTATCTCATCAGAATTGTCACAGAAAGCGGGATTGACGGCTGGGGAGAATGCGTTGATTGGCTCCCGGCTCTCCATGTCGGTTTTACCAAACGGATCAGCCCGTACCTTGTAGGAAAACAGGCCGGCAGCCGACTGCCATTAGTGCGTACGATTCAAAAATGGCATCAACGGGCGGCCTCTGCTGTGAGCATGGCGCTGACAGAGATTGCGGCCAAAGCTGCGGATTGTTCGGTTTGCGACCTATGGGGCGGGCGGTATAGAGAAGAGATTCCTGTATACGCCTCTTTTCAATCGTATTCTGAACAGCCGCAATGGATCAGCCATTCGGTTTCCAGTGTCGAAACCCAATTAAACAAGGGCTTTAAGCAAATTAAAGTCAAAATCGGCGGGGCTTCATTTGAGGAAGATGTCCGTCACATCAATGCCCTGCAGCATACTGCCGGCAGCTCCATTACGATGATTCTGGACGCAAACCAAAGCTATGACGCCGCAGCCGCTTTGAAATGGGAACGCTATTTCTCAGCATGGACGAACATCGGCTGGCTTGAAGAGCCTTTGCCCTTTGATCAGCAGCAGGATTACGCTTTGCTTCGCAGCCGTTTATCTGTTCCTGTTGCCGGTGGAGAAAATATGAAAGGCGCGGCACAATTTGTGCCTCTCCTTTCACAGCGGTGTTTGGATATCATTCAGCCCGATGTCATGCATGTCAACGGAATTGATGAATTTCGGGACTGCCTCAAGCTCGCACGTTATTTCGGCGTTAGAGCGTCCGCCCATGCATATGATGGTTCTCTTTCACGGCTCTATGCTTTATTTGCACAAGCCTGTCTGCCTCCGTGGTCTAAAATGGAGAACGATCAAATTGAGCCGATCGAGTGGGACGTCATGAAGAATCCTTTTACAGATCTCGTCAGCCTTCAGCCTTCAAAAGGAGTGGTTCACATCCCGAAAGGAAAAGGCATTGGAACAGAAATCAATATGGAGATCGTCAATCGTTACAAGTGGGATGGCTCAGCATATTAAGCTGAGCCATTCTTTATTTGCAGACATAAATAATGGACAGCCTCATAAAATGGAAACAGCGGACAAGTCTTTTCATAAAGGAGCAAATGACTTAATGGCTGAACTGCTGACGAAAGCAAAACTCACGTTTATGATTGTCGTAGGCGGCGTGCTGCAGGGACTCGGCATGTCCTTGTTTTTATTTCCGCATGATATTCCGACAGGCGGGGCAGCAGGTATTGCGGTGCTGTTGCATTATCTGTTTCAAATTCCTCATGGCTTTTCAGTGTGGGCTGTGAATGTGTCGATGCTTTTTACCGCTTTAAAATGGCTGGAAATGAGAACATTCACCGGCACCCTCGCTTCGATTACCGTCACCTCTGTCTCGGTATTGATCTTTGATGCGATTTTTCCGGATATCACATCAAACCTGTGGCTTGATCTGGCAAGCGGCGCTGTGTTATTGGGACTCGGCATCGGACTTTTATACAAATACAAAATTTCAAACGGAGGATTTGGAGCTCTTGCGCTGATGATTTCCATTTACCGCGGCGGGAATCCCGGAACAATCCTGCTCATCATGAATTGCATCATTTTTATGGTGACCGCGTCTATTATTGCCTGGGGCATCGTCATTCAAGCCCTGATATGCCAAGTGATATCGACAAGAGTCATCGACTTCATCTATAACATCCGTCTGACTTCACTCCCCTATCTCACGCCTATGTACCGCCATAAAAAATAATAGGCAGAGGCTCTCTTCACGACGAGAGCCCCGCAGCTGCTGTTTTACAAATAAAACGTATCAGATCTTAGCCCTAAACGCAGCGTCTCTAACGCGATCGCATCATGAAATGGGATATTGGCCAAATTCACATTCGACCCGATCCTTTGAATAAATCCTTGCTGGAGCGTTTTGTTCGGCGCTTCAAAAATCAACCGGGTGATATCAATATCCGAGGAAATGATGTCATCGACAATTTGAAACCGGACATCGCCGCTGCTGGAACATATTCCTCCTGTCCCGCTTTCCCTTGCCTCCGTAATCACTTTTTCCGCGCCCGCTTCCATATCCTCAACGATATACTCTAGCCACTCCTCAGAGCTTTGCCGGCTTGATAATTCCGCATCCTTGCTGCCCACCTCACTGAGCACAAGAAATTCATCAGAAAAATCGGCAATATAAGCCGCTTTCTCTTTATTCGTCATCGGGAGCGTACCGTTTGAAATCTCGATATATTCACAGCCGAAATAGGTGCAATACCGATGAAATTCATTCACTTTTTTCTGGCTTACATACTTCTCAAACAGTGTGCCGCCAAAGAAAAATTTAATGTCATGCTCCTTCAGCGCACTGATCTTTTCTTCAAGATCTTTCGTAAGTAATGATGTGCCCCAGCCGAATTTCACAAAATCAATATAGTCGGCCGCTGCGGCTATCACATCTTTGAAAAATTGCAAGGGATAGCCGTTATCTATTAAAATGGTCTGCCCGGTTTCTCTCGGCTTGCTTGTTCTCACTGGCAATTCTAGTGAAAAATCATTCATATCATGACCCTCTCTATCGTTGGAACTTCTCTTTCTTGTTTCACTTTCATCACGAAATCGCCTGTCAATTCTTTTGTACAGTACGCGATGTCTTCCGGATCAAACAATGGCTGGCAGCGGTCAAAAAATTTCTCCGCAACAGAAGAGCGTTTTATTCTTTCGATCGTCTCCGCAGCGGTTACCGCATTTGTCCCTTCAATGATGCCCTTGATATACTCCGCACACGCCATGTCGTCATCACCAGACGGATGGGAAGCAACAATGTTCATGACACAATCCTTTGCGGCGAGCGTTCTCACATGCTCAGCTGTTGTTCTGGCGTTGGAAAATCCGGTCACGAACAGATGCTTGGCGTTCAGCGCCCCTAACGCCGCTGTGACGCCGTTTGTTGTTTTCTGGATCAGGCGCTTATCCGCCATACCCTGCATTGCCATGCGTTTTGGAGAATTATCCAAATCAAATCCGCTGATACCGACCCCCTTTTCCTCTCCCGTCAATACGTAATCCGGATAGGTTTCTTTCAGCGCAAAGGCTTCCTCTGCTGTTCCGGCCAATAATATCTCTTTCGCCCCGCCGATAAACGCATAATGGGCGACCGTAAAGGCTCTGATGACATCAATGACGATGTTAATATCCGCCGGGGCTAGCGAATGATGATGCCCCTGATAAATGGTAATCGGCATAATACCTCTCCTTGGGCATAAAACCATTTTGCTTAAAAGCATATTCAGCCGGTCTCTTAATGGTTCCGCTCCCTCATTTTAGGCGGCGCTGCCCCTAAAAACCCTGAACGTTTATGTGAAAAATGAATAGTCTGCCTATAACTCGATCAATAGATAAGAAAACAGACAGATGCAAACGGGGGGAAAACGTTGAACGAACAAATCATCACATATGACACATGGAACGACACGCTGTCCAAGCAGATAACGGATCAATTGATCGATGAGCTCGATGTGTTGAAATGGGCTTACCGAACATATGGGGAAAAGATTGTGTACGCGTGCAGCTTTGGCGCAGAAGGGATGGTACTTCTCGACCTCATATCAAAAATCAACAAAAACGCGCACATCATATTTTTGGATACAGGGCTGCATTTCCAAGAAACATATGAGCTGATCGAGACCGTCAAAGAGCGATATCCGGGATTGACAATCCAGTTACTCGAACCCGAGCTGAGCTTAAAAGAACAGGAGACGCAATACGGCGGTGAGCTGTGGAAGCATAACCCGAATCTATGCTGCCAATTGCGGAAAATCGAACCGCTGAAAAAGCATCTGTCCGGCATGTCAGCTTGGATTTCAGGGCTGCGCCGGGAGCAGTCGCCTACGAGAAAGCATATTCAATACGTGAATCTGGATCAAAAGTTTAAGCTCATCAAAATTTGCCCGCTCATCCACTGGACATGGGATGACGTTTGGACGTACATCCGCCTGCACAATTTGCCTTATAACAAACTGCACGATCAACATTACCCGAGCATAGGCTGTGAAATGTGTACATTGCCTTCCGCGGACCCGAACGATGAGAGAGCTGGAAGATGGGCCGGACGGGAGAAAACAGAATGCGGCCTGCATCAAGAATAGCGTCCCGGCATGCCCTTGCCATGGAATGATGTTGACGCGCTGCTCGAGGTTTTCAGCCAGCGCAGAAAAGAAAACAAAGGAAACGTAAAAATGGAGGTTGAACACGTTGAATGGAAACGAGCCCCACGGAGGGGTGTTAATCAACCGCTGCGATCCCGCATGCCATTTTGAAGGGTGCACGTGCGAAGCGGAGCTGGATCAGCTTGCACTGAGCGACCTGGAGCTTATCGCGATCGGCGGCTACAGCCCGTTAACAGGTTTTTTGGGAGAAAAAGATTATCATTCTGTTGTGAAAGAGATGAGGCTGGCAAACGGCTTACCGTGGAGTCTGCCGATTACGCTGCCTGTCGGAGAAAAAACAGCAAAACAGCTGTCTGCCGGAGATCGCGTCAAGCTTGTGAAAGACGGCATCACCTACGGCATGATCACAGTCATTGATATATACCAGCCCGATAAAACACAGGAAGCACTGTCTGTTTTTAAAACAAACGACCCTGCCCACCCAGGCGTAAAAAAATTGCTTGAGCGTCCGGATTACTATATCGGAGGGCCTATCGTTGTCAGCCGCCTTCCCGACAAATCCTTCGAACAGTTTTACGCAGCGCCCGCAGAAACAAGAGCGGCCTTTAACAAACTCGGCTGGAAAACGATTGTCGGTTTTCAAACCAGGAACCCTGTTCACAGAGCGCATGAATACATTCAAAAAACAGCGTTAGAAACGGTCGACGGTCTGCTGCTTCACCCGCTTGTCGGAGAAACGAAGTCAGACGATATTCCGAGCGATATCAGAATGGAGAGCTATCAGGTTTTGCTTGATCACTATTATCCAAAGGATCGGGTCATGTTATCGGTTTTCCCTGCCGCCATGCGGTATGCAGGTCCGCGGGAAGCGATTTTCCATGCCCTCGTCCGCAAAAACTACGGCTGCACCCATTTTATTGTAGGCCGTGATCACGCGGGTGTCGGCAGCTATTACGGAACATACGACGCGCAAAATATTTTTCAATCATTCACAGAGGAGGAGCTGGGCATCAAGCCGCTGTTTTTCGAGCACAGCTTTTACTGCCGGAAATGCGGAAACATGGGCACCTCGAAAACATGTCCGCACAGCCCAAGAGACCACATCCACTTATCAGGCACAAAAGTGAGAGAGCTTCTCCGCCACGGCAAAAAGCCGCCTAAAGAATTCAGCCGCCCTGAGGTCGCAAACGTGCTGATCAAGGGTCTTCATCAACAGCCTGTTGCCATCCAGCAAAACAGCGGGGGATTGCAATGACACACAATCCAAACATCATTTGGCACCGCGCGGCAATCTCGAAGTCTGACAGACAGTCCTTAAACGGGCACAAAAGCTGCGCCCTCTGGTTTACCGGACTGTCTGGCTCAGGAAAGTCGGTGCTGGCCAATGCTGTTGATGAAAAGCTTTACCGCATGGGCATTCAGAGCTATGTGCTTGACGGCGATAATATCCGCCATGGCTTAAACAAAGATCTTGGATTTCAGACTGGAGACAGGATTGAAAACATTCGCCGGATCGGAGAAGTGGCGAAGCTGTTTGTCGACAGCGGGCAAATGATTTTAACGGCTTTTATTTCTCCATTCAGAGAGGATCGGGACATGGTCAGAGCGCTCTTTCCTGAGGGAGAGTTCTTCGAAATTTATGTAAAGTGCCCGCTGCATGTATGTGAACAGCGCGATCCGAAAGGACTTTATAAAAAAGCGCGAAACGGAGAGATCAAACATTTCACCGGGATCGATTCCCCGTATGAACCGCCGCTTTCACCCGATTTCATCATTGAGACAGACCAGACATCTATTTCCGACGGAGCTGATCTGATCATTACAGAACTGCAAAGCAAAGGAATCATATAAAAAAACCCGATCAATATCGGGTTTTTTCTCATGTTCCCGCAAACTGTGCAATCAAACGGTTGATCTTCTCTTTTTCTTCATAAAAAGCTCCGTGCCCGCTGTTTACAAACGGAACCAATTCCGACTGTTTGATGCCGCGCTTCAATTCTTTCGCAAAATCAAACGGCGCAATTTTATCCTTTCTTCCGTGCAGGATTAGCGTCGGAACCTTGATCGATGCAAGATCCTTTCTGAGATCCTCGTCTCTTAATGCAATGCCCGAGTGAATCGTCCCGTAGGAGGAAGCCTCCAGCATCAGATTGAGAAACCAAAGTCTGAGCTCCGGAGACACATTTTTCTCAAAAAACTGTGTCCCTAAATCAGCCAGTGTATTGGGCCGATCCGTTTTGAATTGTTCAATCATATCGTCAATATCCTGCTTCCTCATCCCGTACGGATAACCCGGGCGTTTTGTAAATGCGGGCGCCGCTGCAGACAATAAAATCAGCTTGCCAATATCAGCTCCGTCATGCCTTGTCATATAACGGATGGCGATTGCGCCGCCCATCGAAAAACCGGCAAGAACCGCGTTCTCAAGCTGCAGCGTATAAATGACTGCCTTCACATCATCTGCCATCGTGTCATAATCGTAGCCTTCCCACGGGCGGTCAGATTGCCCATATCCCCGTAAATCAATGCCGATAAAACGGAATCCTCTTTTCGGAAGCTCATTCATTTGATATTCAAACATCTTATGATTCAGCGGCCACCCGTGCAAAAAGATGATCGGCCTTCCATGCCCGATATCCTCTACAAACAGTGTCACATGCTCCTCGGTTTTGACGTAATGCCCCATTCCGCATTCCTCCTGTTCCCTTTTCTTTCCCGGCCTGTAACCGCCTTGACGTACAGGAATCTTTCCATTTATGCTTACAAAACAAGCGGGCTTCTGTACCAAGAAAAGGCTCTTCACGATTTACTATATGTATCAAATTCCATAACGATCTATTAAATTGATCCCGGAGGCCTCTGGTTTTCGGGCAGTAAAGGATGTCATCACATGAATAAAACAGTGATTCAAAAACCGCACATACCGGAAAACCTGCAAACCGCCGATTTTTACGAAACCGCGGCGAAGGATGATGTGATCAGCATGCATTTGTTTGAAGATTGTACAATCTGCGGCGAAGATATTGAAAGACTTTGTTTGGAAAAAACGGTATTCAGAAATGTTGTGTTTATCGATGTATCTTTCCGGCATATCGAACTGACCGATGTGATCTTTGAAAAATGTGATTTGTCGAACGCCGATTTCAGCGGGGCTGTCATTCACAGGACTTCAGTAAAGCAATCAAAAATGGTTGGAATGAATTTGGCGGAATCAACGCTGCGGAATGTTTCATTCGAAGAATGCCACGGACATTTCAGTTCATTTTCGTACTCAAATATGAAACAAGTTCGATTTGATCACTGTGCCCTTATGCAAAGTGAGTGCAGCAATATGGCGCTCCAGCAATCACATTTTGACGGGTGCGAACTGGAAGGCGCCAGCTTTACCGGCACGTCCCTTCAAAATATGGACATCAGCACCTGCCGTTTTGAACAGCTTCATGTCTCCCTCGACAAATTGAAAGGCTGCAAAATCGCGCCGGAGCACGCGATTGCTTTCGCCAGGGCGCTGGGAGCTGTCATTGTATAACAAAAGCTTAGAACATCAGGCGGCGGGCTGTATCAGCTGCCGCTTTAATGCCTGTTTCCAAATCCGCAATAGATGCATAGGAATATGACAGCCTGATGCTGTTTCGGTCTTCGCCGTCATAAATGGAACCGGGATTCACCAGCACCTGCTGTTTCAGCAATTCATGAAAGAAACGGCTGATAGGCAAGGTTTTGTGAAATGTAACCCAAATATAAAAGCCTCCGGCGGGAATCCGCCACGTCGCGATGTCCCCTGCATACTGCTTAAGAAAATGAAGCGCCGCGTCTCTCCTTTGTTTTAGCACCCTCCGTATCCTTGTCAGATGCTCTTCATAATACCCCTGTGACAGCCACTCGGCAGCAGCCCACTGGGACAGGCCGCTCGATCCGTAGTCTGTCTGCATTTTAATGTCTGCCAGCCTTTCAATGACCGGCTCCGGTCCGACAAGCCAGCCGATTCGAAGGCCGGGGCTCACTGTTTTTGAAAAAGTGCCCAGATACAGAATATTGCCTTCATGATCCATTGCTTTTAAGGGCTGCGGCGGTTTTTCTTCAAACCATATATCACCGTATGCATCATCCTCAATGATCGGCAGCTGCTCTTTTTTTGAAAGACTGATGATCTCTTTCCTTCGCTGTTCTGACATGACAATGCCTGTCGGATTATGAAACGACGGAATCGTGTAAAGCAGCTGTCCTCCGTATTGTTTTCGATAAGAAGAAACAAGCCCCGCTTTGATACCTGCTTCATCCATCGGCAAGCTGCGAAGCCGCATCCCCGCTGATTGAAACACATGCAAAGATTGAAGATAAGAAGGTTTTTCAGTCAAAATGACAGAACCTCGTTTTAAAAGCCCGATCGAGATGAGCTGAAGCGCCTGAAGCGCGCCAGACACAATTAAAATCGCTGATGGTGACACATGGATCTGCTTTCCTTTTCAATGCTCCGCCACCGCCTCCCGCAGCTGACGGTTTCCTTTCGGCTGCTCGTACCCTAAAGACAGAGCGTGCGGATTGATCTGCTGAAACATCCGGCGCATTGTATCAGCAGGCAGCAGATCCGGTGAAAGCTCTCCTGTGCCTAATCTGATGATATCCGCTCTTGGTTCATTTTGATTTATATCCTGAATGATAGAAGAATTAGGGTGATGAATTCCTGAACGGACGTAATCGCTCCAATCGAGCGGAGGCTCAGCGGCCAGCACGCTCCAAGTACTGTTTACAACCTTCGTGCCTCCTCCTCTCCTCCCCTCTAACAGGCCTTGAGACGTGAGTTCATCAATGGCTGCTGTCACTGTGCTGCGGTTGACTTGAAACATGTCGGCCAGCGTTCTCTGTGAAGGGATTTTCGTCCCTACAGCCCACTCTCCGTGAAGAATTTTGTCTTTCATGTATTGTTCAATCTGCCGATGCAGCGGAATATCCGAATCTCGGCTTGGCTGCCATTGCGACATAGTCATGCCCCCTTTTTCACATTATACATTTGGCTGGTTCCTAACCCAACCAAATGGCCGGAGACATGATAGAAAATCTCCCTTATGATTGAAACAACAGATGTGAAGGGAGTTTTTTCAGCATGAATGCAATCATCCACGGAGTTGTGCTAGCGTTTGGCTTGATTTTGCCGCTGGGAGTCCAGAATGTGTTTATTTTTCAGCAAGGAGCGTGGCAAATGCATATTTGGCGGGCACTCCCCGCCGTCATCAGCGCTTCTGTCTGCGATACCCTGCTCATTGTGTCAGCGGTTGCTGGTGTATCTGTCATTGTGCAGCAGGTGCCTATTTTTGAAACGGTAATGATGGCCGGGGGATTTTTATTTCTCCTCTATATGGGCTGGGTGACATGGAGCAGCCGTCCGAAAGCAAACCAAAATGAGAAAAATACGTTCACAGCGAAAAAACAAGCTGCGTTTGCGGCCGCCGTTTCTCTATTAAACCCACACGCTATTTTGGACACGATCGGCGTCATCGGCACGAGCTCGCTCCAATATTCGGGGCTTGAGAAATGGCTCTTTATGGCTGCCTGTGTCACTGTCTCTTGGTTTTGGTTTATCAGTCTTGCGATAGCGGGCCGGCTGTTTCAGACGATAGATACGAGCGGCAGGCTTATGCTGATTGTAAACAAATGCTCTGCAGTGGTGATGTGGGCAGCAGCAGGATATTTCGGGGCATCGCTCTTCCGCAATTGAAGGAAAAACAATTGAAACAGCGAATGTCTTAGAAAAGGAGGCAATGCTAATGACTGATGCAAAACAGTTTTATGACTACCATTCTTGGGCAAACAAGCGAATATTTAACCATATCGAAAAACTGCCAGAGGAAACTGCTTATCAAGAAGTAAAGAGCGTATTCCCTTCTGTCAGCGACGTGCTGCTTCATATGTGCAGGGCTGACTACATTTGGCTGAACGTTCTTTCGGAAGTTGCCTACCAAGAGATCATAGACAGCGTAGGCAAATTCGAGTCCGCGCAAGGTGATATGGCAGCGATTAAACAGCATGCTTCCGAGTTGGAGGCACAGTATCATGATTTCTTCAGCCGACAGATAGACTTGGAACAGACCTTCTCAATGAAACATCCGAAACTCGGGACACTGGAAACAACCTATGCAGACATCATCCTGCATGTCGTCAATCACGGCACTTATCACAGAGGGAACGTGACTGCAATGCTGAGACAGCTTGGCCATTCAGGCGTACCTACTGATTATGTGTACTATTTATATGAAAAGAGCGAAAGCAAGGGTTAAGCTGCCCTTGCTTTTTTGATCGGAATAAGAATTAACAACGCTTACAAACCGGTGCAAGCACGCTTCACATCCAGCTGTACGGGCCTGCCGCTTCGATACGAATTGGTCGCAGCAATGCCGACTTCTAAATTGATCGTTGCATCGACATCCGTCACAATCGGCGTTGTTCCATTCCGGACACACTCGGCGAAATGCTGCAACTCTAAGCAGTAGGCTTCATGAAAACGAGTTTGAAAGTCTGGGATAATATCATAGCTGCTCCCTTTCGCTGACAGGATGTTCACATGTTGATTTCTCAATGTCCCTATGAAAATACTGCCCTCTGTCCCAATAACTTCCGCACGGATGTCATGTCCGTATGGAGAGGTTCTGCTTGCCTCGACATCTCCCGCTGCGCCGGAGTCAAATTCTATATACGTCAGCGCCTGATCCACATCGCCGTACTGCTCCATAAACGGGTTGTTCAAAATCCTGCCGTGTCCCGAAACAGAAGTGATCTCCGCACCGAGCAAATAACGGGCAATATCATAGTCATGGATAGAGCAGTCAATAAAGATCCCGCCGCTGTGTTTGATAAACTCTGCGGGAGGCGCTCCTTGATCGCGCGTAAACCCTTTATAATAGATGGGTTTGCCGATTTCCCCAGCGTCGATCCGCCGTTTGGCATCTGCGTACGCGGGATCGAACCGCCTCATAAAGCCGACTTGGCAAATGACACCTGTCTCTTTCACTTTTTCAGAAACTGCTTTTGATTCCTCAAGGCTTAATGTCAGCGGTTTTTCAACGAAGATTTGCTTACCGTTCTCCGCTGCTTTGATGATCATATCGCCATGTGTGCTTGTCGGCGTTACGATAATGACAGCGTCAATGCCGGGATCTTCTAACAACTCGTATGGGTCCTCTGACCATCCTTCGATACCGAATTCTCTGGCCACCTGCTCCGCTCTCCCTTTCAACGGGTCACCGACACTGACCAGTTTTGCCCCCGGAACACTGGTGACGAGATTTTTCGCATGATAATAACCGAGCCTTCCTAACCCCAATACTGCGCATCTTACTTGATGTTCCACGTCCCATCCTCTCCTTTATCTCATTTCAGGATCGCTTTGAGAAAGCGCTTTCTCTTGCCAGCTAAAAAAACAGCGGTTCAATCCGCTTTAACACATTGCGCAAGCGCTTTCTCAAATGATGATTTCATTTTACACCGCCTCTTGTTAACACGCAATATGTTTTTTAGCTTCAACTGTCAAAATGAAAAGAACCCGCTCATTTGCGGGCTCATGTTTTGAGTGGTGCTGTAGAATGTCTGACCACAAGCTCAGGCGGCAGCACTATTTTTTGTTTCGTCTTTCGTTTTCCTTCGATTGCTTCTGCCAGCAGTTCGATGACGCTCCGCCCCATATCTTTAATCGGCTGGGCCACGGTGGTCAGGGGCGGGGCAGCCATTTCTGCAAGTATCGTGTTATCAAAACCGATGATAGAAAGGTCATCGGGCACTTTTATGCCTCTTATTCTCGCAGCTTGTATGGCGGCGCAAGCCAATACGTCGTTGAAGGCAAAAATAGCCGTTGGGGCGTTCCTGTCCAGCAATTTTCCCGCTTCTTCCTTGCCGCTTTCCAAAGAAAACCGCGTCGGGATGATAAGCGATTCATCGACAGGCACGCCCGCTTCCTCCATCGCCTGGCGGAAGCCTTTGATTCTGTTTTTTTCACCCGTCGTTGAACCATCTCCCACAATGCAGGCGATGTTCGTGTGGCCAAGTGACAGAAGATGCTTGGCAGCCTCATACCCGCCACGAACGTCATCCATCACGACAATATCCATCGGAAGCAGCGGCTTATCCTGAGAAATCATGGCAAGCGGAATTTGCTCGCTGGTGATTTCCTCCAAAGCAGACATGCTGCCATGATTCTCAATTCCTGTCGCAAAAATAATCCCGTCCACCTTTTTCTGCTTCAGCACTGAAAAATATTTCGTTTCTTTTTTCGGATCGTAATCAGTGCTGCAAATCATCATTTGAAAACCGAGCTCATCCGCTCTTTCCTCAATGCTTTTGGCAAGTTCGCCGTAAAACGGATTTGAAATATCAGGCGCCACGAGAGCGATCATATTCGTCCGTTTTCCCGTTAACGCCGCGGCGTGGACATTGGGCGTGTATGCCATTTCCTTCATGACATTCATCACCTTCTGCCGTGTTTTGCCGCTGATTCTGCCCGTATTGTTAATGACACGCGACACAGTTGTGATCGAGACCCCCGCCGCCCTTGCCACATCGTAGATTGTTGTTTTCATGTTCATCCCTCGTCTGGTTATTGAACTTTCCGGCTGACAATTTTCCGGTATTCAATTGGTGAAATGCCTTCTATCTGCTTAAAGAGTTTTGAAAAGTATGTCGGGTCTTCCATTCCGACCGTTTCCGCAATGACGCCCATTTTATCATTTGTAGAGGATAAAAGGCGCTTCGCTTCTGTCATTCTCACCCGGTTCGTGTATTGCGCCGGTGTGACGCCGAGCACCTGCTGCATGCAGCGGCTCACATAATCCTGATTATAGTGAAGGGCGAGCGAGAGATCCTTGATTGTCGTCTTCTCCTTAAAATGCTCCTGTAAGTACCGGGCCGCCTCCCAGGCAACCCGCTCTTTTGCAGATGGAATTTGAAACGCCTCTTTCTGAAGATGCAGCATCAGTTCCTCAAATAAGATTTGCTTTCTAAGCGGCAAATCGGAGTTTTCCGCAGAGTAATCTATGAGCCTTTCAAACTGCTGCGCCATAAACTGCGGGCGCTGCACCTTGCCTTTTCTCGGCAAAGCAAGTCCGTAGCGGGCCGGCTCCTCGAAGCTCCCTTTTTCCTGCTGAAGCTCAGACCAGTTGCTCCCTCCCTTTGCCGTAAATTCATATCGATGTTCATCAAAGTGAAGCCAATAATAGGAGGTTGCTTCATCACTGCCCTTCGTCCCATAGTGTTCAAGACCGGGAGAAAGCAAGATGTACTCGCCGCCTTCAACAGAGAACGATTTTTCATTTTCCGTTATATAAAGCGTTCCCTGCTTGACGTATATCAGATCAAATACAGAAAAAACGCGCTTCACATGGGTTTCTCCCTTTTTAAAAACCCCTTCTCCGGCTGCAATAAATACCGGAAAAGGCGGGACTGTAAACAGGATGCGAGGCATTTTGATCATCCTCCTTATTAAGTCGGATTTTTGCAAGAAGTATCGTTTCTCTCCCTTTTTATTATAAGGAAATGGAGGTACACTTTAAAACGTTGATTTTATTTACGAAAGGGGTTAGACACTATGAAACAAGCTGTCTTCAAATCAACTGCTTTGAAAAAACCCGCTGACAAATCGTTCTCATTATTTTCGCTTACTTGGCCGATCTTTATTGAGGTCTCATTATATATGTTTATGGGTAATGCCGATACACTCATGCTCAGCCAATACTCAGATAACAGCGTGGCAGCGGTCGGCGTCAGCAACCAGATTTTGAATTTAATTATCGTGATGTTCAGCTTTATCGCAACAGGAACGACTGTGATCATTTCACAATTTTTAGGGTCACGGCAAAAGAAAGAAGCCATGGAAGTCGCTTATGTGTCAATCGGCGCCAACTTCTTCATCAGCCTTGCCATCAGCGCCGTCGTCTTTTTCGCGGCTGTCCCTCTGCTTCATATGATGGGATTATCAAACGAGCTGATGCCTGATGCGAAGGTCTTTTTACAAGTTGTCGGAGGTCTGTCCTTTATTCAGGCTTTAATCATGACATTCAGCGCGATCTTAAAAAGCTACGGCTACACAAAAGATACAATGTTTGTCACAATCGGCATGAACATTTTAAACATTGCCGGAAACTTTGTTGTGATTTTCGGTCTGTTCGGCTTTCCTGTTCTCGGCGTCGCCGGTGTGGCCATGTCCACATCTATCGCCCGCGTCATCGGATTAATCGCGATGATTGTCATTGTCAACAAACGCATCCAGTTGAAGATGTCATTGAAAAAAGTCTTTCATATGCATAAAGAGCATTTGCGCAAGCTGCTGAAAATCGGCATCCCTTCTGCGGGAGAACAGCTTTCATACAACCTTTCGCAAATGATTGTCACTTATTTTATCGCCATCATGGGCGCACAGGCTTTGACAACAAAAGTGTATACGCAAAATATTACGATGTTTATTTTGCTGTTTGGCACTGCAATCAGCCAGGGCACACAAATTTTAATCGGCCGCTATATCGGCGGCAAACAGTTTGATGCCGCGTATGAGCGCTGCATGAAGAGCTTATATTGGGCACTCGGAATTGCTGCGGCCACATCGGTTTTGATGACGATCTTTTCAAAAGACCTGATCGGCATCTTTACACAAAGCCCTGATATTATTGCGACTGCGAGTCTTTTAATTGCCATGACAATTATCCTTGAACCGGGCCGCTCATTTAATGTCATTATCATTAACTCCCTGCGTGCCGCGGGGGATGCGAAATTCCCGGTTTACATGGCAATGATTTCGATGTGGGGCATCGGCCTCCCGCTTGCTTATCTATTCGGCATCCACCTCGGTTTCGGTCTTGCCGGCGTTTGGATTTCCTTTATTGCGGACGAATGGGTTCGCGGAATCTTAATGTACAGAAGATGGCGCTCCCGTATCTGGATTCAAAAAGGGATGGCGTAACACCCGGCTCAATAAGGCCGGGTGTTTTTTATATGTCAGACAGAATCCGCTTCACTTCATTCTCTGTGAGGGCGTATTGATGTTGAAATACATCATACTGCTCCGCCCGGATTTTTTCTAAAACAGCCCGGTACAAATGAAGAGCGGCTTTCACCGTTTTTTGTGAATATAACGGAAATAGCGGCAATGCATCCAGACACTCCTCAAGATAGGCTTCCGCTTCAAAAGCGATATACTCCCATGTCATAGTAAACGCCTTATTCACGACGCCATTTTGAAGGTCGTCCTCTGTATATCCAAATTGCTGCATCACCTGCCGGGGGATGCGGTTTTTTTGCTGTTGGTCCGTGCCGATATCTCTCAGAAGCCGAATCAGCTGAATCGCTAAACCGAGAGAGCCGGCTGCATGTGTAAGCTGTTCCTGATGCCGGCGCGCCATAGTCGGGAGAAGCATCAATCCGGCCGAGCCGCCCGTCTGGTATGCGTGCATGAGCAGTTCATCAAGGCTTTCGAACGGTTTATCTTCCGCTTTCTGTGCGGTAATGAACTCACGGAATGGCTCGCTGTCCAATGTAAAGGTCTGATACGCGTGGCTGAAAGCCTTCCATAAAACATGATTCCCGTTATATGTCCCGGAAAAAACATGCTCAGCCTCAGCTTCAATGGCAGATAACGCCTTCTCATCCGCATTGGCTGCCGTATGGCAAAACGCCATAACCGCCCAAGCTGCCTGCCTTTGCTTCAGCGGGAGAAACGAGAATGCTTTGTAACAGGCTGGTTCGCGGGCGCTGACGATCTGGCCGCATTGCTGATAGACTTCTTTTATCTCTGTCATTTCTTTTCACTCCTATGTATCACTGCTTCTTCAAGTCTATTATGTTTTCTCGCAATTGTATATGAAGAAAAAGCCGATTCCTTTGCGCAGAATCGGCTTTTTCTTTATCCCTCATCAATATCAATGCGATACGCTTCAAACCATGTATGAATTTGAGCAAGGTGGGCGATCAGCTGAGGCCCCTTCATGAGCTGCCCGTACCATGGAACCTTGAAGGAGGAGCCTTCCGTTTCTAAGAGCTGATCCAATTGTTTTCTATCGAGCAGGGTATGGAGCACGGAGTCCTTTTGGCTTCTGATCGTTTTCAGCCATTCGCTGACGCCTTTTGTATATTCCGGGTGGTGTGTTTTCGGATACGGGCTTTTTTTGCGATACAGGATGTCATCAGGCAAAATGCCCTCGAGCGCTTTACGGAAAATGCCTTTCTCCCGGTTGTCATGCATTTTCATTTCCCACGGGATATTCCAGACATATTCCACGAGCCGGTGATCGGCGAACGGCACCCGCACTTCAAGGCTCGCCCCCATGCTCATCCGGTCCTTGCGATCCAAAAGATTCGTCATAAACCAAAGCATATTTAAATAGAACAGCTGTCTTCTTGCTTTGTCCACACCCGTTTCTCCGTCTAATAATGGCGTTTCTGCCAAGGTTTCTTCATATTTGGCATTTACGTATTCTTTGAGATTCAATTTGTTCTGCCACGAATCAGAAAGCAGCTTGATCCGCTCCTCCGTTGACCTCATCCATGGGAAGCCCGACTCAACGTCTGCCATATGGAACCACGGATACCCGCCGAAAATCTCATCCGCGCACTCTCCCGACAGGCTGACGACAAAGTCCTTTTTGATTTCCCGGCAAAACCACAGCAGAGACGAGTCGACATCAGCCATACCAGGCAAGTCTTTGACCAGCACGGCTTCCTCCAAATGATCGACGAGATCTTTTTGGCTGATCACGCATTTGTGGTGCGTCGTGCCGAAGGCCTCTGTCATTTTTTCAATCCATGGTCCGTCATCATTGGGCTGAAAGGCACTCGCTTGAAAAAATTTATCGTTCTCTTCGTAATCAATCGAATAAGTATGAAGCGGCGCTTTCCCTTCCTTTTCAAAATGGCCTGCCGCGATCGCAGTAATGGCGCTTGAGTCCAGTCCGCCTGATAGGAATGTGCAAACCGGCACATCCGACACAAGCTGCCGCGTCACCGCATCCTGAAACAACGATCTGACATTGGCAACAGTATCACCAAAGCCATCCGTATGTTTTTCGCTTTGGACATTCCAATAACGCCAAATATTCAGCCCGTCTTTAGAAAACGTCAGCGCATGGGCCGGCCGGACTTCTTTTATGCCTTTAAATACGCCGGTGCCCGGGGTTCTGGACGGCCCAAGCCCGAAAATTTCAGAAAGTCCTGTTCTGTCCACCCGCGCTTTTATATCAGGGTGTGCAAGGATCGCTTTGATTTCCGACCCGAAGAGAAAAGAAGAGCCTTGCTTCGTATAAAAAAACGGCTTCACACCGAGACGGTCTCTCGCCGCAAACAGCAGATCGCGCTTTTCATCCCACACAGCAAAAGCAAATATGCCATTGAGATGGTCTACACAGTCTTCCTGCCATTCAATGTAGCTGTGCAGCAGCACCTCGGTATCTGATGTCCGCTCGAACTGATGGCCCCGCGCCCGCAATTCTTTGCGCAGATCTTCCGTGTTATACAGCTCGCCATTATAAATAATGGTGTACGTATTTCCTTTAAAGGTGCATGCCATCGGCTGGCGCCCGCCTTCTATATCAACGACCGCAAGCCTTTTATGTCCGAATAAAACATGATGCTCTCCCCAAACGTTAGAATCATCAGGCCCCCGTTTGGAAAGAGTGTCTGTCATTCTGTTGATCGTTTGTTTTTCCTGGACGAGCTGCTTTTTAAAATCGACCCAACCCGTAATTCCACACATGTGATATCAGCTCCAATCCCGTTTCTTTCGTAACAATTTCGTTTCTTTCAGCACCTTAGTAAGTTTATGCATCTATAGGCAGATAGTTGATTTGTCCATAAAAGAGTTGTATGGGACAGGCTTGAATTGGATAGAAAGGAGAGGAAAGAAGAAAAAGGAGACAGCATGTATGAAACGGAAACAATTGATATATACAGAGGAACGAAAGTGGGAGTACGGCACCATCCTCATCGAAGACGGCATCTGTTTAATCGAAAACGAGGAAGGCGATATACTGCTGGCGGACAGTCTCCATCACAGCCCAATCTGGATACAGCATAAAGGAAAGTGGGAGCAGGCCGGCTTTCAGGATCAATTGATTCTGGCATGCGGTGAAGAAAACATCACCCTTTCCGGCGGAGAACGCATCCGCTATGAAAAATCAGTCAAGCGGCCGCTCATGGCGCTTTTAGATTCGCTTGATGACGAAACCTTTCTCGCATTTTTGCAGCACTTGCACAGCTTCGGCTTATCGGTATTCGATTGTGTGTTTTCTTATAATAAAGGCGTTTTTTCGAATATTTCGGAGGAGCAGGGTGTTTCTTTTTATCACTTTTCAAATGACACCGCCCAATGCGCGGTGCAGCATCACTACAGCAGCGAAGGGACGGGAGACCGATTCGAATGGACGGCTTCAAATGGAAAGCGATCCATTATGTATTCAGCGGTCCAGCGGGGGCGCAAATAAAAAAAGCGGTGCAGGAAGGCACCGCTTTTTGATTACTTTTCAACAACAACTTTTACATCCTTGCTTTCTTTTTTGTCTGTATCAGCAGCCGTGACGTAAAGCACCGTTCCGGCTTTTTGTTTTTTGATTTTCACCGTGAACGTTCCTTTCGCGTCAGCTTTGGCAGAAGCAATGACTTTCTTTGATTTGTTTTTCACTCTGATCATTGCCTTGCTGTTCGCCTTCCCTTTCACTGCCGTATCTTTCGTTTTCACAGCATTTACTTTCGGTGTTCCGGAAGGTTTTCCTTTGACGACGACAACTTTATAAGATGTTTTCGCATCGCCTTTTGTTGCTTTCACATACAAGACTTGATCTTGTTTTTGAGTCGGGATATTGACCTTGAACTTACTGTCTTTTCCGGCTTTGGCGCTGCCGAGTTTTTTCTTGCCGTTCATCACCTCGATCAGCGTGCCTTCCTTCGCACTTCCTCTGACGGCTGTTTGTGTGCTTTCAAGCTTGTTGACCTTGAGCTGTACATCAGCTGCGCTGACAGCCTTCATGACATTCAGCCGCCCGTAGCCTGAATGCCAGTCTACTCCAGGCGTCTTTGGAATATCAATCGGATCGCCATTATCGTCATACAATTCCTCTTCCTCGCCATCGACGCTTTCAAAGGAAATATCGTCCGCCGTCTTTTTCAAAATATCCTCTGCTTCTGTTCTTTTCAGCTTAGGGTTTTGAGCAAACAGCAATCCTGCAGCAGCGGCAGCATATGGCGTCGCCATGGATGTTCCGCTCATGTACGTGACATTCCCGTTCGGCACTAAGCTCGGGATATCAGACCCTGGAGCAGAGATATCCAGACCTTTTCCATAGTTAGAGAAATCCGCGGTCATATCCATGCGGTTCGTTGCTCCGACTGACATCACATATTTAGATGAAGCAGGATACGATAAGAAATTGGCTCCGTCATTCCCGCTGGCTGCGGCAATTAAGACATTTTTGTCAGCAGCGTATTTCAAAGCAAATTCAATCACGCGGCTGTAGCCTCCGCCTAAGCTTAAATTAATCACCTTTGCTCCTTTATCAGCAGCATATTTGATGCCGAGAGCAATTTGTTCAGTATCTCCGGCTCCTGTGGAATCAAGCACTTTTACCGGGATAATTTTCGCTTTGGCGTTCAAACCAGTCATTGAATAACCGTTATCGCTTTGTGCAGCAATAATGCCGGCGACGTGCGTCCCATGCCCCTGGTCATCCATTGCGTTGTTATTCCGTCCGACAAAATTACGCCCGAGATCGGTTCTTACTTTTCCTTTTAAATCAGCAAGCGTGCTGTCCACACCTGTGTCTACTACCGCAATTAATGTATCGTTCAGCTTACGTTTAGACAAAAATGTGCTGGCAGGCTCGTATTTCACATCCGCATTTTCAATTCCGCCGTTATCACCATTGTTTTTAAGCGGCCATTGGTACGGGTACTGAATATCCTTTGACAGGCTTTTGTATTCCTGTACAGGTTCTGCAAACTCTACGTTAGACATCTTGGATAATGTCGCAGCAGCGCTTTTCACCCGTTTTGCGCTTGCTGTGTATGTGCCGTTTTGTTTCTCATCTTTCGGCAGTTCAAATGAGTAGAGATTGTCAAACAGTTTCTTTGCCTTTTTCACATTAGAAATGTCTTTTTTCGATTGCGCGCTTGCAGAAAAGCCCTTCATTTCGTTATGTACTGACGAGAGGCTTTTATTGTCTTTCACCTTGAAAATGACCTTTTTTGTCTGAACTTCACTTTTTGCCGCAATATTGTTTTCTGTTAACACTGCTCCTGCTGTTTTGCCTTGCAGCTGCTTGATATTTAATCGTTCCGCCTGTTTCTTTATCTCCTCTTTAAGGAAAGACGGGACTGCCTGTAAAGCTTTATCGTATAGCCGGTTTATTGCTTTTTGATCCTTTTCAGTAATCTTATATGAAGACGACGCACCGTTTTCTGACACATCATCAAACAATGGCTTTAATGTCACAAGATCCTGATAAATTTCATTTCTCGCTGTTTTATTGAGTGCGAGCTTTGCCACGATAAACGGCGCCGCTTTGTAGTAAAGGCTAGTCAGCTCTTTGCCTTCTGCTGTTTGGCTCAGCTGCTCATCACGAATCGCTCTCAGCTTGTCCAGGATGCCTTTTCCCGATTTTTTTTGATCGACACTCATTTCCACCGGACAAGCTTCTTCCTCTTCTAAATCTGACGGCTGCTTTTTGGTGCCTTTATATCCAATCGTATACTTGGCTTCCGCAGCTGCTTCTGCCGTTCCGCCGTCCTCTGGTTCTTCTTCACCTAGATATTCAACTTTTACATAGTAAGGGCCGCTCCACGCGTATGGAAAATTGATTTCGCTTTTTCCATCCTCCGCTGTGTAAGAACGATACATCTCAAACGTTTCATCTTTAAGCGCTTTTTCCATACTTGGATATACAGATACATTCAGTGCTGAATCACTCTTTACGGTCAATGCCATATGTGAATGATTCTGAATATCCCCTTTTCCCGGAGTCACTTTGTACCATTTCACCTGTTCCGGTTCCTTCATGGTGCCTGTCTGTTCTTTGCCGTTTTCCAGAGCCGCCGCCTGATCGATCGCACCGGCAGCTACCGCTTTGGTTCCCGGAGAAAAAAGGCTGAAGATCAGTGCAAAAATAAGCACTGCCGCCACAAACGAGCTGAATTTTTTGCGTTTCATGATATCCCTCCTGCAAAATAATGAATCTACTTGAAGGTATCATAATTTCATAGGACGAGATACCGCTTACAGGGAATTTTAAGGTTATTTTAAATGATTTGGAATATAAGGAGGGAAATATACAAAAACCCGACTCTATCATAGAGCCGGGTTTGCGTTTTTCTATTAAAACAATCGAAAACCGATTGGCAAATGCAGGCCGAGCAGCACTGTCAGCACAAGTACAATGACGAAGCCGATCCATAAGCCTCCGGTTGATTTGTCTTTTTTCTTGCGGATGAGGAGCATTTCCATCAGGCCGATGGTGATAATGCCAAGAATCATTTTTCCGGCGTATTCTCCGTTCCAGTTGGCGAAACGGACAAACAGCTCAGCTCCTGTCAAAATAATAAGGATATAGAATAACCGCAGAATCATATGAGTGATTTTTGCGCCCTTCGCACTTTGTGACGAATACAGCGAGTAGCTGACGAAAAGCAGAATCAGCGCTACCACCCATGTTGTAATATGTAGGTGTGTCATATATGTTCCCCCTATCAGATAAATTACCCCACTTATAGTACCATGAACTTGTCCTCTGCCACAAAGATAGACTCAGAAAAAACGGGCGGGTCCGAGTCCGCCCTCCTGTTTGATTCAGCCGATTTGGTTTGACAGCGTTCCGATCGGGTCAATCGTAATGTCGATTTTGTCACCTGACCGCAAGAATTTTGGCGGATTAAATCCCTTTCCGACACCGGATGGCGTACCGGTTGCAATGATGTCTCCCGCTTCAAGCGTCATCCCCTTTGAGAGGGTTTCAATTAATTCTGGAATGGAAAAGATCATATCGCTCGCCGATCCCGATTGGCGCAGCTCGCCGTTGACTCTCGTTTCAACCTTGAGGCGCCCAGGCTCCTGAATCAATGATTTATGTACAAGCACGGGTCCCATCGGACATGTCGTATCCAGGCTTTTTCCGATAAAAAACTGCTTATGCCTTTTTTGCAGATCACGCGCCGTGATATCATTCACAATCGTATATCCGAAAATATGGTCATATGCGTCTTCTTTTGATATGCGAGTGCCGCTTTTTCCGATGACGACAGCAAGCTCTCCTTCATAATCGAGCTGAGAGGTGACCTCTTCATGGCTGTTTACAATATCACCATGCCCTGTAACCGTTACTGGCGATTTTGTAAACACCATCGGATGCTCCGGAATGTCAGCCTCGCTTCCCATTTCAATCGCGTGGTCCCTGTAGTTTTTGCCGATGCAGATGACATTTTTTGACGGCTTAGGAATAGGTGCATGAAGCTTCACCTCAGATAATGAATAAATAAATGATCCCAGCTCATCATTCGGTTTCTTTGCCCACTCTGCCAGTTGCCTTGCATGCGCAACGAATTTATCCCCTTCTGCGATACATTCAATCAGCGATCCCGGAATCGTCTCAAGTTCAAACAGTTTTTTTTCAGCCTTTTGCAAATCCATAATTTTATCATCATCAATGATCAGGCCGACAAATATTCGGTTGTAAAGTTCCCCTGTCGCAAATTTCATGTTATTCCTCCATCATCTTTTAAATCAGAATGCTCCTTCATGTATTCTCTGTCGAATACTGAAATCCCTTTTTCTCGTGTCCGTTTTCATTTCGTTTCAGGACGGGCTTGCTGCACATATCATACAAATGGCGTTTTGAGGAGGAGGAAAGAATATGGAGAACATACACTTATTTTTTCATCGGCAGCAGCTGAATAGAAAAGGAGCTGCCAAGGGGCTTTTGGTGACAGACCGATCAGTTTCTCCCATTCTTCTCACACAGCGTGACAGAGCGGAAAAGGCATCCTATGAAATCAGCTGGGAGAAGTCTCTGCTTGGTGAAAACACACTTTTTTTGAATGCGGAACAGGATGACCCGTCATTGATGCGGCGCAGGCTCGCCTATTGTTTTTTTGATCAGATCGGCGTTCCTGCTCCCGCTGCCTCGTACAGCTTTCTGACCATCAATGGCCAGCCAGAAGGCATTTATTTGAGCATCAAGAACCATCTGCTAGCCGATAGGGCAGGTTACCAAGTGAAGACCGCCGATCCGAGGGTTCCGCTGTCCGTTTTCAAAGATGGATCTGCCGCGTTCTTACATGAATTTCTCATGCTGATCCGTACAGCTGGAGATGACGAATTAGCTGAGCGCATTAAAATGTATTTGGATGTCAAACTGTTTTTTCTGTGGCTGATCGGCAGCGCCTGCACCAATCAAGGCTTTTATTACACATTGTGTTTAAACGAATCCGGCCGGCTTCACGTTTCCCCGATAGAGACCAGATCGCTTGCCGCACACGGAAGATCTGACGAAGACCCTCTGCTGACTAAAGGGCAGACGCTCTCGTCAAGGCTTCTTTCCATTCCCGCCTTCCGGTCGCAATATCACACGTTAATGAAAAACGTGCTGAATCGGTCGTTTACAATTGAACGATTGTCTCCTTTCATCAGAGATTGGCATCTTGACATTTGTCAAAGGGCTGATGATGATCCATTCATAAAAAAAAGCCCCTTGCAATTCGAAAAGGAGCAGACAAATATACTTAGAGAAATAGAGGAGCGGCAGGACTTTTTGCAAGCACACTTAGCAAGACTATAGTCCTTTCTTCCATAAAAAAGCGCAACAAAAATTGTCGCTTTTTCAGTCAAATTGACGAAAGGCAACCTTTTCAGCAAAAATAGGTTATACTAACGATATCCTGTATTTATCAAAATAAAATTCTAGAATTGGAGATCGTGTAATGAACAGTAAAATTGAAGAAATGAGAATCACACTAATTGAAACAGCACAAAAATACGGCATGAATTCAAAGGAGACGATTCAATGCAGCCAAAAGCTGGACAGTCTGCTGAACAGCCGAATTAAAGAAGAAATGATTTTTGGGGGATATCCTGAAAACTCCCGTATGTGAATCATTTTCTATAACGATTTGAATACACCACATGTAACTCCGCTTTTTGCTCAGCACTTCAGGGATATACCTCAGGGCGAGAATGTGCCCGCCCAAAAACGGATACCGCAGCACGACATACTCCAAAAAGCATTTCCCACACGCAAAAACACCATAGAAACTGAAACAAAAATCACGCAGGCGGATAGCGGCATCCATCGCCGCTTTTCCGCTCAGTTTATTCAATACCCGCTTTTGAAATGTTTAAACATAACGGTCCAAAAAATGCGATCGCTTACATTTGAAGCCGATATGCCCCCTCTAAATTTCTCTCACACATATGTGCGTTTGTCATAAGCTATCGTGAATAGCCCAATTAAAATCAAATTCTATTTATACTTTACCTGCCTTTTTTCAATATTTCAACAAAGGATGTGCTCGTATGCCGGCCATTGTCGGAGCGTTTAAAATTAATGCGATTGGTACGAGCGGAGTCATTCACATCGGGGACTGTATTACGATTTCTCCTCAGGCCGAGGTCAGAACGTTTGCCGGTGCGGGCAGTTTTAATACCGGTGACAGCCTGAAGGTGATGAATTACAAAAACGCGACGAATGTGTATGACAACGATGCAGTTGATCAGCCGATCGTAGGGAATGCGTAAAGGAGTGTGCTTCATGAACTTTTATATTAATCAAACCATTCAAATTAACTATCTCCGGCTGGAATCAATCAGCAACTCCTCCATTCTGCAAATCGGAAGCGCCGGGTCCATTAAATCGCTTTCTAACCTGTACAATACTGGCAGCTATGTAGAAGCGGCCCCCGAAGTTTCCGCTCAGGGGGAGCCAGTTGAATTAGATGAGCCCGATACAGGAACATTGGTCCCGCTCCAGCCTCCTGGTCGTTAATCATATGAAAGAGGTGAAAGAACATGTATGATCAATCTGTTTCCTCTTACTTGCAAAACTTGAATTCCTTCGTTCAGCAGCAGGCGCTTCATATTCAGCAGCTCGAACGGCAGCTGAAAGAGATTCAAGCTGAAATGAATACGATGAAACAGCGGCCGGCCACTACCATTGAGCGTGTGGAGTATAAATTTGATCAGCTGAAAATCGAAAGGCTCGACGGGACATTGAATATCGGTTTAAATCCGACAGACCCGAACAGCGTCCAAAATTTTGAAGTCAGCCAAACGGCACCTGAAATCGGGATGATGCAGCAGGAAGAGAGCGCCCAGCTCATGCAGCAGATCCGCCAGAATGTCGACATGTACTTAACCGAGGAAATCCCAAATGTGCTGGAGCAGCTTGAAAATCAGTATGACAGCAGGCTTGACGATACAAACAGGCATCATGTCATTGAAGACATCAGAAAACAAATGGACAGCCGGATTCACTATTATATGTCCCATATCAAAAAAGAAGAAAACACACCGCCTAAACAATATGCAGAACATATCGCTGAGCATGTGAAGCGTGACGTGATCCGTGCTGTAGAACATTTTCTTGAACATATCCCATCCGAAATGAAAGGAGATGAGCAAGCATGATCTTTACAGTCATCAACCGCAACCTGGAAGTCGGGGATATCCGGATGAATGGTGTATCCAGCTCCTCTGTTTTCCACATCGGAGACACTGAATCTATCTATCTTTCTTCTATTTTCGATACGCCGCCTGAATCTCTTATCATCGGGCCGTTTGCTCCGCTGCCGTCAAATAATGCTTAAGCGTATTTCCCGCATCAGACTGATTAAATTTAACTCTCTTGGAATATCAAGTGTGTTTCAAGTTGGCGATACAAACGAAATCGATATGAAGATAAAAGTACTGGCTGTTCAGCGCTCGCTTTCAACGTTTTATGAAAATGAAGGTTCATTTAACAGAAAGGAGTACCAGATCTTTCAGCAGCAGGCAGTGAAGCCGATTCCCGAAACAGGTGTACAAAGCGCATTTTGCCACGAAGTGCCGGTCATTCATGTACGCAGCATCAAAATTCAAGGGGTCTCATCCTCTTCTGTTTTTCATGCGGGGGCGGCTTCGCATGTCCGCGGCGATGCGAGAATCAAACATATTAGACAGATTCAGTCACCGCGCTCACAATCGCCCGCCAAGAGCATATAATAAACAGAGACTTCGATAAAGGGTGTCGTTTATGCCAGCAATTGTCGGGCCTATAGCTATCAATTCCATATCGGGCGGAGTCGTAAACTTTGGTGATTCCTTTTACCTTTCTCCGAAAAGCTCTTCAAAATCTGCGCTCGGTTCGGGAGCAGGAAACACGGGAGATTTCCTTCTATTAAACAATGCAATCAACGCGACAAATTATATAGACCCCGATGTCAGTGATCAGGATATGGTTGGAAATGGATAAAAGCAGCCGCTCTGCAAAGAGAGGGCTGCTTTTTGGTCATTTTTTCTTTTTTCGTTCATTTGATTTCTTTGTTTTGATCAGCTTCTCAGGCGGCTGTTTTCTGATCCATTTGACAAACCGGGCAAGCTGCGGATCGCTTCTGAGTTCATCTATTCCGTTTAAGCGAACCGCAAGCTCTTGATTTGTATATAAGGCATGAATCTGTTTATGGCAAGGAATACAGAGCATCGCTGTCGGCAGGAACGTTCCGCCTTCTTCCTTCGGTGTGAGATGGTGCTCTGTCAGCTGGACATCGCTTCGGCCGCACAGCTCACATATTCCGGCAGTCTGCTTTGCCATATTCGGTCCTCCCTTACATCAACTCAAGTGATACCCGTGTACCGCGGCCGCTCGGTTCAGCTGGATGGACGATCAGCTTTTTCGGAAGCCGCGCCCGAAGCTCCTGCACATGGCTGATGACACCGACAGACAGATTGTCTGACTGCAGTTTTTCCAAGGCTGTCACAACCGTATCCAGCAGATCTTGATCGAGGGTGCCGAACCCTTCATCTAAGAAAAAGAACTGGAGCGGGTATTCTCCGCGAAGCTGGATCTGCGCAGACAGCGCAAGAGCGAGAGAAAGCGAGGTGAGGAAGGTCTCTCCCCCAGACAAGCTGGATACCGGGCGTTTGACGCCCCCATTCGCGTCATCCCGCATCACGAATCCGCCTTCTGAATCCACTTCAATGGCATAGCGCTGTCTCGTCAGCATGCCAAGTCTTGCTGATGCGTCCCGCGCAACGCTTTCAAGCTGCTCCTCAGCTAAAAATTCGACGAAGGTATTGCCTTTAAACACAGCTTGCAGCTTGTCCAGCCTGTCGATATGTGTTTGCCATTTTTTCAGTTCAGCTTCAATTTCGTTAAACCGTTTATGATGATCGCGAATGACGGCAAGTGCTTTCGCTGCCGCGCCTTTTTCCTCTATAGCAGCGCCAAATGCGTCCTCTGCTTCTTGTAATGCCGTAACGGTTTCGCTCCATTCGCTCTCTGATAAGGCTCTGCCGGCAAGTATCTCTGCTACACGTTTTAAGTTTGCAGCATTTTGCTTCAGTTTATCCATAAACTGGTCTATGCTGGCTTTCATCTTTTCAAGCTCATCGGCTGGAATGAGACTTTGCTCCACCTCTTCAGTCCGGGTAAAGCGGGTGCTTTTCGCATGCTCAAGCCAATCGGCTTCCGCTTTTTCCAATCTGCCCTTCGCCTCCTGCAGGGTGAGCTCGCTTGCTGAAGCGCGGCTTTTCGCCTGATTGAGTTTCATCTGGGCGCCTTGCAGTTCTTCATATAGAGATTGCTCTTTTTCCTTTAACAGCTTTAGATTCTGCTGGACAGAGCGGAGTTTGATTTCAATCGAATTTCCTTTTGCGTAATCTCCGAGTTCGTGCTCATAATCCGCTATCACGCTCTTGATGCGTTCAGCCGCATAATGAAGCTCCAGCTTTTCACGCTCAAGCTGATGCCCTGACTCCCGCAGCTTTTCCTTTTGTGCTTCATGCTCAGCAAGAAATGCGATGCTGCGCTCAATTCGTTTCTCGCATTCTTCTGCAGCCCGGTCTTTTTCTTCAATGGCTTGCTGCCATTTTTCCGCTTTATCCACAGCTTGATCCTGAAATGCTTCTTTAAACATGTTCAGGCGGCTGTCCATTGAGGCCTGAAGCTCGGCGATGATGTTTTCAATGCGGTCAGCCTCTCTTTTTTCAAAACCGATTTTTTCATTAAGCTGCTCGGCTTTTTTTAAAGACTCCTGATAGGCACTGATCATTTGTGCCATTCGTGTTTTAACAGAAAGAATGTCCTGTTTGACTCGTTTCCATTCAATGTTGGCATGATCGAATGCATCATGCACCGGCAGATTTTCGTAAGAAGCTGCTGCTTCAAGGTTCTGCGCTTGAATCGTTTGCAAAAACGGACACTGTTCAATAAAGCGCGCGGACTGTTCTTCAAGAGTGATTTTAGCTGAAAGAATCTCCTGGCTGAGAGCTGCCGCTTCCGTCAGCAACACATCTGTCTGTTTGATGTCCTCTTCAAGATTGCTGTCTAGCTCATATGTTTCATGTGCTGAGGCCGATGGATCATGATGGGTTGAGCCGCAGACTGGACAAGGTTGTCCGGCGGTCAGCTTTTCGGCTAACTCTTTTGTCAGCAGTGCCACCCTTGCTTTTTCACGCTGCGAGTGAAGCTCGTGTTGTCTTTTTCTAGCCTGGTCAGTCATATGTGTTAATGACCGTTCCGTCTCGCATACCAAATGGTACACGGTTTGTACAGCCTCATATGCCTGAATGATGTTGTTTTTTTCAGCTTCCATCTTTTGAACGAGTGTGTTCTTCTCCTCATGCATCTTCTGCAACGCAAGATTCAATGCGTCACTTCGTTTTTGCTCTTTTGTGATTTGCTCCTCAGTTTGTCTGATGCGCGATGCCATTTCTGCGGCCTGCTGACAGCTTTTTCGCTCATCAGATGTCACCTGCAGGGATTTAAGCTGCTGCTTTAATTCCGTCTGTCTGTTTTGTCCCCGTGTCAGACGGTCTGTTACAGTCTCCAATTCATTCATGACAGATTGAAGAGCTTCTTCTTTCTGCTGGAGTTCAGCCTTTTTGCGAGCTTCCTCTTGCTTGGCCTCGCTCAGTTTGATTTCGATCTCCTGCAATCGGGAAAGCTGTTCCTGCTCAGTTAAAAGCTCAGGCTCCTTCTCGCTTTTATGCCGGCGCCACTCTTCATACTCTTCATGTTTTTGATGAAAGAAACCTGTCCGGTCTGCTAACTCCTTTTGAGCAAGCGATTGTTCCTTTTCAGCTTTCTCCTCATGCTGAATCGCTTCTGCGTATCGGTCCGCATAGGGCTTCAGAGCGGCGGCTGTTTCTGCTTCCAGCAGGCGCTTTTGCAAGCTGTCTACGTGCGGCTGTTCCTCTTCGAGACGTTTTTTCTCTTCTTCGTAAGCGGATTTTTCCTTTTGGACATTCCAAATCTCCTGATGCTCCGTAAACCGCTCCTTTGCCTGATCACGATTCTTCTTCATCGCTTCCAGCCGGGCTTCAGCTTGTTCGAGAGCCTGTTCTGCCTGCTCAACCGCTTCCGAGCTCGCCTCCCCGAGACCGGACTGTTCAGCAAGCATTTCATTTTTTCTCGCATTGGCTTCCTGCGCCTGCCGTCTCAGCTTTTTCACAAGCCGGTCTCCATACTGCTCCAAATTAAATAAACGCTGAAGCATATGTCTGCGCTCCGCCCCTTTTAAAGACAGAAATTCAGCAAATTTCCCTTGCGGCAGGACCACCGCTCTCGTAAAGTCGTCGATCGTCAGCCCCAAGAGCTCCTCCACTCTTTTATTCACTTCGCTGGCTTTATCAGCCAGCACCGTATGCTCATCCTTGATTTCGATAAAGCGGCAGAGTGCCGTTTTCACCTTCATTTCATCGGTTCTCTTAAACACGCGCTCGACTTTGTAAGAGATTTGATGATTCGTCTGAAGCGCAAAGGTAAAGGAAACAGACAGCGTATCTTCCGCATGGTTTAAGATCCCGTGCGTATTATTCGCCGCCCGCTCCACCTTTCCGTATAAAGCAAGCGTCATTGCGTCGAGGATGGAGGATTTACCGCTTCCTGTCGGGCCGAAAATGCCGAAAACACCGGCACCGGAAAGGCCTTCAAAATCTATCGTCTGCTCCTCTCTAAAGCTGTGGAGCCCCTTAATGCTTAAGGCGATCGGCTTCATTTCGCATCCTCCTCTTCAACGCCTGATGCAAGCTCTAAAAACAGCTTCACCATTTCTTCATCCGGCACCGCGCCGCCAGTTTGTTTTTCATAAAATTTCTTAAAGCGGTCCTCGATCGACACATGCTTAACCTCGATCCGTTCCCGGTCTTTGTTCTGTTCTTCATAAACCGGCCTGATATGGATAAAGCCCGGGTGCGCCTTCCTCAGCCTATGAATTTCTTCAAGTGACAGCTGGTCCGCCACACGAATTTCAAGGTCAATCCAGGCATTCTGATCTCTGCCTTCATCCAGCCAGCTGTACACCTCGCTTAAGCCATTTGCCGCTTTCCACTTCACAAGAGGCTTGCCGCTTGATAATAAAACCTCATTCCAAGAGGCCTCTTCCCCCGGTTTTGCGTCCACGATTGTCACTGATTTGGCGTAGCCCGCTTCAGAAAAGCTGTAGGCGAGCGGAGATCCTGAATAACGCGCAAGGGTCCGCGCCCGCTTGATCGTTTGCGGGCGATGCAAATGGCCGAGCGCCACGTAAGCCGCACCCGCCGGCAGGCTTTCAGCAGCCACCGTATAAGCGCCGCCGACTTCAATTGGCCGCTCTGAATCCGTTTGGTTTCCGCCTGCGACATAAATATGGCTGGCGGCAACCTTCACTGCGTCTTTGCGGAACCGGCTTGTCATATGTTCAAACGCCTGCCTGATTTTCACGTCATAATGATCACGGAGCAGCTTTTCATCAAATGTATCGGAAAGCACTTCATTTAACCGCGCTTCAGATGGGTACGCCAGTGCTCCGACAGCCAAAAGCTCCCCAGTTGAAGGCACTTCAATATGAAGCGGTTCTGTTGTCGGATAGCCGATTAAATAAATGCCGTTTTCATGTGTTAGCGGTGAAGCGGCGGACAAACGGTCAGGATTATCATGGTTTCCGGCAATGATAACAATCGGGCGCTTCCCCCTGTCACTGAGCGCAGACAAGCTTTCATAAAACAGCTGCTCGGCTAAAGCCGGCGGGTTCACGGTGTCAAACGCGTCTCCCGCCATTATAATGGCATCGATCTGCTCTTCCTTTACAATCGTATTCAGTTCATCAAGCACATCGGCCTGTTCACTCAGCCTGCTTCTTCCTTCAAGTGTTTTTCCAAGATGCCAGTCAGCCGTATGTAAAATCCGCAAATGCTTTCACCTCTCTTTTGTATAGAAAACGAGATCCGCTCCGCCTGAATTCCCGGAGCTTACGGATCTCGCTATAATGTCAGAATGTGCCCTCCGTCAAAGAAATAAAGCGCACATCCCTTTACCTGTGTTTTTGCAATTTGCTCAACTGCCTTCGTGTACAGCTGAATTTGCGTTTCGTATCGTTTTTTCAAGATCGGGGCCGCTCCTTCAAAGCCGTGCTGGAATTTGCCCTCAATCCGGTCTGATTTATAGTCCAAGAGATATAAACCGTCCTCAGTTTCATAGAGACAGTCGATGATTCCCTGCACTAATAGCGGCTCATCAGCCTCCTGTGCATCAGGATAGATCTCCTTAGCCGGAAGCGCTAAACTGAATGGCACTTCCCGGTCCTTCCATTTAGCGCCGATCAGCCGTCCGCCGATTTCTGTATGGAAAAATTGAACGATTTCTTCTATATCAATAGCGGCTTTTTGTTCTTCAGTGAGCAGCTCTTTTTCATAAAGCTTGTGAACCGTCTGCTCCGCTTCTTCTTTTGTCGGCACATGTGTGAGCGGGATATGCTGCATAACCGTATGCATGGCCGTCCCTTTTTCCGCCGCTGTCAAACCTTTTTTCATCATAAAAGCGGGACGCCTGTACAGAATGCTTCCATCTGTCGGTTTAACGGGGGCCCTGCCGCTGTATTCATCCTCGTACTCTCTTTTTCTCTTGATCTCAGAAACTGACTGCTTTGTGCGAATTTGCGTCACCTCATGATGCGGATATGTCCAGCTTAGCTGCTCCCGGGCTTTCTCATCAAACGCAAACGGGCCGGGAACTGGTTCACCTCGGCGGATCGCTTCTAGGCGCTCGCTTTTTTCTTCCAATCTTTCTTCCAGATCATCATCCAGCAAATCATAGGAATGGATCATTTGAACGGCAAAACGAGCCGGGTGGCCTGATATGTCAGCATGCGCTGCCGCACCGTTTTCAGCCAAAGCCTCCAAATCTCTGTGTCTGGCAAGAGCCGGCCCGATGAAATCTAAATAGGTTTTTGCCTGATAGCGGTCAAATTCCGGGAGAAGCCAGTCAGTTTGGGACGCAGTTGCCTGCCATTTTGCGAGCTGTTTCTGATGATCCTTGCACGAGCCAATCAGAAACAGCTTTTCCTTCGCTCTCGTTAATGCGACATAGAGAACACGCAATTCCTCTGACAATAGCTCCCTGCGCATTTTTTTCTTCATGGCAATGAGCGGAAGCGTCGGATAGCTGATGCGCAATTGCGGATGAATAAACTTCGTGCCAAACCCGAGCTCCTTGTCCAGCAGGTACGATTTGTTCAAGTCCATCATGTTGAAGTTCCGTCCGAGACCCGCTGCAAACACGACTGGAAATTCAAGCCCTTTGCTGCTGTGGATCGTCATTAAGCGGACAACATCCTCCTGCTCGCTGAGCGCTCTCGCCGTTCCAAGATCATCACCCCGCTCCTGCATGCGTTCGATAAACCGCAGGAAACGGAACAGGCCGCGAAATGCCGTCGATTCATATTGGCGCGCCCGGTCATAGAGAACGCGCAAATTGGCCTGGCGCTGTTTTCCGCCCGGCATCCCGCCGACATAATCCATGTATTTTGTATCGCGGTACACTTCCCAAATCAGCTCAGATACTGAGTGGTTTTTCGAAAACGCACGCCATTTTTGCAGATGTCCGTAGAACGTTTGCAGCTTTTGATAAAGCTCGTCGTTCCGGTCGCCGGCAGCCAAGTAGTCTTTCATCGCTTCATAGTACGGCGCTTTTGTATTTTCAAGCCGGATCAAAGACAGCTCGTTTTCATCTGCTCCGACAATCGGTGAGCGCAGAACAGAGGCAAGCGGTATATCCTGATACGGGTTATCGATCACCTTCAGCACAGAAAGCGCGACGGCGACTTCGACTGCTTCAAAATAGCCTGACGTTAAATTGGCGTAAACCGGTATGCCCTGTGCTCTCAGCTCCTCCATGATTTGCGGCGCCCACGGCATGGAACGTAACAATATCACGATATCGCGGTATTGAATATTGCGGTGTGTTTTCGTTTTTCCGTCATACACCTTAAATGGCGATGAAATCAACTTACGAATTTCCTTAGCGATCGCTTTCGCCTCGAACTGCACCGTTTCCAGCTCTTCTGCTTCCTCGCCTGCATCCGTCTCTTCTGAGTTGTCGATCAGCAGCAGCTCTGTTTCCGTCTCATCATTGTCCGGGTACGCCGCACCAAGCTTCAGCTCAGCCTGCTCGTCATAATCAACCTCACCGATTTTGCCGCCCATCAGCTGTTTAAATAAAAAGTTTGTGCTATCTAAAATATCAGCCCGGCTTCGGAAATTCTTATTCAGGTCGATTTTCCGTCCCGTGCCTTCTCCGCTCTCTGTAAACCGTTTGTATTTGGAGAGGAAAAGAAGCGGCTCTGCAAGCCTGAATCGATAAATCGACTGTTTGACATCTCCTACCATAAACAGGTTGCCGGTCTCCTCCGGTCCGCTTGTGACGAGCTGCAGGATCGATTCCTGCACTAGGTTGGTATCCTGATATTCGTCAACGAGCACCTCATGAAACTGCTCCTGATAAAATCTTGCTGCCTCGCTCGGCTCCAGTTCGCCTTTGTCATTCTCAGCTGTCAAAATGGATAAACAGTAATGCTCCAAATCTGAAAAATCAATGATTGATTTTTCCTGCTTCGCGGCTTCGAACCGTTTTCCGTAGCTAATGACAAGCTGTACGAGTGTTTCAATAACAGGCTTCATGTCGGCTAAGCTTTTCAAATGCTGTTCAGGACTTCTCGTAAAGTAGTCGGTTTTGAGCTTTTCGAGCAGTTTTTTTGCGCCGTTTCTCAAATCCGTCGCTTCTTCAAGGAGCGCAGGATCAAACTCGTCCCCTTTTACTGCTTTCGCGCGCTTAAAAGAGACTGCGGGCACCCGCTTATAAAGCTCAGTGAAATCGTCCTGATGCTGAATCAGTTCATCAATCTGCGCAAGATCATCAAGAAAATTGTCAGCGCGCGGCGCGGGGCCGCCCGGCGCTTTCGTCAGCTCAAGCGCGCGCTGCAGCTTCTCCTTCGCTCCGTTAAGCACCATCGCAATATCCTCTTTGACATATTGATAAAACGGAAGCTCCTCGATTGCGCTCTTTTCCGATACATCATATAAGTGAACAAAGCTTTCCAGCCACGCCTCCGGGTTTGGGTGAGAACGGGAATACTCGTACACCTGTTTGACGAGAAATTGCAGATCCAAATCGTGCCGATCTGTCGTGTAGCGGTCAACAAGCTCAAAAAACGCCTTTTCACCCTTCGCGTATTCGTCTTCAAACAGCTCGTCCAGCACTTCATCCCCAAGTAGCTCGCCTTCTGTCTGATCAGCAATCCGAAAGCCCGGATCAAGATCGATCAAGTAGTAATATTTCTTCAGCACTTGCAGGCAAAAGGAATGAAGTGTCGAAATGCTGGCCCGGTTTAAAAGAGACAGCTGGCGTCTGATATGCAGCGAGCCGGGGCGCTTTACAAGCTCTTTTTCCAGGGCATCCGCGATCCGGTGTTTCATCTCTGCCGCTGAGGCGTTTGTAAATGTCACAACGAGAAGCCGGTCTACATCAATCGGGTTTTCTTCTGCGGTAATTTTCTGGATCATTCGTTCAACGAGCACAGCGGTTTTACCGGAGCCCGCCGCCGCTGCCACAAGAATATCCTGGCCGGTTGAAACAATGGCATTCCATTGGTCATCTGTCCATGTGCTGTCTGCCGGTTTAGGAATGTTCATTGCCATCCGCCTCCTTTTTTATCCACTCAAGTATCGTCTTGTCCTTTTCAGCCTTTAACGGGCGATACTCGTTTTCTTCTAATGATTCATCAAATTGGCATACTGATTTGAACGCACAGTATGTGCACGGCGTCTTGTTCTTCATTTTATAAGGCTCAATCGATACGCGTCCGTCGGTGATTTGTTCGCCTGCTTCTTGGAAGGAGCGGCGCACATGCTTCGTCAGCAGCTCAAATTCCTTTTCGCCGACTGCAGCTGAATCCGATCTGAGAGAGCCGTCTTTCTTCAAGCCGGCGTTGATGATATTTGACCGTCCCTCTTGAAGGGTTGTATCCATGAGGCGAACCGCTTCCTGATCGCCGAGGAGCAGGCCCTTCATCTTAAATTTCTTAAAGATCTCCTGTTCGATCTCGTCAAGCCCAAGCGGGAGGTTAGATTGAATCATCGGGTCATGAATATGGAAATACAGCACTCCGGCCGGCGTCGCTCTCATTCCGAGCCAGTCGGCTGAATGAGTAATTGATAAATCAAGGTACGTCAGCATTTGCAGCGCCAGTCCGTAATATACTTCCGCTAAGTCAAGGCCTTTGTCGCTTGATTTATAATCGACAATCCTTAGAAGCAGGCCTTTTGAGCTTTCCGCTTTATCTACGCGGTCAATTCGCCCGACGAGCTCCATCGTGCAGCCGTTTTTCAGCTTAAAGGTCAGCGGCGGAAGCGGCCCTTTTCCTCCAAAGCCCAGTTCAAGCCCGATCGGCACGAAACCGCTCGCTTTCGCATGCTCGCTTAAAATGCCGGACACGCGTGTCACAATTTTTTGCAGTTTTTCCTTCACATAATAATGCCGGTTTGAGCTGAGCAAAATTTCCTTTTGCAGTTTCGGCGCCAGCCGCTCTACCGCATCATGGGAGAACAGCTCGCACTGCTCTTTCGTTAAATCGCGCCAATCCATTTTTTGCTCGCGCAGCCGGTCTGAAATCAGCTTTAAGCTGGAATGAAACAGCTGGCCGATATCCGGTGCTTCGAGCTTGAAAAATTGCCGTTCCTTCAGATGCAGCCCGTGTGACGCAAAATGGGAGAACGGGCACGCGTTAAAGGTTTCCATTCTCGATACACTGCCCTGAATGCGTTCACCATAGAGCTGTCTCGACACGCTGCGTTCAAGCTGCTTCACTTCATTCCGGAAAAACAGGCTTGAGAATAACTTTTTCGATTGCAGCCTGTTCGGCTCACTCATCAGCACATTGTACGTGCTCCACCAGACGTCGCTGATGTCGTATTCCCGAGTCCATAACCTGAGCTGGCTCGCGGTAAAGGACTGTGCCACGCTTTTATTGACGACATACATCAGCTGTTCCTCATCGCTGACCTGCTCAGGTTCATTTGTCAACAGGCGCTCCTTATGCTGCGGAAACAGTTCTTCCAGCCGCTTAATGACAATCGACGGCAGAAGCGTTTTTCCTTCCGCATCAGCAATCGGATACGATACGTACAGCCGGTCAGACGGACTGGAAAACGCCATATAGATGAGGAAATGCTCATCAAGCAGACGCTCCCGCCCGCCTGAGGAAAGCTCAACCCCAACCGTTTTCAGCCATTCCCGGTCATCATCCGACAGCACTCCGTTTTCATCTGGGCGCGCCGGCAGAACGCCGTCGTTTGCCCCCAGCACAAAGGTACAGGAGGTGCCATACATTCTGGACAAATCCATATTGCCGACAAACACCTGGTCAAGCGCAGGCGGAATAAGAGAAAATGTAAGCGACTCTGCGCCGGCTTCCATCATTTGCTGAAACAACTCAAGAGAAATCTCATCATCCCCCATCATTTCAACAAACTCCTCAAGCAGCTGAATGACTGCATCCCACGCCTGCTGATGCTGCTGTGCTTCAATGATTCTGCCGTCTTCCTCTGCACGCTGTCTTTCCTGATCCAGCTTCAGCGGCACATCCGTCTCTTCTAGATAGCGGTAGAGCGCCTCCGCCTTCTCCTGAACCGTCTTTGCTTTTTTCATTCGTTTCTGGAGCTGAAAAAGCGGAGGAACAATCCAGTCGCGTGTGTCATTCAGCATGTTTTCCATTTCGATTTCCTGGTCGGTCTGCGCAAAATCATCATCCAATGACACAAAACGTCTGTAATGGAAACGGTCGCCCTTTGTCCAGCGGTCACCTTTGATCCCGTAGGCGATACAGTAATTTTCAAGCTGATCGACCTGTTCTCTCACCTTAGTCTTCGGCTCGTTAAGCGGGAATAGCAGTTCGGTTTTCACGCAGCGAAACACCGCTTCATAACGCCAATTCCCTTTCAGAACATCTAGGCTCGAGCGGATAAATTCGATTAACGGATGGTTCAGCATAGATGCTTTTCCGTCAATGAAATAAGGAATCTCGTAATCTGCGAAAACTTCCTTCACCATATCTTTGTAGTCTTCCGGCTGGCGCGCAAGAATCGCTACATCCTTATAGCGATAGCCCTTCTCTCTGACAAGAGCGTGAATTTCCCGGGCAATGCCTTCCAGCTCAGCTCGTCTGTTTGCGGCCTGCATCACAGTAAAGGCCTCTTGTTTTTCTGCGTACGGAACGGCTGGACGCGCTTCATACTGCGCCTCTAAATGTGCCAATTCCGGTGTGCGCGTATGCCGTTCAGTCCCGCTTAGCTCTTTATACGTAATGTCCAGATTCAGTTCCTTCGCCTTTTGGTGCAGGCGGTAATAGGTTTTTCCCGTCATTCTGAACAATTCCAGTTCATGCGGCTCCCGCTCATATGACGGCTTGTCCGCTGTCAGCGAAAACGTGATGTGCTCTGCATGAACCATAAGCTGCTCCAACACCCTGAATTCCTGCGGTGTAAACTGATAAAAGCCGTCCACATAGATATGCGCGCCTTTTACATCTTCTGCAAGCGGAACATGCTCTGCCAGCAATGTTAAATAATCCTCAGAGTGAAGGTATTGACCTGCAAGGCTTTTTTCCATCTGTTGATATAAAATCGATAAATCATGAAGCTTCTCAGATAAAATACGTTCTCCGCGATACTCGGAAGCCGTTCCGCTTTCCGCCATCCGGCGGATGTCTTCCGGTTCCAGACAGTAGCGCTTAAACTCTGTCAGCATCCGTTCTACCTGTGCGGTAAACCCGCTTTTGTCACTCGCTTTTTGATAGACTTTAAACTCCTGTTTATGCTCCTCAATGAGCTTCCGCAGGAGCATCTGTACGCCTGTGCTCGTAAGAAACGGCCTGCTCATGCCTCCCGTATGCTGGAGGACGCGCCAGGCCAATCGTGAAAAGCTGAACACTTGAGCGCGTATCATTCCGCCCATATCAGGCGTTTTAGCAAGCTCGTATTCCATTAAAAACGTCATTTGATCCGGGACTAGAAAAATGATCGGTTTCCCGAATGGAGCCCGGCGCAGTTCATCCTGAATGCTGTCGATGATCAGCTTCGTTTTTCCACTCCCGGACCTGCCTACTAAAAACTCTGCTCCCAATTAGAAGACCCCTCTCTTTTTATCTCTATATATTTTATCGAATGTTGACGAAAATGACCAATCTGATCTATTGGTAAAAACGGCCTTTTCGCATATAAAAAGCTGAATTTCTCCGCACATGTCTCCCCGCCCTACATATACTTTTACGAAAACCCAATTCCTAGGAATGGAGTTGACCCCTCGTGTATTACAGCTACTACCCCTATCCGGCGTCATACCGGGAAGATCCTGTTTTGATTCGGAATTTAAAAAAGGCCATTAACGGAGAATTCAGCGCGATTCAATGCTATCGCAAGCTTGCCGAACTTACCTGCCGCGATGGAGTCAGAAAACAGATTGAAGAAATCAGGCGTGACGAAATGCGCCACCTCCGTGAATTTTCCACACTGTACGGTGCCATTACCGGCAAACACATCATGCCAAAACAGACGGAGGAATGCCCGGACACTTTCACGAGAGGGCTGGACGCCGCTTTTAAAGATGAACAAGAAACAGCCGACTTTTACTTGCGTGCGGCCGAGGAAACCCCAAACTTAAAAGCGAAAGGCATCTTTACGCGCGCCGCCCGTGATGAACAAAATCACGCTGTCTGGTTTCTATACTTCTTGATGAAACGTTAAATATACCTGCACAGTGAATACCCACATATCCCCTCACCCAAAAACGCACTCACCTGTTTTTTTCAAATAAAGCCGGGAAACATAAAACTATACACTGCCACACAGGGGGATCAACCATGGAGCAAAATTCAGAAGCTTGTATTGAGGCTTGCATTGATTGTATGGAGGCTTGTAATCATTGTTTTACAAAATGCCTGGAAGAAAACGCGTATCACGATCTCAGCGGCTGTATCCGGCTTGACAGGGAATGCGCGGATATTTGCGCGCTGGCAGTCAAAGCCATGCAAACAGACAGCCCGTTCATGAAAGAAATCTGCGCACTTTGCGCCGATATTTGTGAAGCGTGCGGCACTGAATGCGAAAAGCATGACCACGATCATTGCCAGGCATGTGCGAAGTCCTGCTTTGCCTGCGCTGAACAATGCCGCAGCATGGCAGCGTGATAAAGGACGGAGAGGGTTCAAAAAAGAACCCTCTTTTTCATTTGGACAGCCATACGGAGTACAAATCAATCCACCCCTCTTCATCAAGCATCAGTCCTTTCACATTTTCACTTGATGTCACCTGCAGCACATTTTGATACAGCGGAATCGCATTGAACTCCTTTATAAGCTGGCAGTCAATATCCCGCAGCATATTGATTCTCGAACAGCGGTCAGGCGTCGAAAAAATGCGTTCTGACATTTCTGAGCATATCTGTTCCAGCTTTTCAGATAGGTGCTGACTCAAAAAACTGTTCTGCGACAGCAACAAATGCAGAAAACCAAACTCGCTGTCTTGATAAAACGTCGCACTGTCATGAATGATATCCGCCATTTGCACGATTTCGGGCCGGCGAAGATCAGCAGAATCACAGAATTGAAGCGCTAGCCTGATACCTTGTTGGGCACAAACATTTTGAATCCACTCGGCGTCCTCACGATGATCCGTTTCCGAAAAGGTATACAGCACCAGCGTTTCTCCCTCGTACCCGCTTTGCTTCAGCAATTCAGAAGGTGAAACGCCGCCCCAATCTAAAAGATTCGGATGCAAAAAAGACGTAACCGGGATTCTGCGGTGCCCTCCCGCTTCACGAACAAGACGTTGAGAGGAAATCAGCAGGCGGAGCGCTTTTCTAAAGCTTCGATGCTGAAGAGGCCCCTTCTTTTTCAGATTGAGCGACAAATACTGAACATGCCTTTCATCAAAAACAATTTGCTGCTCAGGACATGTTTGTTTTTCTTGAATGGTAAAACCGTTCATCTCTCCGGCTTGTTCCGAAAACACAAACTCAACGCGATCCAAAAAGGGCCGCCCTTTGAAGTAGTGTTCATTGGCTTCAAGCACCAGCATCTGGCGGTGATGCTGAATCACCCGAAAAGGCCCTGATCCATTGATCCCGCCGCCCTGTTCTGCCGGCAGAATGGACAGCCGTTCATCACAAAGAACATACGGCAATAGCTCATTTGGCTTATCGAGTATGAGATCCACACAATAAGGGCCATTTTCTAAGACTTGCTTCACTCCGTGTAACAGCCATTTATACGGGTTGTCAGCCTGTGCCAAAAAGCGTTGAAACGTAAATGCAACATCCCGCGCCGTCAGCGGCTGTCCGTTATGAAAAGACACTCCCTTTCGAAGAAAAAATCTCCATCGTTTTTTCCCCGCCTCTTCCCATCCATGAACCAAATGAGGCTTCGGCTCCTGCACAGCCGGATCTAATGTGAGCAATGTATCAAATATCTGTTTGACGAAGTGCCCCTCAGACCGCAAAAATATCTGGCACGGGTCCAAACTGCTGACAGCTCCAGGGGTGATGAACAGCCGGAGCACATCCTTTTCTCCATCCCAGCCGGTCTCTGTCACAAAGCCGAATACCTCAGAAAACCACATGTCATATTCGTTTTGAAGCCCCGGAAACGCGGATTGATACTGCTGAAGCAGTTCCTTTGCCTTTATAAGCTTTCCAGCCATTGTATATTCCTTGGCAGTTTGAAGAAGCAGCTCCTCCGGCTGGCGAAGAAACGCGATTTTCGATTTACGGCCGCGCCCCGCCCCGCTTTCCCGGATAATCCAATTCTTGTTCTCCAGCTTATGTAATATGAGCTTTGCATTTCTTTCTGTACAAAATAAACTGTCAGCCATTTCAGTGAGCGTCATTTCGTTCATTTGCCCATACGCAGCACTTCCTGTTTTTACGAGTGCCACGTAGTGCTCAATCAGCTTCAATCCCCGCACCTCCCGACAAAAGGGGAATCTTTTTCTCTTCTTTTCTTCACTTTTTGGGCCGCCGCCTTTTCTATACACTACTACTATATCAAACAGCGAAAGGCGGCGATCACATGTTGACCAGCTTTCAATCTATAAAATCGAGATACACCGCTCCAGTTTGGCTCCGCTTTTTCGGAGAAATGCTGACAAGCCTGACAGGTGCAATGATGGGTCCTTTCATGGTGCTGTATCTGCATGAACAATTAAACGGCAGTGTCATGATTCCGATGCTTATCATCAGTCTTCAGCCATTTGCTGATATTTGCTTGACGCTCGTTGCGGGACGGGTGACGGACCAGCTCGGGCGGCGCACAGCGATTCTGATCGCATTGCTTCTGCAATCAGGGGCTATGACGGGGTTTGTGTTTGCCGAGCATGCGTATTTTTTCGCCATTCTCTACGTCATGAATGGCATCGGGAGATCGTTGTACATACCTGCTTCCCGCGCCCAAATTGCCGAAAGTACGCCGGAAAGCAAACGTTCGGAAGTGTTTGCGGTCATCAATGCGATCTATTCGGCGGGCCTGACGGCAGGGCCGCTAGTGGGAATGCTGCTCTACAATTATAATCCCGTGTGGATATTCGCTTTAGATGCCGCGGCATTGTTTACCTACTTTCTGATCGCTGCACTGAAACTGCCAGAAACAAAGCCGCTAAAGCCAGCTGTTACACCGGAAATGTCCGCAAGCTTTACGATATACAGGCCTGTACTGCTTCTGTTGCTGCTTTCTCTCCCCATCAGCATGTTATACGCGCAAACAGAAACAACATACAGGCTCTTCAGCAAAAACATGTTTTCTGATTATCTGTCAATACTGACGATCTACTCGGCGGCAAAAGCTTTATTCAGCTTTGTTCTCCAAGTTCCTCTTGTAAAAGGGACAGAAAAGCTTTCAATGAAAACAATCCTTTTCATTACTTACATCTGCTACTCCCTTGCGGCTGCCGGCTTTGCATGCTCAGCCTCCCTGACAATGCTTTTAGTGACGGCAGCGGTGATGACGGTTGGCGAAAGCATCGGATTAACTCACATCCAGACCTTCATTTCGAAATTGGCACCGCCCCATCTGCTCGGCCGGTTTTATGCGGTATACGGCCTGCATTGGGATATCTCCCGCTCAATCGGGCCCCTGGCAGGAGGGCTGATCCTGACATCGTTTGGCGGAGAAGTGATTTTTTACTCCCTTGCCGCGTGTCTGCTTGCAACAGGTTTATGCCTGACTTACACAATAGAAAGACTCGAACACAAGGTCATAAGAAAAATGAATGGTTAATAGAAAATAATTCATAATTTCTTTATCAATGAAAATATACTATAGTAATAATACATTCACTACGTGAACAATTGGAGTGTTACGTGAAAAGGAAGAAGGGTTTTACATTGAAGAAAGACGAAAATCTCCTCAAAGATCTATGGTTTATCGCAATCAGTGCAGCCGGGGGGTTTATTCTTTCATTAACCGGAATGTCGATTGGATGGATGATCGGAACGCTGATTGTCGCCTGCTGCCTCGCCATGATACGTCCGGCATGGCTCATGATGGCGCCAGACCAAAAAGGAATTAGCCGCCGATGGCTCGCCCTCGGACAGATGATCCTCGGCATCGAATTGGGCCAAAAGCTGAACTTATCCGTTCTCTCTGTCCTTAAAGACCATTGGTTTTCAGTCGGCGTTATGCTGATATTGTCTATACTGCTGGCCTTGCTGTCAGGATATGTGCTTTGGCGTTTCAGCAAAACGGATATGATGACAAGCTTTGTCGGTACAGCTCCCGGCGGACTGTCCGCCATGCCGAGCATCGCGCAAGAGGTCGGCGCCAATACCGCCATTGTCAGCCTCGTTCAAATGATGCGGGTGCTGCTCGTGGTGCTATCCATTCCATTTTTGGTCATCCTGATCTATACAAAACAAGATTCTTCCGCAAGTGCCGCAGCAGAAACGCTTTCCTCAGCAACGGCAGATTTTAGGCTTGCTCCCGTTCTGTGGACCGCCGTTCTTATTCTCGCTGCCTGGGGAGCTTGTAAAGCTGCGAAACGTTTAAAGTTCCCGGCTCCATGGCTGCTCGGCAGTATGCTCGGTGTGGCACTTGTCCACGTTGGCGGAGCTGCGGTGACGGGACACGACATGATGGCTTGGTGGCCGTCACAAGCTAACCACGTATCGCAAGTATTTCTCGGGGCTACGATCGGCTCTAAGATGTATAAAAGCATGTTTTCCGGCGTCACCCGTGTTATCATCGTCGGTTTTGTCTCATCCGTCGGTTTAATCGCGGCTATGTTTTTGAGCGCCTTGATCGTTTCCAAGCTGACAGGCATCTCGCTCATCACTTCTGTTCTGGCATTTGCCCCCGGCGGCATTGCAGAAATGGCGACGACATCTGTTACCTTGCATGCCGATTCCACCTTTGTCGTCGCGGTTCAGGTCATACGCGTCATCCTTGTCATTGCCCTGTTGCCGCCGTTTTATCGTCTGCTTCACCATCTTCATGGTGAAAAAAAAGACAAAGAAAGCTCGATCAGCGGCAGCAATGCCTAATTGGAAAAACAATCCTCCCATGGTACACTTACAGCAGATGGGGAAGGAGTGACTCTTTTGCTGCGCGACAATCCCGAGAAAACAATGCACTTATATTATGGAATATGCTTAGGAATCTGGCTGATTTATAATGTGGTGACATCCGGCTCCCCTGGACTGCCGCTTACGATTTTAGCCGGAGGAAATCTGATTTACCTTACCATCCTGAAAAAGAAAGAAGAAACGTAAAAAACACGCACCTCAGTGCGTGTTTTTTATTTAAAAACGTTGTGAAGACCATCTTCCATTTCTTCTGACGACGGATACCATTTTGTCACCAAATCCCGAAACAGCTGTTCCGCAAAAAGAATCTCTTCCTCTGTATACCGGTCAAAAAATGACAGAAAACGCTGTTCGACCTTCTGATGATAATATTTATGCAAATTGTGAAGTTTTTTCCCAGCCGGCGTCAGTCGGAAGTAGACCTCCTTTTTGTTATCGCTGAGCTGAGTTCTATGAAGGAAACCTGCGCCGAGCAATTTTGTGCTGATGCGCGATACAGTCGCTTTTGTCGTATTCATTTTTTCTGCTATAGACGTGACATTGATTGGTTCATTGTCCCCGACACAGGATAGAACATGAATTTCTGTCATCGACAATTGAGATTTACTCCCGTGCTCGGCATCAAGCTTCTTCAATTCGTCAGCCAAAAAGGCTTTAATGAGCCCCTCCCATTTCTCCTGCTGATGAATGAGCTCCGCATACAATTCAAAAAGATTGCGTTTCGTATGATCTGTGTTCATCGGGTTTTCCATCCTTTTTCATTCGATTGATTCTTCTATCATACCGTTTTGTTACAGATGAAACAATCGAATTACCTTACACCCGGCTGGTGACGGAAAGCCAGCGGCTAATCCCTTTTTGAATCAACTCGGCACAATCAGGCGCCGATGCATCCACGGCCCAGGCAACATGTCCGTCAGGGCGAATTAATATTGTATGCACGTCCCTTAACTCTTCATTCGGTTCTGCAAGCGAGGCGGTTACCGTACACAAGCCTTTCAATCGGCTATGCTCATCAGCTTCTTGCATCAATGACAGCAAAACGAATGTCCCATTTTGGAGACAGCTGTACAGCCGTTCCGAACTGCCGTCGGAAAGAATCAGCTCCATATCAGGGAGCCTTGACCCGTTCAAGCGATGCGGCGGCATATCTGGATCAGCTTCATACCTGACATCGAGCGCAGAAATTTGCCCCGCTACATATCGATTCACTTCAGGATAGGCAAGCAGCTCCGACATCATACTCCGCAAATGGAGGCCTGCTTGAGTGAAATCAATCAGTTTTGTCTGCGCCTCCGTGTTCCTCAGGAGCCCTTCTGCAGCCGGGTGCCGCTCCTCATGATAGCTGTCTAAAAGCCATGAAGGCGCAGCGCCCTTGACGGCCGCCGCCAGCTTCCATCCAAGATTCATCGCATCCTGAAGGCCGACATTCAGCCCTTGGCCGCCCGCTGGAAAATGAATATGCGCCGCATCCCCTGCAAGGAAGATTCTGCCGTTGCGGTACCGCTTCGCTTGGCGTGCGGCGTTCCCGAACCGTGACATCCAGGAAGGCTCGGTTAAACCGAAGTCAGTCCCGCAAATTCGTATGAGATCAGTTTTTAGCTCCTCCTCAGTGACAGGCACATCTTTCGGCGTCTGCGTGCGATAAGGGCTGATCACGACTACACGGTATCGGTCCGGAGAAAGCGGCACGATCATGACACCCCCCTCTTTTGTGCAAAGGGACAGCACGCCTGACGGCGGCGGAGAAAGGAGCGCCACATCTCCAAGCGCTGCTGTAATGGTGCTGTCTGTTCCCGGAAACTCAATTCGAGCCTGTTTCCGGACAGTACTTCCTGCTCCATCGGCACCAACGGCAAACATGCTTGTGATCGTCCGCACACTGCCGTCCCGATCCTTGAAAATCGTTTGCGCCTCTGCTTCGTTTTGCGTAACCGCCAGCACCTCTGCCCCGCGAAACACCTCTGCCCCCAAGCTTCGTGCATGTTCCTCAAGCAGCTGCTCTGTTTTGGCCTGCGGAAGCAAAAGCGTGTAAGGACAGCCCGTATCCAAGCCTGAAAAATCAAGACGGGTATCCAGCATCGAAAAGTGTCCGGAAGGTATCTTGGTTCCCTTGGATACGAAACGTTCCAGCAGCCCTCTCATCTCAAGAAGCTCCAGCGTGCGGGGATGCAGCGTCAGCGCCTTGGAATGCGGAACAGGCTTTTCAAGCCGCTCAATCACACATGTTTTCACTCCAGCCATCGCAAGCTCGGAAGCCAGCATAAATCCGACCGGCCCTCCCCCTATAATCACTGCTTCAACATTCATCTAAATCACTCCTTTTGTTTCATATAAAACTAATGAAAACCACTAAAAATAAAAGAAAAACCAAAAATAAAATATTTTTTTGTTACACACGTAACAATTATGATTATAACTCCTTACAATTTTTTCTTCAACACATTTTTCCAAACCAGCACAAAAAAAGACGCCGCTTCAATTGGCGTCTTTTTGTTCAGCATCGGAAATCACACCGACTATATTTTTTTCTCTAATTGGACCAAAGTGCCGGCTGTCGAAGCTGTATATGCGATTATCTCCAACGACAAAATATTGACCTTTCGGCACCTTGCTTGTTCCTGTCACATCTTTCAACGTAAAATCACCTGTTACATGGCTTCCGGCGGAAACTGATTTCAAATGCTTCAAAAATGGTTCAGCAACCTGCTTTCCGTTCACATACAGCTGATCATCTTTATATTTGATCGATTCACCTGGCAAGCCGATTACCCGCTTAATCAGCACTTTTTGATCAGGGCCTTTAAAAAGGACAATATCAAAACGATGGATGGTTTTAAATCGATGCGAAAATTTATTGACCAACAGTTCGTTCCCTTCCTGAAAGGTCGGGTTCATGCTGACGCCTTCCACTTTATAATCAATAAAGACGGCATTTTTAACCTGAATGGCGAGAACGACGGACACTACACCGGCAAGAAACCAAAACCGTTTTTTCATGTTACTGTCTCCCTCCATCATGCTCACGCTGACTAGCTCTCACATGCAGGTACCGCTCCACCTTTTTGCCGACATACCATAAGACAGCGATCACCAATACGGCGATGACCGTTCGAATCGGCTGTGTGATCAGCGCGTGCAGATCATATCCGATGAAGCTGATCATAAAAATCATGACAAGCTTTCCCGAGGCAGCCGCCAAAATAAACGGCCGCGTTCCGATCCTTGACAAACCGGCAACAACATTCACCGCGGCTGACGGTGTAAACGGAAAACAAAGCAGAAGAAACACAGGGCCGAAGCCGTGCCTTTCCACCCATAACATCAGCTTTCTGACCGACGGATGACTGCGGATAAATCCAAGCAATCTTCTCTGTCCGTATTGACGGACAATCAAAAATACGAGAATAGATCCAGCAGTTGATCCCGCCCAAGACAAGATGAATCCTTCCCACAGGCCAAACGAATTCGTATTCGCCACCACAAACACGATCAGCGGCAAAAAAGGGAGAAATGCTTCAACTAAAGGCAGCAGCACAGCTATGAGCGGACCGAAAGCCCTATAGCTTTGAAATAATTCAGTTAAATGTTCTTGTGTAAAATAGGATAAAAAATGCTCCAACATTTATACTCCTTACCGGGTTTGTCTATCCTTATTCTACACATTATCAGCAAAAAACTAAAAAGTTTTGGTGATTTTTTCTGTCTTGAAACATTTCCCCAGCCGATATAGAATACATATAGAACAAACGTTCCCGTTGGAAAGAAGGAGTCAGCAATGCCGAATTTGCAGGAGGAAATATACGAATTAATTGAACGGGCTCTCTTTTTGCCCATGGCAATTACAATTTTTAATCGTGATCTCGCCGGAATTGAGCAAAGCACATTAAAATTGAAGCATCCTTATAAACAGCTTATCAGCGAATCATTAAAAATAGCACAAAAGGATTTGATTGAAGTCAGAAAAGAACTGAGGAAAAGAAAAATTGCGATCCACGAGGCGGAACGCGATGAGGCCTTTACGCTTTATGTATTTGTGATCGATGGTTATGAAGAAAAGCACCGCTATTTTAATCCTCGAATCCGGGAGCAGGTCAGCGAATTATTAACGTTCTATCTATTTGCCCCTGACAGGCCATGAGTCTTTTGGATCATTCTGCGCTCTTCCAAGACTGCCCGCTCCCCTCTTCGGGCGATTCCAACAATAAATATCAGATAATTCACACTATACAAACAAAATAAATTTATTTATAATTCGAACCACAGCCTTTTCACCCCAAAAAATGACATGTGCTGCCATATCTGCGACATCATTTTCAGTGCGCAGCACAACCCCACCCTAAATCGAAGGAGGATTTTATGAAACTGATTCACGTTCTCGCCGCTTTGCCCTTTATCGGAATTTTACTCGGCATCCCTTTTGCAAATAAAGTGACTCCCTATGTGTTCGGCATGCCGTTTATTCTTGCTTATATCGTGCTGTGGGCTCTTTTAACCTCTGCGTTGATGGCGCTTGTGTATGTCCTCGACAACGAAAATAAAAAGGAGGGAGCAGAATGAACGCAGCTCTCATGATCATTTTTGGCGTCCTGCTCTTGAGCATTTTTCTCGGTATACGCGCCCAAAAAGGAAAAGACATGAACCTTGAGCAGTGGACGGTCGGAGGCCGCGGCTTCGGAACCGTGTTTGTCTTCTTATTGATGGCAGGCGAAATTTATACCACCTTTACGTTTCTCGGCGGAAGCGGCTGGGCCTACGGGAAAGGCGGACCGGCCTTTTACATCATCGCGTACGGCTGTCTGGCCTATATCCTTTCTTATTGGCTACTTCCGGCAGTTTGGACGTACGCAAAACATCATAAGCTGATGTCGCAGTCTGATTTTTTCACCAAAAAATATAACAGTCCGCTGCTTGGCGTGCTCGTTTCACTGGTGGGCATCGCAGCGCTCATTCCGTATCTTGTGCTGCAGCTGAAAGGCCTCGGGCTGATTGTATCGGAAACATCGTACGGCAAAATTTCTCCGGCCGCCGCCATCTGGATCGGCGCCATTTCCATCACGGTTTACGTTATGGTATCCGGCATTCACGGGTCTGCCTGGATATCGGTTGTGAAAGACATCATGATTTTGGTTGTCGTTCTGTTTTTAGGTGTGTATTTGCCGATTCATTACTACGGCGGATTTCAAGACATGTTTCAGCAGATTGAAACGGCAAAACCGGGCTTTCTTACGCTTCCCGATACGGGACAAAGTGCAGCGTGGTTCAGTTCAACCGTGCTCTTGACAGCGCTTGGTTTTTACATGTGGCCTCATACGTTTTCCGCTTCGTATTCAGCCGAAAACCCAAAAGTCTTTCGCAAAAACGCCATTATCATGCCTTTATACCAGCTGGTTCTGCTCTTCGTCCTTTTCGTCGGCTTTGCGGCTATCCTGCAAGTTCCAGGTTTGAAAGGCGCAGATGGAGATCTGTCACTTTTGAGACTGTCACTGCAAACATTTGACCCTTGGTTTGTCGGGATCGTCGGCACTGCCGGACTGCTGACGGCGCTTGTGCCGGGATCTATGATCTTAATGTCAGCCTCCACGCTGTTTGCAAAAAATGTGTACAAAGTGTTCGCTCCCCGCACGACAGATCAGCAAGTATCGGCGCTTGCTAAGTTTTTAGTGCCGGTGTTCGCGCTGATTTCGGTGTACTTTACCTTTAAAGGCGGGAATACCATCGTTACGCTGCTATTGATGGGCTACAGCCTGGTTACACAATTATTCCCGGCCCTTCTGTTCAGCCTGTTCAAGCATCATATAGTAACGAAGCAGGGAGCATTCGCAGGCATTATTACAGGTGTCGGAGCCGTTTCTTATATTACATTGACAGAAACAACAATCGGCACTTTATTTCCGGCGCTGCCGCAAGCCGCAAAAGATTTAAATGTCGGCATAGTCGCCTTGCTTTTGAACATTACGGTCATGATGGCAATCAGCCTTATGACAAGAAAAGCAAAAAGCGCTGCGGCCGATCAGGCGGCATAAGCATAAAAAAAGCAATCTGGACATCAGATTGCTTTTTCTTGTTTAGCGTTCACAGGCGATATAATCTTTATCGCGGTCTTTCTTTTTATTGGCATCATAAAGAGCCTTGGAGACGTAAGGCTTGTACTTCGTTTTTCCGCCTTTGTTTTTCACCTTCGACGTGCGGGCCACCCCGCCTTTGTATACTTTATTTAACTCCTTGCAGTTCTTATAGACCTTCACCTTTGTTTTGGCTTCCGCCACATGGTCTACCCCGTATGAAAAACCGAAAACGAGACCGAGTGACAGCAAGACCGTAGCCGCTTTTTTCATGACGATATACTCCCCTCTTATCCAATATTTAGTTGTTTTATAGCTGGATTTTATCATAATTCATCCAGTCCTATTTTACAAGATAAATATGGAAGAAGGGCTGGTTTTTCCTTGTCTTTCAGCGTTCAAACTGCCAAAACATGTTTCTCTCCATATGCTCAGGGGTACACATACGAATGTACACCAAACAGAAAAGGAGCGTTGACGATGTCTGATTCAAATCTTAGCAATCCTTTAACAGCATTTTTTCATGATGAATTTCCTGAACAATATCAAGAACCGCCCGGCCTGCAGCAGAACATGAAGCCGGTGCCGGATTGCGGAGAAAAAAGCTACAAAGGATCGGGTAAACTCACCGGCCGAAAAGCGCTTGTCACCGGCGGCGATTCCGGTATCGGCCGCGCTGCCGCGATTGCTTACGCCCGGGAAGGCGCCGATGTAGCCATTAACTACTTGCCTGCGGAACAGCCTGATGCTGAAGAAGTGAAGGAACTGATAGAAGCAGAAGGGCGAAAAGCAGTGCTGATCCCCGGAGACTTAAGCGACGAACCCTTTTGCCAGGACCTAGTCAAACAGGCGCATCAGGAACTCGGCGGACTGGATGTGTTGGCGCTGGTTGCCGGCAAACAGCAAGCGGTCGAAAACATTGAAGATCTGCCTACTGAACAAATCTATAAAACATTTGAAGTGAACGTCTTTTCCCTTTATTGGGTTGTAAAAGCGGCTCTTCCGTTGTTGCCGGAAGGCGCGTCGATTATTACCACCACCTCAGTAGAAGGCTATAATCCAAGCCCGATGCTGTTAGATTACGCAGCAACGAAAAACGCCATTATCGGCTTTACCGTCGGACTGGGAAAACAGCTGGCTTCCAAAGGCATCAGAGTGAATTCAGTTGCACCTGGGCCAATTTGGACGCCGCTGCAGATTTCCGGCGGACAGCCGACGGAAAACATCCCGAAATTCGGCCAAGGCACGCCGCCATCACCGCTAAACCGCGCTGGACAGCCAGCAGAATTGGCAGATGTTTATGTATTTTTAGCTTCAGAGAATTCAAGCTATGTGACATCCCAGGTATACGGCATCACCGGCGGAATTCCGACGGCCTAAAGCAGGAGAAGGAGCTGCCCTGTTCGGTCAGCTCCTTTCTATTTTCTAATACCGCTCCCCGAGCTCACGCAAAATAAAATCATAAATCATCTTCGTCCGCTCTTCCTTCGGGTACAGCATAAATTCCTGCCTTTTCGGCACGCGGTGTTCGATTCTGTCCTGGAATTTGGTTCTGAGCCATGCTGTCCGGTAAACCTGGTTTTCGAACGAATTGCAGGAGATCGGCAGCTCCATCGTTTTGCCGTTCGAAAACGTCACTTCCGTATCGTCGAATTCAGTCGGTTTGAATTCTTTCACATGCACATGGGAAATCCAGCCGCATTGGGGTCTTGTCGAAGAAAGTGTAGGGAATAAAAAGATTTGGTTCGAAGGGTCCACCATGATCGGCGGTTTGTGTGAAATTTTTGTCACTTCATAAGTTCCCGCTTTTCTTCCCGCATAGCTTGATCCGAAAAACCGGCAGCTTCTATCGACAATTTGCAGCGGCTTCATGCTGACGTAAAACACGCAGTCTTTTTCAATAATTTTGGAATAGATTTTGCCGTCGATTTCTTCTGGCAGCACGGCAATTGTTGCGTTGTTTACTTCATACGATTCTAAAGGTGCGTCAGTTTTCTGACTCATATTATGGCCTCCATCCTTTTTCTGCAAAATTTATACTAATAATCTATCATCTGTTTTTATAAAACGACAGGTTTTTTTAACAAATAAGCTAAAATCATCTTTTAATGATACTTATTGGTACTAAATAACTAGTAATAAACCGATTTTACCTTCTTATGATCTTCCGGTTTACGGCATTTTGCAGGATATGTCGATAGATTGCCAAGTATTAGTTGTCTAAAAATTATAAAAATTTATTGATTTTTTCGACTTATATCCATATACTATAAAAAAGGCATTGGGGGGATTCTTTATGAAAGAGAAAAAATCGTACACTGAGCTCATGAAGTCCCGCAACACGCAAAAAACAAAAGAATTTGATGTCACAATGACGGATGTCTACATTCAAATGGTGCTCGATGAATCCTTGTATAAGCGTCGGCTTGCCATGCTGACGGACCAAATCAACAAAGCCTTGGACGAAAAAGATAAAGATGCGTTTCTTACGCTCTCTAAAGAATATGCAGCGCTCAAGCAGAGCGAATAAGCCAATCCTCAAGGATTGGCTTTTTATTACCCATTTACAATTGTTCCGCCATTAACGTGAATCGTCTGTCCTGTGACATATGTGGAATCGTCACTGGCAAGGTATAAATAGCTTGGCGCCACTTCCACCGGCTGTCCCGGGCGTTCCATCGGCACATCTGACCCAAACACTTCCACATCCTTTGCGGCAAAGCTGGCCGGGATAAGCGGTGTCCAAATGGGGCCCGGCGCTACTGCATTGACCCGTATGCCCTGCTGAACAAGCGACTGGGAAAGTGATCTTGTAAACGTAACGATCGCTCCTTTTGTCGCTGAGTAATCGATCAGCGTTTTATTCCCTTTATAGGCGGTAATTGAAGCGGTATTAATGATAGAGCTTCCCTTTTTTAAATGAGGCAGCACCGCCTTTGTTAAGTAAAACATGGAGAAAATGTTCGTTTGAAAAGTTCTGATCAGCTGGTGGCTTGTGATTTTTTCAATGCCGGGCTGGACATGCTGCTCAGCTGCATTGTTAACCAATATATCAATCGACGGAAATGCTTGGCTTGCCTGCATGACCACATTATTGCAAAACGCTTCATCTCCGACATCTCCTGCAATCAGCAGGCATTTTACCCCTTCCTTTTCTACATACTGCTTTGTTTCCTCGGCGTCCTGATGCTCATTCAAATATACAATGACCACATTAGCCCCTTCTTTTGCGAATAACACCGATACAGCACGTCCGATCCCGCTGTCTCCTCCAGTAATAATAGCGGTTTTGCCCTCTAATTTTTTCGCTTTCTTCGGCTTATCAAAAACCGGACGGGGATCCATGAGATATTCAAAGCCCGGCTGCTGGTTCTGATGCTGAGGCGGCAATGTTTTCTTTTTTTGATTCGCCAATGAAATCACTCCTTTTCAACCCTACTATGTTATGAACAATGCCTGCTTCCTATGTATGAAAAGATAGAATATGGAAAAATTAAGAATAAATCTGATTGGAGGTATAATGGCTTGGCTAATCCATATTTTGCAAAGGAAGCACCCGAAACATACTGGAAAACATCGACTGACCTGCCTTCTTTTCCGGCACTTCAAGAGGATACTGAATGTGACGTCACCATTATCGGAGGCGGAATTACGGGAATCACAACGGCGTATGAACTCACGAAGAGAGGCTTCCGTGTCGTATTGATTGAAGCAAATCAGGTTCTCAACGGCACCACTGCCCATACAACTGCTAAAATTACCGCACAGCATGACATGATATACGATGAATTTATCCGCAATTTCGGATTGAACCACGCGAGGCTTTATTATGAAGCAAATCAAAACGCAGTTGATTACATAAAAGAAATTGTCGATGAACATCAAATTGATTGTGAATGGATCGAACAAGATGCATATCTGTACACAGCAAATGAAAACGCTGTGCAAAAAATCCGCACTGAGCATGAGGCATATACAAAGCTTGGAATTGAAAGAGACCTTATCAAGGATCTTCCGATTCCCTTAGGTTCTAAGCTGGCGCTTGTCATGAAAAATCAAGCCCAATTTCACCCGCTTCAATACTTAAAAGCGCTTCTGGAGCAGATTGTTCAAAAAGGCGGACGGATTTATGAAGAGACCGTCGCGCTTGATATCAAAAAAGGAGAAAGGCCTGAAGTGGTAACCAAAAGCCGGCACGCCATTAAGAGCCGCTTTATCATATGCTGTTCCCACTTCCCTTTTTATGACGGAGGCGGATTGTATTCGGCAAGAATGTACTCTGACAGATCCTATGTCCTCGCCATCAAGCCAAAGATCGAATATCCCGAGGGCATGTATTTGAGTATCGATCAGCCGTCAGTGGCGCTCCGCTATACCATTGTAAACGGAGAAAAGCTGATTCTCTTCAGCGGAGTAAGCCATAAAACCGGCCAAGGAAAAGACATGTCGACACATTACGAAACACTGAGACAAATGGCTGAAAACACCATCGGCATCGAAAGCATCCCATATTATTGGTCCACCCAAGACCTTGTGACAATTGACAAAATTCCGTTTATCGGGCCTATGTCGGAAAATGAGGACAATATTCTTGTAGCGACCGGATTTAAAAAATGGGGCATGACGTCATCAGCTGTCGCGGCCGCTCTATTGTCAGACCTTGTGGAGAAAAAAGACAATCCATACGAAAGCATTTTCACGCCGTCCCGTTTCCATCTGAACCCCGGACTGCAGAAAGTGATTTCTTACAATGCCGATGTCGCCAAGCATTTCATTAAAGGCAAGCTTGAAAAGCCTGAAGTCGAATTTGAAGAGATCGCGCCGGGTGAAGGAAAAGCCGTCACCATTAACGGCAGACGTGCGGGAGCATTCAGAGATGAAACAGGCTGCCTACATCTCGTCGATACGACGTGCACCCATTTAGGCTGCGAGGTCGAGTGGAACGACGGCGAGCATACGTGGGATTGCCCGTGCCATGGGTCACGCTTTAAGCCAACCGGAGAAGTTGTGGAGGGCCCAGCCATCAAACCATTAAAACAAATAGACCTTGATTAAACCGTTCATTTTAATGAACGGTTTTTATAAATATTTTTCATCTGCAGCTTCATTCATGTTCCCCTTGACCGATAAAAAAGAAAAAGGCTTAAAAAGCCAAAAAGTAAAAATTATATTTTTCCCAAGGGGGATCACTGTATTGTTATTTAAAAAAGATAGAAAACAAGAAACAGCTTATTTTTCTGATTCAAACGGACAGCAAAAAAACCGCATTCAGCTCACAAACAAACATGCAGATGTCAAAAAACAGCTCAAAATGGTCAGATTAGGAGATGGCGAGCTCTACGTTTTAGAGCAGCTTCAGCCATTAATTCAAGAAAACATCGTATACATCGTCGATGCGTTTTATAAAAACCTTGACCACGAAAGCTCATTGATGGATATCATTAATGACCACAGCTCAGTTGACCGCTTAAAACAAACGTTAAAACGGCATATTCAGGAAATGTTTGCAGGCGTTATCGATGATGAATTCATTGAAAAGCGAAACAAAATCGCCTCCATTCATTTAAGAATCGGCCTCCTGCCAAAATGGTACATGGGCGCGTTTCAAGAATTGCTTCTGTCCATGATTGACATTTACGAGACATCTATTACAGATCACCAAGAACTGCTGAAAGCTATTAAAGCGACAACTAAAATCTTGAACTTAGAACAGCAGCTTGTCCTTGAAGCGTTTCAAAGCGAGTACAACCAAACCCGCGATGAACAAGAGGAAAAGAAAAACCTTCTTCATCAGAAAATTCAAGAAACCTCCGGGTCGATTGCCAATCTGTTTTCAGAAACGAGCAGATCTGTTCAAGAGCTTGTGGACAAATCTGAAGGCATTTCCGAAGCATCCAAAGCCGGCACAGTGACATCCAGTACTGTTGAAGAAAAGTCTATCGGCGGGAAAAAAGAGCTTGAAATCCAGCAAAAACAGATGAACAAAATTGACACAAGCCTTGTCCAAATCGAAAAGGAAATGGTCAAGCTGGATGAAATCGCACAGCAAATTGAAAAAATCTTCGGTATCGTCACAGGCATTGCTGAACAAACAAACCTCCTCTCGCTCAATGCTTCTATTGAATCTGCTCGCGCCGGCGAACACGGCAAAGGCTTCGCCGTAGTGGCAAACGAAGTGCGTAAGCTTTCTGAGGACACGAAAAAAACCGTCTCTACCGTGTCTGAGCTTGTGAACAATACGAATACACAAATCAACATCGTCTCAAAGCATATCAAAGACGTGAATGGGCTAGTCAGCGAGAGCAAAGAAAAAATGACACAAATTAACCGCTTATTCGATGAAATCGTCCACAGCATGAAAATCAGCAAAGAGCAATCAGGCAAAATCGACGTCGATTTGCAGGCCTTTCTTGGAGGGCTTCAGGAAGTCAGCCGCGCCGTTTCTCACGTGGCAGCATCTGTTGATTCGCTTGTCATTCTGACAGAAGAATAAACATCAAAAACCGGCCTGCCATGCAGCCGGTTTTTTCACGTTTATTATGTTAACTAAAATTAAAATTAAGTTGACATACTAATTGTCTGCATTTATTGTATAACCATATTTTATTACTGTTTGGAGGATTTCACATGCTGAGATTAATAGACATGATGCATATTGCCATTTTTACCGCACTAATGGCAGTGCTTGGCTTTATGCCCCCTCTCTTCTTATCTTTTACACCCGTTCCGATTACATTACAAACGCTTGGTGTGATGCTGGCAGGCAGCATCCTCAAGCCTAAGTCTGCTTTCTTAAGCCAGCTTGTCTTTTTGCTGCTCGTTGCCTTCGGAGCGCCGCTTTTGCCCGGCGGACGAGGCGGGTTTGGCGTTTTTTTCGGGCCGAGCGCGGGCTTTTTGATCGCTTATCCCTTCGCCTCATGGCTGATCAGTTTAGCTATTTCCAGACTGCGAAAGGTGACTGTATTGCGTCTCTTTTTCACTCATATTGTATTCGGCATCATCTTTATTTATCTGCTCGGTATACCAGTACAAGCTTTTATCATGCATATTGATTTGTCACAGGCCGCCTTCATGAGCCTTGCATATGTGCCTGGTGATTTGATAAAAGCAGCGGTATCTGCGTTTCTGGCCATTAAAATCACCCAAGCCTTGTCTCTTTCTGATACGATATTTACGAAAGGAGGCTGATTTTATGACAATTACTCATACCTATTCATCTATTGCCGAAAAATCGCCCGGGCGTGTGGCGATCCATACTGAATCGGAGCAAATCACGTACCAGGATTGGGCTCGTCTTGTCTCTCAAACCGCAAATTGGCTGCGGTCGCTGCCGAGCATGCCGAAGCGTGTGGCGATTCTGCTCCCGAACAGCCTGGCGTTTTTACAGCTGTTTGCCGGAGCTGCAGCGGCGGGATGCACGGCTGTTCCCATCGACACACGCTGGAGCGCGGCTGAATGCAAGGAGCGGCTGTCCATAAGCAATGCGGATCTTGTGGTTACTTTAGCCTTTTTCAAAAACAAACTGACAGATAGCCAGACACCTGTTGTTTTGCTTGATAACTGTATGGCAGATATTTCTGAGGCATCCGCTGATCCCGTGCCTACCATTGATCCGGAGCACCCTTTTTATATGGGATTTACGTCGGGCTCGACAGGAAAACCGAAGGCCTTCACGCGATCTCACCGCTCATGGATGGAGAGCTTTACGTGTACGGAAACAGATTTTTCGATTTCATCAGATGATAAGGTTCTGATTCCCGGGACGTTAATGTCCTCTCACTTCCTATATGGGGCTGTCAGCACCTTGTTTCTAGGAGGAACCGTTTGTTTACTGAAAAAGTTCTCCCCTGCTCAAACGAAGGAATGGCTGAGCCATGAATCAGTCAGCGTTCTCTATACCGTACCGACGATGACAGACGCCATTGCCCGGATTGAGGGTTTTCCCGACAGTCCTGTCAAAATCATTTCATCGGGTGCAGACTGGCCGGCAGAATCTAAGAAAAAGCTGGCCGCAAAATGGCCTCATCTCAAGCTATACGATTTTTACGGCACATCAGAGCTTAGCTTTGTGACATATTCCTCACCGGAAGATAGCAAACGGAAGCCGCATTCAGCCGGCCGCCCTTTTCACAACGTCCAGATTGAAATCCGCAGCGCTGCGGGAGAACGCTGTCAGCCCGGAGAAATCGGGAAAATATTTGTCAAAAGCCCGATGCGGTTTTCCGGCTATGTCAACGGCAGCGCACCAGATGAATCCGGCTGGATGACAGTGGATGATATGGGCTGTGTCGATGAGGATGGCTTTCTATACATATCAGGAAGAGAAAACGGGATGATCGTGTACGGAGGATTAAATATTTTCCCAGAAGAGGTTGAACGTGTGCTTCTCTCCTGTCCAGAGGTTGAAAACGCAGCAGTCGTTGGAATCCCTGACGAGTATTGGGGAGAAATCGCTGTAGCTGTCATTCACGGAAACACTGATGCCAGAAAGCTGAAAGCTTTGTGCAAACAGAAACTGGCATCCTACAAAATCCCGAAAAAATGGGTGTTTACAGACTGCTTGCCGGAAACGAGCAGCGGAAAAATCGCCCGTTCCAGCGTGAGGAAATGGCTAGAAGAGGGTGCAGTGTAACTTGAATGCGGTTATTGTTGATGCAAAACGAACGATCTTTGGAAAACAAAACGGGCTGCTGAACCACTTTCTCCCGGAGGATTTGGCGGCTCCTATCATCAGCTGTCTCAGCCGAAAGCTAGAGAATCAAATCAACGAGGTGATTCTCGGAAACGCGACCGGCAGAGGCGGCAATCTCGCCAGGCTGTCAGCTCTGCAAGCCGGACTGCCTTTATCGGTTCCCGGGATGACGATTGACAGACAGTGCGGCTCCGGCCTTGAAGCTGTACGCTATGCCTGCAGTCTCATTCAAGCGGGAGCCGGCACGATGTATATCGCGGGTGGCTCAGAAAGCAGCAGCCAATCGCCCTTTTCAGAGCGGGCCCGGTTTTCTCCAGATGCGATCGGTGATCCTGACATGGGCATAGCAGCAGAATATACGGCAGCACGCTATTCCATCAGCAGAAAAAAGCAGGATGAATATGCGCTTCTCAGCCATCAACGCAGCAGAAGCGCGCATGATGGCGGATATTACCTTGAAGAAATTGTTCCTCTCGGGGAATTGGAAACGGACGAAGCATTTCTGAAAAAGCGGCCGATAGAAGCAATGATTCCCCGTGCAAAGCCGGTTTTCGACACCAGCTCCGGAACGGTTACAGCAGCCAACAGCAGCGGCATATCAGACGGAGCGGCCGCTCTCCTTGTAATGGAAGAAGAAAAAGCGGCAGCCCTAGGGCTTAAGCCAGTGCTCCGGTTTATCGGCAGCGCCGTCAGCGGGATTCACCCAAACTATCCGCCCGCTGCACCGGTTGATGCGATCCGTAATCTCTTAATCACACACAATTTAACACCTGATGATATCGATTTATATGAAATCAATGAAGCCTTTGCCGTCAAAATTTGTGTCTGCTCTCAAGAACTCGGCATCCCCTTTTCAAAAATCAATGTGCGCGGCGGCGCGTTAGCTCTCGGCCATCCGTACGGCGCATCAGGGGCAGCTCTGGTAACTAGATTGTTTTATGAAGCGCAAAGACGGACAGACTGTCAATATGCCGTTGCTGCTATCGGAAGCGGCGGCGGAATCGGGCTGGCTTTATTATTTGAAATTATGGCATAGGCTTTTTCATAGGATGCTGATTTAGTATAATAGCGATATGACCAAAGTCAGGAAGGGGATTTTATGACAGCCGTTTGCTTAGTAAGACATGGAGAAACCGATTGGAACCTGCAGCAAAAATGCCAAGGCAAAACCGATATCCCGCTGAACGCGACAGGTGAACGCCAAGCGAGAGAAACCGGAGAATACGTAAAGGATTTTTCTTGGGATGTCATTGTAACGAGCCCGCTGAAAAGAGCGAAAAGAACCGCGGAAATCATTAATGAATATCTGCATCTTCCAATTGTCGAAATGGATGACTTTAAGGAACGCGATTACGGCGATGCGGAGGGCATGCAACTGGAAGAACGGACAAAGCGATATCCGGATAAAAACTATCCGAATATGGAAACGCTGGAAGAGCTCACTGACAGGCTGATGGGCGGTTTGGTAAAAGTGAATCAGGCGTATCCAAACCAAAAGGTGCTGATCGTCGCGCACGGCGCAGCGATTCACGCACTGCTGACGGAAATTTCCGGCGGTGACCCAGAGCTACAAAGCACTCGCCTTGTCAACGCCTGCCTCAGTAACATTGAATTTGCAGAAGAGAAATGGCGAATTAAAGACTATAATATCAACAGCCACTTATCCGGCTTTATCAAATAAGAAAAAGACAGGCATTCGCCTGTCTTTTCTTTTATTTCTTCTCAGCTGGCATCTCTTGCTGAAGCTCATCCAAAATAGCATTCGCCCCGTCGACACTGCGGCGCAGAGACCATACTGCGCGGTCCACGTGGTACACATGTCCGTTTTTTACTGCCTTCAGCTTCTTCCACAGCACATTCTTTTCGATCGGGCGTTTGCCGTCCGCATCGATGTCATCTGTTTTGCCTGTCATCAGGATGATCACATCCGGATCTGTTTTCAGCAGCTGCTCAAGTGTCATTTTCATGTTCACTGAGTCGCCGCCATTGCCTGATTCGCTGTTATCTGACGTGCTGATTGCATATTGATAGCCAACCTGTGTTAAAAGTCTTGATGTAAAGAAATTTTCATCTCTGGCCATAATCGTATCGTTTGTATTTCCAATTAAAAGCACGGACGCACTGTTAGCACTGATTTTTCGCTTTGTCTCATTAAGCTTTTCTTCATGCGCCGTCAGCTTTTTCTCCATTTCCTGCTCCTTGCCGACTGCTTTTGCAATCGTAAGTGAAGCGTCAATTGTATCCTGATAATCCGCGTTTAAATTATCAAGCGCAATCGTCGGTGCGATTTTTTTGAGCTGATCGTATACCTTTTTATGCCGGGTCGTGTCAGCAATAATTAAATCGGGTTTTAATGAAGCGATTTTTTCCATGCTTGGCTGTGAGCGGGTGCCGACAGATGTGTAGCCGTCAATTTTCTTCAGCACATCCTTGTTGATCAGCTGCTTCGCTTTATTATCATCGGCAACCCCGACAGGTGTAATGCCAAGATCAAGCAGCGTGTCGATAAAACCCAGCTCAAGAACAACAACCTGCTTCGGATGCTTAGGCACATTTGTCTTCCCTAAATCATGTGTTACCGCCACTTTATTTTCTTTGCTGTTTTGATTGCCGCTTGAAGACGAGCAGGCAGCCGTTAAGACAGAAAGAAGTAAAACTGTAAGAATAATCAGTGTTTTCTTCATGCGCTTTAGTCTCTCCTGTATGTAGTTTCTAAGAGTAAGATGTCCAAGAGATAGTATAACACGGAATGAGAATCATTATCACTAATTATTTTTAAAATGAGAAGAGAAAGTCCGGCTTACAGGAAAAACATATCTCACTGTAACTAATAGGAAGAGAGGAGGAAATGGTATGGATAAAAATCAAATAGGTTTCTTAAAGGAAAAGGAATGGTTAAAAACGGACATGCTTTCAAGTGATACGGAAGCATTGAATCAACATCTGGCTGATGACCTTATTTTTGTTAAACAAGCATTGATGTTTTGGATCAGCGCATCGGAACGCATTTTGAAGGTGAATTTACTTACACACGCGAGCGGCAAAACAAGAATGGCAAATGGCAGATTGTTTGGGGACACAGCAGTTCATCAGCTTAATACCTTGTACATATTCTTGAAAATACAAAAGCTTGCAGAAAAACATAGTTTTCTCTGCAAGCTGGGCCTGTTAAAGCTTCACAATGATTCTTCCTTGAATGCGATTTTGCAAAATATCTTTTAACGCAGCCGGCGCTTCTGCCAATGGTACTTCCCTATCCACGATTGTCAGCAGCTGATCAGGCTTGAGATCGGAAGACATGCGCTCCCAAACAGCGGCTCTGACATCCATCGGACAGTACACTGAGTCGATTCCTAGCAGGCTGACCCCGCGAAGAATAAACGGATACACCGTTGCAGGAACCTCTCCCCCGCCCGTTAAGCCGCTCACCGCGACAGCTCCGCCATATTGGATTTTGCTTAAAAGCGAGGCAAGCTGTTTTCCGCCGACTGGATCAACCGCTCCCTGCCATTGCTGCTTGGACAGCGCCTTAAGCGTTCCGTCATAGACATCTTCCCTGCTGATCACTTCGCTTGCACCGAGCTGCTTCAAATAATCAGCCGCCTCCTGGTTTCCGGTGCTTGCCACCACTTCATAGCCCCGCTTGTTCAGCATCGATACAGCAATTCCGCCGACACCGCCGGTTGCTCCTGTGACAAGTACGCTCCCTTTTTCCGGAGACAGGCCGTTCTGTTCAAGCCGGTGCACCGATAACGCCGCTGTAAATCCAGCCGTTCCGTACACCATCGCTTCTTTTAAAGTAAGATTTGTTGGCAAAGGCACCAGCCAGTCACCAGGCACTGAAGCATATTCACTTAATCCGCCATCGCGGGAGACACCGAGCTCATAACTTGTTGCAATCACTTCATCTCCCTCGGCAAAACGCGGATCATTGGAAGAGACAACCGTACCCGCAGCATCAATGCCTAAAATAAGCGGATACTCTCTGACGATATTTCCGCCTGCTTTTCCTGCCAGGCCATCTTTATAATTGATGCCGGAATAAGCAATTTTAATCAGGACGCCATCTTTCGGCAAATCCTCTGTTGACATGGTTTTTACATTGACTGAAACATCATCGGCATTTTTTTCTGCCAGCAATGCTTGAAATAACGTTGACATTCGGCACACTCCTTTTCGTTTCTATCGTAACCGAAGAACGTTCAAAAAACCAAATCATCAAGCTTCCATTTTCACTTCGCTGGCACACTGAGACGATAATGGACAAATGCAGTATCCTCTTCATAGCCGTTTTGCTCATATAAGCTTCTTGCTGTCAGGTTGTGGTGTTCAGTCTGGAGCGATAAACGACTTGCCCCGTTTTCCGCAGCATAATCCTTTGCGGCAGACAGCAGCTGCCCGCCAGCTCCCTTTGTTCGCGAATGAGGAGCGACAAATAAGTCATTTAATATGTAGATTCTTTTCATTGACACAGAAGAAAACGTTGGATAGAGCTGGGTAAAACCTATGAATTCTCCATTTTCTTCAGCTATCAAAATAATAGACTCGTGATTTTCCAGACGCGCTTTCAAAAAAGCCTCTGCCCCTTTCAGATCGGACGCCTGCTTATAAAATTCCCGATACTCGTTAAATAACGGCGCGATGGCTGCTGCATCTGATGTCTTTGCTTGGCGAATGTTCATCTCATTTCTTCCTCCCTCTCTATAATCGTTTCATTTTAACTTTAATAGAATTTTCTGTAAAGTTTATTTTTCAGAATACTTTTATCAGCATACATAGAAAAAATATCACGATAATATCCATTGATCTCACGGAAACATATGCAGGTCATTTGAAGGATTTTTTTCGACAGGAATTTGCGGGGACTCAGGAGCATTTAACCTGAAAAAGCATGACATTTCAGCATAATGAACATTTACTCATGTCTATTTTCGTTCTTTTCTGTATAAAATTAGTTATTTCGAGTCTCTACAGAAATAGCGAGAGATGATATACCTAAATAGAGATAAAATCATCGCAAAAAAATGGGTCTACTAAAATATTATTCCATCTATTACAATAAATTAACAGAATAGTCCCTTAAGTGGGGCTACTCTGAATCTTTTTTTTAAAAAGGAGAGGGTAAAGAGTGAGAAGCAAAAAATTGTGGATCAGCTTGTTGTTTGCGTTAACGTTAATCTTTACGATGGCGTTCAGCAACTTGTCTGCGCAGGCTGCCGGAAAAAGCAGTACAGAAAAGAAATACATTGTCGGATTCAAACAGACAATGAGTGCCATGAGTTCCGCCAAGAAAAAGGATGTTATTTCTGAGAAAGGCGGAAAAGTTCAAAAGCAGTTTAAGTATGTTAACGCAGCCACAGCAACATTGGATGAAAAAGCTGTAAAAGAATTGAAACAAGATCCGAGCGTTGCATATGTGGAAGAAGATCATATTGCACATGAATATGCGCAATCTGTTCCTTACGGCATTTCTCAAATTAAAGCGCCGGCTCTTCACTCTCAAGGCTACACAGGTTCTAATGTAAAAGTAGCTGTTATCGACAGCGGAATTGACTCTTCTCATCCTGACTTAAACGTCAAAGGCGGAGCAAGCTTCGTACCTTCTGAAACAAACCCATATCAGGACGGCAGTTCTCACGGCACACATGTAGCCGGTACGATTGCCGCTCTTAATAACACAATCGGTGTTCTGGGCGTAGCGCCAAACGCATCGTTATATGCAGTAAAAGTTCTTGACTCAACAGGAAGCGGCCAATACAGCTGGATTATTAACGGCATTGAGTGGGCTATTTCCAACAATATGGATGTTATCAACATGAGCCTTGGCGGACCTTCTGGTTCAACAGCGCTGAAAACAGTAGTTGATAAAGCCGTTTCCAGCGGCATCGTTGTTGCTGCCGCTGCCGGAAACGAAGGTTCATCGGGCAGCACAAGCACAGTCGGCTACCCTGCAAAATATCCTTCTACCATTGCGGTAGGTGCGGTAAACAGCAGCAACCAAAGAGCTTCATTCTCAAGCGCAGGTTCTGAGCTTGATGTAATGGCTCCTGGCGTGTCCATCCAAAGCACACTTCCTGGAGGCACTTACGGTGCTTACAACGGAACGTCAATGGCGACTCCTCACGTTGCCGGAGCAGCAGCGTTAATTCTTTCTAAGCACCCGACTTGGACAAACGCGCAAGTCCGTGATCGTTTAGAAAGCACTGCAACATACCTTGGAAGCTCTTTCTACTATGGAAAAGGGTTAATCAATGTACAAGCAGCTGCACAATAATAGAAAAAAAGAAGCAGGTTCCTCCATACCTGCTTCTTTTTATTTGTCAGCATCCTGTTCTGAGGCAGGATGTTCTGGCGCATTCTCTTCTTTTTCCGCTCGTTGAATCCGTTCCATAATCGAAGGATGGCTGCCTCTGAATATTTTAACAAGCTCCGGAGGATTGACCTGGCTCAGTCCCGTCACGGCCAAATCCTGAAACGTTTTGACAGCGGCTTCTCTGTTTTCCGTCAGCTCGATCCCATACTGGTCAGCCTTATTCTCTTGATAACGCGAGACGGCATTAGAAAAAGGCGTGACCGCAAAGCTCAAAACGGACACCAAAAGCAATAACAGCGGCAGTGCTGCAAGGTCATGCCTTCCCTCTAAATGAAACATGCTGCGGGTAAAGCGGACCGTCCGCTTGTAAAGCTTATCAATGACATAAAATCCAGCGAGCGACACGAGCAAATAGCCGGCCAGTCCGATATAGACGTGCTTCATGACATAATGGCCCATTTCGTGGCCCATAATAAAGAGAATTTCTGAATCATCAAGTTTGTTCAGCGTTGTATCCCACAATACAATCCGTTTGTTGGCCCCAATTCCTGTGACATAGGCATTAAGCGCATTTGTTTTTTCAGACATGTTCACTTCATATACATGATTAGCCGGAATATCGGCTTCTTCTGCCAGCTCTAAAATCTTGCTTTCAAGCTCTTTGTTTTTCAGCGGATAAAAATCATTGTATAAAGGATCGATAATGACCGGCTGAATAAAAAACAGAAACAGCGAAAACGGCACAGTTAACAGCCAAGCGTATAACCACCATTTTTTTTCATGCCTTTTGATCAGCCAATAAAACACGAGAACGCAAAGCGTAAAGATCGGAAAGCTGATCCAAAAGTCTATGACCAGATCCTTAGCCCAGCTGGCCGCTGTCTGTGTAGAAATGTTATAGTCAAGCGATACTTGATAGCCTATCCAATCTAAAGGCAGTGTCACCAAAGTTGTGATCAGCGAAAGCACAAACACAAAACCAATGATCTGCAAAAACCGAAAAGGCAAGGCCGCTTCCATCCATCCCTTGATTTTCTTTGAAGCGCCGCTGACCAGCAATACAAAGAACAAAAACCAATCAAGAGGAATCCCAATAAAAAATAGAAAATTCTTTACATTCGAATACTGCTCGGCCACTGCCAATTCAGACGGCTTCATGAAAGAAGCCGGATCAGCCTGCGTCCCTTTCACGGCCTCCGGTACTGCGGAATCACCGGACAGGAAAAAATACCAATAAAAAAACAGCCCGTACAGCACGTATGCAAGCCCTGCTGCCGCAATCCACTTCCGCATAACGCCTCACTCCTCACATCAACCCGTTACTTCTATTGTAATCATAAATTCAAATTCTTAGAACCAAGCTATGCGCTCGTACTTTTCCGTCCTTTTAAGCATGGAAAGCCCGATCGCTGGGAAAACTAACAATGTTTGGAGTGATGCAAATGAAAAAAATAGTGGCAGCCATCGTGGTTATCGGTCTTGTGTTTCTTGCATTTTTCTATCTTTACAGCCGGTCAGGCGATGTGTATCAATCGGTAGACGCGGATTTGATTACGCTGTCTTCAAGCGGCCGAGAAGATATCGAGATTGAAAAAAGGCAGCACGTCAAAGACATGCTGGACATTATGAATCAGGGAAAACAGCTGAAGACAGAAAAAACATCAACCCCTGATTACGAAGGGACAATCAAGTTTCATAAAGACCGGTACGACTCATTCAGACTATGGGTTGACGGCAGCCAGCAAGCCGTTTATTTGAAGGACGGCACATACTACAAATTAAGTAAACGCGATACAAAGGCGCTGCTAAACATTATTAAAAAAGAAGCAAAGGATTAAAAATGAAAAAGCGAAGCTCCGCCGCTTCGCTTTTTCATTTTTTTCATATTATTGAGGCAAAATATCTCTCAGCGCCCGTCTGAGCAATTTCCCTGTCGCATTTTTCGGAATGTCGTCAAGAAACGTAATGGCAGCAGGCCGTTTGTATTTTGCCAGATGTTTTTCACAATGCTGCATGATGTCCGTTTCTGTTACACCAGAGCATTTCGGTACAACATATCCCTTTACCGCTTCCCCGCTTTGAGGGTCCGGCACGCCGATGACAACCGCCTCCTTGACATCCGGGTGGCTGTACAGCACTTCCTCCACCTCACGCGGATACACGTTGTATCCTCCTACAATGATCATGTCTTTTTTCCGGTCAACAATGTAAAAATAGCCGTCCTCATCCCGTCTTGCCAAGTCCCCTGTATAAAGCCATCCGTCTTTTAACGCATGCTTTGTTTCCATCGGCATTTTATAATAGCCTTTCATTACATTAGGACCTTTCACGATCAATTCACCGACCTGGTGATCGGGCAGCTCGCGTCCGAGCGGATCTACGACCTTGTTTTCGACATGTAAGATACTTGTCCCGATAGAGCCCGGTTTTCTGCCCCTGTCGAACGGGTTAAAGCACGTGACGGGTGATGCTTCCGAGAGCCCGTAGCCTTCCAAAATGGTAACGCCGAATTTTTCTTCAAACGCCGTCAGCAGTGCGACTGGCATGGCCGCGCCTCCTGAAATGCACAGCCGAATGGAAGAAAAATCATCTTTCTTTCCGTTTTCATGCTGAAACAAGTAATTATACATCGTAGGCACACCGGCAAAAATGGTCGCCTGCCTCTCTTTAACAAGCTTAAAAACAGATGCCGGACTGAATTGAGGTTCAATCAAGACAGTTGCGCCGCTCATCAGCGGAGCATTCATACAGACGGTTAAACAAAACACGTGAAACATAGGAAGAGCGCAGACCACATTGTCCTTCTCATCCATTCCCAAATAGCCGGCGACATCGTTGGCATTGCTGTACAAATTCTGATGGGTCAGCATTGCGCCTTTCGGTTTTCCGGTTGTTCCTGACGTATATAAAATAACCGCGGTATCATCAGGGACAAGCTCTGGCCTTTGTTTAGCGACAGATGTCGGACGCAATATTTTTGCAAACGTTGTCAATTTCATTCTGACCTCTGGGTCTGAAGCTTCCGGCTCAGCCTCTCCCGTCTGGCATAAAATGACGAGCTCAACCTTCGGCAGCGATTCATGCATGCTTTCATAAAGCGGCAAAAGCTGATCAACGCCCACAATCGCTTTTACATCGCCATTTGTCAGCATATAACCGATTTCTGTCGGCGTGTACATCGGATTGATGGGTACAGCCACAATTCCGGCCTTTAACGCACCAAAAAACGCGATGATAAAATCCGGCGAATTGCCAAGCAGTAAAGCAAGATGGTCCCCTTTCTCCATACCGGCTTCCTGAAGGCCGTCCGCAAATCGCTGAATGCTTTCATTCAGCTCTTGATACGTCATCATGTGATCCTTAAACCTGCATGCGATGCTGTCGGGCTTCTCAGATGCTGTCTCTTCCAATTTCGAAACGAGATTCATTCTCCCACCCCTTAAAGTGAATGAACAGTCATTCATTATTGAAGATAAGCTTTCCCCTTCATTATAGAGAAACAGAAAAAAACACTCAAGAGCAAAAAGCCCCGAGTGTCCGTACTGTTATAGTTTCTTCAATGCTTCGGTAATCGGCGTATCTCCTTCTGTCAAATCAAAGGCCCGATTTTCCGTATTGGTTTCATCCAAAGAAGCAATGACCGTTTTCGCAACGTCATCACGGGAAATAGATCGTCGTTCCAGATCCTTCGCTGCTGATACAGTTCCCGTTCCAGGCTCATTGCGAAGACCCCCCGGACGGATAATCGTATAGGTTAAGCCGCTGGATTCGAGAATTTTATCAGCGTAATGCTTGGCCACATAATAAGGTTTAAGTGATTCATTCCAATTATCACGGTTGTGGGCTTGCAGGGCGCTGACCATGATAAACCGTTTGATTCCGGCGATGTCCGCAGCTTCCATTGCTTTTGCCGCTCCGTCAAGATCCACCAGCAGCGTTTTATCATAACCTGTGCTGCCGCCTGAACCGGCTGTGAAAATGATCGCGTCACAGCCTCTTGCCGCCGCGGCGATTTCTTCCGGGCTGCCCTCCAGATTCGCAAGCACAGCTTCTGCACCGGAAGCTTCGAGAGACGCTTTCTGTTCTTCTTTTCTGACCATCGCTCTGACGGAATGATCAGGATTGTCTTGGAATAAAGAAACGAGTCTTTGACCGATTTGTCCGTTCGCTCCGATTAAAAACACTTTCATGTGAATCCCTCCTGCCTCCATTATTTCAAAAACACAATCGCTCTTTCAAACAATGTGTTTTGCCTTAATAAATCAGATCAAGGAAATCCTCTTTCGTAATGTTCCCAAAGTAATGCTTGAGATTCACATCATCCAGCACATCAGCGATAACGCTGCGTTCATATTGTTTTCCGACCAGCAGGTTTTCAATTTCAGATACATCACCGACACCGAAGAAATCTCCGAAGATTTTGCAGTCCTCAATTTTGCCTTTCTTGACTTCCAGTCGCAGATCAATCGACCCGATCGGATAGCGTTTCGAATGATTAAGGTTAAATTTCGGTGAGCGTCCGTAGTTCCAATCCCAATTCTGATAGCGCTCTTTTGAAATTTGATGGATGACCTCCCAATCTTTTTCCGTCAGCTTATACTCCGGCACATTTTGAATGTCATTTGTGTTAAAAATATGGCGAAGCAAATGGCTGCGGAATTCTTCCGTGGTCATTTTATCGTCAAGAAACTCACTGATGTTTGCCACACGGCTTCTGATTGACTTGATCCCTTTTGATTCAATTTTATCCTTTTTCACCTTTAATGCTGACACAACATGATCAATGGCTGAATCAAACATGAGAGTGCCGTGGCTGAAAATGCGTCCTTTTGTCGCAAACTGGGCGTTTCCGGATATTTTCCGGCCATCTACGACAATGTCGTTCCGGCCGCTCAATTCCGCTTCAACCCCGAGCTGGTGCAAAGCCTGGATCACCGGCTCAGTGAACTTTTTAAAGTTATGAAAGCTGTCTCCGTCATCCTTTGTGATAAAGCTGAAGTTCAAATTCCCCAGATCATGATACACAGCGCCTCCGCCTGATAAACGGCGGACGACGATAATTCCGTTTTCCTCTACATATTTTGTATTGATTTCTTCTATCGTATTTTGGTTTTTCCCAATGATAATAGACGGCTGATTCACGTAAAAGAGCAAATACGGCTGTTCTGGGTTTAAATGCTTTACACAGTACTCCTCGATAGCAAGATTGATCCTCGGATCATTGATGTTTTGATTGTCTATAAATAACATGGTGCTCCTCCTTTATCCTTCCCACACAAAACCTGATTTCGCAATATTCACTTCGCCGTTAAAAACGGTTTTCGCTTCTTTGCGAAGATTGTCATGCACGCCGAAATGCGGCAAATGCGTCAGCAGCAGCTCTCCCGCTCCCGCTTCTTTTGCAATTCGCCCAGCTTCCAGGCTGTTCATATGGCCTGCGCTTGTCCCGTCTTGATCGGCATAAAAATTGCATTCTGAGATCAACAAATCGGCATTTTTCGAAAACGGAATAAATGAATCCTGATAGCTGGAATCAGCGGTATATACGACAGTATGGCTGCCATCCGTAATCCGCATGGCATAGCACGTCACCGGGTGAATTGTTTTTAAAAAGGTGATCGTAAACGGACCGACAGTCAGCGGCTGATCCGGCTGATAAGCAATCCCTTTTGTATGTGTTTTATATGTAAGCTTTTGAAACTGTTCTATATCAGCATCATGTCCGTAAATCGGAAGCGTGTGCTCTCCTTTGCCGAGAAACGAACCGACTTGCTTGGCAAATTGCAGCGGCCCGATGTCAGCGATATGGTCATGGTGATAATGAGACAGAACCACCGCATCCAGCTTTTCCGCCGGCACATATCCGAACAGCTTAGATAATACGGCACTGCCGCAATCGACAAGCAAAGAGTAATCACCTGACTGAAACAAATAGCCCGACGTCGCTTCATTTGCGGCCGGAAAACCGCCATAGCATCCGATAACTGTAAATTTCATAATGTCCTCCTATCTTTTCAAGAAAATTGATCCTCCTTCAATATACCCATTTTTCTTAAAAAAAGCATGTTTTAAACATTGTATCAAAACAGTTATTGATTTTTATAATCTGTTATATTACAATGAAAACACCACAAAGGGGAAAGAGGGATTGGTTATGCTCGGAAAAATCACAGAATTTTTTAGAAACCTGCCTTCGAAAAAGTGCGCGGAATGTGGAAAAAAGATAGAAGAGCAGCATGAGTGTTATGGTAATATCTGCAATGACTGTATAAAAGTAAACGATTTGTAATGAGCGAAAATCCCGCGCATCACGCGCGGGATTTTCTTGATTTTTCTCATATCTCTTTATTTTGAAATAATAGTCTTGTTGGGTCAAAGCTCACCTGTTTTTAGATAATTCTGGTGTTTCACGCCATATTTTTGAATATTCTTCATTTTCAAAATATAATTTACTATAGACGAATTCGATTCTTATCTATTATAATTTGATCTAATAGTGAGATTAAATATATGTCTATTCATGATATATGTTGATACTTTGTTTTTTGGGAGGTAATCTATGAAAAGAATTAAGTTTGGATTAGCCACACAAATATTCGTTGGACTTATTCTAGGTGTCATTGTTGGCGTTATTTGGTATGGCAACCCAGAATTGCCTACTTACCTGCAGCCAATCGGGGATCTCTTTTTACGCTTAATCAAAATGATAGTGATTCCTATTGTTGTCTCCAGCTTAATCATCGGTGTAGCCGGTGCAGGAAATGGAAAGCAAGTCGGTAAATTAGGCTTCAGAACGATTCTGTACTTCGAGATTATTACGACTTTCGCCATTATTCTCGGACTAGCCCTTGCAAACATCTTCCATCCGGGTACAGGAGTTAATATACACGAAGCTCAAAAAACGGACATCAGTCAATATGTTGAAACTGAAAAAGAACAAAGCAATAAATCAGTGGCGGAAACGTTCCTGCATATTGTGCCAACAAACTTCTTTCAATCCTTGGTTGAAGGGGATCTTCTTGCCATCATCTGTTTTACAGTGCTATTTGCATTGGGAATTTCAGCGATCGGCGAACGGGGCAAGCCTGTATTAGCCTTTTTCGAAGGTGTATCCCATGCCATGTTCCACGTTGTAAACCTTGTGATGAAAGTAGCACCACTCGGCGTTTTCGCCCTTATCGGAGTGACTGTGTCTAAATTTGGACTCGGTTCTCTACTCTCTCTTGGAAAGCTCGTCGGATTGGTTTATGTTGCGCTTGCTTTCTTCTTAATTGTTATTTTCGGGATTGTCGGAAAAATTGCCGGGATCAGCATCTTCAAATTCCTTGCTTACATGAAGGACGAAATTTTACTGGCGTTCAGTACGTCCAGCTCTGAAACGGTTCTTCCTCGCATCATGGAAAAAATGGAGAAAATCGGCTGCCCGAAAGGCATTGTTTCATTTGTTATTCCGATCGGATATACGTTTAACTTAGACGGTTCCGTTCTCTATCAATCTATTGCAGCGCTGTTTTTGGCACAGGTTTACCACATTGATCTGTCTCTTTGGCAACAAATTACGTTAGTACTTGTGTTAATGGTGACATCTAAAGGGATGGCTGCCGTTCCAGGAACATCTTTTGTCGTCTTGCTTGCAACACTAAGCACTATCGGCGTTCCGGCTGAAGGACTTGCCTTTATTGCCGGCGTAGACCGCATTATGGACATGGCACGTACAGTTGTCAACCTGACTGGTAACGCGCTTGCTGCCGTTGTTATGTCTAAATGGGAAGGCATGTTTAATCCTGCGAAAGCAGAAACGGTCATGTCTCAAGCAAAAGCAGATCAAAATGCAACCATTTCCGGTTAATGAAAAGCCTGCGGGGTTCTTGCCCCGCAGGCTTTTTTAATCTTTAACAAGCTCAAACAGCTCTGTAATCAAAACAGTATCCTCATTCAGCTCCAGTTCACCGTTTTTGATCAGTTCCGCCCATGCCAACCGATGGTCCTCCTGAAACTCATCAATTCGATCTCCATTGCCCTCTCCTTTGACTAACCTCATATCAGGCGCTCCAAAGGTCGTTTCAAACACATCTGTCACTTTTATATTGCATCTCGGTTTGTCATGTTTATCATAAACGGTAACAAGCTGCCCCGCTGTTTGATACACGTCACTCAATTCATCTTTTGAATATAATGATTTCGGCGCGCACGTGGCTGTTTTTTCTCCGGCGAGGATTTGCTGAATCAGCTGTTCCCCCAAGCCGTCATCACCTTCCCAGCCGAATGTGCTTTTGAGCTCATAAATCTTCATTCGCCTTCCCCTTAAACCATTGGTGACTGTACATAATAGTACAGAAGCTTAGCCGTATGGCGAAGAGATGATTTATGGGTGCGTTCATATGCATGCGAAGCGTCAATTCCCGGCCCGATGAGGCCATGCACAATATCATGCCCGGATTTGATCGCAGCTGACGCATCAGACCCGTAGTACGGATAAATATCAAGCTTGTAGTCGATATGATGCTTCTCGGCTAAATGGACTAAATGCTTTCTAAGCTGATAACGATACGGCCCGCTCGCATCCTTCACACAGATTGATACTGAATATTCATCTGTCGCCTGCCCGTCTCCGATAGCACCCATATCAACCGCCAGATATTCGACTGTTTCAGGAGGAATATTCGAGTTCCCGCCGTATCCGATCTCTTCATTATTTGAAATGAGAAAATGAGTTGTATACGGCAATTCAATGTCTTCTGTTTGAATCTGATGAATTAAGCGGAGCAATAAGGCGACGCTTGCTTTGTCATCCAAATGGCGCGATTTAATAAATCCGCTTGATGTGATCTCGACACGGGGATCAAACGACACAAAATCTCCGACGCCAATGCCAAGCTCTTCCGTATCTTTCCGGCAGTGAACAGGTTCATCGAGGCGGATCTCCATATTCTCTTGATTCCGCTCAGCTTTACCCGCGTCTTTGTATACGTGCACAGACGTTTGATGCATTAAAATTGTTCCTGTATATGTTTTTCCCGAGGCGGTTTCAATTTGGCAATACTCCCCCTCAATCGAGTTGTAGCGGAACCCGCCGATCAAATCGATTTTCAGCCGGCCGTCAGCTTTAATTTCTTTTACCATAGCGCCGAGGGTGTCAACGTGCGCCGTCAGCATGCGGTGCCGGGATGTATCGCGTCCGGGAAGCGTTGCAATTAAGCCGCCCTTATGGTTCCGAACCGTTCCTACCTTCCATTCTTTTAAAAGGCTTTCAATATAATTGATCAGCTCATATGTATTTCCTGTCGGGCTTGGGATCGATACAAGTTCTTTAATGAGCTCCATCGTTTTACGTACGGACGTCATAGGACATTCCTCCTTTTATTTTTCTATTTAAAATATACTCTTTTCCCGAGGGACCCGTCCAATCTTTTCCTATCAATCTCTCATATGCTGTAGAGAGCATGGGAAGAGGAGGGATATCTATGTGCTGTCGTCATTCACATGAACAGAAATGTCGTTGTCACGATTGGTTCGATGATTTTTGGTTCTTTGACGAGTGGTTCGATAAAGATTTCCACGACCATTGCAAGAAAAAGAAAGAATGCCATGACCCTTGCGAGAAGAAGAAGAAAAAGAAACACCATTGTTTCTCTTGTAAAAAACACAGACACTCTTGCTGTCATTGCTAAAGACTGAATCAGAAATATTCTGATGACCCATGCTTAATGAATATTTCCATTCACATTTTTCCAAGCGGGCATTACTGCTGCTTGGACCTTTTATTGAAACAGCCTTTTTGCTTTTACAATCCAATAAACTGATACGGCCGCTATCAGAGCAACAATGATTTCAACAGCAGCAGCATGTTCTATGATTCTTTTTTGGTATAAAACCGCCGGTACATTAAACAGCGCATGTAAAAGAATAGAATACAGCAAAAACAGCGGCCGGCGGTTTTTAACCGCATACAGGACAAGCAGCGACAGCCCGATCTGGACAGCAATCGCACTGATTCTTTCAATTCCGCCCAGCAGCCACTCATACGAAGGAGTATGCAGCAGCTGTTCCTGAATCGGCAAAAGTGCCTGTTTGATGTCGTCATTGATCAAAAGCTGTTCAAACGTTCCGCTATTGATCGCAAACGCATATACAATAAGCGAGATAGAGGACAAGCCTGTAATCAGGATGGCCTCAAGCCCGCCATGTCCTGCTCCGAAAGCCAAGCCATTCGCCCAAGTATGATGGCGCTTCATAAAAAATCGCATCATAATATACCGCCCGCACTCCTCAAAAATTCCGGCCATCAAGCACCCGTAAATGCCATACCATAATGGATGTTGCATCGCTTCTTTCGTCATTTCATTCACTTGCAGTACATAAACATGAACGCTGCCCTCCAGCAGCTGGGCAAAGACAAAAAACGTGAGAGCGCCAATAAAAAACACCTTAAGCGATGCGCCATACTTTCGCTTAAACCATACAATCAGTCCGATCGGCAACAAAAACGCAATAGCCCCGGATACCGCCATAAGGACTACTGCTCCTTGACTGACCATTTTTCAGCCTCCTTTATCTATTTCATAGATTCCCTATTTCACAATTTCTCTTTTTTTATGAAAAACCCTTCTTTTTAGTACCAGATACTAATATCTAGTGTTATAATCTGACCATAAGGAGTGATTCATATGTCAAAAGCAAAAATTACAGCTATCGGCACCTATGCACCGAGCAGACGCTTAACAAATGCAGATTTAGAAAAGATCGTTGATACGTCTGATGAATGGATAGTTCAGCGCACCGGAATGAGAGAACGCCGGATTGCGGATGAGCAGCAGTTTACCTCTGATTTATGCATAGAAGCGGTGAAAGATCTCAAGAGCCGTTATGAAGGAACGCTTGATGACGTGGATATGATCCTCGTTGCCACAACAACATCAGATTACGCCTTTCCGAGTACTGCATGCCGTGTGCAGGAATATTTCGGCTGGGAAAACACCGGCGCCCTGGATATTAATGCGACGTGCGCCGGGCTGACATACGGCCTTCATTTGGCAAACGGATTGATCACATCCGGCCTTCATCAAAAAATTCTCGTCATCGCAGGGGAGACATTGTCAAAGGTAACGGATTATACGGACCGAACGACATGCGTTCTGTTTGGCGACGCAGCGGGTGCACTGTTGGTAGAACGAGACGAAGAGACACCTGGATTTCTTGCGTCTGTCCAAGGAACAAGCGGGAACGGCGGCGATATTTTGTACCGTGCCGCACTGCGGAATGAACTAAACGGGATGCCGCTTGCTGGTTCCGGTAAAATGGTCCAAAACGGCCGCGAAGTGTATAAATGGGCAGCAAGAACCGTTCCCCGCGAATTTGAACGCCTTTTACATCAAGCAGGGCTGACAAGCGGCGAGCTTGATTGGTTTGTCCCTCACAGCGCCAACTTGCGCATGATCGAGTCGATTTGTGAAAAAACACCGTTCCCTATCGAAAAAACGCTCACCAGTGTCGAATACTTTGGCAACACGTCTTCTGTTTCGATTGTTTTGGCGCTAGATCTCGCAGTGAAAGCCGGGAAGCTGAAAAAAGATCAAACTGTGATGCTTTTCGGATTTGGCGGCGGTTTAACCTATACAGGATTGCTTGTCAAATGGGGAATGTAATAAAAAAAGAACTTGTTTCCAAGGAAACAAGTTCTTTTTTTATTATGAAGCCGGCTGTTCTTCTGATGTTTCTTCCTTCCGGCTTAAAATCGTAAAGTAAGTAATGCTGAGCAAAATCATAACAAGGGCGATACCGATTAAGACGCCGGCCATTTGCCACATGTAGCCAAAATCCCCGTTTGAAATGACCGCTCTGAATCCGTTAATGCTGTAGGTCATCGGCAATGCGCCGTGGATGACCTGATAGAAATTCGGAAGCAATTCAAGCGGGAAGGTTCCTCCGCTCGCTCCCAGCTGCAGCACTAAAATAATGACTGCGATAAATCGTCCCGGGTTGCCCATCGTTGTTGCCAAAAATTGAATCATCGCTAGGAAAGCGAGACTCGTAATGATCGTAAACACGTAAAATCTCCACGTGCTCTCAACCTCGAGCCCAATTCCCAGAAGAAGAACCGTCGCCACAATCAGCGATTGAATAATTCCAACGAGCATCATGACATTGAATTTGCTGAAGAACCACTCAAAACCGTTTCTCGGACGTCCTGACGCTTCCTTAAGCGGGAAGACAACCGTCAGCATGATGCCTCCGACATACAAGCCCATTGACAGGATATAAGGTGTCAGCCCTGTTCCGTAGTTAGGAACGGAATGAATGGCGTCATCATTGGTTTTCACCGGATCGGCAAACATGCCGTATGTTTGATCGTCAGCATCGATATCTCCTGTTTGATCTGCCGCATCCTTCAGCTTACTAGACAGCTCTCCTGTACCATCCAATAGCTTGCCTAAACCTGTATCAAGTGACGCAGACCCGTCTGCAAGTTTTGATGATCCGCTTTGAACCTGTTTAGACCCGTCTAACAGTTTAAACAAGCCCCCGGATACTTGGCTGCTTCCTGTTACCAATTGCTCTGAGCCCGCTTTTGCTTTTGCAAACTGCTTATTATATTCACCGATACCGGCTGTCAATTTATTTTGGCCATCTGTCAACTGCTGTGAAGCATTGTATAGCTTCTCAGATCCAGCAGTTAATTTGTCAATCGCGTCTTGAGTAGCTTTTGCGCCGTTATAAAGCTTAGAGGTAGCTTCCGGCAATGCCTTCACCTGTGCAACCTCCACTTTCACATCTTCCAATGAGCTTTTTATCGTTGCAATGTCAGGCAGCTGATCAGCTGCAGGAAGCTGGCTTAGCATTTGATCAAAATCAGGTGCATCAACTTTCGGAAGCTGCTTTTCAACAGAATTGATCAGCTGGCTTTTTTGCTCCGCTGTTAAGAAATCACTCGAGTTGATGAGATTTTTAAATGCCTGATCTCGGTTTTTCAAACTGTTTTCAAAGTCAGACAGCTGTTTTTTAAATTCCTTCATCGCAGTTTCTGACTTTTCCAGGTTGTTCACAGCTGTTTCAAGCTGTGTTAAATCGAGCGCATTTATGAGTTTTTCCGCTTTTGCTGCTTTTTCCGACTCTTCTTGCGCTTTACTGTTGAGCTGATCCAGCCCGTTTGTCAGATTAGGCAAGCCCTGCTGCACCTTTTGAAGGCCGGCATTCAGTTCATTTAGCTTGCCCGTTATCTTGCCTGATCCTGCTGCAAGCTGACCAGATTTATCATAAATCTGGTTGCTGCTGTCCTGGAATTTACCGAGCGAGCTGTCAAGCGATTGGATGCCGCTCGTCACCTGAGCCGCTCCATCTGCAAGCTGCGCTGTTTTGTCACTGATGGTAGCTGTGCTTTCCTTCAGCTTCGCAAGATTTTCTTTCAGCTGGGCGCTTCCGTTTTTCGCATCCTTTGTGCCATCATCAATTTTTTTCGCTCCGCTGCTCGCGTCGCTCAAACCTTTGGCGATATCTTTAAAGTTATCAAAAATGACTTTCGTATATTGCTCGGTCACTTCTTTCGAAACAGAGGCTTTCAGTTTATCAATCGCTTTTTCACCGATCGTTGCCCCTACATAGTTTGAACCGGCATTCGTATGGTATTTCAGATCGAGCTTTTTCGGATTTTTGTCCAATACAGTGCTGGCATTCTTAGAAAAATCCTCAGGAATCTCGACAACTAAATAGTATTTTTGATTTAATAAGTCCTTTAATGATTGGTCGAGATCACTGGAAAAATGCCAATCAAAGTTTTTATTATCCTTTAATTCTTTGACCAGGTCATCACCAATTTGAAGCTTTTCTCCTTCATACGTTGCTCCTTTATCTTGATTGACGACAACGACAGGCAGCTGGTCAACCGTGCCGTATGGGTCCCAATAAGCCTTTAAGAACACGCCGCTGTAAATAAGCGGGACAAACAAAATGGCAATGATGGGAATTAATAATTTTTTACTCGTTACGATGTCTTTCCACTGACTTCGTATTGCGTTCATCCTGATGCCTCCATTCTAAAACTGACTCATCATGAAAAATGGTCATTTTCTTGCAAAGAGAAAGGATTATCTAGTTAGCTGACAATCCTTTGACAACATACAATTCAAGCAGTTCCGCAATCGTCTCTTTATCGAGCGGGGGATGCTGTTTTTCCCAATCAAAAATGAGCGCGATATAAAGCTTCAGCATCACAAAAGCTGTCAGTTCAGGGTCGCACGGCTTGATTGCACCGTTCTTGATCCCGTCTTCAATCTTATTTTTGATATAAGACAGAATGCCTCGCTCCATTTTTTGGATCACTTCCTGAACTGCCATTGTACCAATCTCAGCATTTTCTTGAAAAATTTTAATCGTCAGCTGATGTGTTTTCCTGAACTCCAGAATGGCAAACAGCGCTCTGTGCACATTTTCATGGAATGGAAGGTTCGGCTCCATCGCTTCGTCCGCTTTTTGTTTCATTTCCTTCAATAAAGTAGTGAAAATCTCGTCAAACAGCTCTTCTTTGTTTTTGAAAAAAGTATAGATGGTTCCCTTCCCCACGTTCGCAAGCTTTGCCACAAGATCCATTGTCGTCGCTTTATACCCGAACTGCGTAAAAGACTTTGTGGCCGCCTCCAAAATGAGCTTTTTTCGATCTATTGACATTGTATTCACCTCGAAACTGACTGTTTGAACATTTTAGTCATTAAGTACATATGCAAATGTATCATAACCTGCTAATCAATTCAATCATTTTTTTACTCAATATTGCCATTGCACAATAAAAAAAACCTCCGCCATACAGCGGAGGTTTTTAACTGAATAAATAGGTAAGCGCGTCAGACACGGCAGCTTTTCCTTGATCAATGCAGTCGGGAATACCGACACCTTCAAAAGAAGCGCCTGTCATGTAGACACCCGGATATGCGGAGGCCAGTGATTCTCGCAGCTCCTTGATACGCTGCTTATGGCCGACATGGTACTGCGGCATGCTTTCATGCCAGCGCGTGACACATGTCATTTCCGGCTCCCCGTTTATGTTCATGACTTTCTTTAAGTCTTCTAACACAATGTTGATAATGTCGTTATCTGAGAGATCGACAATGGATTCGTCTCCGGCTTTTCCGACATATGCCCGAAGCAGCGTTTTGCCTTCCGGCGCTGCGTGCGGCCATTTTTTGTTTGTCCACGTACAGGCTGTGATCGCGAAATCGCTGTTTCTTGAAATGACAAAGCCCGTCCCCTCATGCTCCATTTGGACAGCGCCTTCAGGGAAGCCCAAGGCGACATTTGCTACGGATGTAGAGTGCATATTTTTCAAATGAGAAATCGCAGGAAGCTCAGAAAGCATTCCCGCAGCCGCTTTATGCGGAGCAGTCATAATCACTGATTCAGCATCAAGTGTGACGCCGTTATCCAGATCAAGCGAGTAGCCAGTGCCGCCGCGGCTGATCTTGGTCACTTTTGTGCCTTTGTACACCTTCGTCAGCTTTAATTGCTTTTCAATCTCTTCTACAAGGGTCTGCAAACCGGTTGTCAGTGTCTGAAACTGCCCTTGTTTTTTAGCCGTCAGCTGCTGGCCGGAGCCTTGAGGCCTTGTTTTTTTCATGCCGAGGATCAGGCTTCTGTGCTTTTGTTCCGTCTGGTAAAATTGCGGGAATGTCGACATCAGGCTGAGTTTATCAATGTCGCCTGCGTAGATGCCTGATAGGAGCGGCTCGATTAAATTCTCGACCACTTCATCTCCGACACGTCTGCGGAAAAATTCTCCCAATGACTGGTCGTCTTTTGATTTGCTTGCAGGCAGGATGAAATCCATAGCGGCTCTTGCCTTCCCAGACAAAGAAAACAGGCCGGTTGAAACGAACGGCGCAATTTTTGTCGGGATCCCCATCACGGCACCCTTTGGCATCGGATGCAGGGTGCGGTTTACAAGCACATAGGATTGTCCGGTCGCATTGTTGACAAGCAAATGCTCAAGCCCTACATCTTTGACAAGCTGCGGAGCGCTTTTCTTCCGTTCCAGAAATGAGTCAGGCCCTCTTTCGATGATATAGCCGTCTTTCTTGACAGTCTGGATTTTTCCGCCGACTCTCGGGCTTGCCTCAACAAGTGTCAGCTCAAGCGGCAGATTTTTTTCTTCGATTTCTTTTTCCATATAGAAGGCGGCGGCTAAACCGGTAATGCCGCCGCCGATGATGACTACATGTTTTTTGCCGTCATTCATGTTCATCGCCTTCTTTAACGTCCTAATTTTTTTAATACAACTGTTGCTAATGCGTCAATAAATTCCGGCTTTGCATTCGGCATTTCCGGGCGGTAATAGCTTGCGCCGATATCGTCAGTAACCACTTTGCATTCATAATCATTATCATAAAGCACTTCTAAATGATCCGCGACAAATCCGACAGGGACATATACAAATGCCTGATAGCCTTTTTGTTCGAATAAATCACGTGTTAAATCCTGCACATCAGGTCCGAGCCAAGGATCAGGCGTGTTCCCTTCACTTTGCCAGCCGACCGCATATTCGGAAACGCCTGCGCCTTCAGCAATCAATTTCGCCGATTCATGAAGCTGATCCGGGTACGGGTCTCCAAATTCTTTGATTTTTTCCGGCAGGCTGTGTGCGGATACGATGAGCATCGCGTTTTTTCTTTCATCCTCAGGCATTGACGCATATGTTTCCTTCACTCGGTCAACCCAGTATTTCACGAACTTCGGTTCATCGTACCAGCTTTCAACAGACGTAATCGTTAAGCCGCCAAGTTTTTCAGCCTCTTCTTTGGCACGTTTGTTGTAGGACTGCACGCTGAACGTGGAGAAATGCGGTGCCAGCACGATGCTGACTGCTTCTGTAATGCCGTCCTTATGCATCTCGGCCACAGCGTCTTCAATAAACGGCTCGATATGCTTCAGCCCGATATACGCTTTAAATGTAATCTCGTCCTGAATCTCATTTAAGTGCTGTTCAAGCTTGTGCGCTTGCTCTTCTGTGATTTTTGCAAGCGGTGAAATGCCGCCAATTGCTTCGTATCTGTCTTTCAAATCTTGAAGCATTTCAGGCTCAGGCTTTCTGCCTCTTCTGATATGTGTATAATAACGCTCGATATCTTCTTCTTTATAAGGCGTGCCGTACGCCATAACGAGAAGCCCCATTTTCTTTATACTCACTGTTTACACCCTCTTTAATGATCTGATACAAACATTTTGACAGGATATCATCATGATACCAAAAGATATGCTTAGGAATATTGACCCATTTTTTTGTTTTGTGAATATTTATGGACAAATGCTGTCAGTTTTTTCAAAACCTCAGGACTGACGTCAGGAAATACTCCGTGTCCAAGGTTGAAAATGAAGCTGTCCGATTTCATGCCCTGATCAAGTATTTCCGTCGTTTTCTTCTCAATGACTTCCCATGGCGCAAGCAAAATGGACGGGTCCAGGTTGCCCTGCACTGTTTTGGTGATGCCTTTTGATCTGGCTTCATCAATGCTGAGTCTCCAATCGAGCCCGACCACATCGAGCGGAAGGTCATGCCAATCACCTGCCAGATGGCTTGCACCGACGCCAAACATAATCAGCGGCACATTCTCCTCCGCAAGCTCTGAAAAAATCCGGTTCATTACGGGTTTGATGTATGTTCTGTAATCTGCCTGATTCAGCGCGCCGACCCACGAATCAAAGATTTGAATCGCCTTTGCGCCTGCCTTAATCTGCGCTTTCACATACACGATTACCATGTCGGCAAGCTTGGACATCAGCAGATTCCATGCATCCGGCATGCTGTACATGAAGGCTTTTGTTTTATTGTAATTTTTAGACGGACCGCCTTCGATCATATAGCTTGCCAGTGTAAAAGGCGCACCTGAGAAACCGATGAGCGGGACGTTCAGCTGTTCATTGACAAGCAGTTTAATCGTCTCAAGCACGTACGGCACGTCCTGTTCCGGATCAATCTGGCCGAGTTTTTCAATGTCCGCCAGAGACCGGATCGGCTGATCAATCACAGGCCCGATCCCGTTTTTGATTTCAACATCCACACCGATTGACGGCAGCGGAGTCATGATATCTTTATAAAGGATTGCAGCATCGACACCGTATTGCTCAACCGGCAGTCTTGTGACATAGGCACAAAGTTCGGGCTGATGTGTAATGTCAAACAATCCGTATTTTTCCTTCAGCTTACGGTATTCCGGCTGTGAGCGCCCCGCTTGTCTCATATACCATACAGGCGTGTGATCCGCTTTTTCTCCCCGTGCAGCTTTTAAAAACGTCTCGTTAAACGTTTCTCGTTTACTCATCTGATTTCCACCTTTCATACTGCAACCATACGTTCGTATTTCTTGACTTATTACACTATACCTCGTTTTGGGCAAATGGTATAGAAATGAGGCTCAAAGTTCAAAAAATCGCCGAATTCCATTAAGAGGAAAACAATTTAGGCTGAACGTAATCGGTTCCTTCCCCTTCTCTTTTTGTCTGTATATTATAAGGCACAATTTTATAAGAAGCGCCCGAAAACAAGTTGGCATAAGGGATTTCATAGCTTCCCTTTCCTTCAACTGAATCAAGAAGCGTCTCCTTGCCGTCCTTATTTACATAAATTCTGTATACAGCCCGATCATCCTCTTGGGCATTCCATTTTAATTCAATGGTAAACAGTCCCGCAGCTTTAAATGTGTAATCCGCTGTCAGTGTTTTGACCGGCTCCAGCTCAATCGGGCTTTCCAGTTCTTTGACGTTTTTAGGCTTTGTAAACACAGAACCGGTTTCTCCTGCCTGTGTCAAAATATCCTTAAACAGTCTCGTCGGATACGCGCTGCCGCCTTTTAAATAATGGTTTTGATCCGTTTTGTCATAGCCCATCCAGATAGCTCCGGTTATTTTCGGCGTATAGCCGGCAAACCAGGCGTCCTTTGTCGCGCCGGAGACGCCTGTATAAGACGTGGAACCGGTTTTTCCCGCCAGGTCTCCGTGATAGGTGCCGGACGTGGCCGTTCCCTTTTTGACCACCTGCTGCAGCATTCTTGTCATATTCCAGGACGTCTGCTTGCTGAATACCCGCTTTCCTTCTTCTTTATGATCGGCAATTGTTTCTCCGTCTTCATCCATTATGCTAGAAATAAAGTACGGCTCAGTATACATTCCATTCGCTGCAAATGTATGGAACGCGCCGGCAAGCTGAAGCGGTGAAACGCCTTTTTCCAAGCCGCCGAGAGCGAGGGCAAGGCCTTCATCAGGGATATCAATGCCGTTTGCTTTCAAATAAGATTTTCCTGTTTCGACGCCGATCTCATTCAGCGTCCAGACAGCCGGCGCGTTTTTGCTGTACGTAATGGCGTCAGACATGGTCACTTCGCCCTCATACCGGCTGTCATAGTTTTTCGGCGTATAATCTCCGTAGGATTGCAGCTCATCCTTCAATAGAGAATATGGTTTAAATTTCTTTTCCTGCATCGCCGGTCCGTATACTGCAAGCGGCTTAAATGTGGAACCCGGCTGGCGTACAGCTGTGACGCGGTTATATCCTTTGGCTGTGTAATCTCTTCCGCCGATCGCCGCTTCCACACCGCCTGTCTTGTTATTGATAAAGACCGCGCTTCCTTCAGCATTTTGATCTGTTCCAGGATAATAGCTTCCCTGCTTCATCACCTGATAAGCCGTCTTCTGCAGCTTGGAATCAAGCGGTACCTTGATCGTGTATCCGCCTTGAAGGAGCTGCTCTCCGGAAATCGAGTACTTGTCCTCCGCCTCTTCAATCACAAGATCAATATAGCTGTCAAACCAGGGAGTTTCCGACTGTTTCTTTACGTGCAGCCCAAGCGTTCGGCCCTGCGCGCTGACAGCGTCTTTCGCACTGATGTAGCCTTGGTCATTCATCATGCCGAGAATCGTATCACGCCGCTCCTTATTTTTATCAGGATGCAAAACAGGAGAATACGTAGAAGGCGCCTTCGGAATAGCGGCCAAAACCGCCCCTTCGGATACAGTCAAATCTTTTACTTCTTTATTAAAATAATAGTGAGATGCCGCTTGTATGCCGTAGACCCCATGTCCGAAGTAAAGCTGATTCAAATACATTTCCAGCAGCTTGTCCTTGCTGTACTCCCGTTCAAGGTTGATCGCAATGATCACTTCTTTTGTTTTTCTTAAAAACGTTTTGTCATGTGTCAGAAAAATATTTTTGGCAAGCTGCTGGGTGATCGTGCTTCCGCCTTCCACCTTTCCGCCTGCTAATATATCGCGGTACACTGCCCTTCCGACAGATTTCACATCAATGCCGTGATGCTCATAGAACCGTTTATCCTCAACAGCGATAAACGCTTCTCTGACCTGCTTCGGAATCTCATTGATCGAGACCGGCTCACGATTTTCTGTATAGAGGCTTGCAACCTCATCTCCGTTTTGATCCACAATTTTAGAAGAGGCATGAAGAATCAGCTTCTTTTCATCTATGACATAATGCCCGAGAAAAATAATTGAAATATATCCTATTAAAGCGAGAAAAGCAGTTAACACTAAAATAATGATCGGTATAAATAGTTTCTTTTTCTTTACCTTAAACATAAACTCACCTCGCCTTTCTAAAGGTAGTATGGGAAAAATTGTTTGGAATTATGTTCGAAGCACTCGCCAATAGAAACTTATACCATTGTTTTGATATACTAGCAAGCAGGAGGTGGCTGATATGAAGGTTTATATTACATATGGGACAGCCGATTTTTTAAAAACAATCGTAAAGAAGCATCCCTCAGAAAACATCCTTTTGATGCAGGGGCAGGAAAACGCGATTTTGATCCATGAAACAAACGGGGATACGGTTTTCCAGGCACCACACGCTTATGAAGTCATTGACCAAGCCGGAGAGATGAAGCATCCCGGTTTTGCAGTATTGAACAATATTGCCGTCACTCAGGAAGGACGTCCGCTGTTTGAAAACAGATTTAAAAACAGAGCGGGAAAAGTCGAAAACGAGCCTGGTTTTGAAGCGATTCGCGTACTGCGTCCGCTTGACAGTGATACCTATGTCATTCTGACCATGTGGGAAACCGAAAGAGCCTTTCAAGACTGGCAGCAGTCAGATTCATACAAAGAAGCCCACAAAAAACGCGGCACGTCTGCCGGAGTTGACACAACGTCAATCTTCTCCCGGCCTTCGTATGTCACCACATATTTCGCTGTCGAATAGCTGCCGGCATGTCCGGCAGCTTATTTATTGGAGGAAAGCAAAATGAAGTATACTTGCCCAGTCTGCGGGTTTAAGGGACTGGCTGAACCGGCATATGATAGGGAAGGGAATTATTCCTATGAAATCTGCCCGTGCTGCGGTTTTCAGTTCGGATTTGACGATTACGACATGCAACGCGAGGATGGTTCATATTTCGAACCATCGGAAAGCATCGTCGCCTACAGAAAAAACTGGCTTGCTGATGGGAGCGTCATTTTTTCTCCTGAATGCTTCCCAGAACATCAGCAAAAAGCAAACAGAGTGTTACAGCATCATTTGATTGAACAGCTAAAACAGATCAATGTTCATCTTCCATCATAACCCTGCCTTCTGTCCCGGCACCTTCCGCCCGCCTATGAATAATCTGTAGGAAGCGGAAGGAGTGATCAATGATGGAAATCGGGATTTTGTCTGTCCATGTTCTTTATGTGTTTTTTATCGGGGCGATTATCCTATTTATGCTGCTGCGGAAAGATACGACCTTTATTTCCTTATTCGGCATTTTTATCATATCATTATGGGCCAGCCATTCACTTTCAGCTTCTGTCAGCAGTCTATTCCACAGCTTTATCTACGCAGCTGGCGAACTGCTGCCCACGATTTTCATCATTTGCTTTATCGTTTCGATGAGTGATTTGTTAACGAAAACAGGGATAAATGAAGCGATGATTTCTCCCTTTATACGCCTTGTGAAAGGTCCTGTAATCGCCTACTGGCTGATTGGCGGCCTGATGTTCGCCATTTCTCTCTTCTTCTGGCCTTCTCCAGGTGTCGCTTTGATCGGCGCCGTCCTGCTTCCGGCAGCCGCCCGCGCCGGTTTGCCGCCTATTGCCTCCGCCATGGCCATGAACTTATTCGGCCACGGTTTTGCCCTGTCAGGAGATTTTGTCATTCAGGCGGCACCAAAGCTGACAGCAGATGCAGCAGGCATTCCAGTCGGTGATGTCGTTTCGGCCAGCATTCCTCTTGTGCTCATTATGGGCGTGACCACAACGACTGCGGCATTTCTCATGATTCAGCGCGAACGCAAAAAACAGTTACGTCCAGCTTCTTTTACCCCCGTACTTTCTGAGGAACAAAACACCTCGCTGTACTTGCCAAAACGTCTGCGATCCACACTGGCTCTTTTGATTCCGCTTATCTTTCTAGCTGATATCGCCTGCATGCTCTTGTTTAACCTTCAGGGAAATGATGCGACCGCGTTAATTGGCGGGTCTGCGATCTGCATCCTCATGATCGTTCATTTTCTCGTGTATAAGCAAAAAGGACTTGAAAAAATCACTGGCTATTTCATTGACGGATTCCAGTTCGGCTTTAAGGTTTTCGGCCCCGTCATCCCGATTGCCGCTTTCTTCTACCTTGGTGACTCAGGATTTGAAACCATACTGGGCACTTCACTCCCTAAAGGTTCCCACGGAATTGTCAATGATCTTGGCATCGCTTTATCCCATACGATGCCCATGTCAAAGGAGCTTGCCGCCGCTGCCTTAACTGCAGCTGGGGCCATAACAGGCCTCGACGGATCAGGGTTTTCAGGTATTTCTCTCGCCGGCTCTATCGCCAAGCTCTTTTCCTCCGCTCTTCATGCTGATCCAGCCGTACTAACCGCACTCGGTCAAATATCTGCCATCTGGGTGGGCGGCGGAACACTGGTCCCATGGGCGCTGATTCCCGCTGCAGCCATTTGTAAAGTTGATCCTTTTGAGCTTGCCAGAAAAAACTTTATCCCCGTCGTGATCGGCCTTTCAGTGACAACCATCGCAGCCATGGTTCTGCTTTGAAAGTAAGTTGAAATATTCAGACTTTTTCTATACAATCATGGAAAAGCATAGAAAAGGGGGAAGCGGCTTTGTCCATATCCACACTGCAGAAAGAGATTAACAAACAGCTCGACAGCTGTTTTGAAGAAATGGTCGAGATCAGGCGCCATTTTCATATGTATCCTGAGCTCTCGTTTCAAGAAGAAAAAACCGCCGCCTTTATTGCTTCCTATTATGAATCGTTAGGAGCTCCGATCCGCACGAATGTCGGCGGCAAAGGGATTTTAGCATATATAGAAGGAAGCGAACCCGGCCCTACCGTCGCTTTGCGGGCCGACTTTGACGCCCTCCCCATTCAAGATGAAAAAGATGTTCCTTACGCTTCCAAGGTGCCAGGCGTTATGCACGCGTGCGGCCATGACGGCCATACGGCAGCTCTTCTCGCAGTGGCGAAGGTCCTTCACCAAAACAGACATGAGCTGAAGGGAACGTTTGTGATGATCCACCAGCATGCGGAAGAATATTATCCGGGAGGCGCAAAGCCAATGATTGATGACGGCTGTCTCGAAAACGCGGATGTGATATTCGGCACGCATCTTTGGGCGACTGAGCCGCTCGGAACCATTCTCTGCCGCCCCGGCGCCGTGATGGCGGCGGCAGACCGATTTACGATCAACATTCACGGGAAGGGCGGTCACGGCGCTCATCCGCATGATACAAAAGACGCCGTCCTGATCGGCTCGCAAATCGTTTCCTCTTTGCAGCACATTGTCAGCCGCAAAGTCAATCCGATTCAATCCGCTGTTATTTCGACAGGCTCTTTCATCGCCGACAACCCGTTTAATGTTATCGCAGACCAAGCGACACTCATCGGCACAGCGCGTTCTTTTGACGAAAATGTCCGCAGCATGCTGGAGAAAGAAATTGAAGCAGTTGTAAAAGGAGTGTGCACCATGCACGGCGCGTCCTATGAGTACAACTATGAACGGGGCTATCCGGCAGTTGTGAACCATCCTGCAGAAACAAGCCACTTGGTCAGCATCGCAAAGAACATTGAGGGCGTTGAGCACGTCATTGACGGTGAACCGCAAATGGGCGGCGAGGATTTTGCTTACTACTTACAAAACGTCAAAGGCACCTTTTTCTTTACAGGTGCCGCTCCTGAACAGCCAGAACGAGTCTATTCCCACCATCACCCGAAATTTGACATCAATGAAAAAGCAATGCTGACAGCGGCCAAGGTGCTTGCGGGTGCCGCGATCACATATCATATGCTATAAAAAAACAGCCGGGGTGTTTATTCTCCGGCTGTTTCCTTTACTATTCTCAGATGAAAAACGTGTCTTGCCGTCTCGCCAAGCTGAGCAAGCAGCTTATAATTGGCAATACCGCCGACTGCCGCTCCTACTCCCGGCAAAAGCTGAAAAAGCTTCACGACGTCGATATAATCGCGATATTCCTGCTGGAACACTCTCCAGTCGATGCTCTTTTTCTCCGTCTCCCAATTTTCAATGACAGAAAAAAGCGATTTGCGGCAGTCATCACTCGAAAACGCAAGCTGAAATACAAGCAGCAAAAACATTCTTTCTTCAGAATCCTTCACATCATAGCCATAAATTGAGGATAAGGTAAACAAACACTTCATCTTAATCGAAAGCAGCAGCGGGAAATCGGCAATGCCTAAAAAAATGCCGCCTGCTCCGGTGCCGACTCCCTCAGCAGCTGCCACCTTCTGATAAGAAGCAATTGTTTTTTTCGCCAGTTCGTTTTTTTCACTGAGCGACAGTGTGCTTGTATCCTTCTTATAGGTGATAATATTGGAGCCGGCCATCGTCGCTTCCACCATTTTTTTCACGCTCTCGGTGACGACCGTATGGATTTTTTCAGGAATCCGCTCATTCACCTTCGTTTGCACACGCTTCGAAAAGCGTTCAAACATGGAATCCTTTCGCAAAAAATGCATTTTCCATTGAAGGGCTTCCTGCAGCAGCAGCTGATTGTCTGTCATTTGACCTACCCCTTTTTTAAGCTCACAGCTTGCCATGTTTTTTCAGTCTGGTTGTCATATAAGACGGCAGAACAACAAAAATCAGAACGGCAGAACCGATTAGCGCGTACAGAAAACCTGTCATGCCGGCAGCATAGGCAGATGCAGCAGACATCAGCAGCGCTTGAACGCTAAGTACAGTTTTTAATAGAGAGAAATAGCTTTTCAGCTTCGTTTCTTTTGTCACAGGGTAAAGCTCTTGAAGCGCCAGATGGACAAAATGGCCGAACAGCGGCAGAAGCTGAACGCCCGTAATGAAAATGGTAAACACAGTCAAAACCCCTGCAATGAGCGGGCTTGCCGACACATACATAATAATCAGCGCGAAAATGACCGTTAATCTGACGAGAATGCCCAAATAATCACTTGAACGCAAAAAGGCGCGGGTGAACATGTAAGCAAACGTTTTGCGCTGTTCAAACGGCACGAGCCGCAGCAAAAAGTCGAGATAGGCTCTCCGTTTCGCTTGCTTCCGCAAATGCGGGACATCGGTGAACAGGTTGGCAATCCGATAAAAACGCTGCTTCCGTCTCAATTCGGACTCAATATGGCTCTCCCATTTAAATGTTTTCCGTTTTGCTGAAGAAGACATATACAGATAAAGAGCAGCCATAATGACATAGACCACAAGCGCATACAAATAAACAGATTGGAAAACAAAATAAAGAACAAGCGTATTCGCCGCAAAGCGAATGATCACATCCATCCGTTTCATGCCTCGGTCATTCTGGAAGGTCGTACGCCATTCCATCACCTGATTCCACGCTTTCAGAAGCAAAAGCTGTGCAAATACTGCCGCATACGATGCGAGCGAAGCTCCCGGTGCGACGGCAAAATAAAGCGGCATCGCAACGATGCTCAGTGCAATCAGCGGAAACAGCTGAGACACATAGCTGTAGACAAACGCCTGCTTCAAGTAAGGCTCCATTTTCGCTTCAAGCGGCAATAAGAAGACAAGGTCAGCCTCCTTCAAAAGCGTCCGCACATAAGAGCTTGTCAACACGAGCGAAAACAATACGGCCATCACCCAGAAGGACGGAAAGTGAGCGGGAATGTCCCGTATCCATTTGCTGTACCAGCTTGCAGCGCCCGCGAGAAAAAAGATCAAAACAATGACAAGGTGATCGTTGAGCATATATTTCATGTACGTTCTTGTTTCTTTGATATGCTCCTGCAGCCGCGACTGCCAAATATCAAGCATATTATTCATGGCCAGCGTCTTCCTTTGTAAGCTCAAGATACAAATCGTCCAGCGCCGCGTCCTTCATTCCAAACTGCTCTCTCAGCTCGGACAGCGTGCCGCGCGCCCGCACCTCGCCGTTATGTAAAATAATAAACGAATCACAATAGCGTTCTGCCGTTGCCAAAATGTGTGTTGACATCAGGACGCTCGCCCCGCCTTTTTTCGCTTCATTCATTCGCTCAAGCAGTGCGTTAATCGCAAGCGGATCAAGCCCTAGAAAAGGCTCATCAATAATGTAGAGCGCGGGCTCTGCCAAAAATGCGCACATAATCATAACCTTCTGCTTCATTCCTTTGGAAAAATGAGCCGGGAACCACTTCAGCCTCTTTTCCATTCGGAATTCCTTTAAAAGCGCCGGCAGCCTTTTCTCCATCGTTTCTTTTGACAGGCCGTATGCCATGGCTGTTAATTCAAGATGCTCCATCAGCGTCAGCTCTTCATATAAAACAGGTGTTTCGGGTATATAGGTGAATTGTGAGCGGTAGCCTTCCGGATCCTCAGCAAAGGTTTTCCCGTTTAATTCGATCGATCCTTTGTGCGGGTCCATCAGCCCGATAATATGTCTGATTGTTGTACTTTTACCCGCACCGTTCAGCCCGATTAAGCCGACAATTTGATTCGGTTCAAGGGTGAATGATACGTTTTTTAAAACCGGATTTCTTGTATATCCGCCGGTTAAGTCTTTTACCGATAGCAGAGACATAGTTTCTCCCCTTATATTGTTTTTCTTCATAGTACCAAAAACAAGGCCTGATTTGAAACAATTCCCTTTTAACAAATGATGAATTTGCTGTCATAAAGAGACAGTTTTCTGGACATCATAATGGTCGTAGAGGAAAAGCATATCAACTGAAAAATGAGGTGTTTGTCAAAGACGTCTTAGAGACAGTTGGATAGAAAATAAACATGTCCAATGCTCAAACCATTTCTCTTCACTGAATTGATGAATTCTTCATCTATGAAGCAAATTGTCAAATGAGGTGTTTATCGCAGGAATCGTTAGGCATTAAACAAGTCTTCATTTTATTGACAAATGAGGTGCTTACCAAAGGCATATCACATTTTCTTCATATAAGCTCTTCCTCTGCATTCAGGGTGAACGCTCGCCGTTCATCCTGTTTTCTATTTTCTGCATTTCTGTGGTACGATGAGTGTATACATACTAAACAATTTCATAAGGAGGAACCCTCATGCATAGTGCAGAGAATTGTATCTTTTGTAAAATTATCGCCGGCGACATTCCGTCCGCAAAGGTGTATGAAGATGAACATGTGCTGGCCTTCCTTGATATCAGCCAAGTGACAAAGGGACACACGCTTGTCATTCCGAAAACACATATCGAAAATGTGTATGAATTTACGGATGAATTAGCAAAACAATATTTTCACGCCGTTCCGAAAATCGCCCGTGCCATCCGGGATGAATTTGAACCGATCGGCTTAAATACGCTGAACAATAACGGCGAAAAAGCAGGACAATCTGTTTTTCATTATCATATGCATATCATCCCGCGCTACGGAAAAGGAGACGGATTCGGAGCGGTTTGGAAAACACATGCTGATGATTACAAACCGGAGGATCTGCAGAACATTTCTTCCTCTATCGCAAAACGCCTGGCCTCATCATAAGATGAGGTTTTTTTATTTGTGAACATTTCGCAAACATCCGTCAATTTCTTTTGATTATTCTAATTTTTTATCAAAAAACTGAATTTTTGTGATAGGATAATTGTATTATTTTATACATTAACGTGGAAAACAGGGAGAGATCATGATGGAACGTACAACGAATTTTAACGCAGGTCCTGCAGCGCTGCCATTGGAAGTTCTGCAAAAAGCACAGAAAGAATTTATTGATTTTAACGAATCCGGCATGTCCGTTATGGAGCTTTCCCACCGCAGCAAAGAGTATGAAGCGGTGCACCAAAAAGCGAAAAGCCTTTTAATCGAACTGATGGGCATCCCGGAAGATTACGATATTTTGTTTCTTCAAGGCGGGGCAAGCCTTCAATTCTCAATGCTTCCGATGAACTTTTTAACACCCGAAAAAACCGCGCATTTTGTGATGACCGGCGCATGGTCTGAAAAAGCACTGGCAGAAACGAAGCTGTTCGGAAATACGTCTGTCACTGCTACAAGTGAAGCAGACAATTATAGTTTTATTCCGGAGGTTGACCTTTCAGATGTAAAAGACGGTGCGTATTTACATATCACGTCCAACAATACGATTTTCGGCACACAGTGGCAGGAATTCCCGAATTCCCCAATTCCGCTCGTAGCTGACATGTCCAGCGATATTTTGAGCAGAAAAATCGATGTGTCCAAGTTTGACGTGATCTACGGAGGCGCTCAAAAGAACCTCGGCCCTTCCGGTGTGACAGTTGTCATCATGAAAAAAACTTGGCTGCAAAGTGAAAATGCGAACGTTCCAAAAATCCTGAAATATTCAACGCATGTCAAAGCGGACTCACTCTACAACACTCCGCCGACATTTGCGATTTATATGCTGAGCCTTGTTCTGGAATGGCTGAAGGAAAACGGCGGTGTGGACGCTGTTGAACAGCGCAATGAACAAAAAGCTCAGGTTCTCTACAGCTGTATTGATGAAAGCAACGGATTCTATAAAGGGCATGCCAGAAAGGACAGCCGCTCACGCATGAATGTTACCTTCACGCTTCGTGATGACGAATTAACAAAAACATTCGTTCAGGAAGCAAAAGCAGCAAAAATGGTTGGCCTTGGCGGACACCGCTCAGTAGGAGGCTGCCGCGCTTCTATTTATAACGCGGTATCTCTCGAAGACTGTGAACAATTAGCTGCGTTCATGAAGAAATTCCAGCAGGAAAATGAGTAAAAAGTCTGGCTATGCAAACCGTTCGTTTGGTATACTGTTTGCATATCACATTCTTTAAGCCTTCGCAATAAATGACGAGCATATTATTGGAGGGCAAAAAGCTTAGCAGAGGAGAGCATAGATATGAAAACAAAAGAGTTAGTCACTATGGCTCTGTTTGCCGCAATCGGCGCAGCGCTTCATTCCATTATTCCGCCCTTTTTAGGCGGCATGAAACCAGATATGATGCTGATCATGATGTTCATGGGCATCCTGCTGTTCCCGCGGGTGCAAAACGTACTCGTCATCGGGATTGTGACTGGAATCATTTCCGCGCTTACAACAGCATTCCCAGCCGGACAGATTCCTAACATCATCGATAAACCCGTGTCAGCGTTTCTGTTCTTCACCCTGTTCCTTTTGTTCAGAAGGAGCCAAAAAACAGGTGCAGCAGCAGTGTTGACAGCGATCGGGACCATCTTATCGGGAATTGTATTTTTAACGTCAGCTCTATTGATCGTCGGTTTGCCTGGCGGTTTCACCGCATTGTTCGCGGCTGTTGTTCTGCCTGCCACTGTGCTGAATACCATCGCCATGATCATTATTTATCCGATCGTGCAAACCATCTTAAGACGTTCCAGTTTTATGGAAGCTGCTAAGTAATTGTCACCCAAAACCTCTTCCGCTTCCGGGAGAGGTTTTTTCGACAAAGAGCCCGCAGCATGTCAGCATGTTTTAAGCGAAGAGTTTTGTGAAAAAGATAAGACATAGTGTAAAGGCGGTTCCGGTTGAACAAACAAGCGCTTTCTGCCGGATAACCTTCTTGGGCGGATAAGAAGCAGCCTGGCTGAGAAGTCTGATATAATAAACAGCGCCTGAAGCGAAGGCAAGGGTGATGCAGGATAACACAATCATAAAGACAGACAACCTTCTCCCTCCTTTTCACTTAAAAAATATGCTAAAATAAAGCAAGCTATGTATAGAAGTTCAGGCTTTCAACAAAAATGAAAAATGCTGAATGAATCCTATTTCAAGAAAAAGACGGGGTGATTGTAATGGCGGACGGACGTTCTCTATTAACAGGACTATTCGTAGGCGGCATCATTGGAGGAGCAGCAGTTCTTCTTACTGCACCTTCCTCAGGAAAGCAGCTGCGTGAAAAAATGAAAACCAATTATGATTCTTTTGAAGAAACGATCAAACGCTTAAAATCAGACGGGCTTGCATTAAAAGACCAGCTGATCAAAGCGGCAAAAGAAAGCACGGATGTCATTAAAGACGTAAGCGGCGAGCTTCAAACGTCCATTAAAAAATGGCAGGAAGAGATCAAGCCTCACCAGCAGGATCTGCAAAAAGAAATCGCTGATATCGAAGAGAAAATCAGACAGCTGGAGAAAACCTTACAAAACTAATATCCTATTCAAAATAAAAAAATGCGGGCCAAACTTGGACCTGCATTTTTTTTTGCTGAAAAAGCCTCTCACCGCAATGGATTGTGAATTTATTAAAAAATTCTTAAATTTTCATCTTTATTAATCTTTATTTTATTGGCATAATAGAGAAAAAGAAAAAGAGAAGCAGGTGACGTAATGAATCGAGTGGAACCGCCCTATGATGTGAAAGAGGCTCTGGTCTTCACCCAGAAAATGGCTCAGCTTAGCAAGGCTCTTTGGAAATCAATTGAGAAGGATTGGCAGCAATGGCTCAAACCGTATGACCTGAATATTAATGAGCATCATATTTTATGGATTGCGTATCAATTGAATGGAGCTTCCATTTCTGAAATCGCGAAATTCGGGGTCATGCACGTATCAACCGCATTCAACTTTTCAAAAAAGCTGGAAGAACGAGGATATTTAAGGTTCTCTAAACGGCTGAATGATAAACGGAACACATACGTTCAATTGACTGAGGAAGGCACTGAGGTATTCTGGAGCTTGCTTGAGGAATTTGATCCGACTCGCAATGCGGTTTTTAAAGGGTCACAGCCTCTGTATCATTTATTCGGAAAATTCCCTGAAGTGGCAGAAATGATGTGTATGATACGCCATATCTACGGCGATGATTTTATGGAAATTTTCGAAACGTCACTCACTAATATTGACAATGACTTTGAAAGCGTAAACGGAAAACTGAAGAAAAAAGCAAAGGACAGTGCTGCGGATGAACCGGCAGAAGAGCTCGAACCTGTAAACAGTTAATCGAAGTGCTTCATGATGTCGATAAACACTTCCATCAGCTCTTGATAAAGCCCCTGCTCATACAGTGCAAAAATCGTTTCATGAACATCCAATTTTTCATTCAGCTGTCCGGCAAAAAGCGCAAGGAGCTTATCGAAAGTTACAAATCCTTGCGCTTTTTGTGTTGCCAACTCTTCTGACAATTCATCGCAAATCCTCATAACCTCTTCCCCTTCTTCCTTGCTCAGCCCTTTATCAATGAGAAGCGCATAGAAGGGGTACCTGTCCATATCTACTGTTTTCACTAATAATTGTATGTAATATTCTAATCGCTCAATGCGATGATCCATCGAATCCATCCACACCACTTCTTTCTATCTTTAATCTTATTTTAGCTGATAATTCACTGAGAAGAAAGTTCTAACCCCATATTTCGCAGTTTGTTTGCTTGTTTCAAAAAAACACCTGCTACACGATATTTTTTCTTAAAAAGCATTGATTTTTTCTCTTGGGAGGAGTAAATTATTTTGAGATTCTATTCAAGATGTATGGAAGGATGACTTTGATGAATTGCTGGAAGACCATAAATCTCATGAAGGATTATGGTGCCGTTCGCATAATATTAACTGCTGTATGTTTTATGATTTTGGTTTTTATATCTACCTTTTTAGCATTTGAGCTGCTGCGGCCTGGCACAAGCTTAAGCGATGAATATGTACCTTTATTCGGCGGTTTGCTCGTCGTTATTTTATTTGTACATAAAGTCATCCATGTCCTGCCAATCATCTGCAAAAAAAGAAAAATAGAAAAAAAGTTTTACATATTGCGCATGCGCACATGGAAACGAATACCAAAAACAACAATGCTGATTTCGCTCGTAAGCCCGTTTTTGCTGATTACGCCTGTATTGTTTTACGCCGCGCTGGCATTTCCGAATCACGCCCATTATTTCTGCATGATTTCGGGCATTCATGCCGGCTACTGTCTGCCTGACTTTTTGCTGGCTCTCAAGCTGATACAAGCGCCGAAAGCCTGTTTTATTGATCAAGAAGAGGACGGCTTGGATATTCTTGTTGAAAAGTAGCCAGACCTTGCCCCTAGGGGCGATTTTTCAATTTGCATTCTATCTTTTTTAATAAATATTTGGTAATGTAATATGGGACAGTTCAGAGAGAGGGGGAATCTCCCATCATTTTATTCTATTTTATCGTGGCTGCCATGTTTATTTTATACTTCATAAACAGGCTCACCAATACATTATGCCTTGTCAGAGAGATTCCTGAAGAGCGGCAGGATAAGGTATTCCGATTTATTAATGTATCTATATTAATTTTACTGATCTCTTCGTTTGTGGAGATCTCCTTTACTGTGTAAATATGAAAGAAAGCATAGCTGCTGATTAAGCAGCTATGCTTTCTTATTTTGATTAGTACAGCCAAGAAGCGCCGATGATAATCAATAAAATGAACAAAACAACCAATAAAGCGAAACCGCCTGCAAATACTTCACCCATCTTGAAAAGCACCTCCTGTAAAAAGCTTTATTTACCAATTACATCTTATGCAATTCATGATTGAAACGATTAGGCGCTAGTGAAAATAAAGGATCGCTTATCGTGCAAGCGATCCCCGGGCTGCTTAGTAGATGTAAGCTGCACCTACGATGATAAGCAAAATGAACAGTACTACGAGCAACGCGAATCCGTTAGAGTATCCTCCGCTCATGTTACATACCTCCTTTTCTTGATCAATATATAAGTATGTCATCAGCAAAAGTTTGACTAGACGAATGCCCTTTATTTAAAATCTTTTTACAGAAAGCCACAATATGTTATGATACGCATAGGCAATTTAATTTGGAATGATTAGGAGTGTTTGAAAACCATGAAGAAAATCGCAATAGCAGCTATTACCGCTACAAGCATCCTCGCTCTCAGTGCTTGCAGCGGCGGCGACAAAGAAGTCATCGCAAAAACAGACGCAGGCGATGTAACAAAAGGCGAGCTTTACACAAACATGAAGAAAACAGCTGGCGCAAGCGTACTGACACAGCTGGTGCAAGAAAAAGTATTAGACAAGAAATATAAAGTTACAGATAAAGAAATTGACAACAAGCTGAAAGAATACAAATCACAGCTTGGCGATCAATATACTGCCCTCGAAGAGCAATACGGAAAAGATTACCTTAAAGAGCAAGTAAAATATGAATTACTGACACAAAAAGCCGCTAAAGATAACATTAAAGTGACAGATGATGAAATCAAAGAATACTGGGAAGGCCTAAAAGGCAACATCCGCGCAAGCCATATCGTTGTTGCTGATAAAAAGACAGCTGAAGAAGTAGAGAAAAAGCTGAAAAAAGGTGAGAAGTTTGAAGACCTTGCAAAAGAATACTCAACAGACTCCACTGCATCAAACGGCGGTCAGCTCGGCTGGATTGCAAAAGATAATGCACAACTAGATTCGACATTCAGAAAAGCTGCGTTCGGGCTGAAAACGAACGAAGTTAGCGAACCTGTTAAAACACAGTTTGGCTACCACATCATTAAAAAGACAGAAGAACGCGGTAAATACGAAGATATGAAAAAAGAGCTGAAATCTGAAGTGCTTGAACAAAAACTAAATGACAACAATGCCGTTCAGGAAGCTGTTCAAAAAGTCATGAAGAAAGCTGACATCGAAGTAAAAGATAAAGAACTGAAAGACACATTCAATACATCTTCTACAAGCAGCACTTCTTCATCTTCAAACAGTTCTAAATAATAAAAAAAGCTGTGCACGCTCATTGAGCTGCACAGCTTTTTTTATGCAATAGAATGGTTTGGATTTTCTTCGTCATGCTGCTGAGAACTGCGGCGTTCTCTCTCCTTTTCCATCCTCTCCATATAAATCTGCCCTTCTTTTTCAATAAAGGACTGGTCTACTTTTTCTTCCTCTTTGGCTGCCGCCACAAGTTTATATGCACTGAAAATGATGCCTACAATACAAAGATACACCCACCATGGAAAAAATAACACGGGCTCCTCCCCCTTTTGCATAGATTCTTTATTCTTAACCATATGCGGGAATGAGACGAGTTATGAGCGGCAAAAGCGCATAAAAAAGGACTGACCTGAATGTATCAGCATCAGTCCTTTTTTGTTTATTTGTGAAAAGTCGGTTTATAAAAGGAACGGTTTTCCAGCGCAAATACACGTTCAGTGTACTCGCCCGGCTTCACGCGCTCAAGCGCTCTGTCCATCATATTCATTTTCGCATCCAGGTTGTCTATATAGTGCAGAATTTCCGCTTCCTTCACCATCGGCGGTTTCGGGCTGCCCCATTCTGCTTTGCCGTGGTGACTTAAAATTAAGTGCTGAAGAATTAATACCTCTTCAGAATCGATTTGAAGCTCCTCAGCCGCTTTTGACAGCTCTGTGACCATAATCGAAATATGGCCAAGCAAATTGCCTTCGACCGTATAGGAAGTAGAAACAGGGCCGGACAGCTCTTTCACTTTTCCAAGATCATGCAGGATAACACCGGCATAAAGCAGATCACGGTCAAGAGACGGATATAAATCTGCAATGGATTTCGCCAGATTCAGCATAGAGACAACATGATACGCTAAACCTGAGACAAACTCATGGTGGTTTTTCGTAGCCGCCGGATAATCCATAAATTCAGCTTCGTGTTTTTTGACTAAAAACCTTGTGATCCGCTGGATATTCGGATTTTTCATTTCAAATATATATTGAGTGATGGTATCCATCATTTCATTTTTCGGAATCGGCGCGGTTTCTAAAAAATCATCAATATTGACGTTTTCATGCTCGCTTACCGGCCTGATATTTCTCAGCTTCAGCTGGGTGCGCCCGCGGTAATGGTGGACATCCCCCACGACCTTCACAATCGTCTGCGGCGCATAGGTCACTTCATCACTTTGCTTGGCATCCCACAGCTTCGCTTCAATATCACCTGACTGGTCTTGCAGCATCAGCGTTAAAAACGGTTTCCCATTGCTTGCAATCCCTTTTGTCGAGGATTTAATCAATAGATATTGGTCCACCTGTTCGCCAACCTCATGTAGCATAATCCCTTTAGCCATTCTATTAAAGCTCCCTCCGTATCTTACATAATATCAGTATATCACATACCGATTTACAGCTATAGAACCTCTTTTATGACACCAAATGGATGATCTGACTGCTTTGAAATGCATCTTTAACATGGTCATGGCATGTAAAATACAAAATCTGCCTTCCGCCTTCAGATAAATCATAAAGAACGTCTAATACACGTTTCAGCCTTTCCTGATCAAAATGGACAAAGCTGTCGTCAAGCTGGAACGGTAGCCTGGCCCAATCCTGACGTGTAACGGCCAGAGCAAATCGGATCGCTGTATACAGCTGCTCACACGTCCCTTGTGACAGCTCTTCGGCATGATAAACAGTTCCATCACAATGCATGACCATAATGGAATCATCCGTTTCAGAAAAATAAATCGTCTTGTAGCTTCCGTCAGTCAATGGACGGAAAAATTCTCCGGCGGTCTCCAGAAGGCGCGGAAGCTCGACTTTTTTATGACGCTCCAATTTATTTCTGATCACCTGTTTGATCATTTGTATTGAGGCCCATTTTTTAGCGGTTTCTTTGACACGCTCTTTTTGCATTTCCGTTTGCAGCTTGAGGTCTGAGACCAATCCCGACGCCTCTAATTGTTCCTGTTTGACGAAGAGCAGTGCGATTTGACTCCGAAGCTGTTGGATCTCCTCAGTCAACCGTTCTTTTCTTTCATTCTCAACGAATTGCTTGTTTTTCAATTCAGTAAGCGTATTGGAATCCGCCAGTTCAATCTCCTCAGGGTGTCCGCCTTGAAGCTGTGCGTTTATGTGATGAAGTTTGATCTCCGTATCCTTCCATTTCCTGCTGATGTCTGCAATGGCGCAAAACTCATTTCTGTCTTTCGCAGCCGCCGCGGCAAATAACTGTTCGATCTGGGCTTGAAAATACTGTATTTCTTGCTCCAGCTCCAGCAGCTGCTCCTTTGTATAATGAATATCTGTTTCAATTCCCTTTTTTTGTTTCTCGATTTCTTTTTCACGTTCAACGTTTTTTTGCAATGTGTGAAGGGCGTCCGAAATAGAGATGTTCTCACTATGATTCTCAGACATAAGCTTGCTGACGCGTTCTTCGAATGTGCGCCGGTGTTTTTTCAGCCGTCCCGCTTCAATTGTCAGCTCATGCTTTTTCTTCACTTCTTTTTTGACATCCTTCATTAAGCTGTAAGCATCAAGCAAAAAAGACGGATCTTCCTTGAATCCGAGCTCCTTCATAAAACGCTCGACCTGAGTAAAGGACGGGGCCATATCTGCTTCCCACTGTTCAAACTGCTGGATGACCCTTTCATAAGCCGTCTCTTTTTGCTGGAGCACTGCCCGCTGTGTGATGAGCTGCTGTTTATTGCGGTCATCCTCCCATAACGCTTCTCGAAGCGCTTCGGCTTCTGCCGGCGAAATTTCCGTCATTGGCTGTCTCGGCTCCCCGCTGTTTCGGGAAGACGGTGTTTTTTTCCCTGTTGCAAGCCAATACACGATAAGAGCAGCTCCGATACTTATGGCGGGAATCCATTGCTGCAGCATCAGAAATAGAACGATGAACAACATACCAGCTGCAATAACAGTCTTTTTCTGTTTTGCCTGCTGCCTTTCAAAAAACTTCAGCTGTTCTCTCAGCTTCGCTTGCTCCTGATGCTGCCCCTGTGCTTCATCATATGCTTTAAGAGCCGCTTCTTTATCTTTTCTTTGGCTGTTTTCAAGGATGGCGGACGAAGCAGCATGAACAGCCTTTTCTGCGTCTTCCAGCTCTTGCCGGGCAAGTTCAAACGTCTCATCAAGCTGCCGTTTTCTGTCTCTTGCCTGCACGTATTGCTGCACCGCCTGCTGAAGCTGCCATTCATAATCATATGACGTGTTCATATTCAAAAGCTCATTTTCATCCGTTTTATTGAGCTGTTCCAGCCCGGCCGCTGCCTGTGCAGACGACTGGCGCAGCTGTGCCTGAATGGCGGCGAGCTGTTCTCCGCAGGATTGATACATATGAAACCCTGCCGAAAGCTCTTGTATCAGCGTTTCTTTCGCCAATATTTCTTTATCCGGGTTAAGCTTTTGCATCTGCTTGTCCAGTTCTGCCATCTTCACCCGAAGCGCCTCAAGCTGTGCGGATTTCGGGTGAAGATGGGATTCATACTTTTCCAGCTGATGCAGCCCGTCAGCCGGAAATTGTCCCGCCCGTTCCGGATATTGAGCAATCGCCTGTTCCAGCGCCGCTTTTTCATTTAGCAGCGGCTTCAGCTCAATCGCTCCCTCAATGGTTCGGATATGTCCTGCCGCCTCCTTCAATTCGGTTTCTGCCGCTGCAAGACGGGCTTCAAGCGTTCTTTTTTCCTCAAGAAGCTGATGATAGCCCGCTTCCTCTGCTTCCGCCTGTTTGAGCTTCGCTGTCAGCTGCTTAAGCGCTTCCAGCTCCTGATTCAATTGAGGGTTTCGCCCGTTTGGTTTATAGAGCCTTTCGCTTTCCTTGGCCAGCCTTGAATCAAGTTTAGAGACGGCCTCGGCGCCAAACAAGCTGGAAAACAGCAGAAACTCCCCAATCTTGTCGCGATTAAAGGCGTGAATTTCCTGCAGCCCGAATACGTCAAACGAATAAATGGCTTTGTACAGCGCCCTGTCCGTGCCCTGGAATAGCTGCTTTAAAAAATCTCCCTGCTTCACTTCGCCCTTTTCTGTGTACACTCTCAGCTTTTCGGCAGTCCCTTTCGTCCGTTCGATCTTCAACACCCCATACTCAGGATGTTCAGCTTCAAGAACACCGCCGTAGACACCGCCTGCTTTCGGTTCATATTTTTTCGTTTTCGGAAAACCGAACATCATGCTTTCAATAAATGACATCATCGTTGTTTTTCCTGCCTCATTTAATCCGTAGATTAATTGGACAGGTGAGGCGGAAAAGTGAAAGGTCCGATTGGAAAATTTCCCGTAATGGTAGATATGTAAAGATTTAATTCGCAAAGCTTTCACCGCCTCATGTTTCAAGCACCTTAAGCTGTCTTTTCAATAAAATTTGTGCCTGCTCTTTTATTTCCTTTAACTCCTCTTGGCTAAACCGGTCCGCGTGCCTTCTATATACAGGGTGACGCTCAAGCCCTTTCAGCACATCTGAGAGATCGCCGCCATCAATGTCTTCAAATAAACCGCCGAAAAAAGGGTCAAGGTTTGTAAGGTTTGTTTCTTTTTCTGTCTCATCTTCTAATGAAAGCGGCCAAATGAAGTGTTCCTCCTCCGCCTCTTGCTCCTGAAAAGCTTCAAGAAGCTCGTCCAAAGTGCCTCTCGGCGCCTCCAGCAGCCATTCCGGCGCCCGCCCTTGCAATACGAGTCTTACACAAACAGGGCTCCCCTTTATCCGCAGCTTCGAAAACGCGTCCTCAACCATTTGGAAAAGGGCAGTCATATTCTTTGCCTCCGTCACATCAACTGCCGCTTTTTCCCACAGGACATCATGCGCTCTCTGAAATTCATAAGAAATGTCTCCGTTTGTCACACGAACGAGATAATAGCCTTTATCTCCAGTCTCCTTCATATGGCGCGCTTGCGTGTTTCCCGGATAGATGACTGCCGGGTTCCCGGCAGAAAGAATTTGGCGTTTATGAATATGGCCAAGCGCCCAATAATCCATCCCGCTTTTTACGAGATCGTCATGTGTAAACGGGCAATACGGATCGTGCCCTTCAGATCCCGATAACGTACCATGAAGCATACCGATATGAAACGGCGCATCAGTTGACCTCCGGTAGCGGGCGGCTTGGTTTTCCGTTACGGCCCTGGCCTGATAGCTGAAGCCGTAAATGCTTGCTATGCGCCTGCCTTGCTTATAAAACGATTTTTCTTCAGGAACAGCGGACGTAAAAATGTGGACATTCTCCGGCCATTCAATCGGCGTCCACTCCCCGCCCAGATGATCGTGGTTCCCAAAGATCACATAAACTGAAATCCCGCACTCTCTGAGTCTTTCAAACTGTTTTTTTAAAAAAAGTTGGGCCTTTAAGCTTCGATTGGCTTCGTCAAACAGATCCCCCGCCAGCAAAATGAAATCAACGTTTTCTCTCACTGCGGCATCTATTATATGTCTCACGCTTGCAAACGTGCTTTCTTTGATCCGGGCAAAAATCGGTTCCGGCAGATGCGATATCCCGTAAAACGGGCTGTCAAGATGAAGATCTGCCGCATGAATAAAGGTTAGATCAGTCAACATTCTGCTCCTTTCCAGGATGAAGTACCCTTATTTTAGCACCGAATTCTTACGAATGCACGTTCTGTCAATAAAGAAACAGCCTGAGAATCCCCAGGCTGTTTTCCAATCAGTTTTTCGCTAAACGCAGCGCTTGTTTGATCGCTTTGAACGCGCTTGAATTGCCGTAAATCAACACACCGCCTTTGTAAATTCTGGCGCCGATGACGGCCAGTATGATAATGGTGAGCAGTGTGATTCCGATTCCGGCAGCCGCCTGCCAAAACGGAATATCAAGCATGCCGACGCGCAAGAACATAATCATTGGCGTAAAAATCGGAATAAACGAGGTTACCGTAATAAATCCTGCGTCTGGTGCATTCAAGCCGAACATCGAGATCATAAAACCGGCGACAACCAATAGCGTCATCGGCGTGATCGTTTGCTGCACGTCCTCTATTCTGCTGACGACACTGCCGAGAAACGCGGCGAGTGTCGCGTATAAAAAGTATCCGAGCAAAAAGAAAATAACAGCATAAACAACAGTCGTTGCTGAAACGTCGGTCAGATTAAGAAATCCCCCGACAGATGAAGCTGTTTCGCTCGTTTTGTTCAACCTTAGCGACAATGAGCCGGCAGCTATAATGACAGCAAGCTGTGTGATCCCGACGAGCCCGATGCCGAGCAGCTTTGCAAACATCTGCTGGATCGGCGGCATGCTTGAGATAAGAATTTCCATGACACGCGAAGATTTTTCGGTTGCGACCTCCATTGCAATCATGCTGGCATACATAATCACAGAGAAATAGATGACAAACAGTATAATATAAACAAGCCCTACCGTCTGGCCCAGCTCTTCCTCAGACTTCGCTCCCTCTTTCAGCGCCTCCTGCCCGACAGTAACGGGCGCATAAAGGCTGCTGATCGTTTCCTGCGAAACGCCGAGCTCCGCCGTTCCGACAGCCGTTTTGGTTTGCGTCAGCGCCTGCTGCAGCGTTTGATATGTGCTCTCATCAGAAATCGTTAACGATTTATATGTTCCTGAAATGGTCCCTTTTTCATCACGTTTGATGATGAGCATGCCATCGAGCGCTTCATCTTTGACTTGCTTTGTGACCTCATCCTCCGATTGCTTCGACTGCTTCACATCAAGATCGCTGTCTGTATCCACCGCTTTCAGCTGCTTCGAGAAAACCGGATATAATTCGTTTGTTTCATCAACAACGGCGATTTTTTCTTTCGCGTCATCATCTTGAAACAGAGAAATGATCGACTCTAGATTCGTTACAACTAAAACAAGCAGTACCGTGATGACAGTTGAAATAATAAAGGATTTTGCCATAATCTTATTTTTGTATGTATGAGAAAGCATGATCCAAAATTTATTCATAGATGGCCCCCACCTTTTCTATAAAAATATCATGCAGTGACGGCTCTTCAAGCTCGAACTTCCTGATAAACCCTTTTCCTTGGAGCATGGCAAAAATCTCTTGAGAGATGTCTTCATTGGCAATCTGCAGCTTGACGCCGTCGGCCGTTTCCTTCCATTGAAGAATGCCTTCATGAGACTGCAAAAAACGCAGATCGTCATCGGAGTGAATCGTGACATTCTTTTTGCCGAAGGAACGCTTTATCTCCTTCAGTCTGCCTTGTACAACCGGCTTTCCTTTCTGCAATATGCAAAGGTTCTCACAAAGCTCCTCGACATGCTCCATCCGGTGGCTGGAAAATAAAATAGAAACACCGCTGTTTTTCAGAGAGATTACAGCCTCTTTTAACAGCTCAACATTGACAGGGTCCAAACCGCTGAATGGTTCATCAAGAATCAGCAACTCCGGCTTATGCAAAACTGCCGAAATAAATTGGATTTTCTGCTGGTTGCCCTTCGAAAGCTCTTCCACCTTCTTATTTTCGTAATCTGTTATATTGAAGCGATCAAGCCATGTGCCGAGCTCTTTTACAGCCTCCCGCTTCTCCATCCCTTTTAATCTGGCAAGATAGACAAGCTGATCCTTTACCTTCATTTTCGGATAAAGGCCCCGTTCTTCCGGCAAGTAACCGATTTTGTTGCTGATACTGTAATTCACAGGACGACCTTTCCAGCTGATTGAGCCCTCCGTAATGCTTAATAAGCCAAGGATCATGCGAAACGTCGTCGTTTTTCCCGCTCCGTTTGCGCCTAAAAGACCGAACATTTGCTGTTCCGGAATGTCTAAGTCTAATCCGTCAACGGCTTTATAATCTCCAAATGTCTTCGTGACATGATCAATCTTAAGCACCGAATCTCCTCCTTCCCTGACCCATTATATACTAATTTTGGATGAAACATAATGAAGGATTTTGATTTCCTATTTAGAATATAAATGAAGAAAGACTGAAAACCTTGAAAATGGAGGAGAAACCTGATGGCTGATTATTTCCTTACAGCTTTTGATCCTTCGGGGAAACCACTGGTAAACGAGCGATTCGAGGCAGAAAATGAAGAAGCGGCAAAAACGCACGGTGAGGCACTGTTAAAAGAAAAAGAGCTTCACAGTCATACCCATCGTTTAGTCAATGCAGCCGGAAAGCTGATTTTGTTTCACAGATGATCAGCTTTCCGGCTGATCTGTTACACTTGGAACTTCGGCTCCCGTTTTTCTAAAAAGGCACGGATTCCTTCTTGGTGATCCTTGGTCCTTCTCATTTTCTCTTGGGCGTTGCGTTCAAGAGAAAGCACCTTTTTTAGTTCTTCAAGCTGGAGGCTCTGAAAGATGGCTTTCGTTTCGATCATCGCCAAAAGAGGTGAGGCCAAAAGGGTTTCGATAAAGGGCCTCGCGCCTTCCGCAGGGTCTCCGGCAAATGTCCCGTCAAGGAGGCCCATATCGGCGGCTTCCGCGGCGGAAAGCTTTTTCCCGGTCCAAATCAGCTTTTTCGCTTTCGCCTCTCCAATTCTTTTCTTCAGCAAATAATGCCCTCCGCCGTCCGGAACAAGCCCAATGCCGATAAAATTCATCGCGAGAACAGCGTTTTTTTCTGCGAGCACAATGTCAGCGCACAGTGCCAAACTCAGGCCCAGTCCCGCAGCAGCACCGTGAATAGCAGCAATTGTCACTTTCTTCATTTGATATAATGTCAAAGTGACAGCCTCAATCGTATCAATCAGCTGCTTAAATTGATCAGGGTCATGCTCTGACGTCATCATCCGGATGTCTCCGCCGGCCGAAAAGCCTTTCCCGGTTCCTCTCAGGAGAACGATAAGCGCCTCGCTTGCAGCCGCCTTATCAACCGCCTCCTTCAGTTCAGACAGCATCTGTTCATTCAGGGCGTGATGGGCATCAGGGCGATTCAGGATAATCTCGGCAACGGCTCCATTCCGTTCATATTGAATAAATTCCATATGAAGCACCTCCATGTATGCGCTTGCTTTTTTCTTTCTTCTATACATTCCCCGCCATCCTCAAATAAACCTTTTTATTTTTCAAGGTCAATAGATACTGAAAAATGCATATTGTTTGAATGAAAACATAAAGTTTTATATAGTGAAAAAGAAGGGATTATCAGGATGAGAAAGGGGGAAAGGAACATGGATAAATTGCTGATCAGTTTTCTGTTAAGTTTATTTATGGTGTACTTTCCCCCTTCGGACGTGGTTCTGCCTTCCCAGCTTGAAGCAAGCACTGACAGCTATGTGCCTATGTCCTCATATCCGCAGGAAACACAAACGGCCAAAACACCGTCGCCGGGCAGCATGTACCCGGCAGAGCTGATCAAAGAGTACACCCCGCTGGCGCAGTCTGTCAGGCAGCTGTCTGTCAAACCTCTTGACGAACCGCTGATAAACAGGTTGGAAAAGGTTTGTGCCGTCCCTGTCAAATACCAGTCTAATTACCTCCGAATATAAATATTCTTGTTTTTAACTTACCCCATTTAGCCAACACTACATTCGGAGGGATTTTCATTGAATATTAAAGAAAACGATCTGCCGGGCATCGGCAAAAAATTTGAAATCGAAACGAGAAGTCACGAAAAAATGACGATTATCATTCATGATGACGGAAGAAGAGAAATTTACCGGTTTAATGACCAGGACCCCGATGAGCTTCTTTCCAATATCTCATTGGATGATTCTGAAGCAAGGCAAATTGCCGCTATTTTAGGTGGCATGGTCTATAAACCGCAAGCGCTGGAATCCATCGAAATGGCCTTCAGCGATCTCATTATTGAATGGTTTAAGGTCGAAAAAGGCGCCAAATCAATCGGGCGCACACTCGGGGAGCTTGATGTCCGCCAAAACTACGATGTCACTGTGATTGCCATCATCAAACACAGCCAGGAAAAGCTTTTAAATCCCGGAGCCGATTCGGTTATTGAAGAAAATGACACACTTGTCCTCTCAGGTGAAAGAAAGCATCTGAAGAAACTGATTCATGATTTTCTTTCTGGAGAGGGCGTGTGAACGGCCGATGGATCATCTTGTATTTGAAGTCGGGACTGCGCTTGTTCTTGTGGCGATTGCCAGTGTAATCGCCAACAAAATTAAATTTTCGATTATTCCATTTCTGATTGTGCTTGGAATGCTGCTTGGACCGCACGCGCCGAAAGTGGGGATTATTGACCTTACGTTTATAGAAAGCAGTGAAATCATCGAGTTTTTCGGGCGGATGGGCGTGCTGTTCCTCCTTTTCTATCTCGGACTCGAATTCTCCGTAGGAAAATTAATCAAATCCGGAAAATCAATTGCAATTGGCGGAACGATTTATATCTTGATTAATTTCAGCCTCGGGCTGCTTTATGGGTTTATCACCGGGTTTTCCTTTCTAGAAGTCCTCGTCCTCGCAGGCGTCATCACAATCTCGTCAAGTGCGATTGTCGCAAAAGTGCTCGTCGATTTAAAAAGAACGGCCAATCCGGAAACCGAGCTGATTCTCGGCATCATTATGTTTGAGGATATTTTCCTTGCCGTGTATTTGTCCGTTGTTTCCGGCCTTGTGTTAGGTGATGCGACATCAGTCGGGAGTGCGCTCTTGTCCATTTTGATCGCTTTCGGTTATATGCTGCTGTTTTTTATCGCAGCCAGAAAGCTCCCGCCGCTCTTGAATAAGCTGTTGGACATTCGCTCAAATGAAGTGTTTATTATCGTCATTTTCGCCGCACTCTTTTTTATCGCCGGGTTTTCAGAGACGATCCATGTAGCGGAAGCGATTGGCGCGCTGCTGCTCGGTTTGGTTTTTTCAGAAACAGAGCATTCCGATAGGATTGAGCACCTTGTCGTTCCGTTTCGCGACTTCTTCGGCGCGATGTTCTTTTTCAGCTTCGGCCTCAGCATTGACCCGTTTTCGCTCGGTGAAGCGGTTTGGCTTGCGCTGGGAGCAGTGATTCTGACCATTCTCGGAAACTTTATCGCCGGGATGGTTGCTGGACGACGCGCAGGGCTTTCCCATAAGGCTTCATCGAATATCGGACTGACGATCGTATCACGGGGAGAGTTTTCGATTATCGTTGCGAATCTCGGGATAGCCGGCGGCCTGTCAGCCACTTTAAAGCCGTTTGCCGCATTATATGTCCTCATTCTGGCGATTTTAGGACCGCTTTTAACAAAGGAATCAAAACGAATTTACCGCTTACTGAACAAGGTATTTAAATGGAAGCCTGATGTTCAGCCTGCAAGAAAACAGGGATAAAAAAAAGCAGCACTGTGATCAGTGCTGCTTTGTCGTTCTCTCAAAAATCTGCTCTAAATATTTGATTTTTTCGTCCGTGTAGTGCTCAAAGCGCTCATTGTACGATTTCGGATCTTTCGGATTGGCAAAGTGCGTAATTTTCCCTGTATCACGGTCTATAAATTTGCTTGCTGCGCCGCAGCCGATGCCGATAATCGTCTGCACCTCTTCCATAATCATGATGTTGTAGATGCTTTCTTGTCCCGGCAAAGAGTATCCGACGTTTTCAAGGTTTCCAAGAATATTTTTCTGGCGGTATAAATAATAAGGCACGTACCCATGCTCTTTCGTCCAGGCTACCGCGTCATCCATCATTTGAGAAACCTCTTCCCTGCCGGCGACTTTGTACTTATGCTTGTTTCTCGTCATTTCTGAGGCCCGTTTAAAGGAAAGAGTATGAACCGTAAGGGATTCCGGCATCAGTTTTTCCGTTTCTGAAAGGCTGTGTCTGAACTCCTTCACGCCTTCCCCGGGCAAACCGATAATCAGATCCATGTTAATATTATTCATGCCGTGCTGGCGTGACAGATGATATTTCTCAATGGTCTCTTCAACTGTATGATGCCGTCCGATCGCCTTCAGCGTTTCGTTTTCATAGGATTGCGGATTGATGCTGATCCGGTCAATGTCATATTTGTTTAAAACGGCGAGTTTTTCTTCCGTAATCGTGTCAGGGCGGCCGGCCTCTACCGTAATCTCGCGAATGTTTTTCACATCAGGGAAGGAGCGGACCATTTCTTCATACAGCAGATCCATTTCCTCCGCTGTAATGCTTGTCGGCGTCCCGCCGCCAAAGTAAATGGTTGTAACCTTCACATCATGCGCCTTCAGCCATTCGCCGATTTTCTGCATTTCATAATGCAGCCCCCATAAGAATGAGCCGACTCTGCCCGCCTGCCCTTGGATGGCGTACGCAGGGAATGTGCAATACGCGCATTTTGTCGGACAGAACGGAATGCCGATATAAATACTGACTTCATCCTTTACTTGATACAAATCCGGCACTGCCGCCAGCTGCCGGTCAACAATTTCCTGCATTAACCCGATTTTCTCATCATGAATTAAATAGTCCTTTTTCAATTCAGCATGTGCCTGCTCCTGCGGCATTCCGCTTTGCAGCTTTTTATGAAGCAGCTTTGTCGGCCGGATTCCTGTCAGGATTCCCCACTTTTGCGTGATGCCCGTATGCGCTTGAAGAAGATTGAGATACACATAAGAAATCGTGTTTTTCACTTGCTTAAAAGCTTCTTTTTCATTCATGCCGGGAGAAAAAGATTTTGTATGCTGTTCCGTTATGCCAGTTCCCTTCACTTCTCCCGAAACCGTCACATGCTCATCCGTTTGTGAACAGTCTAAAGAAATGACAACATCTGCGGGCTCCCCTCCGCCGTACACAAGCTCGCACTCTTCATAAAACAAATTTGCAATATTTTGCAGAGGCCGATGCAGGCGGTCATCATGTATGCCTTCTATTTTAATTTGCAACTTCATCACCTAATTTATCAGATTCAAAACTTTCTTTAGTGTACAGAAATAAACCGTTAAAATCAATCCGGCAAAAAAGCCGCCGCACCTGTCAGGGCGCGAGCGGCTTTTTTACACACGTTTCATGTGGAACTTATCAAGAAATCCTTTTCGCTGCTGCATCCGGAAATATTCCTTCATCATGTAAGCAACACCCTGCTCGTCATTGGACCTTGTGACCCAATCGGCCTTTCTCTTAATCTCCGGAGCGGCGTTCCCCATCGCTACCCCAAGACCGGCAAGTTCAATCATTGGGAGATCGTCATACTGATGTCCGATGGCCACGACATCATCCATGGTCAGGCCCAGCTCTGAAGCGACGAGGGCCAGACCCGCTTCCTTCGAGACACCTTTCGGGACGATATTCAGCTTCTCATCGTTTACGCGAATAACATCAACCGCAGAGAAAGCTTTCGTAATCGTTTCTGTAATGTCATGCTGAATGTCGTGCTCCGTGTACACCTCGATGACAGGTGCGCTCACTGGCTCATCCATGAGAAGATCACTTAATGATTCAACAAACTGGACTGGATAAAAGATCGGATCAGACGGGTGAATGAGTGCTTTCCCTAATAAATTTGAATTCACCTTTTTCTTGTTTCCGATCGAATACTTCTCGTGAAGAAGCCGAATATTGCATTGATAGCTCTCCAGCACTTGAACAATATTAAAGGTGTGATCGTCAGAGATTCTTTTTTCAAACAACGGGGCGTCTATTTTCTCAGCGATGTATGCCCCGCTATGAGTGATCAGCTTGGCATCAAGTTTCAGCGATTTTGCTATTTTCTGTGCTGAACGAAAATGACGGTTGGTTACGAGTGTGACATAAATCCCTTTTTTCTTAACATATTCGATCGCGTCTTTCGTTGCCTGATGAATCTTTCCGTTCGACCGAAGAAGCGCTCCATCTATATTTAAGGCAAGCAATTGTTTTGACACAGAGATGTCCCCCTCCTTGATGACTGTACTTGTGTATAGAATATGACCCTGTCTCTGTGTTTAGAACAACCTTTTCTGCAAAGCAAAAAAAGCCTGGCTCAGCAGACTTTATGTTTTTGGCATTATGATAGGATACGATCGAAGCAGCCATTCTCCCTAATATCGTTATTTCGATTTACGAAAAATCATGTATCAGGAACCCCTTGTTTGACCAATGATGCGCTCCGAACACTTACTCTCTGTTGCTTATCCCCTCTATATAACGGCATGATATGCGACCGTATCCAATTGAAATCAGGTAAGTGTAGGCGCTTTCAATGCCATTATCTCAGTTTTTCTTGCTGATGACAAGGGTTTTTTTAACTAAAAAAAGTATCCAAATGATGTATACTAAGGTAGGATTGGTTGTTAATTTTTGGAATGTATCGCTTGATTCAGAACATACATTCCCATAAAATATAAATAATAAATGAAAGAGCGGTGATCAGGTGGCTGACTTAAAAGAAATATACAATGAAAAACTGATATCTCAATTGATACACCATATAAAGGCATCTTGTCCTGATTTTAACCAAGACAGATTCGAGGAACAATTGCTGCAGGAAGACTGGCCTGAACTCGCTTTAAAAGAGCGGATGCGCCGCATAATAGCTTCCTTATACGAAACACTGCCAAAACATTACGATGAAGCGCTCACAATTTTACGGGATGCAGCCCCTCATTTTAAAGGACTAAGCGGAATTCTATTCCCTGATTATGTAGAACAGTACGGGTTAGCGCATTGGGAAGAATCAATAAAGGCATTGGAATACTTTACGCAATATTCAACCTCAGAATTTGCTGTGAGGCCTTTTTTGCTTTTAGATCAAGAAAAAATGATTGCACAATTGCTTAATTGGTCCGAGCATGAAAATGAACACGTGAGAAGACTTGCGAGCGAAGGAAGCAGGCCACGCCTGCCATGGGGAAAATCGATACCCGCTTTAAAATCAGACCCTTCCCCCGTTCTGCCGATCCTTGAGAAGCTGATGCAGGACAAGTCCTTGTATGTAAGGAAAAGCGTGGCCAACAACCTTAATGATATATCAAAAACGCATCCTCATTTGCTGAGAAAAGTCGCAGATCAATGGTACGGAACACATCCCTATTCCGATTGGATCATCAAACACGCCTATCGGACCTTATTAAAAAAGGGTGATAAACAGGCCTTATCGCTTTTTGGTTATGAAAATGCTGATTCAATACAATTACATGATTTAACATGTCAATCAAGCCATATAGCCATTGGCGAAAGCCTTGAATTTTCTTTCTATATTCATTCAGACAGGGATCAAAAAGTAAGAATTGAGTACGCAATTGATTTTGTAAAAGCAAGAGGTCAGCGTCATCAAAAAGTATTTAAAATAACAGAAACAAATATTAGAAAAAACGAAACTAAGCCGTACACAAGAATTCAATCCTTTAAGGATCTAACTACCAGAAAACATTACAAAGGAATTCATACATTATCAGTGATCATCAATGGAGAGGTAAAAGATTCATTGGATTTCCAAGTTTGCTGAAAGAATAAAAAATCCCTTCTTTTCCAAGAAGGGATTTTGCTGTTTAGCCTTCGACACTGCCGTAAAGCTCTTCTAAAGGCTTCATAATAATTTTGTTCAATTCACCGATCAGCACGCTCATGCGCTGCTCCGCTTCCATCAGCTGAGAAATTTTTTCGTGCTGCTGTACAAGCGCAACTGTTTTTTGAGCCTGCGTCACTTCTTCTTGTGTAATTTCTTCTCCTGCCATTTGTTTTTGCTGGAGTCTAAGCTGCACATCACGGAAGTTTTCGAACATGCGCTTCGCTGATTCATCTGCGTTTACTTCATCGTACAGGTTTTTTAAACGGGTGAACTCTTCGCTCCCGCGTAATGCTTTTTCCAGATCATACGCTACATCATAAAAATTAACAGCCATTGTGAATAGCTCCTTTCATCATTGCCGTTTGACATACCACTCCACTATAACAGACTATGGAGCTGCTTTCATTAATCAAGAACCATTTCTTCTTAAAAAAGGATGACAAACAATGCTTGAATCGCACCTATGATTCCGCCGAGAAGGCCTCCCAAATAGGTAATCATTTTAAATTCTTTTTTTGAAATGGATAGCACCATTTCTTCAAGACGCTGCACCGGGAACTGATCCACCTGCTCCTTGACGATTTCCTCAAGGCGCATCCGTTTTAAAACACTTTCAAGATTGGCCGAAATCCCTTCAAGCAATTTGTCTAACAGTGCTGGCAGCATTTGCTGGGTCAGCTCAGATTCATAGCGCACGGTAAGCGTGCCAATCGTATTGTCAAAGAAAGGAGCAGTCGAGAATGTTTGCAGCACTCTTCGTTTCAGGCTGAAAATGAGCGCTTTGGCATTCCATTTTTCGTCTGCCTCATAAAACGTGTACTCCCTCAGCTTGCCCCATTCATTTTGCAAGAGATCAGAAAGCAGTTTATTTGTTTCCTCATTCCGCAAAAACTTCAGCAGCTCCGGCAGCACGCGGTCCGCGAGGCTTGTATTGCCTAAAAACATTTGCACCATGCTTCCAAGCATGCCGCGCTCTTTTAAAAAGTCATCAATCATATTGCCGAGACGGATTTTCCCTTCATCACTTTCAAAATAACTGACACTTCGTGACAATATATATCCTGAAATCATCGGGATCTTTTCCTCAAGCTTTTCCTGCACTTCCAAAGGCACCAGCTCTTTTAACGATTGGTGCTCGTATTGGCGGAAAAGCTCATTCAGCTTATCATCGGTCCAGTTGCTGATCCATGCGTCTGCCGCTTCATCAGGACGCTTTACCCCGGCATTTTCAAGTGCTTCTTTTACTGTCATTTCAGAAAGTGACAGCTTTTGAATCAGCTGTTCCCCGACTTGAAGAGCCTGCGTTTTGGCTGTATCAGAGACGAGCCGCTTTTTAATGCCCTCAGGGGTTAAGAGATGATTCACTACCATCAGTCCCATTTGTTTTGCAAGTTCATCCCGTCTTCTCGGAATCAGCCCGGGCGTGAAAGGAACTCGTTTCCCAAACAAATAGTACGCTTTATATGGCCTAAATAGCATTTGAATTGCTAAATGATTGGTCACCGCTCCAATGGCAGCGCCGATCACGATCATAAAAATAAAGGTTCCTGCAATACCCATTCCTATTCATCTTCCTCCATCTGTGCTTCAGCTTTTTTTCATATAGATGTTGTACCTATTCGTATTATAGATGCTGATGCAATCACATAGCAAATGAGGAGACAAATTCCTGTTGTCAGAAAATCAGCTTGTTCTTTTGGAATAGGGCAAGGTGGAGAATCGTATTCTGTAAAGTAGAATACCGTCAGCTGCGTTCGTCTTACACGTATTTAGCGTAAAGCTGCTGACACCCGCCGGCAGCTTTTGAATAAAAGGGGGAGTCTCACCATGATAACACTTGGTTTTATGTCCTTATCCCGCCAGCATGAAGCGGACTATTCCGCAGCGTTGGCCAAAAGAGCACCCGAATTTGGCATACGTTTCATCCGGTTTACACCGTTTGATATTTTACCTGACACCTTGCGTGTCAAAGCATCGGTCTATCATTCGGCCAGCAGCACATGGAACGAAACTGAAATGGCGATTCCAGATTATATTTATGACCGCTGTTTTTACGGCAAGGATTCACAATCCCAAAAAGCAAAACCGATCGTTGAGTGGCTCAAAAAATATCCGAAAACGGAATTCATCGGGCTGGGTCTTCCCGATAAGTGGACCGTTCTTCATGATCTGCAGCAGCACGCTGTGATCAACCCCTATATTCCGGAAACGATGAAGGTGAGCCGCTATGAACAAATCCACTCCTTCTTAACCAAAGAAAAAGCCTGCATCTTAAAACCGGCGTTCGGCGCAGGAGGCAGAGGCGTGATTCTTTTGGAGCTGGGTAAGAAAAACATAACCGCTACTTATCACATCGGAAAGGATAAGCAGACAAAAACCTTTTCCAACCAAACTTCTTTCAAAACATGGTGCAAAAAAGTGCTTCAGCATCAATATTTGCTTCAGCCTTATTTAAATATTCAAGATAAGGAGCAATACCCGTGTGATATCCGCCTCTTCATGGAAAAAAACGAAGCAGGTGAATGGAATACAGTCGGAAAGGCAGTGAGACGCGGATACAAACACGGGCTTTTGGCCAATTTGTCAGGCGGATCTGATGCGTTGACATTCGATTCATGGTTTGAAGATATACCGAAAAAACAGCAAGTGGTCTTACTTGATGACGTGTTCTCGATTACTCAGTCGGTTCCGTATTACCTTGACGAACGCTACGGGCCGCTGTTTGAACTCGGCCTCGATATATGCCTTGCGAAGGACGGGAGAATTTGGATCCTAGATATCAATTCCAAACCGGGCAGGAAATCAATCCTGCGTGTCTCTCCCGAGCAAAAAGAACAACTGTATACCTGTCCCCTTAAGCGCTGCCAATATTTGTTTTCTGAGCAAAGCCAGAAAGGAGTTCTTCCGCGTGAATCGTAAACGGTTTTTGATCGGCATAGACAAAACCAGTGAAAATACCCTGTTTCTCCCCTCTTCCATGAAGCGAGACGGACTTTTGCATGCCGCATTCGGGACGAAGGTTGTCAGATGCCACGTTTCTTACAGACGGCATCTAGAACAAACCGTGCTTCTCTCTGAAAATCTGTTTCATGAGCTGTTGCTTCCCCACCGAAGCAGGGCTGACATCCTGATTCATGATCATACGGTGCATATCGGGCCGTTAATCGGCATCTTTACGGCAGGTTTTACCGTATCTCTTGAGCGCCCTTTTAAGGATCGTTCCCTCTTTTTTTCTAAGCTTGTTACGTTACACGAGCAAGCAGGAGGCTACTGCTTCGTTTTCGGCGCACACCAAATCAATTGGGAGGAGGGTACGATTGAAGGGCTCCTATACAGAGAAAACGGCTGGGAGAAAAAAATCGTCCCGCTGCCGAACGTCGTTTATGACCGTTTGCCAAACAGAAAAATTGAAGATTCGCTTCTCTTGCAACATACAAAGAAACGGCTGATTGATGAATATCAAATCCCATGGTTTAATAAAACATTTTTTAATAAATGGAGCGTTCATCAATTGCTCGAAAAAGATCCGAGAACCGCCCCTTTTTTGCCGAAATCCGAGCTGACACCATCTGTGGAGAAAATTGCAGAACTCTGTGATGCATACAAAAAAGTTTATGTCAAACCGGCAAACGGAGCACTTGGCACTGGGATATATCAGCTGACAAAAACAGACGATGGCCTGACAGTGAAACATACAAACGACGCCAAAACGTTTTCTTCAATCGATTATTCCGATGCCGCCGCATTTCTGGCAGAATTTCAAAAACAGCACGATCCGTCTGACTTTCTCATTCAGCAAGGTGTCGATCTGATCAAATTTCAAGGCAAACCAGCGGATTTTCGTGTCCATACCAATAAAAACAGAAAAGGGAAATGGACTGTGACAGCAATAGCCGTAAAAATTTCCGGAGAAAACAGCATTACAACACATCTTTCTAATGGCGGAACTGTAAAAACACTTGCAGAAGTATACGATGATCCTGCTGAAAGAATTAAGGTCATTAAAAAGCTTTCTGCTGCGGCACTGACGGCAAGCCATGTGCTTCACGATCATATTGAGGGGTTTATCGGGGAGATTGGCTTCGATTTTGGCATTGATCAGAACGGTAAAGTATGGATGTTTGAAGCGAATTCACGTCCGGGCCGCAGTATTTTTTCTCATCCGAATTTGTATCATGTTGATTCTCTGACAAAACGAAGAAGCTTTGAATACGCCTCCTATCTATCCGAGAAGGCGATCACCTCCCATGAAGCGCTGTGGCCTTCGTAATCTGTCCGCTTTTTTTATTAAAGCGGGCCTATCTTTATCTAGAGCTGGGACAAACTGTATCCCAAAGACCTCTTCAATGATGTTCTGAAACAGTGATACAATGAACATAATTCGTTCGTATCCAGGTCAATTGACATCAATTTTAAGGAGCGTGGCCGTAATGATTTCTCATTTCAGCTGGAAACCTTTGTTCCAAAAAGAAAAGCTGCCCGGATGGAGAATTTCGTTTTATTATAAAGGGACCCATTATGAAGGCATCTATCATAAAAGCGGTGAGATTGAATGGGGAAATTTGTTTCCCGCCCGCGCTGACGAGCCTGCTCTTAAAAACGAGATACATGAACTGATGCTTTTTCATATTTATGACTAGCTTAGCCTGAACGGCTAAGCTTTTTTTTATGTCTTCTCAAGATTTACCACTCAATTCTCCGCATGAGTTTCCGGCCATTTTAACATAATACTAGTAACAAGCCGGCAAGCATTGGGTTACGCCGAGACGGCAGTGATACCCGAGACGGGTCCACAGACTGGTGCAACTCCAGTTAACCCAACCATACTAAACAAAAAGGAGATTTTACACATGGCTAACCAAAACTCTTCAAATGACTTACTAGTTCCTGGCGCAGCTCAGGCTATCGATCAAATGAAACTTGAAATCGCTTCTGAATTCGGCGTTAACCTTGGAGCGGATACAACTTCCCGCGCTAACGGTTCTGTCGGAGGAGAAATCACAAAACGTTTAGTATCTTTCGCTCAGCAGCAAATGGGCGGCAGAGTACAATAACAACTCAATATATGGCTATGAGGGCGCGGTTTCCGCGCTCTCTTTATATTTGTCACCCTTTTTTCCTGATCCACATATCCTAGAAAAAAAGGGAGGGAATAAGGGTGTCATTCATCGCCGTTGTGAATTGGGAACTGGTTCAGTTCGTAAGTATATCCATGATTCATGAATATGTTTCCCATCGTTCTGTCTATTTGTACAGGTATTCTTTCCCGCGCTGTTCAAATTGAGAACATCCTTTTATAATGAGGGCGAGGAGGTTTTTTGATGAAAATCGCTTTATTTGGAGCCAGTGGCCGCGTCGGACAAGCTTTTTTAAAACAAGCTGCCGCAGATGAACAATTTGACATTTATGCTCTGGTCAGATCTCAACCTACTGAGCTTCCCCTTCCAAAAGACCGAATCGTTATGGGGAACGCACGCTGCCGGGAAGATGTGAAAAAAGTTATGAAGGATGCTGAAATCGTGATCAGCTGTCTCGGTACAGATGGTGATGATACCCTGTCAGCAGCTTTGACACACATTCTCGACATTATGCTGGAACAGCATATCAAAAGGCTGATTACAATCGGCACTGCAGGCATTCTTGATTCCCGATATGAACCGGGAAAATACCGGTTTGAAACAAATGAATCAAAACGAAAGCTGACCCGCGCAGCCAAGGAGCATGCAAAAGTATACGAAATGCTAAAAGAATCATCTTTAGACTGGACCATCATCTGCCCCACTTACCTCCCGGACGGAACAGCCACCGGCGTTTATCGTGCGGAGCGTGACGTTTTGCCGGAGGGCGGTTCAAGCATTACGGTCGGTGATACTGCTGATTTTCTCTATCGTGAGCTCGTTACAGGAGAGTATGTCGGATACCGTGCCGGACTGGCTTATTAAGTACATATAAAAAACCCAAAACACGATTGTTTTGGGTTTTTGAGCGTTATGCAATGGAATGCTTTTGACCCTTTTGCAGCTCATACATTTGATAATATTGGCCTTTGACCTCCATCAATTCCTCATGGTTCCCTCTCTCAACTATTTCTCCTTTATCGAGGACCAAAATCTGATCCGCGTTTCTGATTGTTGAAAGCCGGTGGGCAATGACGAAGGTTGTGCGTCCTTGTTTGACGACATCGAGCGCCTTCTGAATCACGGCCTCTGTCTCTGTATCAATGTGTGCCGTTGCTTCATCTAAAATCAAAATGGCGGGATCAAACGCCAAAGCTCTTGCGAAAGAAATTAACTGCCGCTCTCCAGAGGACAGCGTGCTCCCTTTTTCAATCACAGGTTCATTAATGCCTTTCGGAAGCTTTTCCAGAAGCGGCTCGGCTCCGACTTGCCGCAATGCTTTTTTGATATTTTCTTCAGTCATTCTCTCGTCATCCAGACTTACGTTAGAACCGATTGTGCCCGAAAATAAGTACGGGTCCTGAAGCACAATGCCCATATGGGATCTGAGTTCCTGTCTTGACATGTTGTAAATGCTTCTCCCATCAATCAGAATATCCCCTTTTTGTGCGTCATAAAAACGAAACAGGAGATTCAAAATTGAGCTCTTTCCTGATCCGGTATGGCCGACGAGCGCTACGGTTTCGCCTTTTTGGGCGGTAAAGGAAATATGCTTTAATACCTCTTCACCTTCTTGATACGCAAATGACACATCACGAAATTCAACCCGCCCCAGCGCGCGCTCCTTCGCCGGTTCACCCGCTTCTTCCGTATTCTTTTCTTCAAGCAGTTCAAAAACGCGGCCGGCGGAGACCCGTGCAAGCTCCAGCTTTGAAAACTGATTGACGATGCCTGTAATCGGCTGAAATAACCGGTTTAAATAATCGACAAACGCGTACAGCACACCGATGGAAACAACCCCGGCCGCATTCAGGCTTGCACCGCCAAAATGCCAGATCAGACTGACAAACGCAAGGTTCCGGATCACATTGACAAGGTTATGGGACATTAAGGAGTTTAAATTCAGCATCCTGTTTTGAAAGTAAAAATGAGATTCATTTAATTCCTCAAATTCTCTCATCGTTTCCTTTTGATGACGGAAAGCCTGAATAATCGTCATGCCTTGAATGGACTCATTCATTTTTGCGTTAATGTCACTGTTGATCGAACGGATTTTTTGATTGTAATAAGACGCGTATTTTCGGTATATGACCGACCACAGCCAGATAATCGGCACAATTGCCAGACACACAAACGCGAGCTTAACATCCAGCAGAAACAAAGCCGTGAATATCCCGAGCATATAAATTCCGCTTGTCACAAATGTTGACAGCACTGTGACATATAAATCCCTGACGGCCTCCGTATCATTGGTAATCCGTGCAACCACTTTGCCGGCCGGAAGGTTGTCAAAATAGCGAATCGGCATTTTTTGTATGTGCGAAAACACGTCCTGCCTCATCTTTTGGATAATGCGGTTGGCGCTCATCTGCAGCAAATAATGCTGACCGTATTGAAAGAATACCGAAAAGACAAGCAAGCCCCCATACAGACAGATCAGAAACACCATTCCCTTTATTTCTGGTTGATAGAACTGGAAAAGTTCCTGCTTTGACAGCTTTTCGGCAGCATATGTCCGGCTCTCGTCGCCGTTTGTGATCGTCAGCTTTCCGTCAGAAACCGTTCTGTTTCCGTCAAAACTGACCGCCTGATCAACAAAATAAAACGCCATTCCCACTTGATAAATATGCGCTTCTTTTTCTTTAGAAACAGGTCCCTGCATACGGTCCTCTCTGACATAAGAGACGCCGTGAAACTGAACGGCGTTTTTATCTTTTTCTGCAGCTTCATACCATGTTTTCTCAATGCCAAGGATATGGTCGTCAATCATTTTTTTGCCGATAAACGGCCCGGTCAATTCTGCCCCGACGGCGATCGCAAGCAATAGGACGGCTGTGATCAGCAATTTTCGATAAAGGAGTGCATATCTCCATAACGTTTTCCCTGTTTTCATGCCCCTGCTCCCCCCTCCTCCGCAGTGAACAGCTGCTGTCTTTCATATTGTTCCCGGTACCACCCATTATTGGCCAGCAGTTCCTGATGCGTGCCTCTCTCAGAAATCACGCCGCCGTCCATCACAAGGATCAGATCAGCATGCTCTACCGCGGATAAACGGTGCGTCAAAATAAATGTCGTTTTTCCTTTTCGGTTTTCTCTGATATTGCTGATAATCGCCGCCTCTGTTTTGGCATCTACAGCAGAAAGCGAATCATCCAAAATCAAAATCTCCGGATTCGCCATAAGTGCTCTCGCAATCGAAATTCTTTGCTTTTGCCCGCCGGACAGCGCCACGCCTTTTTCACCGACCATTGTCTCCAGACCGGACGGAAGCATGTGTAAATCGTTTTTAAAGTGTGCTTCGGCAATCGCTTGCTTAACCTCTTCATCACTTGCATCCTGTTTTCCGTATAAAATATTTTCTTTTACCGTCCGTGAAAACAGCAAATGATCCTGCGGCACATATCCGATCCACCCGCGGAGCCGGTCAAGAGGGATCTGCTCAATCGGCACGCCTGAGAATATGATGCTCCCTTCACCGGCAGGGTACTGGCGCAAAAGCTGCTTAATAATCGTCGTTTTTCCGCTCCCGGTTTTACCGGCAATCCCGACAGTCTGCCCTTTTCGCACTGTAAAAGAAATATCTTGAATATTGCTGCTTGTTGAGCTTGGATATGTAAAGCTGACATGGCTGAAAACGATATTTCCAGGCTCTTTCAATTCAGCTGGCTGCTTTGGCTCTGTCACATCCGGTTCATAAGATAGAGTTTCATTTACCCGGTCTAAAGACGCATTGCCTCGCTGCATCACATTAATGAGTTCACCGATTGCAAACATCGGCCAAATCATCATGCCGAGATAAACATTAAAGGAAACAAGCTCGCCAAGCGTCAGCTCATTCCTGAACACTAGAAACGCTCCGTAGCCGAGCCCAATCAGATAGCTGGCGCCGACAAGCAGCTTCACCGTCGGCTCAAACAGCGAATCAATAAAAGCCACTTTCATATTTTTCTGATAAACATCGGCGGTCATTTCATTAAACCGGCGGACATCGTTTGTTTCCTGTACATACGCGCGAACCACCCGCACGCCTGAAACAGATTCAAGCACCCTGTCATTCAGCGCCCCGAACGCATTTTGGGCCTCCGTAAACCGCTCGTGAATTTTACTTCCGTATAGACTGATTGCAATCGCCATGACGGGAAGCGGGATAATGGCGGCAAAGGTCAGCTTCCAGCTAATCAGTAAACCCATCGTCAAAAAGATCGTCATCATAAACATCGTAGAGTCGACTAACGTCAATATGCCAAACCCCGTCGTTAAACTGACGGCCTGAAGATCATTCGTCCCCCGTGCCATTAAATCGCCTGTACGGTTTTTTTCATAAAACGGCGGTGACATGGCCAGCAGATGTCCCATCAGCTTCGTACGAAGAGTTTTCTCCATCACATTCGCTCCGCCAAACAGCTGATGCATCCAAAAATAAGACATGATATACACGGCCGCCGTCAGCACAAAAAAGATACCGATATAAAACAGCAGCCCTTCCGTAGTAAACGCCCCCGATTTCATATCATCTATGGCGTTCCCCAAGAGCTTAGGCGGAAACATTTCAATTACATTGACTCCTAATAAAAGCACAATCGCAATCGTATAGCGCAGCCAGTAAGCTTTAAAAAACCAGCCAAGCTTTTTCAATACTGAAAACATCGATTCCCATCTCCTCATCAGCCGCCTTCTATTTTTTCCTTGCAGCTTTTTTCGTTCAGTTTGACATGAGCTGCCCTCGCCTTTGTATTTGTCTTCACATCCCATACACCTGTCTTTCCTTAGATTTTGTATATAAAAAAGGCATGAAGCGTCAGCTCCATGCCTTTTTTAACCGATATGATATGCACAGCGCTTTTCAGCGCGCGGCTCGACCAAAAAAAACGTTCAATTAAACAGAACATAGAGTTTGCCGCGCCAATATGAAACTGTTTGATAAACACGCAAATTCCTTGGCATAGCAAACCCTCCTTCCATTCTGATTTCATCTTTTTTCATCATATAAACAAAACCTTTTTTTGTCAATCATGACTTGAATAGGAAAAGGTTAATTGTACTCAAATCCGGGTATTGTGTTGTAAGACGTTTTTTGAAAGGGTGAGAATGATGTTTCATGCTGACCGTATCATTGTCGCGTTTGACGGAAGTGAAAATAGTAAGAAAGCGCTTCAGACAGCCATCGATCTTGCTAAAACCGTAAATGCCGCCATTACCGTCGCCCATTCACATGATATGAAAGACAATCAAACCATCATCGACCCGCCGAGGCCCGCAGCAGGGGCAAGCTATATTGGCGGAGGCATGACAAGTGTTCCTGATCCGCTGATATCAGATGTTGCACCACCTGAGCCAATGATCTATGAAGACCGTACGGAAGAAGTCATCGCCGAAGCCAGAATGATGCTGAATGACCAGCAGGCAAATGGAGATATCGATATATTAGAAGGTGATCCGGCTGAATCGATTATCGAACATGCAAACCGCATTTCTGCCGATATGATCGTAACCGGAAGCAGAGACCAAAACAGGCTGAAAAAGCTAATATTCGGAAGTGTAAGTGAAAAGCTTTCAGCGAAATCTGATATACCCGTTTTAATCGTGAAGTGAGCACGCCCTGTGCTCGCTTTTTTATATTCATAATTGTGAAAAAACATAGATTTTCGTTTTTTTCTGTTATAATGCTTTCGTGCCCAAAAGCACAAAAGCATTAAAGATATATGGGGTGTTATTTTGGATTCTCAAAAAAAGCTGACGTTTCCGTTAGCCGTCGGTTTATTTATATTCATGTTAGGCATCATTATTTCTTGCTTATTCTTTCTTCATACAGAACCGCATATCCCGCTGTTTCTATGTGTTGTCATGCTTTCAGCAGCTGGTTTATGGTTCGGTTTTTCTTGGAAGACCCTAGAAAAAGGGATTGTAGAGGGAATCAAAAACGGCGTACAGCCAATTATCGTTCTGGCGCTGATCGGCATCTTAATCGGCGCTTGGATGTACAGCGGCGCCATACCGTCCGTGACAGTTTATGCCCTGTCCTTTATTGAACCAAGCCACCTTCTTTTGACAGCTTTGTTTTCATGCATGATCATCAGCACACTTGTCGGCTCAAGCCTGACAACTGTGAGCACGATTGGGGTAGCGCTGATCGGCGTGGCGAGTGCGGCCGGCGTTCCCCTTGAATGGACAGCAGGCGCAGTCATTTGCGGTGCTTGTTTTGGTGATAAAATGTCTCCGATGTCGGACACAACCAATTTCGCCGCCGGCATAGGCGAAATACCGATCTTTGAACATATTCGCCATATGATGGGCACTACCATTCCGGCTTTGCTTATCACCATCGTTTTGTTTTACTTTCTCGGTTTATCTGTATCAGCGGATGCTGCTTCAACCGATGATATCCAACATGTCATCACCGGAATAAAGGATGCCGCAAACGTGACACCGTGGGCTCTTCTTTCCCCGCTCTTAGTCGTTTTGCTGGCGATTAAGCGTGTATCTGTAATTCCCGTTCTGACTATCGGAATTATTTCCTCGGGAATTTTGACTGCTATTTTTGTACCTGACAGCAGCTTGCAGGCGTTTATGACAGCTTTGCAAAATGGCACGACGTTCCAAACTGACAATGAAGCGGCCGCAAAAATTATCAACAGAGGCGGACTGCAATCCATGATGGGCTCTGTCTCTCTCATTATGATTGCTTTTGCACTGGGCGGATTAATGGAGAAAATCGGATTGATTTCTGCACTTTTGGAAGGCGTCATGAAAGGCATCCGCTCAAAAGGCCGTCTTGTTGCGGCGACCGTCGGCTCAAGCATCGGCGTCAATCTTGCAACCGGCGAACAGTATTTATCAATATTAATACCGGGACAATCATTTAAATCCTTATATGACAAACAAAACATCCAGCGAAAATTTCTGACAAGATCATTGGAGGACGGCGGGACATTGATTAACCCGTTGATCCCTTGGGGCGTCAGCGGCGCTTTTATGGCGAGCGCGCTTGGTGTTCCCGTCATAGACTATATCCCGTTTACGTTCTTCCTCTATATATCACCGATGATCTCCATTTTGATTGGATTTGTTAAAAAATAAAAAGAGCCGCTTGCAAAGCGGGCTCTTTTTTTATGCTTCATTATGAAATGCTTGCGGCCTGCTGAATGCTTTCTTGAAAAGCAGCCTGAAGCTGTTTTGTCACCGGTCCGGGTTTACCGCTTCCGATCGACTCTCCATCGAGCGTCACGACCGGAATGATCTCTGCCGTCGTTGAGGAAATAAAGATTTCTTCCGCCTGTCTCAGCTCTTCCTCACTGACAGGCTTCTCATCAAGCTTGATCCCATTCTTTTCAATCAGCCCTAAAATCTTCATCCGTGTAATTCCATTAAGAATGAGCCGGTTAGCAGGATGTGTTCGCACCGTTCCATTGATAACAACATAAACGTTAGAGGATGTACCTTCCGTGACAACGCCGTCTCTCATTAAAATGCTCTCAAATGCTCCAGCTTCATAGGCTTTTTGCTTTGTCATAACATTATACAGTAAATTCAGACTTTTGATGTCGCATCTCAGCCAGCGAAGATCCTCATCTGTAATGGCTGCCACTCCGTATGCCTGCTCTTGCTCCGGTTTTTTCACAGTAAATGTGTAAGCAGTCGTCTGCGGCTCAAGTCCTGCTTCATACTGGTGTTTTCGCGGCGCCACACCTCTTGTTGTCTGAATGTATACCGCTCCTTCACTGACCGCATTCTCCTGTACAAGCTTTTGCAGGTCCCACTCGAGATCTTCTATACTGAACGGCAGTGAAATCCCGATTTCAGCCGCACTTCTGAAAAAACGCTCCGCATGCTCGCGCAAACCGAACAATACCCCTTTGTACACCCTGATAACCTCATAGATACCGTCACCAAACTGATAACCGCGATCCTCCAAATCGATCGATGCTTCGCTGCGCCCAATCAGCTGGCCATTGACTAAAACCTTCATAAAAGCCCTCCCTTTTCGAGATTTTCCCTGATGCTTTTCAAGCTGTTATTGTCACTTATTCTATCATATTGGACAAGCTGAAAAACAGAAAGATCAAGAGATCTATAGCGGGAAGGAGTTTATTTTTCCCTTAAAATCTGATATTTCGACAAATTCCCTATGTTCTTTCCAGTTTTATTCCTGTATACTTGACTGGTAATACATAGGTTGTAAACATATGGCATCTTCATAAGCTGCCTGCTGTACAGCGGTATGTAGAGATTTTATGCCAATGGAGAGATTGTTATGCGACAAACGAGAGGAGACGCTTCTCCTTCTGCAGTTTCGCTTGCTTTTAAATTTGCAAGTTTAGCAGTTTTATGTGTGCTGCTTTTGCTTATGGTGATTTTAGGTTATTCCAACAGCTCATCAAAAGCAAAAGAAGTCACTGTCACAACAAACGGCCAGCTTCGCAATGAGAAGGAAAGCCTGAAGCTGAAAAACGACTCCCCAGATCTGCTGATAAAACATCTGCAGACAAAGCGGAACATGGGAGATAAGACGGTTTACTTAACCTTCGATGATGGCCCGTCAGCCTTTACAAATCGCTTGCTCGACGTACTGAAAAGCGCTGATGTAAAAGCGACATTTTTTATGCTGTCACCGCGGATGAACGAATTCAAACAAGCTGTGAAAAGGTCAGAAAAGGAAGGCCACGCACTCGGTTTACACGGCGTCACCCATAATAACAAATTGTTCTATCAAACGCCGACATCTCCGTTAAAAGAAATGCAAGAGGCGCGTGACACGCTGCAAGACATTACAGGTTATAAAACCGATCTTGTCAGAACGCCATACGGGAGCAAGCCGTCACTGACCGCCTCACAAATCCGCAATCTTGAAAAAGACGGTTTTGTGTACTGGGATTGGACGATCGACAGCATGGACTGGAAATACCGCAATTCAAAATATGTGACTGCAGTATTACAGCAGCTTGAGAATATGGAACACGGCCATTCAAGCCGGCCGTATGTGATTCTCATGCATGATCTTCCTGCTACAGTAAACGCGCTGCCGGTACTAATCAATAAACTAAAAGAAAAGGGCTATTCCTTCGGAGTGTTAGAGGACACAATGGTTCCTGTTCACGAATGAAAAAAGTGAGGCGCATAAGTGCGGCCTCACTTTTTTATGCCCAAACTCCGGGCAAACTCTCCAATTTTTTGATGGATGACCATGTCAAACAAGCTGTCGCAATACGTCGGCTCGAGGTTAATGATGACTTTCTTCATGCCGGGAATCCGGCTTGCGTCCTCAGGCACAAACCTCGCCGGAGCAACCTCAAGAGACGTGCCGATGACCAATAAAAGATCTGCTTGATCCAGTTTTTCATAAAGGGTCTCAAAGTGCAGGACGGCATCGCCAAAGAGAACAACATCTGTTTTTAATACCGTTCCGCAAATCTTCCCATCTTTTCCGGCTGCCGTACACTCCGGCACCTCCCGCTCCAGCAAATAAGGGAGATCATACCGGGCGCCGCATGCCGGACAAGCTGCTGTCTGGATAGAGCCGTGCAGTTCATACACATGCCTGCTCCCGGCTTTTTTATGAAGGCCGTCAATGTTTTGTGTAAAGATATCAACCTGCTTCCCTTGCTTCTCCAGCTCAGCTAAAAGCAAGTGCCCTTCATTCGGTTCAAAGCTGCCGCTCATTTTCATCTGGAACAATTCTTTGAATTTGGGCCAAAACAGACGCGGATAGCTTAAAAAATAATCAAGGCTCATCGCTTCCATTCTTGAGGCATCCTCCGTCCAAATGCCCCCGGCTGAACGAAAGTCGGGAATTCCTGATTCTGTGCTCATTCCCGCTCCGGTCAGCACGACAATTCGCTGAGCTTCATTTAAAATCTTTCTGAATGCTTCCACCTCAACACCGCCTTTTTTTCTCTTATTTTACCATGAAAAAGACTCCGCCTCTGTCAGACGAAGTCTTCCCCTTTTTAAGCCCGTTCCTTTTCCTCTTTATTTAGATTCACTTGGAACGGATCGTTTTGGTGCTTTTGCTTTACAACAACCATTTGGCCGGGATAGGCAAACTCGACACCTTCTGCGCCAAGGATTTCAATGATTTTATAGTTAATGTCCTCTCTAATATCGAGGTTTTCAGCCCAAACCGTTGTTTTTGTATAGAAGTTGAAAAATAAATTGTAATAGCTGTCCGCAAACGTATCAAAATTGACCATGATCGTTTCATTATCAACGCCTTCATGCTCCAAGAGCATTGTTCTGAGAGAACGAATGGAGCGTTCAAGGTTCTCAATCGGCGTAGCGTAGGACACATGAATGGAAAACGTAATTTGGCGTTTGGTCATTCTTGTCCAGTTCGTGATCGCTTCCATCGACAGCGTAGAATTCGGCACCGTTACAAGTGCCCCCTGTGCTGTTCTGAATCTCGTGCTCCTGAAGGTAATATCCTCTACTGATCCGGTTACCGTCGACGTCTCCACCCAGTCACCGATAGTAAACGGCTTCTCAGTAATAATAATGATCCCGCCGAAGAAGTTGCTGATGGTATCCTTCGCGGCAAGCGCAAAAGCCAGTCCGCCAAGACCAAGGCCCGCTACAAATCCGTTGACATCATAATTGAATTCCTGAGCGATCACACTGACACTGAGCGCAATAATGACAAAACGGAGCAATTTGGATAAAAACGGCGCCAGAATATCATCCATGTCCAGCTCGAAGCGCTGATTCACCTTATGGAAGATAAACGACGACGTTGCGGTTAAATTACAAAGCCCCCAGCACAAGAGCGCCACAATCAGTGAACGGTATATTTTGCTGATGACCGGCATTTGCTCGTCTAAAAACGGTGAATAGCGGATCGCTAAAAACAGCCCCAAGGCAACAAAAAACCATCTGGCCGGCTTGTCAAACGCAAGTACCACCTGTTTGAAAATTTCTGTTTTCGGCCGGTTTGTCAAATTAAAAAGCAGATTAAAGAAATATCTTGTAAACAGTTTTCTAAGTATAAGAAACACCAGCAAAATCGCCAAGCTGATGCCGATTTGTATGATTTTATCAAGCGTGAAATATTGCTGCAGATAATCTGGCATGACAGTCTCCCCTCTATCCCAATCGAATGTTTATTATACTAAAAGATTCGTAAAGATGCTCTTCTAAATGTCTTTTTGCAGCACAAAACCCCGGCGGAACGCCGGGGCCATTTCTCAATTCATCTTTTCAGCCAGATTCAATAGGGACAGTCACTTACTTTTTTTCGTTTGTGTCTGATCAAGGAGAGTTGCTTTTTGCATTTCAGCATCCGTTTCGGCTTTAATTCTTTCCTCCACTCTAATTCTCCCTTTTCCCATGATCTCGCCTCCTTTTTTGCTATTATAAAGGATCAGAATTTGTTGTGAACATGTCGAAAGACCTAATTTTCTGACGAAATATGCTCTGATACGCTGAGTGTCTTTTTTTAGTTATACGCAACGCTCAGCCCGGACGATTCCGATCTGGCAGAAAAAATTCACCAGTTTGTATCGCCGCGCATATATGGATTTGATACAATAACAGAAATGCCCATACGAGGAGCTGACTGAGCTTGTACACCATTGCCCATCGCGGAGCATCCGGCTACGCTCCGGAAAATACGATTTCCGCCTTTGACCTTGCGGTGAAAATGAATGCAGATATGATCGAACTGGATGTCCAGCTTACTAAAGACAGGCAGATTGTTGTGATACACGATGACAGGGTTGACCGAACAACAAACGGATCGGGTTTTGTTAAGGATTTTACATTGGAGGAATTGCAAAAGCTCGATGCAGGAAGCTGGTACGGCCCCGCTTTTCAGGGAGAGCGTATTCCAACCTTGGAAGCGGTGCTCAAGCGCTACCACAAAAAAATCGGCCTTTTAATTGAATTAAAAGGCCATTCATCTCAAGTCGGAATTGAAGAAGAAGTGGGACAGCTGTTAGGGCAATTTTCTTTTTCTATTAATAATATTGTCCAATCCTTTCAGTTCCGCTCCGTCCAGCGGTTCCGCGAGCTTTATCCATCGATTTCGACAGCAGTCATTACAAGGCCCAATTTTGGCATGCTGTCCAGAAATCAGCTGAAGGCCTGCCAATCTATCGCAAACAATGTCAATATAAAATACACACGACTCAACCGGCTAATGATCGCTTCCGCCCATAAAAGCGGCTTAAAAGTATTTGCATGGACTGTCAATAATCAAAAGGCAGCAGCAAAATTGCAAGCCATGGGCGTGGACGGCATCGTAACAGACTACCCGGATTTCATCAAAAAGGATGGCAAACATGAAAATATATAGCGCGGTTTTTATCGGAGGCGCGCTTGGCGCCTGCCTCCGATACGGATTAAACATGTGGATGCACACTGGTCCGTTCCCGGCAGCAACCTGGCTGGAAAACGCGGCAGGCAGCCTTCTATTAGGCATTCTGACCGGCTTTTTTATGGTCAGGGCAAAACAGCCTTTGCTGTTGGCTTTTTTAGGCACTGGTTTTTGCGGCGGCTTTACAACAATGTCCACATTTTCTAAAGAAACGGTGATGCTTTTGCAAGCACAATCCTCACTGGCTGTTTTGTATATGGCAGTCTCATTGATATCAGGAATCGTTCTAGCGCTGATTGGCGTTCTGGCGGGACGGCGCATTGCAGGCATTCAGCAAAGAAAGGGGCTGCAGGAAAGATGACACTAGCAGGTATCTTCATAGCGGGCGGACTTGGTGCGATGCTGCGCTTCTGGCTTGGCAATGTCATAACCGCCAAAACCAAAGGCCTCAGCCTGCCCATTGGCATATTAACAGTTAATATTCTTGGAGCTCTCGGGCTCGGAATGTTTACAGGGCTTTACGTTACGAATGCTTCGGCCTCCCTCATCATCGGCACGGGATTTTTTGGCGCCTTTACGACCTTTTCCACTTTCAGTGTTGAAAGTGTTCAGCTCCTGCTGGCCAAACGCGTAATGGAAAGCATCCTGTACATCGCCCTGACGCTTTGCGGGTCGCTTTTGGCATTTTGGTGCGGCTGGACAATCGCAGCGTAAAAAAAACCTTGAGCTTATTTCTCGCTCAAGGTTGCACTGTTCAGCATTACAGGCTCGGGCATCGGCAGCGTATGGTGCGCTGTAACCCCGATTGTGTTGCCGGCCTCTTCTTTTATATCGATTTGCTTGATTAATCGGCCGTCCATCTTCAGCACCTTTATCGTATATGAACCGATGCGGATGGATTCACCAGCCTCAATATCGATGTTTTCTTTCAATATCAGCCCGCCGATCGTATCGACGTCTTCTTGAATCGATGTGCCAAGAAGGCTGTTCACCTGATCAATTCGAACCTTTCCATCCATCACATAATGGCGGTCGCCAAGCTTTTGGATCAGCGGCTGTTCATCTTCATCAAATTCATCCCTGATCTCGCCGACAATTTCCTCAAGAATATCCTCAGTCGTCACAAGTCCCGAGGTCCCACCGTATTCATCCGACAATATGGCCATATGAATGCGTTCGCGCTGCATTTTAATCAGCAAATCATGAACCGGGATGGTTTCAATCACTTCGATTACGGGCCGCACATACGGATGAATCGTCATCTTCATTCGTTCCTCTTCTGTCATAAACAGCAAATCAGAAAACAAATGCTTCGTATTGACCAAACCGATGACACTGTCTTTGTCCCCGTCTGTGACAGGCCAGCGCGTGTATTTTTCCTTCAGCATGACTTCAAGCATCTCGGCCATCGTCATCTCTGTTGACACAGCGGCCATTTCCTTCCGCGGTATCATAATTTCTTTGGCGATCCGATTATCAAATTCAAAAATCTTATTCACATATTTATATTCAGACGGATTAATCTCTCCGTTTTTTAAGCTCTCAGACAACAGCATTCTAAGTTCTTCCTCAGAATGGGAACCATCATGTTCTGACGCAGGCTTTAAACCGAACATGCCGCATAAAAGCCGCGCCGATCCATTGAGGATCCAAATAAACGGAAACAGGAGCAAATAGAATAAACGCAATGGACCCGCTATCAGCAAGGTCAGCTGTTCTGCCTTTTGAATCGCGACCGTTTTCGGGGCCAGTTCGCCCACAACAACGTGCAGGAACGTGATCAAGGCGTACGCGACTGCAAAAGAGACTGCATGAGAAACCGATTCTGGCAGGCCGAGCGGTTCAAACAATGGTTGCAGCAGCCGTTCAAATGCCGGCTCCCCCAGCACGCCGAGTCCGATTGATGTCAATGTAATGCCCAGCTGGGATGCGGATAAATATTCATCCAAATCTGTAATGACACGCTTTGCGAGTATCGCCCGTTTGTTTCCTTCCGTTATAAGCTGATCAATTCTGGATCTCCTTACTCTAACAATCGCAAACTCGCTTGCAACGAAAAACGCGGTTAAAGCAATGAGCACGCCAATTAAAATCAGACTGTCAATATCGTCCATTTAACCTTATCCTCTCATCAAAGGATAAGGAGTCACCTCCTGATATAATCATTTTTCCTTAACATTGAGGTACGCGGTGTATTGTTGCCTAAGCAGAGGGCCCCATCATACCACCTCCAAGTCAAAGTTTGATTATAAATTGTATATTTTATTGTAACACAACTCATTCCAAAAATGATTTTTAATTTTTAGACTTTTATGATGGAGCAGGCTGTTTGGATTGGAAAAGGAGAGATAACGTGAATATGAAAAAAGAAAACAGCACTCAAAGCCGTTTTCTTTTTCTTTGTTTTCCTAAGCAAAATCTTTATATAAAGAAACGAAAATATCCCGTGAGTTTTTAATCTGCTCGATCGGCACACTGAAGGATAAACGGAAGTGCCCTTTCATTCCAAAACCGCTGCTCGGCACGATTAATAATTTGTACTTTTGGGCGGCATGGACGCAAAATGCGACTTCATCTTCAATTGGCGATTTCGGAAATATGAAGAAACCGCCCTTCGGCATTTCAAATTCAAAACCGGCTTCTTTTAAAATGCCGACCATTAAATCCCTGCGCTCTTTATAAGCGCTTGCGTCTACTCTTAAATCATCCATTCTTGCCACAGCCCGCTGCATCATAACAGGCGCATTCACAAATCCAAGCGTTCGATTACAGAACACAAAAGCGTTGATCAAAAGGGCGGCATCCGGCATCTTGCTGTCTAATCCGATATACCCGAGCCGCTCTCCGGCTATGCCGAGATCCTTACTGAATGAGCTCGCCAAAATCACACGATGATACGATTGAAACGGATTTGCCAGCTCTTCATCATAGATTAATTGACTGTACGGTTCATCAAACAGCACATAAATCGTCTGTCCGCTCTTCTCTTCTATTTCTTTTAATAAAGCGCCTAAATCATCTATATTTTTCTGGCTGAGAACAGTGCCTGTCGGGTTATGAGGTGTATTGAGAATCAGCCCTTTCGTCTTTGAGGTAATCGATTGTCTCACCGCCTCAATATCAATCTCAAACCGGGACGTCAACGGGCAGCTTACAGCTTTTCCCCCGTAGTTCTCAATATACAATTTATACTCGGCAAAATAAGGTGCGAGAATAATAACCTCTTCACCCGGGTTTACGATACTTTTTAACGCGACATTCAATGCGCCGCCTGCGCCAACCGTCATGACGACTCGTTCCGCCGAGAACTCGGCTTCAAAACGGGACCCCAGAAATTGCGCTACTTTTTCTCTTGCTGCCGGAAGCCCTTGATTTTGTATGTATCCGTGATTGCCTTTGGCAGCTTCCTCTATTAATGCTCTCTTAAAAGCTTCAGGCGGTTCAACAACCGGATTTCCGATTGAAAAATCAAATACCTGGTCATCCCCGAACTCTTTCTTCAGCCTTGCGCCTTCATCAAACAGCTTGCGGATCCATGATCCTTTATTTAAGTTTTCTTCAATTTCCCGGGATAACCCAGCCAATTTCATCTGTCCCTTCCGCATAAAAAATTTGAAAATTCTATCTTTCTATGTTACTTCAATCAGAATATGAATTCCACAACTTCCAGTATACGTCTGTAAAAACAATAAACTTGTGCAAGACACCGTTCATATATTAAACTATTCTCATAACTATAACGTGATGGTTGGGAGGGATATAGATGGGGCTGAGACATATCGTATCAGTGAACTAGCGGCACTTGCCGGAGTAACGAAACGAACAGTTGATTATTATACGAATCTCGGTCTGCTTACGCCGGCCAGATCCTGTTCAAATTACCGTTACTACGATGAAAACGCACTAAAACGACTCATATTTATTGTAGATTGCAAGAAGCAGCGATTGGCCCTGTCCGATATTAAAGATCGACTGGAGAACCAGTTTCCCTCTTCAGCTAAACTTGATGATGAAATTGGAAATCTGGCATTAGAAATTGATCATATGAATCAAAACATCTCCGGAATCTTGCATCGGTTTGAACGGCTGAAGCCCGAGGAGCGTGACAAGCTGAAAAGCAAGCTCCCGCCCGAAAAGCTCGCCGTGTTCCAATCATTTATGCTGCTGTTAAGTTAAAACCATTTTATCTAACAGGAGGTGTTACCTTCATTCTCATTGCTAGGATGAAGGTTCTAATTGGACATAGTGAATTTGATTTTTGTCGCTGTTTTAATCGCCCTGACGGCATTTTTCGTGGCATCTGAGTTTGCCATTATCAGAATCAGAGGCTCACGGATTGATCAGCTGATCGCGGAAGGAAATAAAGCAGCAATAGCCGTAAAAAAAGTGACCACGCATCTTGATGAATATTTATCTGCGTGTCAGCTCGGAATTACATTGACTTCCATTGGATTAGGGGTTTTAGGTGAATCAACGATTGAAAGGATGCTTCATCCGCTTTTCGTACAATTAAACGTTCCAGGTTCCCTTTCACATGTCATATCGTTTATTTTTGCGTATGCCATTATCACGTTCCTGCACGTTGTTGTCGGAGAACTTGCACCTAAGACAGTCGCTATCCAAAAGGCGGAAGCAGTGTCTATGCTGTTTGCGAAACCGCTGATTTGGTTTTACCGCATTATGTTTCCGTTCATTTGGCTTTTGAACAATTCCGCACGGTTATTGACAAAAGCATTTGGCCTGGAGACCGTTTCAGAAAACGAACTGGCTCACTCTGAAGAAGAGTTGCGCATCATTCTGTCTGAAAGCTATAAAAGCGGTGAAATTAACCAGTCAGAGTTTAAATATGTGAATAAAATCTTTGAATTTGACGACAGGCTCGCGAAGGAAATTATGATTCCGCGGACCGAAATTGTCAGCCTTCCGCATGATATAAGAATTTCTGAAATGATGGACATCATTCAGATTGAAAAATATACCCGCTACCCTGTGGAAGAGGGCGATAAGGATAACATTATCGGGGTTATTAATATTAAAGAAGTGCTGACCGCCTGCATCAGCGGCGAGGTATCAGTTGATTCCACGATTTCACAATTCGTCAACCCGATCATTCATGTCATTGAATCTGCGCCGATCCAAGATCTGCTTGTCAAAATGCAAAAAGAAAGGGTCCACATGGCCATCCTGTCTGATGAATACGGCGGGACTGCCGGGCTCGTAACGGTTGAAGACATCATTGAAGAAATTGTCGGCGAAATCCGCGATGAATTTGATATTGATGAAATTAACGAAATTCGCAAAATCGGCGAAGGCCATTATATTCTTGACGGAAAAGTGTTAATCGACCAAGTAAACGACCTCCTCGGCATTCATTTAGAGAACGAAGAAGTCGATACAATCGGCGGATGGTTCCTTACCCAAAAATACGATGTTGAAAAAGACGATTCTATCATCGAAGAAGGCTGCGAATTTATCATCAACGAAATCGACGGCCACCACGTCGCTTACATTGAAGTGAAAAAGCTCGCGACAGAAGAGCTGATCGAAGCTGGAGAACCGAAAGAAGCGTAATATAAAAAGGCACCTTTTATTGAGGTGTCTTTTTTATTATGTTTTGTCTTAACATTCCTATTCTTCTCCTATGAAAACTGCTGCTAATAAAACGGTAATCCTCGGGAATTCTAATCAGGGGACTGGATCTCATTTAAAAGCGAGAAAAAGGAGTGAAAACATGAAAGTAGTGGTAACTGGAGCAGCAGGTAAAATAGGACGGTGGGCCGTAAGAGCAATATTGGAGGCCGGCCATGATGTAACAGCGTCAGATCGGTTATTAAGAGAAGAATCAGCATCGAAAAAATTTATTCAAGCAGATTTGCGGGATTATGGCCAGGTATGTCAGCTTATTATGGGCTGTGATGCTGTGGTCCACCTTGGGAATATTCCGACCGATGTCAGGAATACCTCCCAGGCGATATTTGAAAATAATATGCTCGTCAATTTTAATGTCCTGGAAGCCTGTAAAGATTTTAAAATCCCTAAGCTGGTATGGGCTTCAAGTGAAACGGTGCTGGGATATCCGTTTGTCCCGAAAGAGCTCAGCTATCTTCCTGTAGACGAGGAGCACCCGACGATCGTAAAATCATCTTATGCCATGGCAAAACGGCTGACTGAAATCCTCTCAGACATGTATTCAAAACTTACCAATACACAAATCGTCACCCTCCGTTTTGCGAATATATACGAGCCTGATGAGTACGAAAAAATCCCTGGCATGCACTGGAACGAGCAGCAAAAAGATATACAAAAGAAAAATGCATGGGCCTATTGTGATGTCAGAGATGCTGCACAAGCTTGCCTTCTTGCAGTCGAAAAAAACAATCTCGGAAACGATGTCTTCCATATTACTGCGCCGGACACCATCATGAAAGAACCGAGCGAAGACTTAGTTAAGCGGTTTTTCCCGGATGTCTCTTTAAAAAGAGATATAAAAGGATATGAAACGCTGATGGCAATTGATAAAGCGAAAAAGATCCTTGGTTATGAACCGCGTTATACATGGCGTAATGTGTTAAATAATGACGGTTCACTCAAAGCACTGCCAGAGGATCAGCTGTCATTGTCAAACAAATAAACACCAAAAAGCAGCAGATGTTCAATGAACTTCTGCTGCTTTTTTTATATCATAATCCTCTAAATTGATATCTACATCCATTTTGAGAGCCAGCTTCGCCAGCTGTTGCCCCATATAGGGCCCCATAGTCAATCCTGACGATCCAAGCCCATTTGCTGCTATTATCCCGTCCCAGCCGGGAAGACGTCCGATCACCGGCACATCACCTGGGGTAAAAGGGCGTAAACCGACTCTTGCCTCCTGAAAGGTGCTGTTTTCTAAACCAGGAGCCATTTCTAACCCCTTGTTCAACAACTCCTGCAGCCCGCCGGCCGTTATCCGTACATCATGTCCTTCTATGTTATCTTCACGAGTCGCTCCGATGGCCATTCTCTTGTCAGCATAAGCTAACAGATATTCCTTAGAAGGCGGCATCACAGCAGGCCAGCTTTCCATATTGTTTGCGGCCGGAACCTGCACATATATGATTTGCGCTTTTTGCACGCTTACTTTGAAGTGAATGCCTAAAGGTGCCAGCAATTGGTCTGCCCATACACCGGCACAAACAATCACCTCGTCAGCAGCATAACTTTCATCACCGACGGTTACGCCTGTCACTCGTTTTGAATGATATTGAAGCTTGGCATCGCCTGTTAAAAAAACGGCTCCCATTCTTTGAGCAGAACGAACTAATGCATCTCTCAGCACTTCACCATCCACTCGGGCTGCTCCGCTTATATGAATGGAATGGTACCGTTTAGCCAGCATCGGAAACATGTCAGCGGTTTTCATTTCAGAAAGAAAGGAAATCTCACCGATTTCCGGGGCATCTGGTTTACGTTCCTGCACCCTTTTTTCAATTTTCTCTATCTTTTCTTTCTCGTGATGTACACTAAGAGCACCAACAGGAGCATAACCCGTTTCTTTCTCGCCTTCTTTTCTAAGCTCCTCTATGAAACAGGGGTAAAAATGCGCTCCTGCCTTTGCCATCCTGTACCACGCCTGATTTTTCCTGGGTGACAGCCATGGACAAATAATGCCTTTCGCCGCATGGGTGGCCTGTCCCTTATCTTTCCGATCTATAACAAGAACCTCAGCCCCCATTTTAGCTAACTGATATGCTGTTGACGCTCCTAAAATCCCAGCCCCTACTACAATGATTTTTTTCATTTTCCGTAACCTTTCCCAATAATCAATTCCTCAATTAGTATAGCTAATTGCCGAGGAACTTATAAACAATCGGGAAACCAGTGCGTGCAAGTAATGATGGTTTATAACTGCTCCAGCTTCATTTCAAGCTCTTTAATACTGTTATTCAAAGCCTCTGTCATTGCTGCGAGTCTTTCCTTTGACGGCAGGTGGGCAAAATCAGCCTGTTGAAGAGGTTCACCGATAATAAGCTTCATTTTACCTTTTTTGAATAATTCCTTTCCGCTCGAAGGCCCTTTATAAGCAGCGGGAACGAGCGGCGCTTTCCCCATTTGCGCAATCGTTACCGCACCTCTTTTCAAAGGCACGTCCTCAGAGGTTCTTGTTCCGCTTGGGAAGATACCGACGATCTCTCCTTCTTTCAGCAGCTTAATCGGTGTTTTAATACTGCTTGGCCCGGGGTTTTCCCGATCTACCGGAAAGGCATGAATTTTCTTCAGAAACGAACCGATCCATTTATTTTGAAACAGCTCTTTTTTCGCCATGTAGTGTATTTGATAAGGAAGAATCCCGACTCCGAGTGTGATCACATCAACCCAGCCAGAGTGTGTACACGCGATGACAAAACCTGAATCGGCCGGAAGGTTTTCTTTGTTATACACCTTCACTCCTCCGCGAAGAGAAAGAATAACTTTTAAAGCATTAGCACAAAACTTATACATATCGCACTTCCTTTGTCGTAATCAATGATTCTTTCTGTTACTTATTATAACAACATTTTTTATTACCTGGTACTAATTTTTATGATTTCTCCGGTTAAAACGCGAAAAAGCTGAGGATTCGCCCTCAGCTTTTGTTATATTTCCTCCCTGGTCGGAGGTGCCATAAACTCCGGCCCGACCGGGTCTGATATCGTATTTTCCAATATGGTATTGATGTCTTTTTGATCTTCACTGCTCAGTGTCCAGCCTGTAATCTCAGATACCGCCTCAACCTGCTCAGGCTTTCTTGCCCCCCAAAGAGCGATATCCGCCCCCGGCTGGTCTAAGATCCATCTGACGGCCAAGTGAATCACTGATTTTCCATAACGTGCCTTCGCCAGCTCGTCCAATTGATGGACAGCAGAAAGATACTCTTTAAAGCGGGGCTTCTGGAATTTCGGATCGTGATTTCGCAGATCGTCGCCCTCAAATGTATACTCTTCGGTCATTTTGCCTGTTAACAGCCCTCTACATAAACTGCCGTATAATAATGTTGTGATCTGTTTGTCTTCCGCATACGGTAGTACATTCTCTTCCATTTCTCTTTCAAACAGATTATATGGCGGCTGAATCGTATGAAGCGGTGCAGCGGCGCGAAATGTATCCATTTGCTCAACTGAAAAATTGCTGACGCCAATCGCCCGGATTTTCCCGGCATCATATAATTCCTTCATGACTTCAGCCGTTTCTTCAATTGGCACAAGCGGATCAGGCCAATGCACCTGATAAAGATCAATATAATCCGTTTGAAGCCGTTTCAAAGAATTCTCGACTTCCTCTATGATTCTCGCTCTGTTCGCATGGCGGAACAGCTGGTTGTTCTTCCAGTCCAGAGCCGTTTTTGTTGCGAGAATCACCTGATCTCTTTTGCCGTGCTCCTTTATCGCCTTCCCGACGATTTCCTCGGACTGCCCGAAGCCGTAAGCCGGCGCGGTGTCAATCAGTGTGATCCCCTGATCAAGAGCGGCGCGGATTGTTTTGATTGATGTTTTTTCGTCCGTGCCTCCCCACATGGTTCCGCCAATTGCCCATGTGCCGAGGCCGATTCTGGAGGCTTTGATTCCTGTGTCTGCTATACTGGTATATTCCATTGTGCCACTCCTTCACTTTTTCACTATCTTTTCCCCGCTGGCAAAAATGTTAAACATTTCTCGGTACTATCTTTTGCGGCCATTTTTGGTTACTATATATAAATGGTGTTTGATTAGGTATAAAAAAGCCGTTTGCACGTAATGTGCAACTTTAAACCTTTCTTATACGTGTATAAGATAGAGGGGAGAAAAGGCAGTGACGATCGATGAAATTTACCAAATGTACATGAATGATGTTTACAGGTTCCTGCTCTCCATGACAAAAGACAAGCATCTTGCCGAAGACTTGCTGCAGGAAACCTTTATGCGGGCATACATACACATTCACTCCTATGATCACAGCAAAGTAAAGCCCTGGCTTTTTCAAGTGGCGCGAAACGCCTTCATTGATTACGTCAGAAAGCATAAGAAAGAAGTAACCATTTCTGATGACTTGATCGGAAGCCTCTTTCAAAATGCTGTTCAGAGCCCTGCCCACCAGGTAGAGATAAAGGAAGTGCTGACTGGTTATATGTCCGAGCTCCCCGATAATTATCGGGAGGCCTTAACGCTATATTATTTAAAAGAGTTAAATTACAAAGAAGCATCCCATATTATGAATATTTCAGAGGCGAATTTTAAAAGTGTTTTATTTCGTGCCAGACAGCGGCTGAAAGCACTTTATAATAGAGGTGTTAATGATGAATGAAGAATTTAAAAAGCGTTTTGATCAATATAAAAACGGGGAAATGAGCGACCAGGAAATGACCGCATTTGAGGAAGAACTTGAGAAGCTCGAAGTGTATCAGGAATTGATTGACAGCGAGCTGCAGGACGATAACGATTGGGATGTCAGCATCAGTCCTGAAAAACAAAAAGCGATTTTAGCCTACGGCAAACGCAAGTCTTATTTGCGAATTTCTGTGCTTGCCGTCATTTCGACATTGATGATTTTGCCGCTTTGTACGCTGGGAAGCTACCTCTATTACGGAATGGGAGGAAAACACAGCACCGGCAATGAGTTTATGGAAACCGCCGCAGTCACTGTAGCCCTGACCATGCCGAATGTTCTTGTCGATACATCCGGACTGAAAAGCCAAGTGAAGCTGTTTGGCATGAATACGGAATTCCCGCTGCAAAAGCAGATCGGTACGAAGACGGTCGCAGTAGGGAATGAACGGGTTGAAATGTTTTATAATAAAGTGAAAGCGCCGGCCGTTAACTACTATGACCTAGAAGTGCATAAAACCGGCCATTACTTTACACACCCATCAAGTGCGTCAGAACAAACAACCGCAAAAGCAGAAAAAACGTTAAAGACATTGCCTGAAGGAACTGTATCCGAGGTCTACCTTTCATATGACCGTGCATACCCGACAATAGAAGTGTATAACAAGTTCAAAGGCTATGATGTGAGCTTTTTATGGAATGCAATCGAAACAGAGAAAAACACAAACGATACAGTATACGCAGAGCCGCTTGGCTATCCTGGAAAGGATTCAAAGTTCTTGGCTGCGCTTAATTCAAAAGGCAAATCAAATGGCGATCAGTTTATCAACGCCCTGACATTCATGTCCAAGCATGAAAAATGGGCACAGGTCATTTCAAAACGAAAAGACCTGAAAGTGGATAACCGATTGGATTATGTAGAGAAAAACGGTGTCAATGTATACGGTTCGGTCGTTACAGGACCAACCAAGGAAATCCAACGCATGCTGAAAAACAAATCTGTAAAATCAGCGAATGTCGGCGAGGTGGAATTATGGAACTGGTAAGAATTTTTAAAGAACACAATGTATTCGGCTGGATTTCAGTCGGGACAGCGATTCTGTCCCTGCTCTTGCTGAATTTGGCGATTATCAGCAACGTCACAATTTATTCCTATCAAATGCTTCCGTTCGCCATGGCTGCCGTTCCGTTTGGCATTATTGAGCTCTTCATCAAGAGAGGGCGAACAGGCCCCGGCCTGCTCGGCGTCGTCCTTAATCTCTTTGTAATTATTTGTGTGTATACCATTGTATCTGTTGATACCAATTTACAGTTTGGCTTTTAAAAGAAAGACGCCTGAAGAGGCGTCTTTTTTCATTTACACTGGCTTTCGAAACAAGTAGCTTTCTATAGTAAAACCCATTTTGTCTGTATAAAATCGGTGTGCGTCTTTACGCTGAAGGCCAGATGAAAGACTGACAGAGCCAAATCCGGCTTTTCTCGCCCAGTCTGCGGCATAATCCAAAAGCATTTTGCCGTATCCCTTTGATCGGCAAGGCGCGGTTGTCACAAGATCCGCAATCCATAAGTGCTCTCCTTTATGAATGGAAACCCTCGGCAGCGCGCCGCACAGCGCCCTGATTGCTGTATCCTCATATAAGGCAAACAGCATATACGATTCTTTCCGCACACAGGCTTCAAGCCTTTGTAAATACGTCTCTTCATCCAGTTCTGTTCTCAATTCACTCATTACCGGAAACGACTCGGCCCATTCTTCTTTCGTGGTTAGTTGTTTCATATGTATCATCTTCTCAATCCCCTTTCCTTTCGTTACAATGATCATAGCTAATAAATGGCATTTGCCAAATAGCCAATATCAGAAAAAATGACCAGGCCAGATATAAAGGAGATATACGATGGTTATCACGCCGTTTCTTGATAAAAAAAGCAAAACACCGCTGTATGAGCAGCTTTATACCTTTTTTAAACAAGAAATTTCACATGCGAGAATAACGAATGGAACAAAGCTTCCGTCAAAACGCATGCTCTCCGGCTCGCTCGGTGTCAGTACGGCAACAATCGAACGTGCTTACGAGCAATTAACTGCTGAGGGCTATGTCAAAAGCAAGCCAAAAGTCGGCTGGTTCGCGGCGGAAGTAGAAGCAGACTTCCCAGCGGCTCCTGTACATTTTCAGCAGTCTACGCAACCGGTCTTACATGAAGAAAACGCACCTGCTATTGATTTTCACCAAGGCAATGTTGATCCGGCACACTTCCCCTTTAACGCATGGAGAAAAAGCATAGTAAAAAGTCTGGACCGCTATTCCGGATCGTTCCACACCTCTGGCGATCCTCTAGGAGAACCTGAACTCAGGCAGATGATTGCCCATTATGTCAGGCTGTCTCGGGGAGTAAATTGCGAGCCCGGCCAGATCATCATCGGCGCAGGAACCTCCGTGCTTCTGCAAATTCTTTGTCTTACGCTTGGGCGCGGAACAAAAATCGGTTTTGAAGAACCGGGATTTCACCGGTCAAGAAGGATGTTTGAAGCAAATCACATGACTGTCATTCCTATTTGTTCTAATGAAGAAGGCGTCCTGCCAGGTGAGCTTAAACGGCGGAATCCGCACCTCTTGTATACGACTCCTTCGCATCAGTTTCCGCTCGGGACCATTATGACGATAGCCCGCAGACAGGAGCTTCTGGCATGGGCAAAAGAAGCACACTCGTTCATTATCGAGGATGATTACGATGGAGAATTTCGCTACAGCGGCCAGCCCATTCCGTCTTTGCAAGGGCTTGATCCGAATGGCAGAGTCATCTATCTCGGCACTTTTTCAAAATCACTGCTGCCTACCTTGCGGCTCAGCTTCATGATTTTGCCTCCCGCGCTGATGGAATCGGTCGGAAAAAACGCTCATTTAATGAAGCAAACGGTCTCTTCCCACTCGCAAATGGCACTGGCGGACTTCATCGAAAGCGGAGAGTGGCAAAAACATGTAAACAGAATGAGAGCCTTATACCGAAAAAAACACGCTGTCCTGTTAGAAGCCATACGGTCTGAACTAGGAAACAGCGTTGAAGTTCTCGGAAAAAACTCCGGGCTTCATATCGTGCTGCGGCTTTTGTTTCCAGCAAATGAGGAAGAAGCAATTAAAGCAGCCGCCGACAATGGCGTAACCATCTATCCCGTATCTCCCTCTTATAAAGGGCAGCCGCCATTTGTTTCTGTTTTAATCGGTTATGGCGGATTGTCAGAAGAGGACATTAGGCTCGGTATCCAAAAACTGAAAACGGCATGGACTCCGCTGATCTCGTCTTGTTAAACAAAACAGGCTCCGGGAACGGAGCCTGTTGTTTAAAATGATAAAATACCGATTAAATTTAAGAATACGATAATAATTGCCAGCGGCACGATAAAACGAAGCAAATAAAACCATGTATAAAAGAATGCTTTACTTGCATTTGAACCGTTTCTCATTTCTGCCAAGAGCTCTTGTTTCGGAATTTTGAGCGGGATAAAAAGAGAAATTAACAGAGCGCCTAATGGCATCAAAACATTGCTGACGGTAAAATCGGCAATATCAAAAAACGTTTTACCAAATATGTGCACATCGCTCAATACACCATAAGACAAGCAACAAGGGATTCCGACCAAGAAGATCAAAAGCCCGCTCGTCCATGACAGTTTTATTCTCTTCTTTTCGTTCCCTTTTCCGATCGTAGCCACAATAATTTCAACCATCGAAAAAGCGGAGGTTAAGGCTGCAAATAAAAACGCAACGAGAAAGCCGATAAAAAACAAGGTGCCGAACGGAAGCTGTTCAAAAACAGCCGGAAGCACTGTAAACAGCAATGTCGGACCTTCATTTGGCTGAAACCCGAATGAGAAAACCGCCGGAAAAATGGCCAAGCCCGCCAAGAGAGTCACAATGATATTCATCACGACAATGGAGGCTGCCGAGCGTGGGACGTTTTGTGTTTTCGGCAAGTAGGAGCTGTAAGTCACCATCACCGAAACCCCCAGTGTTAACGTAAAGAAGGCTTGTCCCAGCGCGAATAATATGGATTCCGGAGTCAGATCGCCGAAATGAGGCACAAGCAAAAATTTTACGCCTTCCATCGCACCATTAAGTGTGAGAGACCGAAGAACGAGCAGAATAAACAGTAAAAACAAAATCGGCATCATCACTGCGCTGACTCGTTCAATCCCTTTTTGAACACCTCTGGCGACTACTATAACAGTCAGCACCATAAAAACAAGCTGAGCCGCGAGTGTCTGCACAGGATTTTGAATAATAGAAGCAAAAAGAGCGCCATACTGTGCTTGGGTAAGCCCTGACAGTGAACCTGACGCTGTTTTCACTATATATAGCAAAATCCATCCTCCGATTACACTGTAGAACGAGAGCACTAAGAAACATGCGGCCACGCCGATCCATCCTGTAAGAAACCAAGCTGTTCTCGGCGCTTCTTTTTTATATGCATCAATGGCATTCGTCTGGTTCCGTCTTCCAAAAATAAATTCTCCCACTAAAAGCGGATAGCCCAAGAGAATGGTAAATAACACAAAGATAAGAAAAAAGGCGCCTCCTCCATTGGTCCCCGCTACATAAGGGAACTTCCATATCGCGCCTAAGCCGATAGCCGAGCCGGCGGCTGCCATGACGAAACCGATTTTCGAAGCCCATTGGACTGGTTTTTGCTCAGACAATAAACGTCACTTCCTTTCCAGCCTATATTATCTCTTATTTTTGTCTTCATTTCTATAGATTCATTTGCCAAGAACATAAAAGAGAGAGCGGCCTGTATGGCCGCTCTCTTAATCACAAGATTATTGATTTAATTTTGAATGCTTTCTTGAATACAGGAAATAGATTACCAAGCCGATTAACAGCCACACAAGGAAGCGGACAATCGTCACCCATCCAAGATTTAAAATTAAGAACAGGCAGAACAGAATCGCCAGGCCTGGGATAACCGGAACCCCTGGGCATTTAAAGGCTCTCGGAAGATCCGGCTGTTTCTTTCTCAAAACGATAACTGCCACAGAAATCAGCACAAATGCTGACAGCGTTCCGATGTTTACCAGTTTTGCAAGTTCATCCAGCGGAACAAGTGAGCCTAGAAGCGCCGACATCGTTCCGAAAAACCAAGTGGCTACATAAGGTGTTTTGTGCTTTGGATGCACTTTAGAAAGTGAACCCGGCACCAGTCCATCACGCGACATGGCAAACATGACGCGTGTCTGTCCATAAAGCATCACAAGCATAACTGTTGTCATTCCCAAAACGGCGCCAATATCAATGATGCCTGCCACCCAGTTTTGCCCGGCGCTTTGAAGGACGAGAGAAACCGGATGATCCACACCCGCAAACTGGGCAAACGGGATAACCCCTGTCATGATCGCTGATACGGTGACATATAAAACCGTGCAAACCAATAAAGAGAAAATAATGCCTTTAGGCAGATCCTTCGCAGGATTTTTTGTCTCTTCCGCAGCAGAGGATACAGCGTCAAATCCGATAAAAGCAAAGAATACGAGCGCCGCTGCGCTGAATACGCCGCCAAAGCCCATCGGCATAAACGGCTGCCAGTTATGCGGCTTCACGTAAACGGCTGCCACCGCGATAAACAGCAGAACGACAAGCACTTTCAAGATAACCATGATGTTGTTGACTCTTTTTGATTCTTTGATCCCTAAATAAAGCAAAAACGTTATCGCCATCACAATCACGAATGCAGGCAGATTAAAAATGGTAAATGTACCTTTTACCGCCCCAGGTGCCGCTGTTAAAGCAACCGGAAGATGAATGCCGAGCCCTGATAAAAACGATTGGAAATAACCAGACCAGCCGACTGACACCGCGCTTACCGCCAGCATGTACTCTAAAATTAAATCCCACCCGATAATGAAGGCCATAAGCTCTCCCAAAGTCGCATAAGTGAATGTGTACACCGAACCAGAAACAGGCACACTTGAAGCAAATTCTGCGTAAGACAGGGCAGCGAATAAACAAGCCAGCGCTGCTACAACAAATGAAACGGTTAGTCCGGGACCAGCCGTGACTGCACCTGTTCCCGTCAGTACAAAAATCCCTGTGCCAATAATGGCTCCTATTCCAAGCAATGTTAAGTCGAATGCCCCTAATTCTCTTTTTAAAGATTTTTCACCGCTCGTCGCAGCGAGTAAATCCTGAATGCTTTTCTTCCTAAATACGCTCCCTTTCATTCCCCTTCAACTCCTAGACTAATTATCTATTTTTATATATTTTATTTGAATTTTCTGAATTCATGAGTGACAATGGTCATTTTTCTTTTTTTCTATTCTATTTGTACCAGTGGCGAATCATTCCTTTCTCCTACTCAATATTATATATAAAATCACAAAAATGAAAACAAAATTTTTAGAAAAATCGACAAATTTTTTATTTTGAAATATCTTACCGCGCAAAAAAACCAGCAATCATGCTGGTTTTTCGTTTCATTATGTTGAAATAAAACGGCCGCCATTTACGTGGATGGTCTGACCTGTCATATAGGAAGATTCATCAGACGCCAGCAGGACATAGGCGCCTGCATGCTCAACCGGCTGTCCCGGTCTTCCCATTGGGGTATCCAAGCCATGCTGTTTCACTTTTTCCTCCGGGAATGTCGCCGGAATAAGCGGTGTCCAAATTGGACCGGGCGCCACCGCATTCACTCTGATGCCTTTATCCGCAAGGGACATCGCCATGGACCGCGTAAAGGAGACAATCGCACCCTTTGTGCTGGAATAATCAATTAACATCGTATCGCCTTCATAAGCGGTAATCGATGTCGTATTAATAATGGCACTCCCCTCTTTAAGGTAGGGCAAAGCTTTCTTCGTCATATGAAACATGGAAAAAATGTTTGTGCGAAATGTTTTTTCCAGCTGTTCTGTTGAAATATTGAGAATGCTGTCCTGCGGATGCTGTTCAGCAGCGTTGTTCACCAAGATATCGAGTTTACCAAAATGGTCCACTGTTTGCTGCACAGCTTGTTCACAATGGTTCTCGTCCCCGACATCTCCCGGGATAAGCAGGCAGCGGACATGTTCCTTTTCGATCCGTTTACGCGTTTCCTCTGCGTCAGAATGCTCATCTAAGTAAAGAATGGAGATATCGGCCCCTTCTTTAGCAAACGCAATCGCTGCCGCTCTCCCTATTCCGCTGTCGCCCCCAGTAATGATCGCGACTTTTCCTTTCAGTTTTCCGCTTCCTTGATAATCCTCGTCCTCTGACAGAGGCAGCGGATTCATTTGTGACTCAATGCCCGGCTGTCTGTCCTGATGCTGCGGCTCTTGCCCTTCTGTTTGTCTGTCCATTGGGTTCATATTCTTCACTCCTAGACATGTGGTTGATACTGAACGTTACCACGCTATAGAAGCGAATAAACAGCAAAATATGTTATGAAAGAACTTCTTCAGGAATGGCACCTGTATATTTCGCTGACGGGCGGAAAATCATGTTGTTTTCTGCCTGTTCCAGCACATGGGCGCACCACCCTACCATTCGGCTTGCTGAAAAAGTCGGTGTGAACAATTCATCGTCAAAATCAATCGCCTTCATCACAGCAGCCGCATAAAATTCAACATTTGTATATAGCTTGCGTCCCGGTTTGTAGATTTCAAGCAAACGAATCGCTTCTGCTTCTACGTGCAGTGCAAGATCAAGGTCGCGGTCATTGCCGGCCACCTCTTCTGCTTTCTGTCTCAGAGCTTCTGCCCGCGGGTCCTTCGTCTTGTACACCCTATGGCCGAACCCCATCAGGCGCTCTCCTTTCTCGAGTTTTTTTGTCAGATAAGCTTCAGCATTTTCTTTTTCTCCAATGTCTTCAAGCATTTTGGTCACCGCAGAAGGAGCGCCTCCGTGCAGCGGGCCTTTCATCGTGCCGAGAGCAGCAGTGACAGCTGACACTAAATCACTCTCTGTAGATAATGTGACACGTGCAGAAAAAGTGGAGGCGTTCATGCCGTGCTCCATGGCCAGAATCATATATGTTTCAAGCGCTTTCTTTTTTGCCTCTGAAGGCTGTTCACCTGTGAGCATATAATAGTAGTTTTCGACATGTCCGTACTGGGAAGATGGCGCAATTGCTTTTTCATCTCGCGTCCATCGTTTTCTGTACGCAATGATGGAAGGCGTGATTGCAATCAGCCGAATTGCCTCTTCTGTTTTCGGATGAAACGTGTACGCATTTTCCCCCAATGCTGAAACAACCGTTCTCAGCACCGACATGTCGTCCATGTTGTTTGGCAGTGACTGAATCAAGCGCTCTATGTGTTCCGGCAAATGCCGCTCCGCAGCAAGCTTCTCTTCAAATGTCTGCAATTCTTCAGATGACGGCAGCTTCCCAAATAAAATTAAATAAGCCGCTTCTTCAAAGCTGTGATTCAGGGCGATGTCTTTAGCATGCTGCCCTCTGTAAATCAGGCGGCCTTTTTCGCCATCAATATGGCTGATAGATGTTTCTACACATGTAATTCCCTTTAATCCGTAATGTACCATTTGTATTCCCCCTATCCTTTTCTGTTATTATAGTAAATATAATATTTAAAAAATATTGAATATTTTAAAGGGAATTAATTAAAATTATTAATCAGAGGGAGATTAGAAATGGATTTCAAATGGCTACACACCTTTGTGACCGCTGCGAAATATGAAAACTTCCGAAAAACAGCGGAAACGCTTTTTTTATCTCAGCCTACTGTGACCGTGCATATTAAGCAATTAGAAAAAGAAATCAGCTGCAAGCTGTTCGAGCGAAAAGGCAGGAAGATCCAGCTGACTGATGAAGGCAGGGCTTATTTGCCGTATGCACTCAGGCTTCTTGATGATTACGAAAACAGCATGGCAGAGCTTCACAGAGTGAGACAAGGCTACTGTCAAACCTTACAGCTCGCAGTTTCTCCGCTTATCGCAGATACTGTGCTTCCGTCTGTCATGAAGCGGTACACAGCAATGAATACAGAAACAGAAATGGCGGTAACGATTTTTGAATCGGCAGAAATCGCGTCACTGATTAAAGCCGGGGAAGCAGATATCGGACTGAGCTGTTTAAAGGTGCAGTCTTCCTCTTTAACCTGCCACTGCTTATATAAAGACCCTGTTGTTCTTGTTGCCCCGCCCGATCAGCGTTTCATGGCAGACAAAGAAATTGATGCCAAAGAGGTGCTCGAGCAATACCTGCTTTTGACCCACAATCATCCTGATTACTGGGACGACTTGCTCCGTCAGGTCAGAGTGACATTTCCATTTGTGAGAACAATGAAAGTCACACAAACACATATAACGAAACGGTTTATCAAGGAAGGACTCGGGGTTTCATTTCTGCCCTTATCTACGGTAAAGCGTGAGTTGGCAGAGAATCAGATGATCAAAATCCCTTATCAATCTGTACAGCTGCCCTATGCCGGCGCTTACGCAATCGCCCTTTATGAAAATAAGAAAGAAAAAAAATTCTTGGATTTTTTATCACATTTTCATTTTTAGATGCAACCAAAACGGATGAGCTCCGTCTAATGAAAAAAACCCGTTCCAATGAACGGGTTTCCTTCTAAAATTAGAATCTTTTCGCACCGAGGTAACGAGGCTTCCAGTAGCTGTTGTTCAGGCTGCTGATTTGTACGCCGTCAGATCCTGCATGAATGAAACTGTTGTTTCCAACGTAAATCCCCATGTGAGAAGGGCCGGATTTATATGTTGTGAAGAAGACGAAATCACCGACAGACGGGTTGGCAATGCTCTTCATTGAACTCCAGTACCCCGCAGTGCTTGTTCTGCCCACACTTGTTTGTTTATTCAGTACGTACCAGATGAACCCGCTGCAGTCAAAGCCGGAAGTCGTCGTTCCGCCCCATTTGTATGGCGTTCCGACTAACGCTTTTGCATCAGAAACCAGCTTGCTCACATTAAGTGATGTAGATGACGTTTTGCTGCTTGAAGATGATGAAGTGCTGGAAGAAACATTTTTTGAGCTTGTGCTTGAGCTTGTTCCTTTCACTTTCAACACTTGGCCAGCATAGATTAAATCTGATTTTAAGCCGTTTAAGCTTTTTAATTTGCTAACTGTTGTGCCATATTTGCTCGCAATTTTAGAAAGGCTGTCTCCGCTCTTTACTTTATATGTAGAAGTTGAAGACGATGACACCTTTGATGAGCTGGAGCTGCTTGAACTTGTTGAACCTTTCAGTTTCAGGACTTGTCCAATGCGGAGCAAATCTGATTTTAAGCCATTCAGTTTTTTCAGTTCACTGACTGTCATGCCGTATTTGTTCGAAATTTTCCAAAGGCTGTCCCCGCTCTTTACTTTGTATGTAGAAGAAGATGAAGAACTGCTGCTTTTTGAGCTTGTAGATTTGCCGTTAATCGATAAAGTCTGCCCTGCGTAAATGATGTCTGAACGAAGGTGGTTCTCTGATTTAATTTTACTGATCGTTGTGTCGTATTTTCTTGAAAGTTCCCATAACGTGTCGCCTTTTTTCACCTTGATGCTTTGTGCAGATGCCGCTCCTGCAAATAATGTCGATCCTAAAACAACTGCTGTTGTAGCTGTAATGATTTGCTTTTTCATATTTTCCTCCCCAAATATTTATATCTCTATATATTGATCTCTTTTTTTAATTAATCTTATTGTTTTCTATTATAAGGATAGATTCCCAACAGAAATAGTCTTGACTTCATGTGACAAATTTCTTAATTATTCGTTCTAAAAAAAAGTTTGTAAGGGTATTAAATATTTCATTTTCGTTTCAAAGGTGACAAAAAACGAGTCCTTTTGTCATGTGATTTGGGAGGTTTTTCAACTTAAAGGAAATAAATGAAAAACTTTCGGGGTCAACTCACATATTGGAAGAATGAGCGATAAAGAGTATTCGGGGAAAGCTGCGGAGAACTGCAGTTTTTTTATTTAAACAAACATATCATGCAAGGACAGAGAGGTAAAGATTTTTCTGGAAAAATGAATGCTTTGAACCAAATAAGACAAAATAACGAAACGACGTTTTTCATTTCCTTACAATGCTTTACTTAATGTTTACACGGTCAACAGCCGCATTTAACAAAATTCCCCTAACATAATATACAGAATACATTAAAGGAGGCCTGCAAAAAAATGAGTCTGTTTCAAAACTTGAAATCAAAACTTGTGCCCATCGCAGCTGTTTCCGTGCTTACAGCCGGCATATTCGCCGGTGCAGAACTGCAGCAGACCGAAAAAGCAAGCGCCAAAAAACAAAACAAAGACGAGATCAGAAATGTCATTGTGATGATTGGTGACGGCATGGGAGCATCGTACATAAACGCCTACCGTTCCATGAAAAATAACGGTGAAACACCGAATAACCCGAAGTTAACTGAATTTGACCGGAACCTGACAGGCATGATGATGACGCACCCGGATGACCCTGACTATAATATTACGGACTCAGCCGCAGCCGGAACTGCATTGGCGACAGGCGTTAAGACATATAACAATGCAATTGGCGTCGATAAAAACGGAAAAAAAGTAAAATCAGTGCTCGAAGAAGCCAAACAGCAAGGCAAATCGACCGGACTCGTCGCAACGTCTGAAATTAACCACGCCACCCCTGCCGCATATGGCGCCCACAACGAATCTCGGAAAAACATGGACCAAATCGCCAACAGCTATATGGATGACAAAATAAAAGGCAAACAAAAGATAGACGTTTTGCTTGGCGGCGGAAAATCGTATTTTAACCGTAAGGACAGAAATTTAACGAAGGAATTCAAACAAGCAGGCTACAGCTATGTGACAACAAAACAAGCGCTGAAGAAAAATAAAGATCAGCAGGTGCTTGGGCTTTTCGCAGACGGAGGGCTTGCTAAAGCGCTGGACCGTGACAGCAAAACACCTTCTCTCAAAGACATGACAGTTTCAGCCATTGACCGTCTGAACCAAAATAAAAAAGGATTTTTCTTAATGGTCGAAGGCAGCCAAATCGACTGGGCGGCCCATGACAATGATACAGTAGGAGCCATGAGCGAGGTTAAAGATTTTGAACAGGCCTATAAAGCCGCGATTGACTTTGCGAAAAAAGATAAACACACGCTTGTCATTGCAGCTGCTGACCATACGACCGGCGGATTTACCATTGGCGCAAACGGCGAAAAGAATTGGCACGCGGAGCCGATTCTCGCCGCCAAAAAAACCCCTGAATTTATGGCAAAGAAAATCAATGAGGGCAAACCGGCAAAAGATGTGCTCGCCCGCTATACTGACCTTGACTTCACAACTGAAGAAATCAAAAGCGTTGAAACAGCAGCCCAGGCTGACAAGGACAAAGGCGCCTATAAAGCCATCATCAAGATCCTGAACACACGGTCTAACAGCGGATGGACGAGTACCGATCATACGGGCGAAGAAGTGCCGGTATACGCGTACGGTCCAGGAAAAGAGAAATTCCGCGGACTGATTAACAATACCGACCAGGCAAAAAACATCTTTAAGATTTTGAAAACAGGAAAATAAAAAAAGAGGATGCAGAACACTGCATCCTCTTTTTTTAAAGGTACCTACGGTGAACACCTTTTCCGTCATACGAAAACACGACTTCCTTATCCTCAAGCACAGACTCGATGTGCACGCTTCTCCCCCAAAGCTGAAATAAATAAGGGAGCACCTTCTCCAAATATTTCAAATCCAGCTCTATGCCCTCATACCAATGCTTAATATAGAGCTCGTTATTTTTCATATAGTCGCCGTCGTTTACTGTCAAATACGGAAACCCGCCGTTTACCCGCATGCTCACGAGCTGGTCGCGCACCGACTCCCACTCTTTATCGACGATTTTATAATCTCTGCCCTGCTTTTGAAATAAATAAAGATCCTCCCGCATAACTAAGTCTTTTGTTAAATAATTGCGGATGAAAGAGATATCGGATTCAATTTCCCTGACCTCAAACATTTTCTCCCTGCCTGAGTCAGGATTTACGCCTATTTTTTTCATTTCCTCAGTCGGGTTGTTGTACCGCTCCTCAATGTCTTCAAAAATTTTCAGTCCTAAATAATAAGGATTGATACCCGTTTTGGACGGCTGGACGACACCTGCATTCAGCTTGGCGAACTCTATCGCTTCATCAGAAGTTAAATCAAGCTCACGTATAATTCGCTGGTGCCAATAGGAAGCCCAGCCCTCATTCATAATCTTTGTTTCCAGCTGAGGCCAGAAATAAAGCATTTCCTCTCTCATCATCGTTAAAATATCACGCTGCCACGGCTCTAGATCCCGGGAATGCTCCTCGATAAAAAGCAGAATATCTTTTTCCGGCCGCGGCGGGAAAGGTTTTTTCGATTTTTTCACTTGTTTTTTCGGTTTCTTTTCATCCAAAGACCATAAATCATCGTAAGGCGTCGCTGCCTCTTCAAGCTCCTCTTCCTCATCATCCACACTCCATAGGAGCTTCGGACGGACCAAAGACGGATCAATATGCTCCTGAATCGATAGGATCGCGTCTAAAAATGCCTCGACTTCCTTTATCCCGTGAACCTGTTCATAGTGTTTAATCCGCTCGGCCGTTGCCGCCATGCTTTCCACCATATCGCGCTTCGTGTTTTGGAAGCGGCAGTTGTTTTTGAAGAAATCACAATGGGCGAGAACGTGAGCAACAATCAATTTATTTTGGATCAGTGAGTTGCTGTCCAGCAAAAAAGCGTAGCATGGATCTGAGTTAATGACCAGCTCATAAATCTTGCTTAATCCAAGATCATAATGCAGCTTCATTTTGTGAAACTGCTTGCCGAAGCTCCAGTGGCTGAATCTTGTCGGCATCCCGTACGCGCCGAATGTATAAATAATTTCAGCCGGGCAGATTTCATATCTCATCGGGTAGAAATCAAGGCCGAATCCCTTTGCAATTTCGGTAATTTCCTCAATTGCCCGCTGTAATCCCTTCTTCTCCTCCGCGTTCAACCGAATCCCCCCTACTTGGACTTATCTATAATGTATGAGCCCGCCTGACAAAAGATGATAGCCGCACTTGGGCAAGAAAAAAATTCGCCCCGCACATTCAGCTGTTTGCCGATTGTGTTAGTGGGTAAAAACACATCATATTACGAAAAAAAGGAGCGATACCAATTGAATGTAGCAGACATGCTTTCTTCTTATCTCAGTAAGCTGCCAAACTTAATCATTGCCTTACTCGTCTTATTAATCGGATGGGCTATCGCTAAAATCATTGAAAAAGCGGTATACAAAGGGCTCAGAAAAACAAAAATCGACGACAAGCTCTTTGCTGGGAAAAAGCCATCACGCTATTCCTCAGAAAAAGTCATAAGCAAGGTCGTTTATTTTATTGCATTGATTATCATCTTTATTTTATTCTTTAACATTTTGCACCTGACAACAGTGGCATCACCGTTTGTCAGCATGCTTTCCGCAATTACAGCGGCTATCCCAAGCGTGCTGAAGGCCGGACTCATCCTGCTGTTAGGATGGGCTGCAGCCTCTGTATTGAGCTTCCTTGTCAAAAAAATCGGGATGAAGCTGAGCACGAGTGACAAGGTGCGCAAGTGGAATTTGGTGTCTGAAGGGAAAGATATTCATCAGGCAGTCAATGCCGCTTCACAAATTGTCTTTTACCTTGTGTTACTCGTTTTCCTCCCAGGGGTCTTATCTTCTTTGAAAATCAGCGGCATTTCAGGCCCGTTTACAAATATGATGGAAAGCGTGCTCGCTTTTCTGCCGAAATTATTTGCTGCGGCGCTTATCGTTTTAATCGGCTGGCTTGTTGCCCGTCTTGTACGTGACATCATTACGAATTTCCTAGCAAGCATCGGCACGGAAAGATTCGCTGCACGTATGGGTTTATCTATTTATTTAAAAGATACAAGCCTTTCTGCAGTCATCGGAACAATCGCTTATGTGCTGATTTTAATACCGGTTGTCATTTCTGCGCTTGACCAGCTTGATGTCGCCGGCATTTCGAAACCGGCTGTCTCTATGCTGAATACCATTTTAAACATGCTTCCGAATATCATCATTGCCATTGTGCTTATTTTAGCGGGTATGTGGGCAGGAAAATGGGTGAACACCATGGTGTCCGGACTGCTCCATCGTGCAGGCTTTGATTCTGTGTTAGGAAAAATGGGTATGGAAGCAGGAACATCTGCAAAGCTGTCCCTGTCTCAAGTTGTCGGTATGATTGCGCAATTCATTGTCATTCTGCTGTTTACAGCCGAGGCGCTGCAAATTGTTCAGCTGCACTTCCTCGTAGAGATTGCGACTGGCATCATCGCGTATCTTCCAAATGTCCTTGTCGCCATATTCATTCTCGGATTCGGCCTTTACGCCGGAGAAATGGTGCGAAAAGTGCTCGCCAGCATCATTAAAGGCCAGGAATTCAAGTCTTTAGCAGCGATTGCTAAGTATACGATTATTGCACTTGCTTTCTTTATGGCCCTGGATCAGCTTGGTGTCGCTGACACAATCGTCAATTCCGCGTTCATTATCGTGCTTAGCGGCTTCGCACTCGCTTTCGGTTTATCCTTCGGCCTTGGCGGAAAGGATTTTGCATCACGTTATCTGTCTACATTTGAACGCAAAATGCAAAACACCGAAATCGATAAGAACCGTAAAAACCAAAATCCACCGAATCACATGTAAATAAAAAACGTGCACCCAGCAGGGTGTACGTTTTTTATTGAAAAATTCCTTTTTTTTCATTTTTCGATCGATTATGATAAGATATAGAAAATGTCTTATTATGAGGTCTTATTATGAAGTTAACAAATTATACAGATTATTCGTTAAGAGTGTTGATTTTTCTGGCTGCAGAACGTCCCGGAGAACTTTCAAATATAAAACAGATTGCCGAAACATATTCTATTTCAAAAAATCATCTCATGAAAGTCATATACAGGCTCGGCCAGCTCGGCTACGTAGAAACGATACGCGGACGAGGCGGCGGCATACGTTTAGGCATGGACCCTGAAGACATCAATATCGGTGAGGTTGTCAGAAAAACGGAAGATGATTTTAATATTGTGGAATGTTTTGATGCGAACAAGAATCTCTGCATTATTTCCCCGGTGTGCGGCTTAAAACATGTACTTAATGAAGCGCTTATGGCCTATCTTGCGGTTTTAGACAACTATACGCTGCGCGACCTTGTTAAAAACAAGGAAGATATCATGAAGCTTTTAAGAATGAAGGAATAGAAAATGATTCCTTCTTTTTTATGTCCTTTTTCCCCCTTTTTGTTAAGATAATATGGCTGTTTTTAAAAAAAGGCAAAACGATGAGACAAATCTGCCGATATAAAAAAGAAACAGCGAATTCAAAATCATTGGGGGAAAAAGGAGAGCTCAGATGAAAAAGAAATTAGCAGCAGGGCTGACAGCATCTGCGATTGTCAGCACAACTTTAGCAGTGGCACCAGCTGAGGCAGCAACGATTAAGGTTAAAAGCGGAGATTCTTTATGGAAACTGGCCCAAAACTACAATACAAGTGTGGCGGCTATCACATCCGCCAACCATCTTTCGACTACTGTTCTGTCGATCGGCCAGACGCTTACCATTCCAGGCAGCAATTCCAGCACTTCATCTACTTCAAGCTCAACAACCAAGAAGAGCGGAAGTTCTGTTTACACAGTGAAAAGCGGAGATTCACTTTGGCTGATCGCAAATGAGTATAAAATGACGGTGCAGGAACTGAAAAAATTAAATGGCCTAAGCAGCGACATGATTCGTGCGGGGCAGAAATTAAAGGTATCCGGTACGGTTTCCTCAAGCTCCAGCTCTAGTACCAGTAAAAAAAGCAGTTCCAATAAGAGCTCAAGCTCTTCATCTTCTACCGGAACATATAAGGTGAAGCTTGGAGATTCGCTTTGGAAAATTGCAAACAAAGTCAATATGTCCGTCGCTGAATTGAAGGTCTTGAACAACTTAAAATCAGACACCATTTATGTGAATCAAGTGTTAAAAACAAAATCTAGCGGTTCTAATACGTCTTCCAAAGACACTTCATCTAATTCGAACCAAACTTCAGCAACAACGAAATACACTGTAAAAAGCGGAGATTCACTTTGGAAAATTGCAAACAACTATAACCTGACTGTACAGCAAATCCGAAACAGCAACAATCTGAAATCAGACGTGCTGTACGTCGGACAAGTGCTGAAGCTGACAGGTAAAGCATCTTCAGGCTCTTCTTCATCGTCATCGTCTTCTTCGTCAAATGCAAGCTCCGGCACGACGACTACATACACGGTGAAAAGCGGCGATTCCTTGTGGGTGATTGCTCAAAAGTTTAATGTAACAGCTCAGCAGATTCGGGAGAAAAACAATTTAAAAACGGATGTCTTGCAGGTTGGCCAAAAGCTTGTCATTACCGGAAAAGCCTCATCTTCATCCTCTGCTTCATCCGGGTCATCAAGCACTACCAGCTCTTCAAGCGCGAAAATCAACACTATGATTGCCGCCGCTAAAGAGCAGCTTGGGGTTCCGTATCGCTGGGGAGGGACGACACCCGCCGGATTTGACTGCAGCGGTTTCATTTACTATGCACTGAACAAAGTCACATCCGTATCAAGATTAACGGCAGCCGGATATTGGAACACAATGAAATCTGTCAGCCAGCCTGCTGTCGGAGACTTTGTTTTCTTTACAACATATAAAGCAGGCCCTTCCCACGTCGGAATTTATCTTGGAAACGGAGAGTTCATTAATGCCAATGATTCCGGAGTTGTCATTTCCAGTATGAACAACTCTTACTGGAAACAGCGCTATCTCGGTGCAAAACGATATTTCTAAAAACAGAAACTGTATGGCCTTAGGGCTGTACAGTTTTTTGCTTAAAGCCTAAAGACGTTGATGCTGATCATATGTTTCGTCACCGGATGAAAATAGACTTCGGCCCGAACAGAGAAGGTGTCGTTATTCTGTCTGACCGTCACCCGAAAGACATCTTTCGTCTGCTCATCATTCACCTCGGTCCGTCCCATATAAGCGTAATCAGAAAACGAAGCCCCCTTATATTCATCCTGAATTTTGCTCAAGGCGAGCTTTTCCCACTTTTGAACGGACTCGTTTGTGTCCGTTGAATGCCCTTTTGCAGCCATTGACACGATGATTAATCCGCAAAAAAGAAGCGCAATGGTATACGGCAGAGATTTCATGTTTTCAGTCTCCTGTACCCAGATTATGTTCTCTCATAGGATTTCCAAAAGCGATGGCTTCATTCAGGCATTTTGATTTTATGTCTCCCTCATATTGCTACCCCTGTACTGCCGCAGACGCCAAGTTTTGCCCCGTCAATAACATAGGATGCGGCATAAACTAATCATGAACTTCTCACACAAGAAAGGAGAAGCGATTCATGGATTATGCTGATTACGATAAAGCGCTGTATTACACTCACCGTTCTCAATGGGATAATTTATTGATTTTAATGGTGCGTACAGAGGATGATTTGTTATCAAAACGAATCGAGCATTTTCTGCATGCGTATCATTTTGAACAGGATTACGCCGTTCTTGAAAAGATGCTGTATTCCCTTCTCCGTTATATTGATCATGCCACAGAACTGACTTACGAAGATCAATTAGCCTTGCTCACATAAACAAATCCCGGCGTTCAGACGCCGGGATTTCCTGCTTTTGCGAACAGGCTAAGTTCTTCGACAAGCTCTTTTAAGCCGGCCTTTATATTTTCCGTCACTGCAGCATTTTCAACATCAATGTGCACCGGATCAAGCACGAGCTGCTTCGGAATGACATTGGCGTAGACACCCCGCATGACTGTTCTCATATTGTTCAGCGCGTTGATGCCGCCTTTACCGCCTCCCGCCACTGCCAATAACGCAACGGGCTTATATTTGAATTGTTCGCTGCTTAGAAAATCCAGCGCATTTTTTAAAGCGCCGCTCATGCCGCTGTGATACTCAGGAGATAATAAGATAATCGCATCCGCTTTAGTGACGCGCTGCTTAAGCTCCAGTACTTGCAAAAGTTCGGATTGCTCCGCTTCACCATTAAAAATCGGTAATATAAACTCGCTTAGATCAATCAAGTCCGCGTGATACAGCGCTGAAATATAGGATGCGGCAATTCTTGTTCTGCCATGTTTTCTGGGCGTACCGTTTATGACTAACATGTTCATTTCGTGATCTCTCCATTCAGGTTATATTTCACTGCGAAAAGCGCTGCTTGCGTTCGGTCGGCCACATCAAGCTTTGCTAAAAGATTCGACACATGGGTTTTCACTGTTTTTTCTGAAATAAACAAGGCTGCCGCGATTTCTTTATTGCTTTTGCCGTTGGCAATTTCGTTCAGAACGTCCTTTTCCCTTCGTGTTAATTGATAAAATTTTTCTTTTTCCGGATCGTGCTGATTTCTCATATGTGTTAAAACAAGGGGCATAATAGCTGAAGAAAGCTTGTATTCGCCGGCATGCACTTGTCTTAGTGTTTTTACCAATTCCTCTGGCTCCGTATCCTTTAATTGATACGCCTTCGCCCCCGCCTGCAGCGCCGGGATGACGTGCTCCTGATCGGAATAACTCGTCAGCACAATGATATTAATGCCCGGAAATTGCTGTACTGCTTTTTTTATGGCTTGAATGCCGTCCATCTCGGGCATAGACAGATCCATCAGCACAAGTTCAGGCTTTGTCTCTTCAATGACACGGAGAGCTTCTGTTCCGGTTGCGGCCTCGCCGGCAACTTCAATATCATCCTGGGTGGCGAAGAAAAAACGAAGCCCCTTTCTGACAACATGGTGATCATCCGCAATTACAATTTTCATTGCACTGTCCTTCCTTTCTGATTGGTTAGCGGAAGCCTGACGGACAGCTTTGTCCCCGCACCAAGCTCTGACTCAATCACAAACGCCGCGCCGGCTTTTACTGCCCGTTCTTTCATACCCTTGATGCCAAGTGAAGGCACCCCGTCATGCGCTTCATAGCGAAACCCTGCCCCATGATCGATGATATCCAGCTCCGCATGGTACGAAGAAGCAGTCAGGCTGACATACGCCGTATCAGTACCGGCATGCTTTTTGCAGTTATTTAAAGCTTCCTGTACTATACGCCACAGCATATGCTCCTGCTCATCAGTAAGAACAAGACAGCCTTTTTGTGTAAAAATGACATTTAATCCGATGAGCGCGCCATAGCTTTTAATGGCTTCAGACAGCCCTTTTTCCAATCCTCCGGGACGAAGCTGCCAAATTAATGCTTTCATTTCTGCGAGCGCGTCCTGTGATAGGTTTTGAATGAAATCAATCATCTGCTGCAAATTCTCATCTTTTGTTAGTGTCTTTGCCGCTCTGGCTGTTAAACTGACGGAAAACAGCATTTGATTGACGGAATCGTGAAGCTCCTGAGCGAGGCGGTTGCGCTCCATTAAAAGAGCATTTTTTTGTTTATATTCTGAAAGCTTCATGCGCTGGATTGCCGTTCCGATCTGAAAGGCGACAGACTCAAGTAAATGCAGCTCTTCCTCATCAAACATGGTTTTTCCGGCCGCCGCTACATTTAACAATCCGAATCTCCTGTCCCCGTCTTCTAAAGGCACAGTTGCATGATGCGTAATCCCTTCAGTGTCAAAACAATGCAGTTCCTCGGCTGATTCTATGCGTTTGCAGTTCATTATATTAGCGGCCCTTCTCAGCCCTCCGTTATTGAATTTCGTCAGGCAGTAGCACTCCCCTTCGCACATCAGCACTTTTTCCTTGCGGCTTAAAGCCGGGGGCAGATAAGCGTCGGCCGCTAACGTATAGGAGCCGTCTTCTTCGATCAAAAAAATCCATCCGGATTGAAGGTTCGTCAGGCTCAGCAATTCTTTTAAAACCTCATCCAGTGTTGCTTTGACATCGTGCCCTTGATTTAAGGTTTCCGCAATCGTTTTCAGCGTTTTTAATTTTTCCATCCTCGTATTGCTCATGTTTCTCACTCCGGCATTGGTCTTGTTATTTAAGATTATACCAGTTTTTTGTATTTCGTTACTTCGCTTGAGGGATGATTTTCTTTCAGACTTTTGGATGAGAAAAGAAAAAAGCCGGATCATTTACAATGATCCAGCTTATGCTTGAACTATTTAGCTGTAGCCTCTACAATGTCGTCTACAGCCTTCATTACATCGTCAGAAAGCGCGGCAAGACGCTTTTCACTGTCTTCTAAAGAGGTTCCTTTTACAGCGAAGTAGAATTTGACCTTCGGCTCAGTTCCGGAAGGGCGGAGGCAGAACCAAGACCCGTCTTCCAGGAAGTATTTCAGTACATTTGATTTTGGCAGATCGATCGCTTCTTCTTTGTTTTCCGTCAGAAGCGTCCGTTTGCTTACAGCATAATCTTCGGCTGTGACAACCTGTTTGCCGGCCATTTTTTGCGGCGGATTTTGTCTGAAGGAAGCCAAAATCGCTTCAATCTGTTCTGCTCCCTGTTTTCCTTTCAGCGTCAAGGATTTCAGCCCTTCACGATAAAAACCGTATTCGTTGAAGAGATTGATGAGCGCTTCATACAATGACATTCCTTGTTTTTTATAGAACGCGCAAACTTCAACTGCCAAGAGCGCTGCCTGAATGGCGTCCTTGTCGCGGGCAAAATCCCCGATTAAGTAACCGTAGCTCTCTTCATAACCGAATTGGAAGGTATACTGGCCTGATGCCTCGTATTCCTTAATCTTTTCACCGATAAACTTAAAGCCTGTCAGCGTATCAATCGTATCAAGGCCGAATGAAGAAGCGACAGCACGCCCGATTTCACTTGTGACGATTGTTTTAAGCACAACACCATTGTCAGGCAGGATGCCTTGTTTTTTCTTTTCAGAAAGGAGGTAATGCAGCAGCAGCGCACCGGTTTGGTTTCCTGTCAGCACTGTATATTTTCCTTGATCGTTTTTCACCGCAATGCCGAGGCGATCAGCGTCAGGGTCTGTTGCGATGAGAATATCTGCGTTCTGCTCCTCACCAAGCTTAATGGCATATTCGAATGCCGCATGCTCTTCCGGGTTTGGAGAGCTAACAGTAGAGAAGTCTGAATCCGGCAGCTCCTGTTCTTTAACAACCGTTACATTTTTGTAGCCGAGTGCTTCAAGACCGCGTCTAACCGGTTTATTTGCAGTTCCATGCAGCGGTGTGAAAACAACGTTTACTTCTACTTCTCCGGATAACTCAGGATGAACGGAAATGGACGTCAGTTTTTCTGTATAGACTTGATCAATGTCTTCACCGATGATCTTGATTAAGCCTTTTTCTTTTAACGCTTTTTCATCGTCGACTGTGATCGTCAGCTCATTTTCAATCGCATTTACCTGATCAATGACGATGTCCGCTTCCTTTGGAGGCAGCTGGCCGCCGTCATCTCCGTATACTTTGTAGCCGTTATATTCAGGCGGATTATGGCTTGCCGTCACCACAATTCCCCCATAGGCGTTCAGCTGTCTGACAGCGAATGACAGCTCCGGCGTCGGGCGAAGCTCATCAAATACGTATGTTTGGATGCCTTGTGTAGCAAGTGTTTTTGCCGCTTCCATCGCAAACTCCGGCGATTTATGGCGGGAATCATAAGCAATGACAACGCCCCGTTTTTGCGCTTCCTCACCTTGCTGCAAGATATATGCCGCAAACCCGGCTGATGCTTTGCGCACAGTGTAAATATTCATGCGATTCGTCCCGGCGCCGATTTCTCCGCGCATTCCGCCAGTACCGAATTCAAGGTTTTTATAGAAGCAGTCCTCAAGAGCCTGTTCATTCCCCTCTAATTCAGCGAGGCGCTCTTTTAGTTCCGGATCTAAATTTTCTGTCTGTTTCCACCGTTCATAGCTCTTTCTCCAAGTCATATTCGTCCTCCTATGTATCAGCTTATGCCATTATTTTATATGAAGCGAGTGCCTCTGTCACTTGATAACCTGAGATCTGGCACTTTCGGCACGTAAAAGAAATAACGGGCTGACAGGCAGCCCGTTATGATTTATTGTTCGAGCGGCACAACCGCATCGTGTAAAAGCTTGTTGAGGTTTTCTGTATGTTTGTTTTTCGTCTGCTCATCCCATTGGAATCGCTCGCTCATAAAATCAATAACGGCATCTTTATATGTTCTTACCCAATTGATATCAAAAAATAAACGTCCCGTTCTGCGGGCAAAGAAGTCAGCAGGTGTTGCGGCCAGCTCTTCTTCTATACTGTATTCTGTCTCAGCAAGAATATGAACCGGAATGTGGCGTTTTGCCGCCTCGTCCTTCAGTGCTTCCACGCGGTTAAATACATGCTCTACGTTAGAGCCGTATCTGATCGCCAGCTGTTTTGCGTCTTTTTCTGATAAACCGGCTGCGATTCCTTCTTTCGTTTTCGCCGTAACGAATGACATGAGATTTTTAGAACCGCCGACGTGCCCTCCTGAGATTGGCATGTTTTTCGTTTTACATGGCCCGAAATCCTTTTCGCCTTCTTCTTTTAAGCGATCACGCACAAGATCGACGATGTGCTCAGCCATTTTTCTGTATCCGGTCAGTTTTCCGCCGGCGATGGTGATCAAGCCTGAGTCAGATGTCCAAATCTCGTCTTTCCGTGAAATTTCAGAAGGGTCTTTGCCTTCTTCATGAATCAGCGGACGCAGCCCCGCCCAGCTGGATTCGATATCGTTCGCAGTGATATTCAGTTCCGGGAACATATAATTGATTGAATTGATGACGTAATCACGATCCGCCGTTGTCATTCGCGGATGCTCCAGCGCCTCTTTGTAAACGGTGTCTGTTGTCCCCACGTATGTTTTGCCTTCACGTGGAATCGCAAATACCATACGGCCGTCAGGTGTATCGAAATATACCGCCTGTTTCAGCGGGAAGACAGACTGGTCAAATACAAGGTGAACGCCTTTTGTATGCTGCAAATGCTTTCCGTTTTTCGAATGGTCTTTTTCTCTGAGCTGATCGACCCAAGGGCCTGTCGCATTAACAATTTTTTTCGCATACACTTTATATTCTTTCTTTGTCAGCACATCTTCAATTAATACGCCGACTGCTTTGCCTTTTTCGTAAAGGAGCTCTTTCACTTTGGAATAATTCACAGGCTCTGCTCCGAATTTTACCGCTTCCTTCATGACTTCGATTGTTAGTCTCGCATCGTCAGTGCGGTATTCCACATAGTATCCGCCGCCTTTTAAGCCGTCTTTTTTCACCAATGGCTCCTTTTGCAGCGTTTCTTTTGCTGAAAGCATGCTTCTTCGTTCTGACTTTTTCACGCCTGCCAGGAAGTCATAAACTCTTAACCCGATAGATGTTGTAAACGAACCGAATGTGCCGCCTTTGTGAAACGGAAGCAGCATCCATTCCGGCGTGGTGACGTGCGGGCCGTTTTCATAAACAATCGCCCGTTCTTTCCCTACCTCAGCGACCATTTTCACTTCAAATTGTTTTAAATAGCGCAAGCCGCCATGAACCAGCTTCGTTGATCGGCTTGATGTTCCCGCCGCGAAATCCTGCATTTCGCTGAGCGCAACCTTCATTCCCCTTGATGCCGCGTCAAGAGCTGTTCCCGCTCCTGTAATTCCTCCTCCGATAATAAATAGATCATATGTTTTTTTCGTCATGTCTGTCAGCATGCGATCTCTTTCAAGACTTGAAAATTGATGTTTCATTATTGCTCCTCCTTGTTGTCACGGTGTGTAAATAGAAAAAGAGACCACAACAGCCAAAGTGCATGCTTACACTTTGGTGCTGTGGTCTCTCCTCATCTCAGGACCGTTCTTATTAACTTGTAATCAGTATATCATACTCTCAGTTCATTTAAAAGCCATAGCTGCTTTAACGGCTTTTTGCCAGCCTGTATACAGCTCATTTCGTTTTTCTTCTTCTAATTCAGGTTCAAACCGTTTATCCAGATTCCACTGGTTCGCGATTTCAGAACGGTCCTTCCAGAATCCCACAGCGATACCTGCCAAATAAGCCGCGCCAAGCGCAGTTGTTTCATTAATTTCCGGCCGCTCCACAGGAACATTCAGAAGATCTCCCTGGAACTGCATCAGGAAATTATTTTTCACGGCACCCCCGTCTACACGAAGCGTCTTTAATTGAATGTTTGAATCAGCTTCCATTGCGTCAAGCACATCTTTTGTCTGGTAAGCCAAAGACTCCAATGTCGCACGGATAAAATGTTCTTTTGTTGTGCCTCTTGTCAGGCCGAAAACCGAACCGCGCACGTCACTGTCCCAGTATGGCGTTCCCAAGCCGACAAATGCGGGAACAACATATACGCCGTCAGTTGAATCCACTTTCTCTGCGTAAGTTTCGCTTAGCGAAGAATCTTGGAACATTCTCAATCCATCTCTGAGCCATTGGATGGCAGAGCCTGCGACAAAAATACTGCCTTCTAAAGCATATTCAACTTTTCCATCAATGCCCCATGCAATTGTCGTTAAAAGCCCGTGTTCGGACTTAATTGCTTTTTCCCCGGTATTCATCAGCATGAAACATCCTGTGCCGTACGTGTTTTTCCCCATGCCTTCTTCAAAGCACGCCTGGCCGAACAGCGCGGACTGCTGGTCGCCTGCCGCTCCCGCAATCGGAATATTTTTGCCGAAGAAGTGATAATCAACAGTTTCAGCATACACCTGGGAGGATGGTTTCACCTCAGGAAGCATTGATTTCGGTACATCTAAAATGTCGAGAAGCTCATCATCCCATTTTAAATCGTAAATATTAAACATCAGCGTTCTGGAGGCATTGGAGTAATCAGTCACATGCGCTTTTCCTCCGGACATTTTCCAGATGAGCCATGTATCAATCGTTCCAAACAGCAGCTCGCCTTTTTCCGCTTTTTCTCGCGCGCCTTCCACATTGTCTAAAATCCACTTCACCTTCGTACCGGAGAAATACGGATCGATTAAAAGCCCCGTTTTTTCTCTGAATAGATCATTATATCCTTTTTCACGAAGCTCCTCACAAATACCCGACGTCTGTCTGGACTGCCAAACGATCGCATTATAGACAGGGTTTCCTGTGTCCTTATCCCACACAACTGCCGTCTCACGCTGGTTCGTGATACCGATGCCGGCAATTTGCGAAGCACTGATCCCCGATTCAGAAATGACTGTTGCAATAACAGCGAGAACAGAGCCCCAAATTTCATTCGCATTATGCTCAACCCATCCTGGGTGCGGGAAGTATTGTGTAAATTCCTTTTGAGCGGAGTGAACGATTTTGCCTTCTTTATTAAACAGAATCGCTCTTGAACTTGTCGTCCCCTGATCTAAGGATAAAATGTACGTTTCCATAAGATGTCTCCCCTTTGATTAAATATATTTTGAATTTGATAATGTTTTAGCTGAATGTGATTTCGTATAAACATAGAGTCCTAACAATACCACAACCAATATAACGCTTACAATCCAGAAACTGCTTGTGATGTGCCCTTTAAATGCTGCGTTGTAAAATACACCGCCGAACGATCCGCCTAAAATCGGGCCGACTACCGGAACCCATGCGTATTTCCAATTTGATGAGCCTTTCCCCGGAATCGGAAGAAAAGCGTGGGCAATCCGCGGGCCTAAGTCACGGGCCGGATTAATCGCATAGCCGGTGGTGCCTCCAAGAGAGATACCGATCGCCACAATGAGGAAACCGACGATTAAAGGATTAAGCCCTTCTGTAAATTGATTTGCCCCAATGGCCAGGATTCCAAGCACAAGGACAAAAGTCCCAATTACTTCACTTAAAACGTTTGCAAATGTATGCGGAATGCTGGGGCCTGTTGAGAAAACCCCCAGCTTGGCAGCAGGATCATCCGTTGACTTCCAATGCGGAAGGTAATGCAAATAGATAATCACCGCACCGATGATCGCTCCGATCATTTGCGCCGCAATATAAACGGGAACCTCTTCCCACGGAAAATCTCCAACAAATGCAAGCGCTATCGTTAGCGCCGGATTCAAGTGTGCTCCGCTGATGCCGCCAACTGCATAAGCCGCCATGGCAACACCCAATCCCCACCCAAATACAACAACAATCCAGCCAGACTGGAATGAAAGCGATTTCTTTAAATTGACACCTGCACAAACCCCTGCTCCAAAAATGATCAGCAGCATCGTACCGATGACTTCTCCCCAAAATGCTGTCATAGCACATTCCTCCTAGAGTCACGATTAAGAAGTATGATAGAGAAGAAGAGAAGAAAAAAACCACAACAAACCGCTTTACGGGTGCATAGACATTTACCGTAAAGAGCTGCTGTGGTCTCCGAGTTCTCCATCACAATGTATTAACCTAGTGCAATTGTATCAGTGGATGAAAGCGGTGTCAATCACTTTCTGTCAAAAAGTTTTCATATTTCTTCCATAATTTGGTATTAGATGTAGTGACAGCAACAGCTCCCGCTTTCAAGGCCTGTTCTACATCCTCTTCCGTACGGATGAAACCGCCAGCAAAGATAGGAATCCCTGTTTTCTCTTTTATTTCTCGAATGAGTGACGGGACGATGCCGGGCAGCACTTCAATGAAGTCAGGCTTATGCTTGCCGACAAACTCCATGCTTTTCTCCATCGCACTTGTATCGAGCAGAAACAGGCGCTGGATCGCATAAATTTTCTTCTGCTTCGCTTTGGCAATCACGTTCGATCTTGTTGAAATAATCCCAGCGGGCTTGATGTCCTGGCAAATAAACTCAGCTCCGTATTCATCATGCTTGATCCCTTGGATGAGATCGACGTGCACCATCATGTTCTTTCCGTGCTTTTGCGCCTCTCTGATCACACCCTTCAGCTGGCCGAGATGAATATCAAGAATAACGCCGTAGGAAAATGAACTGTTCAAAAACTCATCAAATTGCTTCATATTTCGAATAGCCGGTAAAATAGGCTGATTGTGAAAACTCATCGTGTGCTCCTTTAACAAATCACTTTTATATTAAATCGTCTGAAAGCTATCTTTCACCGTTTTCACGATAAAGGAAAGGTCCTCTTCTGTCAGGCAAAATGGCGGCGCAAGCTGGATGACGTTGTTGTAGCCGGCGACTGTATCGCCGTTTTTGCCGATGATCAGCCCTTTTTCTTTGCACGCCAAAACCACTTGGTTTACTTTGTCGGCATCAGCCGGCTCTTTTGTCAATTTATCTTTGACGAGCTCGATTCCGATCAGCAGCCCTTTTCCTCTAACATCTCCGACCGCCGGGTGTTCTCTTAAGGCCTGAAGCTCACCTAAAAGCTTTGCTCCAAGGTCGCGGGATCGCTGAATCAGCTGTTCGTCCTCCATAATTTGCAGGTTTTTCAACGCCAATGCACAGGCAGCCGGGCTTCCGCCGAATGTGTTCACGTGGCGGAAACGGTCATAAGGCGCTTCACCTTGGTACGCTTCGAAAATGTCCCGTTTCACAGCCGTCGCTGACAATGGCAGATACGCACTCGTGATTCCCTTCGCCATCGTAATAATATCCGGCTTCACGCCGTAATGCATAAATCCGAACCGCTCGCCTGTCCGTCCAAAACCGCAGATGACTTCATCGCAAATCAAAAGAGCTCCGTGGCGGCGGCAAACGTCCTCCACCTTCTTCATATATCCGTCCGGCGGCATTAAGATGCCTCCGCCCGTTATGATAGGCTCCATGATGACCCCGGCAATTGTTTCGCTTAATTCCCATGTCATGATGCGGTCAATTTCATTTGCGCTTTCAAGTGTATCTGCATCCTCAGGATTCCGGTATACATCTGGCGGGGCTGCATGCAGAAATCCCTGGCTTAAAGGCTCATATTTATATTTCCGCTGCGCCTGTCCGGTTGCTGAGAGCGCTCCCAATGTGTTGCCGTGATATGCCCGATATCTTGAGATGAATTTATAACGGCTATGGTCACCGTTTTGCAGATGGTACTGGCGGGCGATCTTAAAAGCAGTTTCGTTAGCTTCCGATCCGCTGTTGGAAAAAAAGATCACATAATCGCCGCCAAGCCATTCATTCAGCTTTTCCGCCAGCTGAATTGCCGGTGCGTGGCTTTGCGTTAACGGGTAATAAGGCAGCTCCTTTAATTGCTCATAGGCAGCCTCTGCAAGCTCCTTCCTGCCGTAACCAATATTAACACACCATAAACCGGACATCGCATCCAAATAGCGGCGTCCGTCTATGTCAGTCACCCAGGCCCCTTCAGCCTTTTGGGCAATCAGGCTGTCCGCTTGATGCGCTCCCTTCATGGCATGCCACACAAATTGCTCATCTTTTTGCTTTAATCCCTGATTTTGCTGAATGTTTTCCATCCCCATCATCTCCATTTCTTTAGCGTTCACTAAAGTGCCAATTCAATTGAAACAGACCTTCTCTTATGTGATGTCTAGGTGATGATTTCCCTGCCTTCAATATAAAGCCAGACGGGGTTGGAGTCAATAAACCGCGGAAATAATAAAACTTCCTCTTTCTCAAGAAGAAAGAGGATGCAGCATCCAAAGCAGAACAGGCAAGGTGACAATACTCAGCATCGTGCTGATAAAGGTAGCGCTCGAAACGACTTCCGGCCTTGTATTAAACTGGACAGCCATTAAAGTCGTATTGGCAGCAGTCGGCATAGCGGCGACGAGAATCATGATTTGTTTTGTCATATCATCCACAGGCAATATCAATGTAAAGCCTAGCGCAATCACCGGCGATACCATCAGCTTCAAAAGCAATGAATAAGAAATTTTTCTGTATTCAATATTCTTGAAAGAAATCAGTGCAAGCTGCATGCCCAGAATGATCATAATCGTCGGAATTGCCGCATTTCCGACCAGCTCAATTCCCGTCATTAACTCTTTTGGGATTGAAATATGCATAAGCTGAAGTATTGCGCCTAAAAGTGCCCCGTACGCAACAGGCATACGGATAACCCGGGTCATGACCGTTTTAAATTCGCCTTCCTCCGAACCTCCTTTTGCTGCATAATACATGCCGATCGTACTCATGATTAACTGCTGCAGCACCATTAACACAACGGCCGTGTCCAGACCGGCTGTCCCAAACACCAGCAGGACAACAGGCGTTCCGTAATTGCCGTTATTCATAAAAGCAGATGACAGAATCATTGCACAGCGATCTTGATTCGGGTACTTATGAAAAAAAGATAAAAAGTAGACAAATAGAACAAGAACCAAGCAAAGCCCCAGCACAAATATAGAAAGATAGACATAATCCATCGTCAGCTTGTTCGTATAAAACGTATCAAACGCCAGAAAAGGAGACATTAAGTATAAGGACATTTTGGACAGTGTTTGAATATCAAAGCCGAGTGTTTTCTGTCCGATATAACCAATTGCGAAAATTCCGAAAACAGGAACTAAAACAAGCAGAAACTCCATAAGGCACCTTCTTTTCCGATATACAATTTACTTTTATTTTAAAGAAAGCGCGTAAACGTTTCAATTCCGCTTTTAATAAAAAACCCGCCTGTTGGCGGGTTTTGGGATTATTTTTTATACTGAATATGATAGATATCACGCCGTCTGTCTTTTAGCTGGCGCACTGTGCCGTTTTGGCGCTGTCTTCTGAGAATTTCCAGGTCAACATCGCCGATGACGACCATTTCGATATTCGGATTTGTTTCACCGACAATGCCGTCTCTGGCGAATTCAAAATCAGATGGTGCAAAGATGCCTGACTGAGCGTATTGGATATCCATATTTTCCGTTTGCGGAAGGTTTCCAACCGTTCCGGAAATGACCGTATAAATTTGATTTTCAACCGCTCTTGCCTGCGAACAGTATCTGACACGCAAATAGCCTTGGCGATCTTCTGTACAAAATGGCGTAAAAATAATTTTTGCGCCTTTATCCGCTGCAATCCGGGCAAGCTCAGGAAACTCAATATCGTAACAGATTTGAATCGCGATTTTTCCGCAGTCCGTATCAAACACGCGAACCTGGTCTCCGGCGCTGATTCCCCACCATTTGCGTTCATTCGGCGTAATATGGAGTTTATATTGCTTCTCGATCGTTCCGTCCCGTCTGAACAGATAAGCGATATTATAGATCTTGCCTTCCTCTTCGACGAAATGAGACCCGCCGATAATGTTGACGTTGTACTTCACGGCCAAATCAGTAAAAAGGCTGATGTAATCTTCTGTATACTCGGTAATTCTCTGTACCGCCAAGCTCGGTGACCGTTCCTCAAGAAAAGACATCAGCTGGGTTGTGAAAATTTCCGGGAACACCGCAAAATCAGATCTCGCGTCGGAAGCGACATCGACATAGTACTCTACTTGATTCGCAAATTCCTCAAAGGAATAAATTTTCTTCATTTCGTATTGGATCACACAAATTCTCACAGGGAACGCTGATTTATAATAGCGTTTTGTCTGCTGCGGAAGATAATCGACATTGTTCCATTCCATCAGCGTCGCATACTTGATCGAAGCTGTATCATCCGGGAGATAATTCGGGTTAATCCGCATAAGAGTAAAGCCGTTCATCAGCTGGAAAGAAAGCACCGGATCGTAAATTTGGTGGCGTGTCACCTGTTCAACATACTCTCTTGCCGTCATTTCATCTGCATATTTGTGATAGTTCGGAATCCGTCCGCCTATGATGATGCTTTTTAGATTTAAGCGTCTGGCTAAGTCCTTTCTAGCCTCGTACAAACGGTGGCCGATTTTCATTCGTCTGTATTTCGGATGCACCATGACCTCAATTCCGTACATGTTCAAACCGTCGGGATTATGGTTGGTGATATAGCCGTCATCAGTAATGTCCTGCCACGTATGGCGGTCATCATATTCATCAAAATTAATCAGGAGACTTGAGCACGAACCGATAATTTCACCTTCGAATTCTGCACAAAACTGCCCTTCAGGAAAATGTTCCAGATGGCTGATTAAATGCTCCCGCTTCCAAGGCTCCATTCCCGGAAAGCAATCCTTTTGAAGATCGATAATCTTGTCGATGTCCTTCTCTTCGATATTGCGAATGACCATTTTCTTTTCAAAACGGGTCAAATCTAATTTCTCAGACAAACTACTCGCTCCTTTCTAGTGTTGTGTGTTCAGATGATCAAGCAATAGGGCGAGCTCCATCTCCGCCATTGATTCAAGCCTGTGATCATAATCTTCAAACATCAAGGTGCTTGTTACTTTATTCGGGACGATGACACACTTCATCCCCGCTCTTTTCGCAGCAATCGAACCGTTGACAGAATCCTCAAACGCGAGACATTCTGATGGCGATACGCCAAGATTCTTTGCCGCCAATAAATACAATTCAGGATTCGGCTTGACCTCTTCCACATCATCCGCCGTTTGAATGACCTCAAAATCATCAAACAGGCCGATTTGCTTCAAATGGCCCGATACCCACTTATAATCAGAGCTGGAGGCAAGGCCTACTTTTAAGCCTAAATCCTTTGCCGCATTCAGATACGCCTCGACACCCGGTCTTGCTTTTTCTGTTTCCATGCGTTTCGCAAACCGTTCTCTTCGCAATGTTGTCAGCTCTTCATGGTTCAGCTTTTTGCCGATCTGCTCTTCTAAATATTCAAAGGGCCGAAATCCCGCGGCTGTTCCGATCACCTTTCCCCAGACGGATAACGGCAGGACTGAGCCGTGTTCCTCAAATATTTCCTGAAGGACTTCATATTCATGTGTTTCTGTATCTAGAATAAGTCCGTCAAAATCAAAAATTAACGCTTTAATCACTGCGTACAACTCCTTTAGTCCGAATTGAGACATATGTATACACTCACTATACCCCGAAACATGTCTGCTTTCAAAAAGTAAGGTTTATGTGAAGAAAGAGCCTGCACACCGCAAGCTCTTTCTTATTAATGAATGTTTTGATGAGAAATGTTTGTCAGCGCTTCTCCCGCAGACTCGTTCGACATCTGATTGACTGCCAGGTCTCCAAGCGCAACGATCCCGACTAGATTGTTTTGATCTACAATAGGAAGGCGGCGGATTTGGTGCTGGGCCATCAGCTGCGACGCGTCTTCCAGACTCATATTAGGATTTCCTGATACGAGGTCTGTTGACATCACTTCTGAAACGGGTGTCTGGCCATCTCGGCCCTGAGCTGTAGTTCTTAATGCAATGTCACGGTCAGTCAGCATTCCTTTTAAAACACCTTGCTCTACAACGGGAATCACCCCGACGTTATGCTGTTTCATGAGAGAAGCCGCTTCCTGAATCGTTTGATTCGGTGAAACGGTTGCCACCTGCGTTGTCATTGTATCTTTTACTGAACTCATTGTCAGCACCCCTTTCAATCATTAGTATGTTCAGACACGTGCCGATTAAAAAGGGAGTTAGAGGAAAGGTTTTATGATATGATTTCTCTGATGCAAAAAAGAGCTTTTCTGAAAATGGAAAAGCTCTTGCTGCAAGATTATATCAGCCTTCTGTGACCGAAAAAGGCTTTGTTTGTTTTCGTTTGAAAGTCAGAAAAAGCAAACGGAAAATAAATCCCGAAATCATTCAGCATCTTGCTGTTTTTCTCAAAAATCGCCTGATCACTCACATCAAAGTGCGGCGAAGGCTTTGTCAGGATAATATGTATCATTTGCAGACAAGCCATAATTTGAAACGCTTCTTTTAATGTTCCTTGGTAATAATGGTTATTTAAAGACAGAACACCTTTCTTTTTAAAGCGCTGAATATCCAGTTCGGAGAAATAAAGAGGAAATACATCATGGAATAGCTCCATTGACAGCTCCTTGATAAAGCTCTCCTGTTCTGCAGTTGCTGCGTTCATAATTCTCACGTCAATCACCTTTCTTGCCATCGAATATCCTAAGTCTTAATCAAGAATAGCACAGAAAAAAACACGAAAGCTAAGGTAAGTGTTTCCTATGAGAAACAGCGGCCTTCCGCTTCGAAAAGGAGCCATTTGACATGAAACAAAAAGGCAGAGGGCTTGAGCTCCTCATCAATGACAAACAAGATGGCCAATGGATGTTTTCTGTACTGAAAACATCGCTCAAAGCCTCTAAACCCGTGATTCAAGACTGGGTGTCGCATCACCAGATAAAGGTCAATCATGAATCAGTCACAAACAACGTCATCGTTAAAAAAGGTGACCGCGTGTTCATTGATCTTCAGGAAAGTGAAGAATCCTCCGTCATTCCGGAGTATGGAGAGCTTGATATTTTATTTGAAGACAATCACATGCTCATCGTCAATAAACCTGCTGGCATAGCGACCCATCCCAATGAGGAGGGCCAAACCGGAACACTGGCTAATTTGATCGCATACCATTATCAGGTGAATGGCGAAGCATGCAAGGTGCGCCATGTTCATCGCCTTGATCAGGATACATCCGGTGCAGTCGTTTTTGCCAAGCATCGTTTGGCACATGCCATCTTAGATCAGCAGTTAGAGAAAAAGACGCTGAAGCGTACGTATACCGCCATCGCTGAAGGAAAGCTAAAGACGAAAAAAGGGACAATTGATTCACCGATCGGCAGAGACCGTTCACACCCGACAAGACGCCGGGTTTCACCAGGCGGGCAAGCAGCCGTCACTCATTTCAAGTTGATTGCCAGCAATGCGAAAGAGCGGCTGTCACTCATTGAATTAGAGCTGGAAACGGGCAGAACACATCAAATTCGTGTTCATATGGCGAGCATCGGCCATCCGCTGACAGGAGACTTGCTTTACGGAGGCGGGAGCAAACTGCTAAACAGGCAGGCGCTGCACGCCAAAAAGGTACAAGCGGTTCATCCGATAACCGGTGAGCTAATTGTTGCCGAAGCGCCTTTCCCAGTTGATATAGAAAGCCTTTGCCACACATATTTTTCATGAAGAAAAGCCGCAGGAATAGCCTGCGGCTTTTTAAGTGACTCGTTTTCCGAATATAATATAGCGCTTCGGGGCATTGCCGATGTATGAAAACGGATAGCAGGTCGTTAGAATGAGTTCTTCCTTTTCATGCTGGAGTGTAATAATGGATTTGTCATCCTTATCGACAATTTTTGTTTTTACAATTTCATATGTGAAATCTCCATATGACAGGAGAATACGAAGCCGGTCCCCTTTTTCCAGCTCTCCCGTCCGGCGAAACACGGTATCCCGATGTCCCGACAGCACAATTTGCCCGTTTTCATCAGGATAATAGCTGTCCTTATAATGCCCGACACCTTTTTCTAAATCATCTGCATCGGTGCCCTCCACGATCGGAAGTTCTGCGCTGATTTTCGGTATTTCCAAAATGCCGCTCGCTTGGCCGGTCTCAGGCTTAAATGATGCTCTATTCTTTGCTTGATCTGCACTTTTTTTCGTGTCCGAAGCTTCCTGGGGCTTTTCAGCCGCCAGTTTTGCTTCTTTTAATGTCTGTTCGGTCTTCATATTCGTGTCGATTAATTTAAAGCCCCCATAGCCTGCGATCACTAGACCGGCCGCAATGATGACAAGTGGAATAACTTTTTTCACGTTCTGGAGGCACTCCTTTTTCTTCTGACATATAGATAAGTTCCGGACAGTGTCACCGACGCACCGATCACCATAATGTTATAGTAGCCCGCTGATGTATCCGGAAGCTGATGATCAGACCCGCTTTCCGCAGTCTCATTTTGTAAAGGCAATGTGCTGATCTTGTCGGCAGTGTCAGCATTTTTTTCATCGCTCGGTAATTCACCTAATCTCAAAATGTTTGAAGGCGTCAGTTGATGAACCGGCACAGTACCCGGAGTCTCTTTTATATCAGTCTGATCTTCTACAGGCTCTGGATCCTCTTTAATCGGCTGCTCTGTCCCCGGGCCGTCTCCCGGTTCTTCCGTAACTGGGTCTTCTGTTACAGGGTCTTCAATGTCACTGGCTTCAGCAAGCTTAATTCTGCCCTCTTTTGTATATGCAATAGGCTCATCAAAACTCTTCACGTACTCGACTGTCGCTTCCAAATCCTCAGGCCCTGTCACTGGATTTTTCCCAAGCAATCCGATTGGCTGATATTTGGTTCCTGTCGCCGTCGCCATAAAATTGTTGACAGTCAGTGTGTATGTGGCATCGGGCTGAATCTCGGTGCCATCTGCCATTTTCATCTCGACAGCTTTTCCGGTTTCTTTATCCCACGTATACGTAAACCCGCTTATGCTGTAGTCAGGCCCAAAAACCGGCGAGATTTGCGCATTGATAATCTCTCTTAAATCTTTACCTTTAATCTCAAGCTTCGTTAACACATTTCCGAACGGCTGGATATTGTAAAGATCTCCCCACGTAATGGGACCCTTCTTCAGCGCTTCCCGTATTCCGCCGCCATTCATAAGGGCAAAATCCGTTTTCATGGACGCTCTCATGCCATCCGCAATCAGGTTTCCAAGAGGGGTATCGCCGTCATTCGAATACCCGCCTTCCATATCAACAGCCGCTTCACCGACAACCTCGCTGATAATCGGTTCAGCAAGTGTTTGATATTTCTTTAAAATGGCTGACGCGCTGGCATCCGGGTCTATTTTGCTTTGATCGACATATTCGATTTCTGCCGACTTTTTGACAATGTCTTTTGTTGTTTTATCGATCTCTACATCAACAACACCTATCGCTTTTCCATATTCAAACGCCTGAACAATCAGTTTCCCGTTCACTTCACCGTTAACTACCTTATGATTATGCGCTGCAAAAATCACGTCGATTTCAGAATCTGTTTTGTTTGCAAGATCAGCAGATTCCCCGGTAATGGATGTGCCATTTTGCTCGGCTGACATATGCGCGAGAACTGCGATGGCCTTTACGCCTTTTTTCTTCAACTCTTTGGCCGCCTCATTTACCGCTGTCACTTCATCTGTAAACTCGATGTTTTTGATTCCGTCAGGCATGACCATGCCCGCTGCCGACTGTGTGACAACCCCGATAAAAGCAACGGGGATGCCCTCCACATTTATGATGTCATATGCCGGCAAAAAGGGCTCTCCGGTAGATTTCATTTTACAATTGGCGCATACAAGGGGAAAGTTCTGTCCATCATATCCGCTTGTGCCTTTCGGGTGATCTCCGCCATTTAAGATCCTCAGCAGTTCATCTGTACCTTCATCGAACTCGTGATTACCGACAGTTCCAACATCAAATCCGATGTCCTCCATCAGTTCTACAGTCGGTTCATCTTGAAGAAGAGATGAAACTGGAGAACTTCCTCCGATCATATCTCCCGCATGCACAATCAGCGTGTTTTTCTTTTCGGCCTTTTTTTCCTTCAAATATGCGGCGGCATAGTCCATGCGTCCAAATGTGCCGTCTGCAGTTCCGTCTCCATCAAGATCAAGCTCATATTGCTGATCGATCTTGCCATGCAAATCATTCATGCTTAGAATTCTTAGCGGCACATTTTCTTTGGGTGCCGTTTGCCTCTTTTGATATCCCGCGTTTTCCGCTTCACTTGCTGAGGCGAAGAAAATTCTGTTTTCCACAGCTATCTGCTTCCAGTCAGCCGGCTGCACATACGTTTTATTTGACGAATCTCCCACATATCTTGTCAGGCCTTTTCCCTGCTCTCTGGCCCTAAACTCAAACGGCATTTCCATGAGGGGATCGGCTTCATTCCAAATGCCTTTTTGCTCTTTTTTCGCAGCGGCTGCAGCAGCCTGAAACTGCTGATAATCCTCTTCATTGTCAACCGGCCAAATAAAATACGTCGGAGCATAGCCATTTTTCACAAGCTCTAAGTTCACGTTTGAACCCGATTCGGTTATGACCTGCCCGAGAAGTCTGCCATAGCTGTCTTTGGCTTCACTTCCGACCTTGACAGTAATCTTATCTCCTGGGGACAGAACCGTTTTTAGATAGTCAGATGCTTTTTTGCCAAATCTTAATTGATTTTCGTCTGCTTCATTTTTTGGTGTGTGATACGTTTCAGGTGTATCTACATTTACGAACCGGATTTTTGTCGTTCCAAGTACCGGAGATTTGAGATGAATGGTATCACCGTCAACAACGCGATCAACAATACCTTCATATTCACCCTCCGAAGACGGAGGTGCGGGCTGTTCTTCAAGCAGCTTCAGGTCAGATGATTTTCGCGGAAGCAGCTGAAAGGATTGGTATCTGCTTAATATACCGGTAAATTCATACCATTTGCCCTCATTAAGTCCGTCTATTATCCCTGTTTCATTCATAACCCGGAGCATCATAGCTTGGTGATCTTCATCAATCACCGTTACATTGTAACCGCCTCCGGCAGGTGAATTTGGAATTGAGGAAACATATGCTTTTAGTGCCACAAGACGGCCTTCAAGCTGATCACCGAGACTGCTGTTAACCAGTTCATTGATTGTTGAATGTTTAGGAACGGGGAGAGATTGATTTGACTGGTTGATTTTGATGCCTGATGAGTTAGGAACAATTTCTGTAAGCCCTTGGTATGTCGTGATTTTCCCTGTCACCTTGATGTCCATGCCTTCTTTTAATTCAGGAAATTGTTCAGGGGCAGACGAATAAATGTTAATGCCTCCGGTTTCATCCTGCATAAAGGTCGACAGCTTCCCGCCTCCGACCGCGCTTTGATCAGCAGTGACGATCCCTTTTATCGTTACTTCTTCATTCAGCCGTCCCCGCGCTTCATTTATCGACACTGGCTGTTCAGCCGGCGGAGTTTTCGTGTCATCAGTTAAGTCCATCGACTGGACGTTCTTAAGCCCTGTTGTGCTAAAGTAATCTTCAAGCTGTCCTTGAACCGTTATCTTTTTTCCAAGAAGAAGCGGATTGGTTTGCAGCCCAAATTGGCTTCTGAAGGTGGAGGGGATTTGCACAGGAAGGATGTGATCGGGCGATGTCTCGTTTTCACTGTCTGCCAGCGCAACATTATAATTATTTGAAAAAGGGCTTACCAGCTTATAATGCTGCGGGGAAACAGCCTGGCCGACAGCGTATCCTTCGACAAGAGCCTGTCCTTCTTTTTGCTGTATCGCTTGATCAACCGATATCGGCTGTTGCTGCTCAGCTGCCTTTACTGCTTCGCAAGTGTACATCACATTCAAGAACACCAATGTCGTGATTAACACAATATGCAGAATACGCCTCATCATTTTTCCTCCCTTAATATACACAATATGACAACGACTTTGTCTGCTTTACATTTCGACAGCCAGCATTTAATTCCTTTCAGGCTTCTGCATAAAACGCGGCAGACTGACACAAAATACAGCTGATCTGAAAAAAAGGAGGAATTGGGTTTGGATCAGTTAAATCAGCAGCAATCCCAAATGAATAAAGGTATCCCTGGCAAGCCGCATAAAAACCACGGCGGACATGAAATGTTTGATATGCACGAGGTGCTTTCCGGAACCCTTACTGTACTTGATCAGTTTATGATGCTGAGACAATTTTGTAAGGATCAGGAATTATTAAACATCCTTGATCGTCAATATCAATTCATTACGTCTCAATATAACTTAACTGCAGAATGCTTTAAAACAGGAAACGAACCTTCACAAAAAACAGCAACTTATATGATGAAGGAAGACAATCAGACTGTTTATGGCATGCAGCCGTCACAGCCTAAAAAACCGGTTCAATCCATGAATGATATCGATGACAGCATCATCAGCCGACAAATGCTTTGCGCGATTAAAGCACAGGCTTCTATGCTGACAATGGCTTCACTGGAAATGACAAACCCAGCCGTAAGACGCGTACTGTCAGCGCAAATTCAGGAGTATGTTGAAATGGCTTTTGAAATTTTCCTATACCAAAACAAACACGGCTATTACCAAGTTCCTCAGCTTGATGCGCAGGATATGGAACAAATGAGAAATTCATTTGCTCCTGCACAAGGACAAATGCCTCCAACGCAAGGCGGAATGGGCCAGCAAGGACTTCATTAATAACAAAGGCATTGGATAGCTACTATCCAATGCCTCACTGTTTTCTTCAAATGTTTTCTTAAATTCTTTTTCAAATTGATTAAGACTTTCCTTTGTTGCCGATTTAAATCCTTTCTTAAAGTCCCCTTTTTTCGCCGTTTCCTTTATCATTTCTGAAATAATGTCTTTGCCGTATTTGTCCGTCAGCTCATTGATCATATAAAAGCTTTGCAAATAGACATCAGTGTCATATTCGGCTCTGGCTTCCTGCCAATCTTGATCTGTCTGCAAACGGTCAAAGGGCACAACAGAAAACGAGATCGGATCTATGAGCAACTCATAGTTCGCGATCCACTCGCTTAACCCTTCATGAAACCATAACGGAAACTTATCGGGGTCAGCCTCAAGCTCCTTCAATTTCTGGTGAAACGCATGGTGCGTGTATTCATGAATCAACAATCTCTGGTACAAATAAACCGCTACCTCGTCACCTTCTAAAAGCTTCTTTTTCTCTTCAGGCAACAATCCGATCAGCTGCTCCTGCTCAGAATAAAAACCGACTACATCCATTAAACCGGAGTAAGCCTCCATCTGTTTTTCATTATGAAAAAAAATAATATCAATAGGCTTTTGATTCGAATATCCAATCATAATCTGATTAATACTGACCGCATATTCAAGCGTTTCTTTCGTCAATGGCAGTAAGGACTTTTCCTTAGATGTGTAATAAATATCGGCCTGTTTGAATGACTCTTTCTTCATGTGCTTCGTCACTTGTTCTTTTGTTATACCAGATGCCTGCCCTGGCAAAGACAGTATATACATCGTGCTTGATACGATGGCTGAACTTACAGCCAGCATCACAAGGACTCCGCACAGGAATAGAGCGGATGCCGCACGCTTTCCTATGCCATCCCGCAAACGTCTCCCTCCCTGAGCCGGTCCGTCTTGTACCTTTTATTTTTACTCTATGCAGCCTGAGTTCGCGGTGTGTCATTAACGCAAAGAAAAAGCCGCACAAATTATGCGGCTTTTTTCATTTATTCAGCTTGCGGGAATATACGCTGTACAGTTTCACTGAATTCATCAAAGAATCCTGCAATTGGATCGCCATTTTGTATCCGCTCGCCATAGCCCTGCATTCGGTCTACAAAGTCCGGATTTGCAGAAACATAAACATTATCCATGTTTTTATCAGTATCTCTCACTTTATCTGAAATCTTCTTTTTGAGGTCTTTTCCAACTTCTTTATTTCCATTTGTTAATACAACTGCAACATATGCTTGATTTCCGGCAACAATTACATTTGCATGTTTTACTTCTTTCATATCAGTGATTTTATCGGCAGCGTCGTCAGCAACATCTAATTTACGGTTGTTATTACCGTTATTATTGTTGTTATCGTTATTGTTGACATTGTCAGTTACATTATTATCGACATTGTCACGATTATTATTGACATCGTTAATATTTCTTGTGCCATTATCGTTCACCGGATTGCGATAGTTAACATTTTCAGGTTCTAAATTATCACGTCTGCCCTCACCCTGGTTGGCCATTCCGCAGCCAGTCATAAGCAAAGGGATAAGAAGCATAGACGCAAGGACTTGTTTTTTTCCAAGCATGTGAATTCCTCCTTTATCACTTTACTTATAGGTTTTTCTAATTGGCTTTAAATATGCATGTAAATCTGAAGGAAATGCTTTCCCGGGAAATAAAACGGTTAATTTGTCTAATGAGGGGGAAAATATGAATACACTAAGAAGGAGGGATCATGTTGTTCAACCAGCGAAAAGGAATCAGCCCCGCAACATTGATTATAGGGTCAACTATGCTTATTGCTGCTTTATCACCTCAGATTCGCCAAAGAGTCGGCGGATTTATTACAGGTCAAATGAACAGACAGAATTCTGAAAATAAGATGTTTGATGCTTCTAATGTAGGTAATATGGTCAAACAAGTTTTTGGCGGCGGCAATAACCAGGAACGTTCGCAAAATCAAAGCCAGCAGCAAAATGGCCGTCAGCATCAGAATGCCGGACAGCAGCAAACACAGCATCAGCATACCCAGACTCAAACTAGGCAAGCTGAGACAGCAACGAAAAAAAGACAGCCGCATTATGCCGAACCCATTCATTTTGAACAAAGCGCAATGAATGTGATGGACGACAACACCATGATGGGAATACTTGAGGACTTAGAACCCGGCCGTTAAAAAAACGTGTAATCTCAGGCGGATTGCATAATGGTTCAAGTAGTTAATTTTATTGGCTTTTCAGGAGTTTTTTGCATTTTTCAGCCTGTTTTGAATTGGTGAGCATTAAAAAATCCTTCTTTCGTTCAATGAAGAACGCTTGAAGGATTTTTTTAATGCGCCACTCTATCCGAAGCAATCTTTATCAATTCATTGTTAGTTCCCACATCAAAAGTTGAAAAGGACAGAACACTAGTTAACACTGCTACTGCGAATATAACCCGAGTGAGTTTCATTAATAATCTAATTTTATTTCTTGCTTCAACGCTAAACATATAATATTCACTCGAGCGTTAGAAATCCTGTCAGCAATATAATAACAAACAAGCCGAAGCCCATTTCAATATGTGTTTTTATGTTTCCACTTCTAGTGATTTAGTTCGTCTAAAAGATATCAGGTGAATGAAAAAAGAACCTTTTTAGGCTCTTTAATCATGATTTCCTTGAATCAAATTGGTTAGTATCTATTATGAGAAATCATCCACTCTTTTTCTTACTTTTTTACTTAGCTTAAAGCCGAACCTATTGATATACTCTTCATTTTTCGCCATTATTTGATAAGCCTCAATTATCGGCAGGGTGCGAATTAAAATGTAGACACCAATAGCGATCAAAACAACACAAACCGGATAGTAGGCATTGAAACCTGAGACTATATGTTTTCTTTCAAGAAAAAAAGGAATTCCGCCTGCTACAATGGAACAAACACCAGCGCCCATGATAGCAGCATACCTTTTTTTCATATCATTATATCTCGCTGTCAGCTCTTTATGATGATTTTGGTCAAAAATCAGAGCCTCTTTCTTGAGCACCTTGTATTTATCTTCTACCGAGATCAATCCTGTCACAATAGCCCCAATGCCGAGTACAGCTATGATCATGATAAGGAGTGTATAGATGGCTGGTTCTTGTTTAAAAACCAAATAAGGGACAGTGGATAAAATAAGCAGGCTCAGTCCGAAAGAAACATATTTGGAAACTTTGCGTTCATGCAATAAAAAGCCGCCTGCCACTTCTCTGCTAACATAATATCCTTCTTTATTGTCACGACGCGGCTCAACAGAATCTTTTAACAAATAATCAATTGATACTTCAAAAATGTTTCCAATCATTAAAAGCTTTTCGGTTTCAGGAAACCCTTGCCCATTTTCCCATTTGCTAATCGCCTGCCTTGTCGTGTTTACTTTTTCAGCTAAAGTTTCTTGAGACAGTCCTTTTTCTTTTCGCAACTTAAAAAGTTTTTCACCAAATGTCATAGTTAAGAACTCCTTTGCTTTGATGACTATATTGTATGAAAACAACGATCCTTGTTCTATCTTTCAGCAAATGCACTTTGTCAACTTACGGTTGCAACGATGTTATACAGTGTGTGTTTGCCTGTTCAGACCATGTCTAGAATAAAGAGGAGTAAATGTTTTCAAAAATAAACATCTAATTCCTGTACCTTCTTTAGTATAGATAAACAATTCATTCTTTTCCACTTTTTATCAGTTCCCTTTAACTTGTTATGTAACGGTCGTGAAAGAAGCATTGAAGTAATGAAGGGCAACCGTATGCATGAGGAGATTCAAATCCGAAAACTAGATTTTGATTGTTCAGTGGTCTTTTGAGAAAGCTGGAATTACTCTTCCCAGAACAGCATGAGGCAACAAAGAAACAGGTGGAGCAGTTGCTTATTTCAGCGTGCAAAAAAATCACAGTAGAATTCTTGAGGACATTATAAAAAGACCACCGTTGATGGTCCTTCATTTACTAACACACCCATTATTTCAACAAGACGGAAACATTAAATTACCATCTCTGAGATTGTTGAGATGCTATTGTAAATTAAAATTTACAGTACCAAAAAATCGCAATTTCATTTGCTGTTGGAAAGTTGGAATAAAGCATAGTATCAACTGCACCTATTACAAAGTGGTTTTTGGCATAAAAATGACAAGCTGAAACATTAATATCTTGTGTTTCAAGCATAAGACCACTAAAGTTATTCTCCTTTGCCCATTCAATGGCTTTATTTAATAATGCTGTTCCAACACCATTTTTTCTATACTTTTTTGAAACAGCAATGTCCTCTATTAGTGCATATCCATTCCAATTAGAACGAATCTTAATCCGACCAATGCAATTGTTTTCAACATAATAAAAGAAAACAACTTTCCCCTCTTCTTCAATATAACTAACATCAATTTCATCATCTTCATATTTCTTGAAATAAGGCTCAGAAAATAGTTCTTCTGTATATTTCCAAACATTGTTTTCAAATGTAGGTATAATTCTACCTGAAACAACGAAAGGTTCGTTTGGTTTATTGAAATCTTTCATATTAAATTGATTCATTTTAATTATCATATCAATCTCCTTCCAAACGAAAACTTGTATTAAGAACTCTCAACTTCCATTATATGTTATTTGATAAATAAATCAATAACCGCTCTTAAAACAACAAACTTTGTGAAAACAGCACTTAAAACGTCCATCAACCTTTGTTTCCAATAACTTTTAGTAAGTGGAGTAAAAGCAAATCATAAAAAAAAGAACCCATGAAACCTTTATATTACAGGGTTCATGGGTTCTTTTATTGAAATGAACTATCAATCCTAGGCGGATTATACGTTGTTACGCTTCTTCTGCTTCAACCACTCTGGATTGATCATTGAATACCCCTGGATCAATTTCCTTCGTTACCTTACTCGTAATGAGACCAGATGTCATACTTCCGCTGACATTCAGAGCAGTGCGCCCCATGTCAATTAACGGTTCGATTGAGATTAGTAAACCGGCGAGCGCCACAGGCATATTTAATGATGATAAAACTAGAAGCGCCGCGAATGTCGCTCCGCCGCCAACTCCGGCAACACCGAAGGAGCTGATGGCAACGACTGCGATAACTGTGATGATAAACACCGGGTCAAACGGATTTTGGCCGATAGTTGGGGCAATCATCATCGCCAGCATCGCAGGGTAAATGCCCGCGCATCCATTTTGGCCGATCGAAAGACCGAACGAACCGGCAAAGTTTGCGATTCCTTCCGGCACACCCATGCTTCTCTGTGTTTTAATATTCAGCGGTAAAGCACCCGCGCTTGACCGTGATGTAAATGCAAATACAAGTACAGGCACGGCTTTTTTCAAATAAACAATCGGATTCAAGCCACTGAGCGTCAGCAGCAGCAAATGAATAATAAACATTGTAATTAACGCGGCATACGAAGCAATTACAAACATACCCAGTTTTAGAATGCTGTCAATATCACTCGTCGCGATCGTTTTTGTCATAATGGCCAGCACCCCGTAAGGCGTCAGTCTCAAAATGAGGGTGACAACGCGCATGACAATGGCATAAACGGCATCAACCAGCTTTTTAAAGGTTTCTGCCTGTTCCGGCTGTTTACGTTTCACGCCGAGGAACGCCATTCCAAGGAAAGCGGCAAAAATAACGACAGCTATCGTTGAAGTCGGTCTAGCTCCTGTAAAATCTAAAAACGGGTTTCCCGGCAGCAGTTCAACAATCTGCTGCGGCAACGTTGTCGCTGTCATATCCTCTGATTTCTGCTGAAGCTCCTGTCCACGTGAAAGCTCTGTATCCCCTTGGTCAACCTGAATCGCCTGCAGGTCAAAAGAAAGCGCGGACGCAATACCAACAGCTGCCGCTACAGCTGTTGTCGCAACTAAAATCCCGATAATCAAACCGCTGATTTTCCCGAGATTTTTTGTCAGCTTCAGCTTTGTAAATGCGCCGAGAATTGAAATAAAGACGAGCGGCATGACAACCATTTGAAGCAATTTGACATATCCGCCCCCAGCGATATTAAACCAGTCAGCTGTTTGAATGACTATATTTGAAGTCGGGCCGTAAATCAGCTGAAGCGCAAATCCGAATACAATCCCCAGCCCCAGCGCAGTAAATACACGTTTAGAGAAGGAAACATGTTTTTTCTGCATCACAAAAAGCCCTAAGATAAGTAAAAATAAAATAAATACATGTAATACGACTAGTAAAGTCTCCAAAGCAGGTAAACTCTCCCTTCGAATTTTCTCATATACTATATTACACTAATTCCGATGGGTCAAGTGCGAATTATTAAAACAATAAAATCCAAGTAAAAAAAACTTATATAATCCCTTATTTGTCCTTTTCTTTCCCTTCCATCTTTAGTACCTTATATTAGGGTGATAATATTTGCTGAAAGAGCTGTTTGTAAACTTGACCATTTTAATCACATTTAATTATCTCTTCACCCACCTGTTTAAAGATAGGCTGGTACATAAAAAAGACAGCATATCCTTCCAAGCTGTTAAAGGACTGGCCTGCGGTTTCCTCGGGGTTATTCTGATGGTTTTTGGATTTACCTATCAGCATTCAATCATTGATTTTCGAAATATCCCTATTATGATCGCTGCTCTTTACGGAGGCTGGGTTTCAACGGCAACGGCCTTGGTTATGATCGGTGCAGGCCGCATGCTGATCACGATGAACACATCTGCACTATACTCGGTTATTATCATTTGTATTGCTGCCATCCCGTCACTCATTGTTTCTAGAAGAAAAAAAGTACAATTAAAACATGCTTTCTACCTTTTAATGATCACAAATAGCATGATCTCATTTTCCTTTTATTTTCTTATAGATTTACATTCATATGAGCTTCACTTTTATTTTTGGATCATCTCAATAGCGGGCGGCATGCTCAGTTTATATATTATTGATCATGAAACAAATGCACATCTACTTTTTAAACAATATAAGTTTCAGGCCCACTTTGACTTTTTAACAGGCATTTATAACCGAAGAAAGTTTGAAGAAATCACACAAGCTCTGTTTCAACAGGCGGCCAATACCCCGCATTTTCAATTCGCTCTGATTTATATGGATATCGACCATTTTAAAACCATTAATGACCAATACGGCCATCATGAAGGCGATCAAGTGCTGAAAGAGCTGGCTTCACGTCTGAAGCATAGCATCCGAAATACTGATCCTGCCGCACGGATTGGCGGTGAAGAATTTGCCGTGCTCCTGCCGAACTGTACGCTTAATAAAGCAGTCCAAATCGCGGAACGAATCAGGCGCGCTGTCAGTGACGAACCAGTTAGATTAACAAACGGAGAAGAGCTGTCAGTGACGATATCACTGGGGGCCGCTCATTATCCCAATAATTCGGAACATCCAGAATCCTTGCCGATTCTTGCCGATCAAATGCTCTACAAAGCGAAAGAAACGGGACGGAATAAAGTATGTTTTTCAGAAAAAAAAGAATGAATTCAATGTTCGAATTCATTCTTCCAATCTGAAAGACGTTTTAAAGGCAGAAAAGCCGGAACAAGATCCCCTTGATATTCCTTTTCTATAAATGCCGCTGTATCATCAGCTTGATAAAGTTCAAGAATGGTTTGCAGTGCTTCCCGATCTTGATCCTCCGCTCTGACAACAATCAAATTCATCTCTTCCTCTGACATTAGTCCGCCGCTCTTTATGGTGTGTTTTTTCGGGTTCAGTCCCGCTTTTTTTGCGTCAGATGGTTTCATGACAAATACATCGGCGCCGCTCACTGCATCCTGTTGCCGGACCGTTTTCAATTTCAGGTGCCTCGGATTATCTTTAATCATATCGACTGAACCTGTTCCGTTAAATCCGTTTTTCAACGTTAGCAAGCCCGCCTCCTGAAGCACCGTCAGCGCCCTGCCAAAATCGATAACTTTATCCGGAACCGAAACAACAGCTCCGCGCGGTATATCTTGGATTCGGTCATATCGTTTTGAATAAATGCCCATAGGCGTTATGTATGTCGTACCGAGCGGTGCCAGCTTATGTTTGTATTTTTGGGTGAACGACTGAAAATATGAAATGGTTTGAAAAGCGTTAGCATCAATTTCTTTGTTCGCAAGCGCGATATCAGACTCTGCATAATCCGAAAAAGGAATCAGTTGAATATCCAGCCCTGCCTCTTCCGCCTTTTCAGCAATATAGTTCCATATTGCCCTGTCAGACTCAGCAATTCCTATTTTGATCGTTTCATGTTCTGCTGACGGTGAGCATGCAGTGAATGAAACGAGCAGAACAAAAACAAAACTGCATATAAGCCACTTTTTCATTGTGACCATACTCCTATCTATGTATTAGAGCATGCAAGCAATATCAGACATAAAAAACATACGCTCTCTTTAGTTGATAAACGTTGTCATTTGTAATATTGGTTAACTTTTACCTTACTCATATACAATAAGGTTGTCAATTCCTATTGCATTCTCTCCAGAAAAGCAGGAATATCTAAGGCAAACGTATGATCACGTATCGAGAAAGCAGATGAATTTCCGTGAATAAATATCAAATCGAAAAATAAATATGGTATTTTCCGAAAAAAGTTTCATTTAGCAGTTGTTTTTTCTGAAGATTACTGGTAGAGTAAAGGTAATTATTTTTGTTCGAACTATCTTTAAGAAGAAAGTTTTGTAAGAGTTTTCGTCTTGGAAGTTTGTTAAGAGCAAGAATAGTGAATTTAAGCGTTATGATCGCTTTAGGAGGAAATTTCATGTTAGAAGGTAAAGTAAAATGGTTCAACTCTGAAAAAGGTTTCGGATTCATCGAAGTAGAAGGTCAAGACGATGTATTCGTTCATTTCTCTGCTATTCAAGGCGAAGGCTTCAAAACTTTAGAAGAAGGCCAAGCTGTTTCTTTCGAAATCGTTGAAGGTAACCGCGGACCACAAGCTGCTAACGTAACTAAAGAAGCGTAAGCATAAATTGATATGCAAAACTGCAGGTGCAAACCTGCAGTTTTTATTTCGATAAAAAAGCTGTTTTGCATATGCAAAACAGCTTTTTTCATTAGTTCGCAATATCCCGCTTCATGAAGATTCCGAAAGCGAGCAGAAGGAAGACAACAAAGTAAACTGCCAGCATGACAACAGAGAAAGTCATGGTCATCCCTTCCACTAACGGTGTCCCCTCTACATATTGCAGCAAATTAACATTGGCAAATAAAATATACTTCGCCCAGTCAAATTTCGCTGCAATGAATGCAGTGGCTGTAGTACCGGCAACCAACAAAAAGATGGAAAATCCTACTGCAAGAGAGCTGTTTCTGAATACAGCGGACAGCATAAATGCCATCGTTGCGATCATTAAAGCCGCAACAGATTCTGAGAGATACGTTTTGGCCAAATATCCCATCATGTTTTGCTCAAAGACATGGCCGTCCTTGTAGATTAAATGAACATTCGCAGCAGTGTCGCCGCCTGTCCCGAAGAAGATCAGGCCTAATAAAGTAGAACCCATAAATAAAATAAACAGCAATAAGAACCCAAACAGGAGAACTGTAATATACTTGGACAACAAAATCTGAAAACGGTTGAGCGGGCGGATCATTAACAGCTTAATGGTTCCCCAATTAAATTCGTTCGCGACAATTCCGGCTGCGATAATAATGGTAAACAGTCCGGTAAGGATTGTAAAACCTGCTGAATCCGTTACATAAGACCATACAGTATAGCCTGTATCATTAGGGATGTTATGTTCAATACGATAATTGTTGAGTGTGATTGTTTCTTCATAGCCATCTTTCAGTGAAGGATTTTCTTTCATTTCCTTCTTCAATGTGGCATTTTCCGCTTGAAGTTCTTGTTTCCAATGGGGATTTGATTCACCAGCAGAAAAATGATTCGCCAGAAATGCGTATCCAACCATTGTTAATCCCAGAAGCCCGATCATCACCCATGTTCCGGCACGGCTGAAGATTTTGATCCATTCATTGTAAATCAAATTAAGCATGTTGAACCTCCTCTTTTGCTTCACCTGTCATTTCTAAGAAACGGTCCTCTAATGATTTTGTCACTGCTTTGACTTCATAAATGCGGATTTGCTGCATCACCAGCAATTCAATGGCCGCCGGGACTTCGTCTTTAGACAGTTTGACTTCCACACCGTTTGTCTTGCTCACCAAATCATACTCCTTTAGAACAGAAGCGGCTTCATTCGGCTGTTCAACATGGAAGAAATATGTATCTTTTTCATCAGTGATTTCATCTTTTACATTTTGAATATCGATAAGCTTTCCTTTTTGCAGAATCGCAATTCGGTCACACATCAGTTCCATTTCCGACAGCAGGTGGCTTGAAACGATGACGGCCATTCCTCTTTCTCGCGTCAGCTTCTTTAAATGATCCCTGATTTCCCTGATCCCCGCCGGATCAAGGCCGTTTGTCGGTTCATCCAAGATCAGCACTTTTGGATCATGCAGAAGACATTGTGCCAAGCCAAGACGCTGTCTCATCCCAAGAGAATACGTTTTCACCTTGTCATGGATTCTGTCTGTTAAACCGACCAGCTCAACGACTTCATCAATTTTTTCCTTCGTGACGCCCTTGACCATCCTTGCGTATTGCTGCAGATTTTTATATCCGCTCAAGAATTTATACAGCTCTGGATTCTCTACGATCGCTCCAATATGCTTAATCGCCTTAGCATAATCCTTCGTAATGGATTGGCCGCAAATGAGCACATCACCTTTTGACAGCTTCATTAACCCCACCATCATCCGGATGGTTGTTGTTTTTCCTGCTCCGTTCGGACCCAAAAACCCGAATACTTCGCCTTCACGAATCGAAAAACTCAGATGATCAATGATCGTTCGGCCTCTGATGTTCTTTGTTACATCTTTCAATTCCAATACTGTTTTCATCGAATTCCTCCTCTAGCAAACTTCCATTTTTGATTTAAACCATTGCAACACGGACATGCCTTCCTGCTCACGAATGTCTTCCACATCACGCTGCTCAACTTTTTCTCCATTTGCAAGTATGATTACTTCATCTAGCAAAGTTTCAATTTCATCAATTTCATGCGTCGCGATCACGACAATTTGCTGCTCAAAATCAATGTATGACACCAGGCTGTTTACAATGGAATCCCTGACCATCGGATCAAGCCCGGAAAAAGGTTCATCCAGCAAGATGACGGATGCCCGTCTTGCTAAAGCAAGAACGATTTTCAGCCTTCCCCGATTTCCTTTTGATAGCTTTTTGATCTTTTTTTTCGGATCAAGCTGCATTTCATTCAACAGCTTATAAGCTTGTTCTGTTTGAAAATCAGGAAATTGTGACTGGTAAAAGTTCACCATATCTTTAACAGTAAAATGCGGATAAAACATATCAAGCTCAGTGAGATAAGCCGTTTGACGGACCATATCTCTCGTAACTGGCTTTTCATCCGCTTTAACCAACCCTGAAGTCGGAAGCAGGAGGCCGGCCATCATTTTTAAGGTCGTTGATTTGCCGCTGCCGTTCGGTCCGATCAGACCATAAATCCGTCCGGATGATAAGGTGATCGACACATCATTGACGGCGGTTTGGCGGCCGTATTTTTTTGATACATGTTCTAAAGTGATTTCCATTTTAGCCTCCCTCAGTGAATTTTTTTATCCCTATCACCATTTCTTCTTTCGTTAGCCCCAGCTCTGTCATTTGCTTCACAAAGCCTTCCAGCACTTCTCGTGTCAGCCTGTCTTTCAGCTCATCTACGATTTCTGCTTTTTCTGCAATAAACGTCCCTTGACCTCTTCTTGTCTCCACAATACCCAGCCTTTCCATCTCACTGTATGTCCTTTGAATTGTATTGGGATTTACCTTGGTTTGTATCGCCATTTCTCTTACAGAAGGAAGCTTGTCTCCTGGGAGCAGTTCCTTTCTGACCAGCCGATAAAAGATCTGGTCAGCGATCTGCAGATAAATCGGTTTCGAGGATTGGAAATGATTGTCCATATTCACACCTCTACTTTACGATCAAGCAGTTTTGAAGCCGCGATGAGCAGCAAGATCGTGATGACAATAGCAATAGGAAACCCAAGCACGGACAGGTGTATCGGTTTTAATTCCAATCTCCAAACGTTGCGGAAGTGGAAATCAAAATTACAATAGACTGTTACAGGCCAGAAATGCTTTTGCGATTCAATTAAAGGACTTATGATGTATTCATCAAAGAAAAACCACACTGTGACCAACAGCCCCATCGCAGCCCATCGCATTCCGCGCCAGTTCTTAAGTGAGTGGAAAACAGTCCAAAACACAACTACAGTCACTGACATATATAACGAGGAAATAAGACCGTACATATTCAGCAATACCGTTGTACTTGTTATATCAACTTGATGCTCCAGCAGATTTTTCACAGAGAGCATATGATAAATCCAAATACCATAAGCGGTTAATGCCAATTGAATCAGAAATTGATAGAGCAAAGATGCTGCCAATTTAGAAGAAAGCAGCCAGAAACCGCCATTTGGATTGTACAGCCAAAGCTGTGATTTCCCCTCTTTGTGAAGGTGATAAAACACAAAAACAGGGGATAAGAAAAGCAGAAAAAAAGCAACTGCAACAAAGAAACCAAAAATGACAAGAGGTTCTTGCGTACGAGAAGCTATGATATGACCTGTCATAAATAAGAAAATGATTCCGCATATCCAGGCTAGCAGCCATATTCTTGAAATTTTTATATCTTTCTTTAACAGACCTAAAAAAGAATCCATGTCTTTACCTCCCGGAAGCCTCTTTAGTGTATGAGTAACATAGTACACTAGATCAAATCGCAATACAACATATTCCATGGATTTATTTGATAAAAAATCATAATGCATACATGAAAACAACAAAAAAAAAGCAAATCCGCCATGAGTAAACGGATTTGCCTTTTTCATTACTTCTTCTTATTTTTCATGGAGAGCAGCGCATCACGATAGCTGCTGTCCTGCATTTTGTCACGTTTCTCAGTGACCTCTTGCTCTGCCTGATGTTCATCAGAATGCTTAAACTTTTGCAGCGCCTGCCTGTAAATATCATCACCCATTGTGTCTCGTTTCTCTTTTGGAGAATCATTTTTCACAACAGGCGTATGCTCAGCAGCCCTTGCTTCAGCTGGGTATTGCGCTTCGTTTTTTTCCTCTTCTGGAGGGGTGATTCTTTCGGTTGCTTCTTGCTTCTCGGGTCCAGGAGAGGCGTTGCGGACATTGAATGTAATAAGAGCCGCAATGACAATGACAGCAGCAATAATTGCTATAATAATGGCCATTTCAACCTCTCCTTACTGTCCTGCTGTTAGGTTTCCTGTAACTTGGGTGACGCGTCTTCCCAGAGCGCGTCCCAACTGAATACCTTCCTCAGACATTAACTCATCACTGTCAACCGGACAAGTGACGCCTGCTCCGTAATAAGAGCCGTACAGTGCGTTTTCAGGCACATTGCCAGGCAGGCCGACAACGATCATGCCTTGATGGAACATCGGCGTGATCAAGTTGTGCATTGTCATTTCCAAGCCGCCGTGAGTTGTTGCCGTTGTGCAGAAAACAGCGCCGACTTTGTTGATCAACTCACCTTCAGCCCATAAGTAGCCAAGTCTGTCGATCCAAGCTTTAAGACCGGAGCTGATTGTTCCGAAATGCCCCGGGCATCCCCAAATAATCGCATCCATATCTTTCAGCTTGCGGATATCTGCTTGATCGACATGGTCGATCAATACCTCAGCCGCCTCGTTTTCTCTCGCGCCTTCAGCAATCGCTTCTGCAAGAACTTTTGTATGTTCACCTTCACTGTCATACACTACATAAATTTTCATTCAGGAAACCTCCTTGTACAGATTAAGATTCCTTCACTTCTTTAGGAGCCGGAAGCAATGAAAGCTCTTCTTTTTTCTTTTTCTCCGCACGTGCTTTATCTCTTCTCACGTCACGCAAGAAAAGACTTAGAATCAAACCGAACACACAGAATATTGTTGCCCACATAAAGGCATCATTAATCCCCATAACGTTTGAATCAAGTGACGCATGTTTGTAAAGATGAGAGTAAACATACGTTTTCGCTGTGTCATAAGACATGTTCATATTCACCATTAAATTAGAAACTGCATTTTGGAATGCATGGAGGAAGTTCGGGTCCGCCGTGCTTGTTTTATCTGCAATTTGTGAATAATGGAACGTCGTACGGTTTGTATAAATCGTCGTAATTAAGCTTGTACCAATTGATCCGCTGATTTGGCGAAGCGTGTTGCTCATCGCCGTACCGTGGCTGTTCAGACGGGCAGGAAGCTGGTTCATACCCGCTGTCATAACCGGCATCATTAAGAGTGACATACCGAATGCACGGATTGAGTAGATCAGCATGATGTGTGTATATGGTGTATCAATCGTTAATTGCGTATATTGATATGTTGTCACCACTGTAACGAGAAGCCCGATAATCGCAAGCGGTCTCGGACCGAATTTATCAAACAAAATACCTGAGATCGGTGACATGATCAGCATGACGATCGCACCCGGAAGCAGAAGCAGACCGGATTGAAGCGCCGTAAAGCCGACCAGATTTTGGAGATAAATCGGTAACAGGAACATACCAGTGTACAATGCTACTGTAATAATGATATTAATGACACTTGAAAGTGAGAAAATGTCGTATTTAAACACTCTGAAATCAAGCATCGGATCATCATGACGCAATTGCTGAATAACAAAAGCAACAATTGCAATCACACCTATTACAACTGTAGACAGGACAACCGGGTCAGTCCAGCCGTCAGAACCCGCTTCACTGACTCCGTATAATAAGGAGGCGAATCCGACAATTGAGAGGATCGCTCCAAGTGTATCGAGTTTGATTTTTTGCGGCTCCACCAAATTCTTAAAAATGAAGAAAGCCACGATGATAACAATTGCGCCGACCGGCACAAGTCCGTAAAACATGATGCGCCATGTGTAATGCTCAATAATCCATCCGGAAAGAGTCGGACCGACCGCCGGAGCGAACATCATCGCAAGTCCGAAGATCCCCATTCCTTTCCCCCTGCTTTCAGGCGGGAAGATTAACAGAATGGTTGTCATAACGAGCGGCTGCAAGATACCTCCGCCCACGGCCTGAATCAAACGGCCGATCAGCATGGTAGAGAAGTTAGGTGCGATACCGCAGACTAACGTACCGAGCGTAAAACAGAACATGGCGACGAGAAAGAGACTCCGTTGGCCAAAACGTGTAATCAGGAAGGCAGATAACGGAATCAATACGCCGTTAACAAGCATGTAACCTGTTGTCAGCCACTGAATCGTCGTTGCACTTACGCCAAATTCAGTCATTAAGTGCGGCATTGCGACGTTAAGCAATGTTTGGTTTAATATTGCCAAAAATAAACCCGCCATTAGCACAATCAGCAATGTCATAGGGCTTTTTGTATTTTTTTCTTTGCCTGTAGCCATCTAAGACAACCTCCTTTCATGGTTTGATGACTGATCTGTTTTACTCAGAAATCTTAACAGATGCATTCATACCAGGAAGCACCTTATCAGATGGGTTTTTGATTGAAATTTTCACAGGAACTTTTTGTGTTACTTTTGTGTAGTTTCCGCTTGAATTTGTAGATGGAAGCATATCAAAAGTTGAGTTAGTCGCATAGCCAATTTCTTCTACAGTACCGTCAAATGTTGTATCAGGATCTCCGTCAACTACTACGTCTACACTATTTCCAACTTCAACATCCGCAATATCTGTTTCTTTAATATTTGCTGTGATGTACAGGTTGTCCATGTCAATTGTTTGCGCAATTGTTGTACCAGCCTGTACGGTTTGTCCGTTTTTCACTTCGTTTTTCACAATTGTTCCATCCATGATGGATTTTACATCAACAGTTTGTTCACCTTTGATTTTTGCAACTGTGTCGCCTTTTTTCACTGTTTTTCCTTCTTCAAGATCCCAGTCGGATACTTTACCTGCTGCTGGAGCTGAGATAGCTGCCATATCGCCGGCTACTTTTGCTTCATCTGTTTTTACGTAGTTTGTGCTTTGATAATAGTAGTAAGCACCTCCGCCTATAATTGCAAGAACAACAATCAAACCGATAATGTTGGTCAGAATTAAACGTCCTCTGTTCATTTTGTTTTCTCCTTTCGTTTCATCCTCTATCATTTTGTGGAAAGCTGGTGAAAATATGTGAGAAGTTTTTAATTACCGCTTTTTTCTGAACAGCCTTTAGCAAGCTTTGTTAAGCTTCCGGCAAGCTTGCGCAAATACTGCAGCTGGGATGTGTCGAGCTTCTGATACAGGCTCGCACCCATTTTTGCATATTCAACAGCGGCTTTTTCTATCAGTTCTTCCCCCTCTTCGGTTAACTGAATCATGACGATACGGCGGTCATCCGGACTGTCATATCGATTCATCAATTGGCGCTTATACAGAATATCTGTCATCCGCGTCACAGAAGCGGGCTTAAGGTCAAGCGACATCGCCAGCTTGCTTAGCGGGGTGCTTCCGCTTTGATGAATTTTAAACATCAGCAAATATTGAAGGACTGTAATATCAAAAGGCTCAAGCACAATCTCCAATATCTTCTTCTGTTTTTTATAGATCGACCGAGACGTATCGAAGAGCTGTTCAAAAGTGAGCAAAGCACGTTCTGATTCAGTCAACTCCTTTTCACCTCATTCCTCAATAATAGTTCACAAGATAAAATATTAATAAATGAAAGAAGATTTGTCAAAGGAAAAATTTCTTTTTCTCCCGTATTTTTTTCGCAACCGTTTTCTTACTTTTATTAAATAAAAAAAAGCCCTGAAACGGGCTTTTTTTACGAAAATTGATGGCTGACGCCAGACTCCTCATTTCTGAAAAAGTTCTTCAGCGCCTGAAAAACATCTGACTTTTGTTTTAAAATATAGTACTTAAATTTCTCGTCTTTCACATTTTTGTATGCAGACATTAGTGTTGAATGCCTGTTGTATTGATTGACCTCGCCGTAGCAGAAAAGATTGGCCTTCTTCATAATATCATTAACCAGTTTCACACACCGCGCGTTATCCGATGTCAGGTTGTCACCGTCAGAAAAATGAAACGGGTAAATATTATAGCGGGCGGGATTGTACTTTTCATCAATCAGCTCAAGCGACTTCCGGTATACGGATGAACAGATGGTTCCGCCGCTTTCTCCCTTTGAGAAGAAGTCCTCTTCCGACACGACTCTTGCTTCCGTATGGTGGGCAATAAATTCAATTTCTACAGTCTCATATTTCGTCCGCAAAAAACGGGTCATCCAGAAAAAGAAGCTTCTGGCCATGTATTTTTCCCAAACACCCATACTGCCGCTTGTATCCATCATTGCTAAGACGACGGCTTTTGACTCGGGCTTTGTTATGTCATTCCATGTCTTATACTTCAAGTCCTCCGGGTAAATCGGATAGAACGACGGCTTCCCTGTCATCGCATTTCGTTTAAAAGCTGACATCATCGTTCTTTTCTTATCAATATTACCGGTTAACCCTGTTTTACGGATATCATTAAACTCTATATCTGTATGAATGATATTGTCTCGCTCTTTTTGCTGGAGGTTCGGAAGCTCTAATTCCTTAAAAAGCGCTTCTTCTAAATCCATTAATGAAACTTCTGCTTCATAATAATCTTCGCCTGCCTGGTCACCGGCGCCCTGCCCTTTTCCGGGTCCCTGTTTTTTGTCTGATCCATCCCGGGCCACAACATCTCCAACCTGGCTGTCGCCGTCTCCTTGCCCTACGTGTTTATTTTTATCATAGTTATAACGAATTTTATACTCATCCAGTGAACGGATTGGGATCTTCACTACATCTTTTCCATTAGACATAATAATGCTTTCCTCAGTCACGAGGTCCGGAAGATTGTTTTTGATCGCTTCCTGCACTTTTTTCTGGTGGCGCTGCTGGTCATCGAAGCCTTTGCGATGGAGGGACCAGTTTTCCTCAGAAATCAAAAAATGGCCGCTGTCATTTTGGGACATGAATTCCCCTCCTTAACCATTTGTGGTCGTGATACATACGTATTCCGGCTTGTGCCAGATTATGAAACAAGTCTTTTGAAAAGATTTATATTCATCATATGCACAAACGTACGGTTAATTGACAAACTATTTAGAAAATGGGACAAAATAACCCGCCCTATTCGGACGGGTCACGTTGCTTATCGGTTCAGCAGGCTGCCGACATATTTCAGCAGCTCATTGGCGCTCGTCGAGTTGTAGCCGTGCTCATCAATTAAACGGGCCACGACTTCATTTACCTTTTTCAGCTGCTGCTCATCCGGTGTTTTTGTTGAAGTCGTAATTTTAACGACATCCTTCAGATCAGCAAACAACTTTTTCTGAATGGCTTCACGCAGTCTTTCATGAGAATTGTAATCAAACCGCTTACCTTTTCTCGCATACGCCGAGATGCGGATTAAGATTTCTTCGCGGAACGCTTTTTTAGCGTTTTCCGAAATGCCGATCTGCTCTTCAATGGATCTCATCAGCTTTTCGTCCGGATTCATTTCTTCTCCTGTCAAAGGATCCCGAAGCTTGTTTTTGTTGCAATAGGCCTCTACGTTGTCGAGGTAATTGTCCATAAGTGTTTTTGCTGATTCTTCATATGAATACACAAACGCTTTTTGAACTTCCTTTTTCGCAATATCGTCATATTCCTTGCGGGCGGCAGAAATAAAATTCAAATACCGCTCCCTGTCCTCGCTTGAAATCGAAGGATGCTGATCAAGACCTTCTTTTAAGGAACGAAGAACATCAAGAGAATTAATCGATTCCATATTTTTTCTGATAATCGTTGAAGAAATCCTGTTGATCACGTACCGCGGATCAATTCCGCTCATGCCTTCATCATTATATTCTTTTTTCATATCCTCAACGTCGACAGAGTTATATCCTTCCACACTTTCCCCATCATACAGTCTCATTTTCTTGACCAGATCAATATCCGACCGCTTTGGTTCTTTTAACCGGGTAAGAATCGAGAACATCGCAGCGACCTTCAACGTATGCGGGGCAATATGAACATCCGCTACATCGCTTTCTGCGATCATTTTTTCATAAATTCTCTCTTCTTCAGACACTTTTAAATTATAAGGAACGGGCATTACAATGATTCTCGAGTGCAGGGCTTCATTCTTCTTATTAGAAATAAATGAGCGATACTCCGTTTCATTCGTGTGAGCCACGATCAGCTCATCAGCAGAAATTAACGCAAATCGCCCCGCTTTAAAATTCCCTTCCTGTGTCAATGAAAGCAAATGCCAGAGGAATTTCTCATCACATTTCAGCATCTCCTGAAACTCCATCATCCCGCGATTCGCTTTATTCAGTTCTCCGTCAAACCGGTAAGCACGCGGATCTGATTCTGAACCATACTCAGCAATGGTTGAGAAATCAATACTTCCCGTCAAATCGGCAATATCCTGAGATTTCGGATCAGATGGGCTGAATGTTCCGATTCCCGTACGCTTATCTTCTGAAAAGAAAATGCGCTCAACCTTCACATCCTCAATTCTTCCTCCGTACTCTTCCTCCAGCCTCATCACATTTAAAGGAGAAAGACTTCCTTCTATTCTTATGCCGTACTCTCTGTAAAAGTCATCTCGCAAATGATGGGGGATTAAATGTAGAGGGTCCTCGTGCATCGGGCAGCCTTTAATCGCATATACGGCACCATTATCCGTCAGCGTATACGCTTCGAGACCTTTTTTAAGCATCGTGACCAGCGTGGATTTACCGCCGCTCACAGGTCCCATCAGCAATAAAATCCGTTTTCTGACATCAAGCCGTTTCGCGGCCGGATGAAAATACTCTTCAACAAGACGCTCCAAAGATTCCTCAAGCCCAAACAGCTCGCGGTCAAAAAAGCTGTACTTCTTCCGTCCGTCAATCTCCTCTATCCCGCTGTCTTTTATCATATTAAAAACACGAGAATGAGCAGATTGCGCGACCATTGGATTTTCTTTAATAATCTCCAAATAATCGGCGAATGTTCCTTCCCATTTCAGCCGCTGCTCTTCCTCTCTGTACTGTTCAATTTTCTTTAATATATCCATAAGGACCTCCTCCATCATGTTTGATGCGCTATGCAAATAAGGTACTTTGATACAATCTATGCCGCCATCTCGTGATACATGCTTTGGTTTCTTAAAAATAAAGATACTTATACGGCGTTGACAAGGCAGACCGCGACCGTTCATAATAAAGAAAAATACAGAATCATCCAGACTCGGGCAGCACGGAAAAATTGAAGAGGGGGAGAGACGGTGAAAACAATCATCATGATGGGTGTCATTGTCACTTTTTTAGTATCAATTTTTACTGCAGGGTACGAAAGCAAGCCGGGAAAAGAATAAAAAAGGGTGCTCCTCATAAGAGCACCCTTTTTGTATAACAGAACAGTGTTTTACAGTTTTATTTTTTCTTTAACCTTTGAATGATGATCGCATTCGTATTTGTTTTTGTACTCAATTGTTCCGATGCTGCAGCCCGGCCCGATGATCACTTCTTTTCCCCTGACAACTGCCGCCTCGGTATTCTCCAAATAAACCTGATCTCCTTCTATGACATCGGCAATCAGTTTTGTATTCTTCCGTTTAAAAAAGCTCGCGCGTCTTTTCACTGTTATTGTTGTTCCGCCCATTTCCCGCACATAGCTTACATCATGGCTCAATCCAAGCTTAATGTCACCCGCATTCAATAATCCTGACACATCAACGCAGCCTGTGACATGGAACATTTCTGTTTCACAATCGCCTTTGACGCTAAGCTTCCCTTTCATATCGCACGATTCTCCAGTCATATTCCCGCCAATTTCAGTCAGGCCTTTCAGATTGAACCGATCAAATTGAAGTGAACCGCTCACTTTCATTGTGCCGTATACATTGATTCTGCCGGCTGTCAGATCGCCTTTAAACTCACTTTCTCCATACACACGCAGCCGATCAGTCTCTACTTTCCCGAGAAAACATCCTGTTCCGAATATGCGGCAGCCCGCGGCAGACAGCCCTTCACCGACCACACCTTCTCCTTTGATGCTGACATGGTGATATGCGCCTCCTGCAGCGTGACCGGCGCCATATAATTTTAAATTTCCCAGTTTTGTTGTCTCCATTACGATCCTCCTCACATCTTCGTGCATGTTTCTACCGATGCGCTCGGATCACAAGTATAGTCCCCGCTGTATTCCACGGTTTCAATCTGGCAATTCGGTCCGATTTTCACTTTATTTCCGCGCACGGTTTTCGCCTTTGTATTTGTCAGTTCAATCACGTCACCTTCGATCAGTTCAGCCGTTAAAACAGGCTGCGGCATCAGTCTGAGCATTGTCAGCATCCCTTTTCTTCCTGTCACTTGAAGATGGCGGCAGCCGATCTCACGTACATAACTTTCACCGGCAGAAAGCTTAATGATTACCTGGTCAGCGTTTAAAAGCCCGCTGACTTTGCATTTCCCTTCCGATTGAAAGGTTTCCGTTTCACAATCCGCTTCCATGACTGCTTTTCCGCTAATGACAATGTCATCAGCCTTGACTGTACTGCCAAATGTTGATGATCCAGCAATCTTCAATTGTTTTGCAGATACCTCTCCCTCAATTAAACCTGTTCCGTTAATTCGAATAGATTCTGCTTCAACGTCTCCATGTATCTTACCTGAACCGCTGATGGTTACCGCTTTCGCTTTGACGCTGCCGTCAGCTTTCCCGGTTCCATTAAAAGAAAAAGTATCACACTCCACGTCCCCGGCGACTGTTCCGCTGCCGTTAATTTCAACTGATTGAAATGTTCCTCCCTTTGAACTTCCTGATCCGTTTATCACCAGCTTTTCCATTACATCCATTGATGGCCCTCCTGCATATATGTTGTTTTTAATTCCTCTGACGCCTTAGCTAAATCTACCCGTTCCACGACCTTAACGGACGATTCAAACAGAATGCTGTCCGCTGCAGCTGCTATAAAACAGGTTGTGACACCGAGCTTCCGCAGCACAATCAGCTCCATCTGTTTCTTGATCTCTTCAGTATCATGCTGCTTTAACACCCCTGCAGCCATTTTCGCTTCTGCCAAGCTGACATTTCCGGACTGCAGCAGCCCTTCAAGCACATACAGCGAAAGCAGATCGCGGGAAGAAAAAACCGAATTCTCGCCGCCCTCTGAAAAGACATCAAGAGCAGTCCTTGAAATCAAACCTTTATGAATCAAATCATCAGCGGTCATGCTGACATCCTTCATTTTCGGCGACAGCATTTCCCTCATTTCATCCAGTGACAAATTTTCCTTCATCTTTTGAATCATTGAAATGCGTTTTAAAATATCCTCTCTCGGAAAAAACGTCTCTTGCCCTGTAAATGTGGACTTTCGAATAAACCATTCCTCAGGAATTAAGTTTTTCCGCTTCCACCGATACAGCTGACCGTAAGAAATCGATGTTTTTTCAAGTAATTCTTTTTTAGAGATTAATTGTTCTTCCATAAGTCCAGCTCCTTCGATGGATTCATTGTAACATAACACTGTTACGTTGTTAAGCCCAAATACAAAACAAAGCATCTCTAATAACATAAAAAAAAACCGCCCATCATTGATGAGCGGGTTTTTTTCACTATTTTAAATCACGGTAATTTTGCTGGCGCAGCGCTTCATAAACGAGAATCGCCGCGGTGTTGGACAGGTTTAACGATCTAACGTGCTCAGTCATCGGAAGACGCAGGCAGCGGTCCATGTTATTTTGAATTAAATCCTTTGGCAAACCGCTTGTTTCTCTTCCGAACACGAAGAAATAATCCTCGTCAAGATCAGTGTAATCAAACGATGTATGAGGCTGCTGGCCGAATTTCGTGATAAAGAAAAACTGGCCTTTTTGATATTCCTCAAACAATTCTTCTAACGAATCATGATACACAACGTTCACAAACTCCCAATAATCGAGTCCGGCACGCTTCAGCATTTTATCATCCGTTGAAAAGCCGAGCGGACGAATCAGGTGGAGCGTTGTATTGGTTGCTGCACAAGTACGTGCAATATTCCCTGTATTAGCGGGAATTTCTGGTTGATATAAAACGACATGTAATGCCACAATGTTCACCTCTGTTTTTCTTATCCGCCCATCATTATATCATTAATTACTCTTTTGTCGTATCATCAAGAATATGAAAAAAGGCATATCGTATTGACGGCGTGTATGCCGTAGAATCCTCGTATGACCAATATCTCATCCGGCTGTCATAGGACTGGGCATTGACAAGCGGCATATTGCCTTTGTCCTTTGCCACGACAATCGTTGTGTGATTAAACCGGCCGTCACCTTCAAAGTCATAGCAAATCACATCGCCAGGCATCAGCTCTTGCGCTGATTTAACCCGCACTGCACGAAGGCCAGCCTTTGAATTCGCAAAATACATTTTCATAGAGTGAGCCACCGTCCAGCTGTAGCTCCAGGAACTTTGCTTCATCCACCAGCCTGATCCTCTGTTCGGATGGCCGCGCATCGGTGCGCCTCCAGCATGGAGACACTGAGAAATAAAATTCGTGCAGTTATCGCTGAAATTTTTATAAGCCGGGTTGCGCTTGTTCCAAAATTTCTCGGCATATTGCACAGCGCCGAGGCGATCGTATTGAAAGGCTCTGCCAAACGCTTCCCTCTCCTCTTGAGAATAGTCAATAATACTGGTGCCTTCATGAAATCCAGCCGGTGTTTTCGCAATTTCCTGATCACTAATCAAAATGTGATCATAAAGAAAAGCGATCCGCTCCTCTATCTGCTCTTCCATATACAAGCTGTCGTCCTGCTCCTTATACACGTATTCGTAATGAATGGTATACGTAATGCAGGTCGTTCCGTCATCCTCAACCCGTACATGATCAATGACGGCCTTCGCTTTCGCTTTTATAATGTCAACTTTACGTTTTTCCAGAAGCTTCTTCTTTCGCTCCATGACTTCAAGGTCTCCGACTTCAGACTCCTGTCTCATAGCATGCCCGTTAACCAGATAGCTCAGCCGCTCCTCCGCTAATTGTTCTAAAATGTGCTTCAAGCTCACCCCACCCGCCATACTTTTTTATAGAGAAAAAACACTTGGATGCATCTCAAGTGTTTTTTTCCTTCTTCTCTATACGTATGTCAAGACAGGCCTTGTTTAGTCATGCCTGAAGCTTTTAGCAAATCAATTCCTTTTTCAATTTCCAGCTTTGCCTCTTCATCCTTCTCTTTTTCCAGCGCTTTTTCAAGCTCTTCCGCGTATGCGGGGTCTCCGATTTTCCCGATTGCCCATGCAGCTGTTCCCCTGATGACAGGACGCGGGTCCTTATGCATCAGTTCTGCCAATTCAGGCAGTGCGGAAGCATCCTTAAAGTGGGCAAGGGCGAGAATGGCGTTTCGCTGAATCGGTTTCTTCCCGCGCCAAGAACCTGAGACATGCCCGAATTTCTCCTTAAATTCACGGTTGCTGATGGTCAAGAGCGGCTTCAATAACGGTTTGGCTATCTCAGGGTCAGGCTCCATTTCCGGATGAAGATGAAAATCCTTCCCTTTATTAAGAGGACACACCGTTTGGCACGTATCGCATCCGTACAGGCGGTTTCCGATCTTTGTCCGGAATTCATCAGGCAAAAATCCTTTCGTCTGGGTCAGAAAAGAGATGCAGCGCTGCGCATTAAGCTGTCCCGGATTTACAAGCGCTCCCGTCGGGCAGGCGTCCAGACATTTCGTGCAAGAGCCGCACATATCTTCAATCGGCACATCAGGCTCAAAAGGTATATTCGTAATCATTTCTGCCAAATACACATAAGAGCCGTACTCAGGCGTTGTAATCATACAGTTTTTCGCACTGAATCCGATGCCGGCCCGTTCTGCAACCGCCCGATCAGACAATTCACCTGTATCAACCATTGACTTTGTTCTGATATCCTCATGCTTGCTTCTCAGAAATTCCTCCAGCAGATCGAGCTTTTCCCTCAGCACATCGTGATAGTCTTTGCCCCAGGAGGCTCTGCAAAAAATGCCCCTGCGCTCCGTTCTCGTGCTTCTCGGCGCATCCTTCATTCTGGAAGGATATGCGAGTGCAATCGCGACGATTGATTTCGCTTTCGGCAAAAGCAGCGTCGGCGTCACCCTTTTCTCAATATCGGGCTCTTCAAAGCCGGAAAGATAGCCGAGTGATTCTTGTAGAATCAAACGGTCTTTTAAACTGTCAAAAGTATCAGCGGTCGTAAAACCAATCTTGTCCACACCAATGCTTTTCGCGTATTCAATTAATTCTTCTTTGAGCTGATAAACGTTCATGTTTTGCACAGCCTCCTTTCTTTGTGATAAAACAATACAGGGTTTATAATAGGTTGATATCCCGTAACTGGAGTGAATGCTTGTGAATATCAAACTTGATTCTGTTATTACTGAACGTGCGGCCGGCTTACAAGCGGCGGCTGTGATTTATAAGAATATCGAAGTCAGTTCCTCTCCGCAAATGCTGAAAGGCAGGCTTCGCCTATTTCAAGAATCCCTGTTTTTCGACTATGCGGACGGCGGAATATCCGATGAATCCTTCGTCAAGGAATGGCAGGAACTTTTTAAACAGCTTAACCCTTCATTTGAGGGAGAAACAACCCCAATGGAGGACATGCTGATCCCGATATCCAAAGAACAGTTCATGGAAAGCAAGGATTCAGCCCATGACACCATCGATTTTTTTTCATTAAAATATTCTCTGCCCATTATGATTTATGATGCCGGCAAGCTTCATGAGCCAGTCCGCATCTCATTGGGTGAAAAAGAAAACATACTGCTTTACTCTGATCAAAACGGCATATTTGGCGATTTTAAAAAAAGCGTCAATCGCTGTCCCGTTATAGATGAGACCAAGAGCATGCTGCAAATCATCTTTTTCCCGCCATCGATTGAAAAAAACAGTGCTGTTAAACTCTTATCATCATTAACGAAAATGTTCGAACAAATTCACGGCGGCTCCCATACAGTACATTGGCTTACGTAAAAGAACACGAATGACGTGTTCTTTTTTACATAAAAAAACGCAATACTTCGTTTATCTGAGAAACGAAACACTGCGTTAATAACGTATGTATGGAGCGGGTGATGAGAATCGAACTCACGACATCAGCTTGGAAGGCTGAGGTTTTACCACTAAACTACACCCGCATTTGTGGTTGTCAGCAACAGTACCGCTCTGACTTTTCTTATGTTACACGTTTATTGATTTTTCGTCAAGGGAATATGAAAATTTTGTCGAAAAAAAGTTTTATTTTTGTAAAGATGTTAAGTTTCATTTACATAATGTTAAGCATACTATACAATATATTCAATCGAGAATGTGAAGGGGACAGACGTCATGATGAAAAATAAAGTAAAAGAGCTGAGGGCACGTTTCGGCTATTCTCAAGAAAAACTTGGGGAAACGGTCGGCGTCACAAGACAGACTGTGGCAGCTATCGAAAAAGGCGATTATGTTCCCTCACTGCTATTAGCACTGAAAATCTGCAAAGCCTTCTCCATGAAAATGGAGGATGTCTTTTGGTTAGAGGAGGAAAACTAAGATGAGCATGAAAACAAAAGCAGCTTTTCAACTTGTTCTATTTGGCCTTGCATGCTGGACGCTGATTTCGTACTTTGAAGCTTCAGAAGGCATTGCATCCTTTTTCCGCACAAAGAGCGGCGAGATGGTGTTTGAATTAAACCTCACCCCCTTTATTCTGTTTGTTGCGGTGTCTGCGGTTTATTTGTACTTACAAAAGAAAAGCCGCCCTGCTGCAAAAAAGCTTCTTCTGCCTGATGAATTTGAAGAGCAGGACGAAAGAGAGAAGATGATGACGGCAAAAGCATGCCGCGCGTCATATATCGCCGTCTACTTCTCGCTTCCTGCCGCAGCGGTTCTTCTCATTTTTTATCCGCTTTTTCAATCGCGCATTCCGTTTTTCCCTATTATTATAGTGTTTATCATCATGATCATACAGCATCTATCCTACGTCATTTCTTTCAAGAAAAACGAAAAAAACTCCGGCGCGCTGTAATCGGCCGGAGTTTTTTCTTACCAGCTTGCTTTTTTCACACCGGGAATCTGGCCTTTATGGGCCAGCTCCCTGAAAGCGATTCTGGACAATTTAAACTTCCTCATATATCCTCTCGGGCGCCCCGTTACCATGCAGCGATTGTGGAGTCTTCCCGGTGCTGAATCTCTCGGCAGCTTGCTGAGTGCCTCGTAATCTCCTTTTTCTTTTAGCTCGCGTCTAATTGCAGCGTATTGTTCAACAAGCTGCTGGCGTTTTAACTCTTTTGCCACTTTTGATTTTTTAGCCAAGATATAGCCTCCTTTTCAAATCGAAACAATTACGATTTAAAATGTATCACGCACTATAAAAAAAAGCAAGCATACCGCTTTGTAAAACAGACGGCTGAAAGCCGCCCGTTTCTAGTGATGCAATTCCACATCATATAGTAACGCATCTTGATGCTTTCAAAATAAACAAATTGTAATGTATCGGATTTTTCCTCAGAATAATCTGCACTTACCGGACCAATCCTCTCAACTAGCTACCCCTTTTGATAATGTTCGATGTACATGTCGGCTGAAGAAATACCTTCACTGATATTGACGGCTACGGCAATGAATGACTGTGAAGCTGCAGCATCCATTCAAGCTCTGAGATGTCCGCCGCTTTGACTCCATCTGCTTTGAATGTCCGCATGCTCACAGCATAGCTAACAGGTAAATGCCTGATGCGCTTATCAATGTGTTCAGAAAAACAGCCCCCTTTTTGAATACCATGTTCGGGGGCTGTATTTTACTTAAACTGACGCATTTTTCTCTTTGACAAAATAAGTGTTCCCGACCGCTTCTCCCCTTTTGTTCTGAAGCTTTCTCGTCCGCTCATTTTCAAATGGCAAAAGCGGAAACACAAGCTCTGCAAAATAATACGCTTCTTCTAAATGAGGATAGCCTGAGAAAATAAACGATTCTATGCCGAGTGCCTGGTACTCTGTTATCCGATCGGCAATAGTCTGCGGATCACCGACAAGAGCTGTCCCTGCCCCGCCTCTGACCAGGCCGATACCCGCCCACAGATTCGGGCTGATTTCAAGTTTCGTCCGATCGCCTTGGTGAAGGACGGCCATCCGCCGCTGGCCTGAAGAATCGTATCGGCTTAAAGCTGCCTGCGCTTTGGCGATGGTGTCATCATCTAAGTGGCTGATTAAGCGTTCAGCAGCTTCCCACGCCTCTTGTTCGGTTTCACGGGCAATGACATGCAGCCTGATGCCAAATCGAACGGATCTCCCCTCTTTTTCAGCTTGCTTTTTGACTCTCTCAATCTTTTCTTTTACTAGTTCAGGCGGCTCGCCCCACGTTAAATACACGTCTGTATGCTTTGCAGCTGCCTCAATCCCCGCCTGTGATGAGCCTCCGAAATAGATAGGCGGATGCGGCGCTTGCTGCGGCGGGAAGAGCAGATTGCTGTTTTCCACTTTTATATGCTTACCTTCATAGGAAACCGTTTCTCCCTGCAAAAGTCTCCGCCAAACGGTTAAAAATTCGTCTGTCGCTTCATAGCGTTCATCATGGCTGATAAACAGGCCATCTCCAGCCAGCTCGTACGGATCGCCTCCTGCCACAACATTGATCAGCAGCCGGCCTTCCGAAATGCGGTCTAAGGTGGATGTCATTCTGGCTGCTAGAGAAGGCTGCATTAAACCGGGTCTTACCGCGACTAAAAACTTTAAGTCCTTTGTTTCTCCTGCCAGCGCCGATGCTGTAAGCCACGGGTCCTCGCACGATCTTCCCGTCGGCAGAAGAACACCCGTATACCCCAGCCTGTCAGCCGCCTGCGCGACTTGTTTAAAGTAAAGATGATCCGCAGTCCGTCCATCGCTTTCAGATCCTAAATATCTCGCGTCTCCATGAGTCGGTATAAACCAAAGAATTTCCATATCCATCTCCCCTTCACGTATATTACCCTTCGTAACTGTTTCTCCATTTTAATAGTTTTCGTTCAAGCAGCCTGACAAAGGAATCCGTCAGCTTTCCAACCACCGCAAAGATGATAATCCCGGCAAAGACTTTGTTTGTTTGTGAAAACTGTCTAGCATCCATGATCATGTAGCCGACTCCTGAGCTGGAGCCCATCAGCTCTGCTACAACAAGTCCGAGCCATGCAATGCCGAGCGATAAGCGAATGCCGAGCAATATATTCGGCAGAGATGCAGGCAATATCACTTTGGAAATCTGCTGATGCCATTTAAATTCAAGCACCCGGGCGACTTCAAACAGCTTCGCGTCAACGCCGCGGATGCCGTTAAATGTATTAATATAGACAGGAAAGAAGGCGCCAAGCGCAATCAGCAATATTTTAGATACTTCATCAAAACCGAACCATAAAATAAACAGCGGCGTAACCGCCAGATGCGGAACGGTTCTAAGCATTTGCAATGACGGATCAAGATACAGCTCCGTCCGTTTGGAGAATCCGGCCAAAATCCCGATGATCAAGCCAAGCCCTGCGCCAAGCAAAAAACCAAGCACCGCCCGATAGATACTGATTTGCAGATGGCCGAACAGCTCACCGGAAAAAACAAGCTCTTTAAACGTCAGGACGATCGTAACGGGCGTAGGCAGCACTGTAGCGGACACAACACCAAGGCCGCCGATGATCTGCCAGATGGCAATGATGACAACGGGCAGCAAAAGCCCCTTCATCCAGCCGTATTTCATCCTTCGGGGCTTTTTTTGCACCGCCTCCGCATTCGTTTTGGGCAGCGAGCCTGCAGTCTCTGCTTTCATCATTGATCACCTCCGGAGGAATTTTCCTTTAACGCTTTTTTAATAAATGTGTTATCCACAACCTCTTTCACGTCTATCTTCTTGTCTATCGCCTTTGTTTGATATTGAAAATCTGCTGTCTCCTGCTGCGCTTTCACAATGTCGTCACTGATAACCTCATTCAGAGGCTCAGTATTTTTCAGTACATTTTTGACGACCTTTTTATCGAGATCTTTAATGTTTGCATACAAGTCCGCGGCTTCATCCGGATGTTCCTTTTGCCACACAACAGCCTTATTAAACACCTTCAGAAAACGGACCACTTCGTCTGGATGCTCCTCTGAAAACTTTGTTCTTACTAGAGTAAATCCGGGTGAATATAAATCTGTGCTTTCCCCGTTCACAAGGATTTTTGCCCCATGCTTGATTGTTTCTAAAGACAAGTACGGCTCCCAGATGGACCAGGCATCAACAGATCCGTTTTCAAATGCGGAGGCGGCTTCATCGGGCTGAAGCTGAATGACCGTCACATCATTAGCTGACAAACCCACTTGATCAAGCGCTTTATACAGAAAATCAAAACCGCTGCTGCCTTTGGCGACTGCAATTTTCTTTCCCTTTAAGTCCTTGACGTCCTGAATGCCGCTGTTTTGATTCACAAGGATGCCATTCGCCTTCAACCCATCCTGGGATAAACCGATTTCTTTAAAATCAATGCCTGCCGCCTGTCCTGAGATCACAGGCGAATTGCCGACCTGAGAAAAATCAAGTTTGTCTGCCGCAAGGCCTTCAAATTGGGGCGGACCGCTTTGAAACTCCACCCACTTCACTTTGATGCCTTCTTTTTCAAATGCATCCTCAAACCAGCCTTTCTCCTTCGCAATCAAAAGCGGGCTTAAGCTTTGCTGAATACCAATTCGAATTTCTTTCAATGGTTTGTGATCACCGCTGGCTCCATTTGCTTCACAGCCTGCCAGCAGAAAAAAAACGGTAACCAATACAATGAGTCCTTTTTTCATTTCTGCTTCCGCCCTTTCTATATCCCTGATCCCTCAGCGTACTCTAGATCTTCTGTTTTCTCGAATTCCGACAGCACTTTCTGTCTGATCGCTTGGAAATCCGGTGTCGTCCGGTTTCGCGGATACGCCAGATGAATGGGCATCAGCTTATGGATGTTCCCCGGTTTGGCTTTAAGGATCGCAATCTCATTTCCTAAATAAACAGATTCATCTATATCATGAGTGACGAGAATCATCGTTGTTTTTTTCCTCCGCCATATATCCAGCAGCACGTCCTGCAGGTGTTTTCTTGTAAAAGCGTCCAGCGCACCAAATGGTTCATCTAAAAGCAGCACCTCAGGCTCCCGCAGAAGAGCCCGTGCGATGGCCACTCTTTGTGACATACCGCCTGACAGCTCACGAGGATATGCTTTCTCCGATCCTTTCAATCTGACAATCTCGATCAGTTCATCCACCTTCTGTTTGACTTTTGGATCTTTCAAGTTCAAATCAGCGGCAATATTCTGCTCAACCGTCAGCCATGGAAAGAGGCGGTGCTCCTGAAAAATAAATCCTTGCTGAATACCCGGAGCTGTTACGCTGCGTCCGTTAATTTCAACACTCCCGTCATAATCAGAATCAAGTCCTGCAATAATCTTTAACAGAGTGCTTTTTCCGCACCCGCTCGGTCCGATGACCGTTAGAAATTCACCTGGTGCGATTGATAATTGAATGTTCTCCAAGACCGTTGTTTTGCGGCCCTCTTGAACAAATGCCTTTTCTTTGATGCTGATGGTCACAGCCACTTTTATCCCTCTCTTTCTGCCAACCCCGCCTTCTAAAAAAACAAAAAGGCCCCCATCTCTGTTCTTTATAGAGATGAGAGCCTTCGGCGGTCCGATCAGCTGCCCAATTGTTTTTTTGTTTGAGTATCATGTTAATTCAAATTATTCCGATATGTCAACTCTTTTTTAAACGAGATTTTTGTCAGCCTTGTTTATCACTTACTCTGCTTGTTTCGCAAATAGAGAGGAAAAAAATCATTTCTTCAAAAATCTTTTCTCTCTCCTATAAGCTGTTATTACAAGGGTTTATCAACATTTTTAATACTAGATATCCCTTAATAGAGATAATTATTTTATAATAATTATAAAATAATATTGACTTTTTACTTAGAGATGATATTATGTTTTTATAAATTCCAAGAGGTGATCACATGAGTTCAAATAAACTGACAACTAGCTGGGGCGCCCCGGTTGGAGATAATCAAAATTCGATGACAGCCGGTTCTCGCGGACCAACTTTAATCCAAGATGTACATTTACTCGAAAAATTGGCCCATTTCAACAGAGAACGTGTTCCCGAACGTGTCGTTCACGCCAAAGGAGCAGGCGCACATGGATATTTTGAAGTGACAAACGATGTAACAAAATACACGAAAGCCGCTTTCCTTTCTGAAGTCGGCAAACGCACACCTTTGTTCATCCGTTTCTCAACAGTTGCCGGTGAACTTGGCTCGGCTGATACAGTTCGCGACCCACGCGGATTTGCTGTTAAATTTTATACTGAAGAAGGAAACTACGACATCGTCGGTAACAATACACCGGTATTCTTCATCCGCGATGCCATTAAGTTCCCTGATTTCATCCATACACAAAAAAGAGATCCAAAAACACACTTGAAAAACCCTACAGCTGTATGGGATTTCTGGTCACTTTCACCAGAGTCATTACACCAAGTAACAATCTTGATGTCTGACCGCGGAATCCCTGCAACACTTCGCCACATGCACGGCTTCGGGAGCCATACATTCAAATGGACAAATGCCGAAGGTGAAGGCGTATGGATTAAATATCACTTTAAAACAGAACAAGGCGTGAAAAACCTTGATGTCAATACGGCGGCTAAAATTGCCGGTGAAAACCCTGATTACCATACAGAAGATCTATTCAACGCGATCGAAAATGGTGATTTCCCTGCATGGAAACTATATGTGCAAATCATGCCTTTAGAAGATGCAAATACGTATCGCTTCGATCCGTTTGATGTTACAAAAGTTTGGTCTCAAAAAGACTATCCGTTAATCGAGGTCGGACGCATGGTTCTAGACAGAAATCCGGAAAACTACTTTGCAGAAGTGGAACAAGCGACATTCTCACCTGGAACACTCGTGCCTGGTATTGATGTTTCTCCGGATAAAATGCTTCAAGGCCGACTGTTTGCTTATCATGACGCACACCGCTACCGTGTCGGTGCAAACCATCAAGCGCTGCCAATCAACCGCGCACGCAACGAAGTGAACAATTATCAGCGTGACGGACAAATGCGCTTTGACAATAACGGCGGCGGATCTGTTTATTATGAGCCTAACAGCTTCGGCGGTCCGAAAGAGTCACCTGAGGATAAACAATCTGCATATCCGGTACAAGGAATCGCTGACAGCGTAAGCTACGATCACAATGACCACTACACACAAGCCGGTGATCTCTATCGTTTAATGAGCGAGGATGAGCGTGCCCGCCTTGTTAAAAATATTGTTAACGCCATGAAGCCGGTAGAAAAAGAAGAAATCAAACTTCGCCAAATCGAGCATTTCTACAAAGCGGATCCTGAATACGGAAAACGCGTGGCAGAAGGCCTTGGATTGCCAATTAAAAAAGATGCTTAATATAAATGCAAAAACCCGCTGTAAATAGCGGGTTTTTTATATTTAGTGACGCACTGCCGTATGCTTCTCATCAATCTTCATATAAATTTCCTCCATCAGCTCCGCACTGTTCATAATCTCTCGTTTGTTTTTTTCAATCAGGAGCTCCAGCGGTAAAATCTGATTTCCATATGTTTTTCGCTTCTTGAATCGCTTTCTCCCCTTCTCTTTTTTGATTCCCATCACTGTTCCCTCCTTTTTTCATACAAAAAAGGCCCTTATCTAAAAGATAAGAGCCTTCGGTGTTCCGATCAGCAAATGCTGGAAATGTATATTAGCTATATTAAAACGTATTCCATTTCGCCTGTCAATCTATTATTTATACAGCTGGCTGCCTTGATTCACAAATTCTTCGGCTTTTTCTTTCATCCCCTCTTGAATCGCATCCCATTCACTAATCTCTTTATCCCTCGCATAATCCCGAATATCCTGAGAAATTCTCATGCTGCAAAACTTCGGTCCGCACATTGAACAGAAATGAGCGGTTTTTGCTCCTTCAGCCGGCAGGGTTTCATCATGATATTCAAGCGCTCTTTCCGGATCAAGAGATAGATTAAACTGGTCTCGCCAGCGGAATTCAAAGCGGGCTTTCGATAACGCATCATCCCGTATTTGCGCTCCGGGATGCCCTTTTGCAAGGTCTGCCGCGTGCGCAGCAATTTTATATGTAATGACTCCTTCACGAACATCATCACGATTTGGCAGCCCCAAATGCTCCTTCGGCGTTACATAACAAAGCATTGCTGTCCCATACCAGCCGATCATCGCCGCTCCGATCGCTGAAGTAATATGGTCATAGCCCGGTGCAATATCTGTCGTCAGAGGCCCCAATGTGTAAAAAGGCGCTTCTTTGCAAATGTCCATTTGTTTATCGACGTTCTCTTTGATTTTATGCATCGGCACATGCCCCGGTCCCTCAATCATCACCTGAACATCATGCTTCCAGGCAATTTGCGTCAGCTCTCCAAGCGTCTCTAATTCAGCAAACTGCGCTTCGTCATTAGCATCAGCGATTGATCCGGGACGCAGACCATCCCCAAGAGAAAAAGCAATATCATACGTTTTCATGATTTCACAGATTTCTTCAAAATGAGTATACAGAAAGCTTTCCTGATGATGAGCCAGACACCACTGCGCCATAATCGCTCCCCCGCGTGACACGATTCCAGTTGTCCGTTTGGCAGTCAGCGGCACATACCGAAGCAAAACACCAGCGTGTATCGTAAAATAATCCACTCCCTGCTCTGCCTGCTCGATCAGCGTATCACGATAAATCTCCCACGTTAAATCCTCCGCTACACCGTTTACTTTTTCAAGCGCCTGATAAATCGGAACAGTTCCAACAGGCACAGGGCAATTGCGGATAATCCATTCACGCGTTGTATGAATGTCTTTTCCGGTGGAAAGATCCATCATCGTATCCGCTCCCCAGCGAATGGCCCAGGTCATTTTTTCCACTTCTTCTTCAATTGATGACGTAACCGCTGAATTCCCGATATTCGCATTAATCTTCACATGAAAATTCCGGCCGATAATCATCGGTTCGCTTTCAGGGTGATTAATATTTGAAGGGATGATCGCCCGGCCGCTGGCTACCTCATCTCTGACAAATTCGGGAGACACATGCTCGCGTATTGCGATAAACTCCATCTCTGGTGTAATGATCCCTTTTTTGGCATAATGCATTTGTGTGACATTTTGACCCGCTTTCGCCCGCAGCGGGTTCCGCTTTAGTCCTGGGTAGCTTACGTTTGGATTCGCTTTTTTATAACCGTTATCTTCTGGTTTTATAGCTCGTCCTTCATATTGTTCAACATCGCTGCGCTCCGTGATCCATTTTTGGCGGAGCGGCTTTAACCCTTCTTGAATATTAATGGTCACATCAGGGTCGGTATACGGTCCGCTTGTATCATAGACACGCACAGGCGCGTTTTCCTCTTCGCCGAACGACCCTGTCGTCGGGCTCAATGCGATTTCCCTCATCGGCACTTGGATGTCCGAAGAAGAACCCTCCACATACACTTTCTTGCTCCCCGAAAAACTCGACATAATGGAAATGTTGGCTTGCTGCACTGAATTGTTTTGCATTACTTATCCTTCCCCTCTCTTCGTTTGAAAGGACAAAATCAAGCCCATAACCAGCACAAAAAACCGGATTCAAATGAATGAACCCGGTTACAGTCAGAAAGAAACATATTATTGCCCAGCACGACAATAATAAAAACAATTCCTCTACTTCCCCACGCTGGTACGAACCAGATCAGGTCCAAAGGGTTAAGAAGCTTACCTTCTCTCTCAGCCCGAAAGCGGGCACCCCCAGTAACTATTTATTTCGGACTCATCTTAACATAAAACCAATCGAAAAAAAAGAGGAATATAGAAAATATTCAGCTTATTCATCCCAAATAGTTGACCGGCAGAGGCGTTTCAGATATTTCATGATCACCCATCATCACCCGATATGCCTTTGCACCCGGTCTTGAACTCACTGTCTGAAACAGCTGATCATTTTTGAAATGAAGAGCCGCTCCATCGTCCGCCGCATAGCCATCGCACAAGAATTCGTTAGATATCAGCTGGTGGTATATCGGTCTCCGATCCTTTTCACCGTCATAATGAGGACAAAAGCTCCCTTGCAAAAAACCTAAACTTTTCATGCTTGTCAGCGGTCCGGCTGAATCTGTCACCCCTTCTTCAAACCAGCAGATCGCACCTGCACTTAAACCAGCTAAAATCACACCGTTCTTCCATGCTTCTCTGAGAATAAGATCCAGCCCCCACTCTTTCCACAGCACAAGCATATTCCTCGTATTTCCTCCGCCGACATAAATTATGTCCTTTTCCATAACAAAAGAAATTAAATCTGTTGACGGCGGCTTAAATAAGGATAAATGAGACGGCACACAATCCAGTGTTTGAAATGCATCATAAAACCGCTGAACATAGTTTTGGGAATCACCACTCGCCGTCGGCAAAAAACAAACGCGAGGCGACTTCGGGTCTGATTGATTGATGATATATTGATCGAGGGACAAATTTTCCGGCTCCATCGAAAAACCCCCGCCGCCCAGCGCAATAATCTGTTTCATCATCTCACCCCTGACAAAATTTGTTATTCATTATAGCATTTTGTATAAAAGCAAGATACAAAACCAAATACTTTCTTATCAGGGGAACTAGAAAATAAGGAAGTGGATTGCCATTGAACAATGTCTCTAACCCGATAAACGCCAAAGACATACCTGCATTTGTACTTAATTTCTTAATAACAATAAAAACAAGCATTAACAATTACACTGTCGCGATGACAGAAACCTCGAACCCTCACCTCCGAAGAGCATTGCGTGATCAATTAGATGTAGCTGTTTATCTGCATGGAGAACTTTCTGAACTCCTGATGGAAAAAGGCTTGATCCTGGATAAACAATTGCAAATCGATTCGCTTTTATCTTGCAGAGAACTGTAACAAAGTCATATAAAAAAGACGGTCTCTCATTTACGAGAGACCGTCTCTTCCTTTTATTGCTCCACTCTTCTTAAAGCCTCGTTTACCGTTTCTTTTATAAACGTATCTTCTCCGCTCAAGCGGTCTAAACTGAGATCGCCGTTTCTCAGCCGTTCAGATATATTGTTTATATCCTCTTCTACCGTGATTTGCAGTTCACCAGCCAAAAACATTCTGTGTAATTCATCAGCAACCATACTTTCTTTATTCATTTCAATCCGCTCCTTTGCTTTCAATATTATTCTTAGTCTGTCCCTAGGCCGGACGAATAATAGGAAAAAAGTATGAATCAAATGAATCTTTTTTCCTCCTTCTTACGTATACCTGTTGAGAAAAAGAAAAAGGGGAAGATTTAACATGTCATTTTTTAAGAAGCTTGCGGCAAGTGCCGGAATCGGTGCTGCAAAAGTAGATACGATTTTAGAGAAAGACGCATATTATCCTGGAGAGGAAGTGCGGGGTACTGTACATGTCAATGGCGGAAAAATCGCTCAGGACATCCGCTATATTGACTTACAGCTTAATACACGGTACGTCATTGTAAAAGACGATGAAGAGCACCGGAAATACGCTACAATTCATTCTTTCCGGGTCACTGGTTCATTTACCATTCAGCCTGGAGAACAGCATCAATTTCCGTTCTCATTCATTCTCCCACTTGATACACCAATCACTGTAGGGAAAGTAGAGGTCGCCGTGGTGACAGACCTTGACATTCAAGGCGGTATTGACAAATCAGATCACGATCGAATTTTCGTTGAAGCGCACCCTTGGATCGAAAGTGTGCTGGAAGCAATCGAAAACCTGGGCTTCCGCCTTAACGAAGCAGACTGCGAACAAGCGCCTTACTTCCAGCGCCGCCTTCCGTTCGTTCAAGAATTTGAGTTCATTCCGACATCAGGCTACTATCGTCAGATGCTTGATGAATTAGAGCTTATTTTCCTTTTAGACGAAGACGGTTTAGACATTATTTTCGAAGTCGACCGCAGAGCAAGAGGACTGCGAGGATGGCTGGAAGAGATGTATAATGACGGAGAACAGCTCGTACGCGTCCGCTTCAGCCAATCAGAGCTTGAGGATGCAGAAGGGCTTGAAGAGGTGTTAGAAGAGATTTTAGACCAATACGCTGAGTAAATATAAAAAGGAGCCTAGCTGAGCTCCTTTTCTTTGATTTCTTTGATAAAAAATAAAAACCCGTTTCTCATAAGAAACGGGTTTTCAGTATACCGGTGGTCGGGGTCGAACCGACACTCCAGAAGGAACACGATTTTGAGTCGTGCGCGTCTGCCAATTCCGCCACACCGGCAAGTTTTACGTCGTATCTAACCGACGAATATAAATATATCATGGATCTCTTAAAGTGTCAACGTATTTCAAAAAAGTTTTTTTGGAAATATAATAATAAAAAAGTGTTAAGAGACTTAGCTAAACATAATGGCTCAAGCAGCTTTATGATCATGTATCGGAACTTAACAGCTTATGATAAATCAAAGCAATAAAAAAATGATCTACTTGAGTAGATCATTAATATGATTAGTTATAGTTTAAACACGCAAACACCAATTCAACTTACCAAGTAAGTAAAATTGGTGCCGAGGGCCGGACTTGAACCGGCACGGTAGTCACCTACCGCAGGATTTTAAGTCCTGTGTGTCTGCCAATTCCACCACCCCGGCAAAAGAAAGGCGACACCCGGATTCGAACCGGGGATAAAGGTTTTGCAGACCTCTGCCTTACCACTTGGCTATGCCGCCGTAATTGGAGCGGAAGACGGGATTCGAACCCGCGACCCCCACCTTGGCAAGGTGGTGTTCTACCACTGAACTACTTCCGCATCTTAAGGGACTTAATACATCATATGCAGTTGATATAAAAGTGAGACTGGGCTAGCTGGATTCGAACCAACGCATGACGGAGTCAAAGTCCGTTGCCTTACCGCTTGGCTATAGCCCAATGATAATATGGGGCGATTGATGGGAATCGAACCCACGAGTGCCAGAGCCACAATCTGGTGCGTTAACCACTTCGCCACAACCGCCATAATCTCAAGATGTCATAAATTTGGCAGGGGCAGTAGGAATCGAACCCACACCGGAGGTTTTGGAGACCTCTGTTCTACCGTTAAACTATGCCCCTATAAATGGTGGAGGGGGGCAGATTCGAACTGCCGAACCCTGAGGGAGCGGATTTACAGTCCGCCGCGTTTAGCCACTTCGCTACCCCTCCACATTAAGTTTTGAAAAACAGTGCCGGCAAGAGGACTTGAACCCCCAACCTACTGATTACAAGTCAGTTGCTCTACCAATTGAGCTACACCGGCATAGGTGGTGGCTCGGGACGGAATCGAACCGCCGACACACGGATTTTCAGTCCGTTGCTCTACCAACTGAGCTACCGAGCCTTATTATTTAAATGGCGGTCCGGACGGGACTCGAACCCGCGACCTCCTGCGTGACAGGCAGGCATTCTAACCAACTGAACTACCGGACCGTATTGAATTATTTTGGTTGCGGGGGCAGGATTTGAACCTGCGACCTTCGGGTTATGAGCCCGACGAGCTACCGAACTGCTCCACCCCGCGATGATAATGGTGGAGGATGACGGGCTCGAACCGCCGACCCTCTGCTTGTAAGGCAGATGCTCTCCCAGCTGAGCTAATCCTCCATCATATAATGACCCGTACGGGATTCGAACCCGTGTTACCGCCGTGAAAGGGCGGTGTCTTAACCGCTTGACCAACGGGCCCAGACTTTCAATTGTAATTATGTATAAGTATCAGTGGCGGAGAGCAAGGGATTCGAACCCTTGAGACGGAGTTGACCGCCTACACGATTTCCAATCGTGCTCCTTCGACCACTCGGACAGCTCTCCAATAATGGCTCCGCAGGTAGGATTCGAACCTACGACCGATCGGTTAACAGCCGATAGCTCTACCACTGAGCTACTGCGGAATGAAGTCTGCCTGGCGATGTCCTACTCTCACAGGGGGAACCCCCCGACTACCATCGGCGCTGAAGAGCTTAACTTCCGTGTTCGGTATGGGAACGGGTGTGACCTCTTCGCCATCATCACCAGACAATTTCAGTGACATTTAACATTATACTATGTATTCTTGAGAAAATCAAGTGTTTTTTTGAAAAAAACTTATTCTCTCAAAACTAGATAACAGGTGTGACATCATGATTAGAAATGTGGTTAAGTCCTCGATCGATTAGTATCTGTCAGCTCCATGTGTCGCCACACTTCCACCTCAGACCTATCAACCTGATCATCTTTCAGGGATCTTACTTCCTTGCGGAATGGGAAATCTCATC
>NZ_JAHAWO010000011.1:0-314424 GCF_020223595.1 Bacillus sp. TSO22
GCCGCTAACATCAGGGAGCAAGCTCCCATCTGTCCGCTCGACTTGCATGTATTAGGCACGCCGCCAGCGTTCGTCCTGAGCCAGGATCAAACTCTCCGATAAAGTAGTTTGACTGACTACGCACATCGCTGTGCGATTTATTTAAAAATGAATTAACAGGTACGTTTTGTCTTGTTTAGTTTTCAAAGAACTTTGTGTGCTTCTCTCGAAGCGACTACTTAATAGTAACATTTTTAGTTAACTAGGTCAACACTTTTTTTTAAAAGTTTTACTAGTCATGTTTGTATCTTTTAAAAGACAACAGAAATGATTATACCATAATTTTTATGACTGTAAAGGGGTATGGACACAAAAAAGCGCAGCTGTTTCAGCTGCGCTTTTCCTCACACTTCTTCTTGTGTTTCTTCTTGCTCATCTTCTTCGTTTTTTTCTACTAGTGCTACTGTAGCAACATGCTCTTCTTCTGCCATTCTGATGAGGCGTACACCTTGAGTGACACGTCCGGTAGTTGAGATGTCATCGATGTCCATTCTAATGAGTACACCGCTGGCTGTAATAATCATTAGATCCTCTTCACCTTTAGTAGCTTTCACTGCTACTAATTGGCCGTTGTTCTCAGTGATTTTCGCTGTTTTGAGTCCTTTTCCGCCCCGGCTTTGGGTTCTATACTCTTCAGCAGGAGTTCGTTTTCCGTAACCTTTTTCAGTTACGATAAGGACATGTGATTCTTCCTCTAATATCTCCATGCCGACAACAACATCGTCATCGGTCAGGGTGATGCCTTTTACGCCTGCCGCAGTTCTTCCCATTTCCCGGACATCTGTTTCAGGGAAACGGATCAGCAATCCATTTTTCGTTCCGATGATAATTTGTTTTGTACCGTCAGTTAGACGTACACCCATCAATTCATCATCCTCACGAAGACTCAGAGCGATCAGGCCATTGTTGCGGATATTAGCAAACTGAGACAGCGAAGTTCGTTTTGAAACCCCGTGCTTTGTTGTGAAGAAAAGGTAAAGATCCGCATTGAATTCAGTGACTGGAATAATCGCGTTAATCCATTCACCCTTTTCTACCTCCAGCAGGTTAATAATCGGGATTCCTTTTGCTGTTCTGCCATACTCAGGGATTTCATACCCTTTTGCACGATACACTTTCCCCTTGTTCGAGAAGAAGAGAATCGTGTCATGAGTTGAAGTAGAGATCAAATGTTCAACGAAATCATCTTCGTTTGTTCCCATTCCCTGTACGCCTTTTCCGCCCCGTTTTTGACTGCGGTAAGTTGATGCAGGGAGACGTTTAATATATCCGTTGTGTGTCAGAGTCACTACGATATTTTCTCTCTCAATGAGATCTTCATCTTCAATTGTCTCTAATCCAGAAGTGACGATCTCGGTACGTCTTTCATCGTTAAAACGCTCTTTGATTTCCGTGAGTTCTTCACGGATGATCTCAAGCACTTTATATTCGTTTGCCAAGATGTCTTTTAGCTCTCCAATTAGTTTAACTAGAGATTGGTATTCTTCTTCGATCTTTTCACGTTCCAGTCCTGTTAAACGCTGCAGCCTCATGTCGAGGATCGCTTGTGCTTGCTTCTCTGTCAGTGAGAATTGTTCAATTAAACCTGTTCTCGCGATCTCAGCCGTTTGGGAATTACGGATAAGGGAAATAACTGCATCGAGATGATCCAGAGCTACTCTCAAACCTTCCAAGATGTGAGCTCTCGCTTCCGCTTTACGCAATTCATAAGCAGTACGGCGTCTGATCACGACTTTTTGATGGTCAAGGTAATGCTCCAGACATTGCTTTAGATTTAAAACTTTTGGCTGACCGTCAACAAGTGCAAGCAGGTTGATACCAAAAGATGTTTGTAGAGCAGTTTGTTTGTACAGATTGTTTAGAATAACATTACCATTGGCATCGCGTCTGATTTCAATGACAATTCTCATACCTGTACGATCTGACTCATCACGCAGATCTGTGATGCCCTCTATCTTCTTGTCCCTAACGAGATCAGCAATTTTCTCGATTAATTTCGCCTTATTTACTTGGTAAGGTAACTCTGTAACGATAATTCTTTCTTTACCTGAAGATGTTTGTTCAATCTCAGCTTTTGCCCGGATCGTGATAGAGCCTCGGCCAGATTCGTATGCTTTCCGGATACCGCTGCGTCCCAAGATTTGACCCGCAGTCGGGAAATCAGGACCCGGAATGACTTCCATCAGCTCCTGGATTGTAATGTCCGGGTTCTCACTGACCGCAAGTACACCGTCAATGATTTCCCCAAGCTGGTGCGGAGGAATGTTTGTTGCCATACCTACCGCAATCCCGGCAGCACCGTTCACGAGCAGATTCGGGAACCTTGAAGGCATAACAACCGGTTCTCTTTCTGACCCGTCATAGTTGTCCTGATAATCGATTGTGTCTTTTGTAATATCTCGAAGAATTTCCATCGAGATTTTAGACATTCTTGCTTCTGTATAACGCATGGCAGCCGCTGAGTCTCCGTCAACAGAACCGAAGTTTCCGTGACCGTCAACGAGCATGTAACGATAGTTGAAATCCTGCGCCATTCTGACCATGGATTCATATACCGCTGAATCACCGTGCGGGTGGTATTTCCCGATAACTTCTCCGACGATACGCGCAGATTTTTTATAAGGCTTGTCACTCGTCATGCCCAAATCATTCATTGCGTATAAAATCCGTCTGTGAACCGGTTTTAAACCGTCACGAACATCTGGAAGAGCACGGGACACAATAACGCTCATTGCATAATCCAAGAAGGACGTACGCATTTCCTGACTGATATTTATTTCACGAACTTGTGGTGTGTTTTGTTCACTCATTAAAAAACCTCCCTGAAGTATCACATGAAATATGTGGGAGTAGATTGTCCATTATGATCTTCAATACGATTTCACTATTCTCCATTATATCAATAAACTTATGATTATACACATTAAATTGCTAGAATATATAGGTATTACGAGCTTTACTGAGTCTGGTCTCGTTCAGAAAAAAGCCTTATTTCTTATTGGAAATAAGGCTTTTTATATTAGATGTCAAGATTTTTAACGTATCTCGCATTCGCTTCTATGAAGTTTCGGCGCGGTTCTACTTTGTCGCCCATCAGCATTTCAAATGTCTCATCCGCATCCATTGCATCTTCAAGAGTTACCTGAAGGAGCGTTCTAGAGCTTGGATCCATGGTTGTCTCCCATAGCTGGGTGGCATTCATTTCACCAAGACCTTTATAGCGCTGCAATCCAGGCTTAGGCGTTTGAGGAAGAGTTTTTAACAGTTCTTCAAGCTCCTTGTCATTGTATGCATATTCAACACGTTTTCCCTGTTGAACCTTGTAAAGCGGCGGCTGCGCAATGTACACATAGCCATTTTCAATAATTTGGCGCATATATCTGTAAAAGAACGTTAACAGCAGTGTTCTGATGTGCGCGCCGTCAACGTCGGCATCTGTCATAATGACAACTTTGTGGTAACGGGCTTTCTCCAGGTTGAAATCTTCCCCGATACCCGTGCCGAGCGCTGTGATCATAGAGCGTACTTCGTTGTTAGATAGGATTTTATCCAATCTGGCTTTTTCAACGTTCAGGATTTTACCTCTAAGCGGCAAAATGGCTTGGAAATGTCTGTCGCGGCCTTGTTTAGCAGATCCTCCGGCAGAGTCACCCTCTACGATATATAACTCGGAGATGCTCGGGTCTTTTGAAGAGCAGTCCGCTAACTTACCTGGAAGGTTTGAAATTTCCAAAGCACTCTTGCGGCGTGTTAATTCACGCGCTTTTTTTGCAGCCATTCGTGCTCTCGCTGCCATTAAACCTTTATCGACAATTTTTTTGGCCGCATCTGGATTTTCCAGCATAAATGTTTCCATTGCCGCAGAAAATAACGTATCGGTAATTGTCCGCGCTTCTGAGTTGCCTAGTTTTGTTTTCGTTTGGCCCTCAAACTGCGGATCAGGGTGTTTGATTGAAATAATCGCGGTCAGTCCTTCTCTTACGTCATCTCCGCTTAAGTTTGGATCATTTTCTTTAATAAGCCCTTTTTTTCTGGCGTAATCGTTGATAACACGAGTCAGACCCGTTTTGAAACCAGCTTCGTGGGTACCGCCTTCATACGTGTTAATGTTGTTTGTAAACGAGTAAATGTTGCTTGTGTAGCTGTCATTGTATTGCAAAGCCACTTCAACCGTAATGCCGTCCTTTTCGCCTTCAATGTAAATCGGTTCTTCATGGACTACTTCTTTAGAACGGTTTAAATACTCTACATAACTTTTAATTCCGCCTTCGTAATGGTACTCATTTTTGCGCTCTTGTCCTTCACGTTTATCTTCAATCGTGATGTTGACGCCTTTTGTCAAAAAGGCTAATTCGCGCACGCGGTTAGCAAGCAGATCATAATCATACACAGTTGTTTCTGTGAAAATCTCAGGATCCGGGATAAAATGTGTAGTCGTTCCTGTATGATCCGTTTCGCCAATGATTTCAAGGTCTGCAACCGGAACTCCGCGTTTATAAGTTTGGCGGTGGATTTTACCGTCACGGTGTACCGTCACATCAAGCTCCGTTGAAAGCGCGTTTACAACTGACGCACCTACACCGTGTAATCCTCCGGACACTTTATAACCGCTTCCGTCAAATTTTCCTCCGGCGTGAAGCACTGTCATAATGACTTCTACCGCAGGACGGCCCATTTTTTCCTGAATACCGACTGGAATACCGCGGCCATTATCTGTCACCGTGATGCTGTTGTCTTTTTCAATTTGAATGTTGATATCCGTACAATACCCGGCGAGGGCTTCGTCAATACTATTGTCGACAATTTCCCATACCAGGTGGTGAAGGCCTTTGCTGTTTGTTGAACCGATATACATCCCCGGTCTTTTACGAACAGCTTCCAATCCCTCTAGAACCTGTATCTGATTTTCATCATAACTGTTTTGCTGCTGTTCCATAGCCACGTCATTCACCTACACTTTTCTTAACGATATATTCTGATAAAAAATTTCTAAGAATCTATTTCAAACATAAATTGCGCACGTTTTTTTAATGTGCTGGAAGATAAGGGAGAGTAATATATATTCTGAACCGTGACTACGATAGATTTGGGCGTGCCGTTTACGGAAGGCACCACCTTGTGTTTCTGTTTTTTCAGAAATTCTTCAACAATAGGCGACATGTTGGCTTTAAAGTCAAAAATGCCGACAATATCTCGTGTTGAAACCACAAAGTCATCACCTAAATGAATATACAATTGCCCACCTCATTTCTTCACTTCACTAACGCACCGTTTTGCACACGGAACATTCCTGCTTGACGTAAGGTTTCGTGATCAATGCCATCAACGCTTGTCGTTGTGACAAACGTTTGTACACGGCCTTGGATCGTATGAAGCAAGTGTGACTGGCGATAATCATCCAGCTCACTCAGTACATCATCCAATAGTAAAATGGGATATTCTCCGATTTCTTCATGGATCAGGTCAATTTCCGCCAGCTTAAGGGACAATGCCGTCGTTCGCTGCTGTCCTTGAGAACCATACGTCTGCACATCGCGTCCGTTCACATAGAAAAGAACATCGTCACGATGAGGCCCTGACAGCGTAACACCGCGCTCGATTTCTTTTTCTCTTAATTTAGAAAACGCTTCTTGATAGCTATCTCCTATTTTCGACAAGTCTTCAGGATCTGATACCTCAAGAGCCGTATGGTACTTTAGGATCAGCTCTTCTAACCCTCTTGAGATGCCCGCATGAATTGGCTGCGCCCATTTTTCGAGCTGTGCTGTAAACTGCAGGCGTTTTACGACGACTTTTGCCGCAACTTCCACAAGCTGATCGGTCAAAACATCGAGCATCGTTCTGTCAGTTTGTTTTCTTGTTTGCAGCTGCTTCAAAAAATGATTTCGCTGAGAAAGGATTTTCTGGTAAAGAGAAAGGTCATACAGGTAAACAGGAGAAACCTGTCCGATTTCCATGTCAAGAAACCGCCTTCTCACTTGAGGGCTTCCCTTTACAAGATTTAAATCTTCAGGCGCAAACATGATGGTGTTGAGGGCCCCGACATACTGGCTGAGCTTTTGCTGTTCAATATGATTGACCTTGCCCTTTTTACCCTTTTTGGAGATGACGAGCTGCATCGGGATCGCCCCGTTTTGCTTCATCACTCTTCCCTCTATTTTAGCATAGTCTTTGTCCCACCGTATAAGTTCTTTGTCATTTGATGTCCGGTGCGATTTCGCCATGGACAAGACATAGATCGCCTCCATGAGGTTTGTTTTCCCCTGGGCGTTTTCTCCGATGATCACATTTACTTTATTTTCAAATTGCAGTTCGGCATGGTCGTAGTTGCGGTAAGATGTCAGTTCTAAGTTCTGGATATACAATCAGTATCACCCGCTTTAATTGACGACTTGAAATGAACCAAATCCTTCAATCTCTACCACATCTCCAACATACAGCTTTCTGCCGCGGCGGTTGTCCGGCTCGCTGTTCACAAGCACTTCATGCTCGCTTAAAAACCACTTTGCCATACCGCCTGACTGAATCACATCGGCTAATTTCAAGAATTGTCCGAGTGTAATCATCTCTGTATCAATTGAAATCGGATTTGCCATTATATCGACCTCTTTCAAATATCACTAATATCTAATTGTACTAAAAAAAAACGAATTAGGGAAAGGGAAAACTTGTCGGAGCAGATACCGAATAGAAAAGCTGCCGAGCGGGTCGGCAGCAGTGTATCGGATTAATAGGTTCTGACAGGAAGGATAAGCTGTACAATCGTTTCATCATTCGGCGTGCGAATTAAGAAAGGTCTCATTGCCCCTGTAAAGCTTACGCGTATTTCTGCTCCTTCAAGCACCTTTAGTGCATCCAGCATATATTTTGGACTAAATGAGATATTTAATTCCTCACCTTCAATTTGATCTGCAAGAATTGCTTCCACAACTTTACCGATTTCTGGTGAGTTAGACGAAATCTCAATGGATTCAGCAGGTTTTGCAGAAAGCTTCACCACGTTGTTGCGTCCCTCTCTGGCTAAAAGAGATGCACGATCAATCGCCTGAAGGAATTCTTTAGTGTTCACGATGATTTCGGTTTTGCTGTCTTGCGGAATCAGGCTGGTTGTATCTGGATAATTTCCGTCCAGAAGCCGTGAGAAGAACAAGACGTTTTTCGCTTTAAACAGAACTTGGGTTTCTGTAATGACGATATCTACAAGTTCTTGGTTATCATCCAAAATCTTGCTGAGTTCAGTTAAGCTTTTTCCCGGAATCACGACGTTATAAGATCTGTCTTCTGGAATATCAAGTTTCGCTTTTCTTAATGCGAGACGGTGACTATCCGTCGCAGTGCATAATAATTCACTTCGCTCCACTTTCCAGTTTACACCTGTCAAGATGGGGCGTGTTTCTGAGGTGGACACCGCGAATACTGTTTGTCTGATTAGATTTTTTAACAAATCAGTTGGAATTTGAATCGCATGATGCTCTTCGATCTGCGGCAAGTGCGGATACTCATCAGCATCAAGCCCGTTTAGATTAAATTCAGCTTTGCCAGAACGGATAATCGTCAAATACTGATTTTGCACTTCGATTTCTACAGTTGCCATCGGCAGTTTTTTTACAATTTCACTAAAGAAGCGGGCTTGTAAAACGATGCTTCCGGGCTGTTCTATTGTGACGATTTCCTTATCTCCTTCTTCTTTAGGAATGAAGGATTCAATAGAAATATCTGAATCGCTTCCTGTAAAGGATACGCCATCATCTGATGCAACAATTTTAATACCAGTCAAAATGGGAATCGTTGTTCTGGATGAAACTGCTTTTAATACATCTTGGACACTTTCAACAAGACGATCTTTTTGAATCGTGAATTTCATTTTTATCCTCCTAACGGATAATGTATTAATATATATATTTTTAAAAAATAGTAGAAGTAATAGTAGGGCTTGTGGATTTGTGGATAAGTTGTGAAAAAGACAGGAAACACAGCCTATCCACATGTGGACAGACTGTGCATGACTTCTGAAAAGTTATTCACACTTTCCCCGAATAATCCCCGGACCTGCTATTTAAGCTGTTCTTTAATTTCTTTTACATGCTGCTGAAGCTGTTCATCGTCTGCCAGCAGTTTTGAAATTTTTTCGTGCGCATGAATAACGGTCGTATGGTCACGGCCTCCAAACTCTTCACCGATTTTAGGAAGAGAGGAATCAGTCATTTCCCTTGATAAGTACATGGCGATTTGACGCGGGAAAGCTACTGATTTCGTCCGTTTTTTTGCTTTGAAATCCTCGAGTTTAATATTAAATTGCTGGCCTACTACCCTCTGAATTTCTTTTATCGTAATGACTTTCGGTTTTGAAGAAGGAATAATATCTTTCAACGCCTCGGCGGCCAGATCAGCATTAATATCTTTATTAATTAAGGATGAGTAAGCAACAACTCTGATTAATGCTCCTTCAAGTTCCCGAATATTGCTGTCGATTTGATTTGCGATGTAAAGCATAACCTCGTTCGGAATATCGAGCCCTTCCGCTTTGGCTTTTTTTCTTAAAATCGCAATTCTCGTCTCCAAATCAGGCGGCGTGATATCTGTAATCAGGCCCCATTCAAAACGTGAACGCAATCTGTCTTCAAGTGTCGGAATTTCTTTTGGCGGTCTGTCACTTGAAATGACGATTTGTTTGCTTTCTTCGTGCAATGTGTTAAATGTATGGAAAAATTCTTCCTGGGTCTGTTCTTTCCCCGCTAAAAATTGAATATCATCTATCAAAAGCACATCAACATTTCGATAGCGATTGCGGAAATCGACGGCTTTATTATCTCGGATAGAGTTGATGAATTCGTTTGTAAATTTCTCAGAAGACAGATAAACCACTTTGGCAGAAGGATTATGATCTATTACATAATGGCCGATTGCATGCATTAAGTGTGTTTTCCCTAAGCCGACGCCCCCATAGATAAATAAAGGGTTGTATGCTTTCGCGGGTGCTTCCGCTACCGCAAGAGAAGCTGCGTGTGCAAATCGGTTTCCAGATCCGATGACAAAAGTATCAAAAGTATATTTTGGATTGAGCATATTTTGGGGAAAATCAGATGTTTCTTCTTTAACCGCTTTTTTGACTTGCGGTTTCGGCATGAAGTCTTCAACATCTTGATTTTGAGGAATGACAAACTTAATGCTCAATTCTTCCCCGGTTAACTCATATATAGTATCTGCAATAAGATGCAAGTATCTGGACTCCAGCCAGTCTCTGGCAAATTCATTAGGAGCAGTGATCGTCAATGTATCTCCCTGCAGTGAGTGGGCTTTAGTTGATTTCATCCAAGTCTCGAAACTCGGTTTGCTCAACTTTTTTTCGATTTGAGCAAGGGCTTGATTCCACAGGTCTAATATATTTTCCATCTTCCGGCACGTCCCTCCTTTTCATAGAAAATGGTGTCTTTCTCTGTTATAGAACACAAAAAAAGAGCAAATGGCGCTTGCCATTCGTACACATTAAATGTTGAAAACATATAATATAGTAGATAAATAGCTTTTCGACAAATTTCACAACATGTGGACAACCTTCTACACAAGCTGTGTGAAAACAATCCACAACTTATCCACACTTTGTGGATAAAGAGGAAAGGTGAGATTAGTAATCAAGAGTTAAAACACAAATATAATACCAGAATAAACGAGAGCTTGCAATGGTTGTCACAATCTTATCCACAAAGCGGACAACCTGTTGAAAAAATCTTGTCCACAGGGGTTGGTAATGTGAAAATGTTGTCGATAACCTCTGTGGATATTAAAAAAAGGCGAAAAAGATATCCACATTCATGATTTTAGGGGGAAATTGTTTGGATTCGACTTTTTTTCGTTAAATTAAGGAATCTAAAAAATAAGGTTTCGAAAGTTGAAAAGGTATGGTATCCTATTATGGTTGCAAGAAATAAAAGCACTAGTGAAGTTGACAATGAATAGGTAACGCAAATATAATAAGTAAGACTGTCTTTAACAGCTATTCCTCGAGGGAGGTGTCATAAATGAAAAGAACATTCCAACCGAATAACCGTAAACGCAGTAAAGTTCATGGCTTCAGAAGCCGTATGAGTTCAAAAAACGGTCGTCTAGTTTTAGCACGCCGTCGCCGCAAAGGCAGAAAAGTATTATCAGCTTAGGCCACTGAATAATGTCAGTGGTCTTTTTTCACGTTATGGGAAAAGATAGATGTGATGCGTAAGGAACCGGGGCATGCTTCCTGGTTCTGATGCATCTCATTGTCATCATACATTTTTAAAAGTTTCTGCCAGCCAGTATCGGAGTGAGTCAATTGAAGAAGCGAAATCGTTTAAAGAAAAATGAAGACTTTCAAAAAGTGTTTAAGCAGGGGACATCCGTAGCGAACCGCCAGTTTGTCTTATATACGCTAGATCAGCCTGAAAACGATGAGCTGCGTGTCGGGCTTTCCGTCAGCAAAAAAATTGGCAACGCTGTGATGCGAAATCGGATCAAACGTTTGATTCGGCAGGCCTTTCTTGAAGAGAAAGAGAGACTGAAGGAAAAGGATTACATCATTATTGCCAGAAAACCGGCGAGCCAGCTGACATATGAGGAAACGAAAAAAAGTCTGCAGCATCTATTCAGGAAGTCTTCTTTATATAAGAAATCCTCGTCAAAGTAGGCATTGCCACTGCTTTCTTACAACTTTTAAAAGCGCTTCCTTTCTGGTTGATCAGAAAAAGACACCATTTAAAACTGAAAGATGCTAAAATACATACAAGTATGCTTTGCAATAAAAGAGTGTAGAGATTAATTATAGGAGGAAATGTTGTTGAAAAGGAGAATAGGGTTGCTATTAAGTATGGTTGGCGTATTCATGCTTTTGGCTGGATGCTCGAGTGTGAAAGAGCCGATCACTGCAGATAGTCCGCATTTTTGGGACAAGTACGTAGTATATCCATTGTCTGAGCTCATTACGTATGTAGCGAAATTGACGGGAGATAACTATGGACTTTCAATTATTCTTGTTACCATTTTAATTCGTTTATTAATTTTACCGCTGATGATTAAGCAGCTGAGAAGTTCGAAAGCGATGCAGGCTTTACAGCCGGAAATGCAAAAGCTTAAAGAAAAGTACAGCTCAAAGGATCAAAAAACACAGCAAAAGCTTCAGCAGGAAACAATGGCTTTATTCCAAAAGCATGGTGTCAATCCGTTGGCGGGATGTTTCCCGATTTTAATCCAGATGCCGATTTTAATTGGATTCTATCATGCGATCATGAGAACGCAGGCGATTTCAGAGCATAGTTTCTTGTGGTTTGACTTAGGAGAAAAAGATCCTTTCTATATTCTTCCTATCGTTGCCGGTGTCGCTACATTTGTTCAGCAAAAGCTGATGATGGCGGGCAATGCGCAGCAAAATCCGCAAATGGCGATGATGCTTTGGATTATGCCGATTATGATTATCGTATTTGCGATCAACTTCCCGGCGGCACTTTCTCTTTATTGGGTAGTCGGTAACTTGTTTATGATTGCGCAAACTTTCCTCATTAAAGGACCTGATATTAAAAAAGATCCTGAACCGCAAAAAGCTGGAGGAAAGAAAAAGTGAGGAATGTGACTGCTGCAGGGCGAAATGTCGATGAAGCAGTACAATCCGGGTTGCGAGAGCTGGAATTAACGAAGGATAAGGTTGAAATTACCGTTATTGAAGAGGGAAACAAAGGGTTTCTCGGTATTTTCGGTAAAAAGCCGGCGGTCGTAAAGCTGGTTGAAAGGATTGATCCGATTCAGCAAGCGAAGTCTTATCTTCAGACGATTGCCGAAGCCATTGCAGGGAAGTCTGATGTGACTGTTCAAGAAAGCAAAAAGACAGTACGTTTCCATATAACAGGTGAAAAAGCGGCATTGTTGATTGGGAAAAGAGGACAAACCTTAAATGCTCTTGAAACTTTGACGCAGCTTGTCCTTAACCGTAATCCAGGCCAATATAAAAATGTGACGGTAGATGCAGAAAACTATCGTTTAAAAAGAAAAGATACACTGAGCCAGCTGGCCATCAGGCTTGCAGACCAGGTTTTGAAAACGAAAAAAGCAGTACATCTGGAACCTATGCCGTCCAGTGAAAGAAAAATCATTCATGATACTCTTTCTGGATATGCAAATCACCAGATCAAAACGTATTCAATGGGTGAAGGTGAAAATCGCCATCTCGTTATTTCCCATAAAAGATAGCATAAAACCGAAGTCCGGTAAAAATCGGATTTCGGTTTTTTTGTATGAGAAAAGTCTATTTTTCCTAGTAATATCAAGCTTTTGCCGTTTAAGTTTTTTCTTTTTAGGTGTATCCTGTTGATAAAAAGGAAGTTCAGGAAATAAAATTAATTGTTATTCACATGTGGATAAGTTAAAGTAATAGAAGGCGAATTCCTAATTCTGTGGATAACACATCTTCCACTTCGAACCAAACTATGTTATCTTTTAGTTTTGGCATAATAAAAATTTTTTTATATAGATGAAAGTATAAGTAAAGAGAGGTGAACAGCATGGATACAATTGCAGCAATTTCCACACCGATGGGTGAAGGCGCGATTGCGATTGTACGGTTGAGCGGACCAGAAGCAATTCAAATCGCAGATAAAATTTATAAAGGACCGAAGGGAAAAACACTCAGCTCGGTCGAATCACATACGATTCATTATGGTCATATCGTAGACAGACCTTCGGATCGTGTCGTTGAGGAAGTAATGGTATCAGTGTTAAAAGCACCGAGAACTTTTACACGTGAAGATGTCATCGAAATTAACTGTCACGGGGGAATTGTGACTGTGAACCAAGTGCTTCAGCTCGCATTGAGAGAGGGAGCGAGACTTGCAGAGCCGGGTGAATTTACAAAACGCGCATTTTTAAACGGCCGAATCGATCTTTCACAGGCGGAAGCGGTTATGGACTTAATCAGAGCGAAAACGGACCGGGCAATGAACGTCGCTATGAACCAAATGGAAGGGCGTCTTTCTGCTTTGGTGCGCCGTTTGCGCAGTGAGATTTTAGAAACGCTTGCTCATGTTGAGGTGAATATAGATTATCCGGAGTACGATGATGTAGAGGAAATGACGCATCAGCTTTTGGTTGAAAAGGCAACCGCCGTGAAAAAAGAAATTGAGGCGCTGCTGAGGACTTCTGAGCAAGGGAAAATTTTGCGTGAAGGTCTTTCTACTGTCATTATCGGCCGGCCGAATGTGGGAAAATCATCTCTTCTGAACAGCCTTGTTCATGAGGCGAAAGCCATTGTGACCGATATTCCCGGAACGACTCGGGATGTGATTGAGGAATACGTTAATGTAAGGGGCGTTCCGCTCCGTCTGGTTGATACAGCAGGTATTCGTGAAACAGAGGATATTGTAGAACGAATCGGTGTTGAACGTTCTCGCCAGGTTCTAAAGGAAGCGGACCTGATTTTACTTGTGCTTAATTATAGTGAAGAGCTTTCTGAAGAAGACGTGAAGCTTTTTGAAGCCGTTGAGGGCATGGACGTTATCGTGATTATGAATAAGACTGACCTTGAGGCGAAGATTGACAGTGAACGTGTCCGTGAGCTTGCCAATGGACGTCCTGTTGTTACGACATCTCTACTAAAAGAGGAAGGCATCAATGATTTGGAAGAAGCGATTCAATCGCTGTTCTACACGGGTGCCATTGAAAGCGGGGATCTGACTTATGTCAGCAACACACGTCATATCTCTATTTTACAGCAGGCCAAACGTGCCATTGAAGATGCGCTTAGCGGCATTGAACAGGATGTCCCGATCGACATGGTGCAAATCGACCTTACAAGATGCTGGGAGCTTTTGGGCGAAATTATCGGAGATTCTGTCCACGAAAGCTTAATTGATCAGCTCTTTTCGCAATTCTGTTTAGGAAAATAATAAAAGGAGGAACTAGAATCATGGGGTATGAAGCAGGCCAATACGATGTGATTGTGATTGGCGCCGGGCATGCCGGTGTTGAGGCTGCCCTCGCATCTGCACGCCAAGGCGCCAAAACGCTTGTCTTGACCATCAACTTAGATATGGTTGCATTTATGCCATGTAATCCGTCTGTCGGCGGCCCCGCAAAAGGGATTGTCGTCCGCGAAATTGACGCGCTCGGCGGAGAAATGGGCAGAAACATCGATAAAACGCATATTCAAATGAGAATGCTGAATACTGGAAAAGGTCCTGCGGTCCGTGCATTGCGTGCCCAAGCAGACAAATTCCAATATCAGCATGAAATGAAAAATACGCTTGAAAAAGAACCAAACTTAACATTGCTGCAAGGAATTGTGGAGCGGCTGATCGTTGAAGACGGCGAATGCCGCGGTGTGATTACACAAACCGGCGCGCATTATCGTGCGAAAGCCGTTGTCATGACGACTGGGACATATTTAAGAGGACGAATCATTCTTGGGGATCTGTCTTACTCAAGCGGTCCGAACAACCAGCAGCCTTCTATTAAGCTTTCTGAGCATTTGGAAGAACTGGGCTTTGACCTTGTTCGTTTTAAAACAGGTACGCCGCCTCGCGTCAAAAGCGACACGATTGATTACAGCAAAACGGAAATCCAGCCTGGTGACGATGTGCCTCGCGCTTTCTCATATGAAACAGTGGAATATATTACAGATCAGCTTCCTTGCTGGCTGACATATACAAGCCCTGAGACACATGAGATTATTGACAGCAACCTGCACCGTTCACCGATGTATTCCGGTATGATCAAAGGTACGGGCCCAAGATACTGCCCGTCCATTGAAGATAAAGTTGTCCGTTTTAATGATAAACCGCGTCACCAAATCTTCCTTGAGCCGGAAGGCAGAAATACGCAGGAAGTCTATGTCCAAGGTTTATCTACAAGTCTTCCAGAAGATGTGCAGCAAAGAATGCTTGCAACGATTCCGGGTCTTGAAAACGTGCAAATGATGAGAGCCGGCTATGCGATCGAGTACGATGCGATTGTACCGACACAGCTATGGCCGACACTTGAAACGAAAAAAATCACAAACCTGTTTACTGCAGGCCAAATTAACGGAACATCCGGTTATGAAGAAGCCGCGGGACAAGGAATTATGGCAGGAATCAATGCAGGTCGAAAAGCGCTTGGAAAAGAAGAAGTGATTCTGAGCCGTTCTGACGCCTATATTGGTGTTCTGATTGATGACCTTGTGACAAAAGGAACCAATGAACCATACCGTCTATTGACATCTCGTGCTGAATACAGACTGCTTCTTCGTCATGACAATGCTGATTTGCGTCTGACAGAAATCGGACACAGCATTGGATTGATTTCTGATGAGCGCTATGCAGCTTTTGAGAAGAAAAAAGCGGCAATTGAAGCGGAGAAAAAACGTCTGCATTCTGTGATTATCAAGCCGTCTCCGGAAAATCAAGAGTATATCCGTTCTCTTGGCGGAAGCGAATTGAAAGATGGCGTTCGCGGCACAGACTTGATGAAACGTCCTGAAATGAACTATGAAACAGTCACTAAACTGGCGCCGCCAGAAGTGCCGGTTCCGCAAGACGTGGCAGAACAAGTAGAAATCCAAGTGAAATATGAAGGATATATTGAAAAATCTCTTCAACAAGTGGAAAAACTGAAGAAGATGGAAAACAAAAAAATTCCGGATCGAATTGATTATGACGCAATTAAAGGGATCGCGACTGAGGCGCGTCAAAAGCTGAAAAATGTGCGTCCTTTGTCTGTTGCCCAAGCTTCCCGCATTTCCGGTGTAAACCCGGCGGACATTTCAATTCTATTGGTGTATTTAGAGCAGGGACGCATTGCGAAGATAGCCGAATAGAAAGGATGACGGCATGAATATTGAAGAATTCACTTCTGGTTTGGCGGAAAAAGGGATCTCCCTTTCTCCCCGTCAGCTGGAACAATTTGAGCTGTATTACGACATGCTGGTTGAATGGAATGAAAAAATCAATCTGACTTCAATTACAGAGAAAAAAGAAGTGTATCTTAAGCATTTTTATGATTCCATCACAGCCGCTTTTTATGTCGACTTCAATCAAGTGAACACGATTTGTGATGTCGGAGCGGGAGCGGGTTTTCCGAGTCTTCCGATTAAAATATGCTTTCCGCACCTCCATGTCACAATCGTGGATTCACTAAACAAACGGATTACGTTTTTAGAAAAGTTGTCTGAAGCTTTGCAATTGGAGAATACGACATTCTGCCATGACAGAGCTGAAACATTCGGACAGCGGAAAGACGTACGGGAAAGCTATGATATTGTGACGGCGCGAGCAGTTGCAAGACTATCTGTTTTAAGTGAGCTTTGCCTGCCTCTGGTAAAGAAAAACGGTTTATTTGTTGCTTTAAAAGCCGCATCAGCTGAAGAAGAACTGAATGCAGGCAAAAAAGCGATCACGACGCTTGGGGGAGAACTTGAGAATATCCATTCCTTTAAGCTGCCTATTGAAGAAAGCGATCGTAATATTATGGTGATACGCAAGACAAAAAATACACCTAAGAAGTATCCAAGAAAACCGGGAACTCCTAATAAATCGCCAATTGAAGGGTAATTTAGACAGCCTGATATGACAATACCATCATATTTTCATCAAAATTGATGGATGTACAGCAGGAAAAACCATGAGAAAATAGAATTATAAAAATGGCAGTTTTTAAAGGTGGTGTAGGTACATGAAGCATTCATTCTCTCGTTTCTTCGGGCTTGGTGAGAAGGAACAGGAACCGGAGATTGCTGAACATGAAACAAACAAAGAAGAGATTCTGGAAATACCGGTAAATGCTATCGTTCCCAACCGTTTTCAGCCACGCACCATTTTCTCAGATGAAAAAATCAAAGAGTTAGCAATGACCATTCATACACACGGCATTATTCAGCCGATTGTTGTCAGGCATACAGAAGAAGAAGGCCAATACGAACTCATTGCAGGTGAAAGACGCTGGAGAGCGGTGCAATCGCTCGAGTGGGAAAAGATTCCGGCTATTATTAAGGATTTTTCCGACACGGAAACCGCTTCTGTGGCGTTAATTGAAAACTTGCAGCGGGAAGAACTGTCTTCTATTGAGGAAGCGCATGCCTATGCTCGGCTTCTTGAGCTGCATGACTTAACACAGGAAGCACTCGCACAGCGTTTAGGAAAAGGGCAATCCACAATTGCGAATAAGCTGCGGTTATTAAAGCTGCCTCAGCCGGTCCAAGACGCGATTATGGAGAAGAAAATCACTGAGCGTCATGCCAGAGCGCTGATTCCGCTGAAACAGCCTGAGCTCCAAGTCACACTGCTCACAGAGATTATTGAGAAAAGCTTAAATGTAAAGCAGACGGAAGACCGCGTGGTGAAAATGCTGGAGCAAGGCCAGAGAAAACCAAAGCCGAGACGCAAAGCGTTCAGCAGAGATACAAGAATTGCAATGAACACGATTCGCCAGTCACTATCAATGGTTGAAGACAGCGGTGTAAAATTGAATACGGAAGAAGAAGAATTTGAAGAATATATTCAATTAACGATTCGCATACCAAAATAAAAGCTCTCCTGATAAGCAGGAGAGCTTTTTGTGTTTGTGGTAAAAGGGAATTAATTACTTTTACTGAATGTTGTTATATTAGAATTCTTTTCTTTGAGCTTGTGGATAAATTCTTCAGTATTTTGCGGTGAAATCACTGCATGTCCCCATCCCCCCTGATAATATATCGTGATGGCATGACGAGAGCCGATCAGACGAAAACCTGACCACAGCTTCTTTTTTTGAACCACTTTTTCGATTTTTACGTAAGGAATTTGATGTTTGATCAGTCCGGCTTTAATGATCAGGTGGTGCTCCTTCAATATGTATTTCAGGTCAATAAAGCTCCAAATGATGAGCACATTTAAAAGAGTCAGCAGAGCAAAAATGATCCAGCCTGAAACCCTTACATTTCCCAGTACAAAAGGAACAATGGCATCTGCTTGTATCAGTAATATGAGAAACACAATCATCAGCGTAACGGGTATATCTCTTTTTGTTTTATAAACCATATTCTCACCGTCCTGTACGTTCTGCACTGTAACTTCTTCTTTTTTTCTTTAAGAAATTCCTTTTTTAAGTCAAAAAAACATAGAAATTACAGAATTTATAAGAGAAAGCATATAGCGTGCTTGAATTTTCAATTATTTCCTTTCTGAATTGGAACAAAATGATGAAAAAAATGAAACGCTTTAATCTTTTTTTGATAGAATAGAAGCAAGATAGTACATGTTCATGTGAAAGTAGGTGACATCGTGGGAAAAATCATAGCAATTACGAACCAAAAAGGCGGAGTCGGCAAAACAACGACGTCTGTCAACCTTGGGGCATGTTTGGCTTACATAGGGAAAAGGGTTCTGCTGGTAGATATTGATCCGCAGGGAAATGCGACAAGCGGATTGGGGATTGAAAAAGCCGATGTAGAGCAGTGTGTGTACGATATTTTAGTAGATGATGCAGATGTAATAGATATTATTAAAGCAACGACAGTAGAAAACTTGGACGTGATTCCTGCGACGATTCAGCTTGCTGGAGCTGAAATCGAGCTGGTTCCGACGATTTCAAGAGAAGTGAGACTGAAGAGGGCGCTTGAAGCAGTAAAGCAGAATTATGATTATATTATCATTGATTGTCCGCCGTCATTGGGACTGCTGACGATTAACGCGCTTACTGCCTCAGATTCCGTTGTGATTCCTGTACAGTGCGAATATTACGCCTTAGAGGGGCTCAGCCAGTTATTAAATACAGTACGCCTTGTGCAAAAGCATTTGAATACTGATTTAATGATTGAAGGAGTATTGCTGACAATGCTTGATGCCCGGACCAATCTCGGCATTCAAGTGATTGAAGAGGTTAAAAAATATTTTAGAGATAAAGTATATAAGACGGTTATTCCGCGTAATGTCCGTCTGAGCGAGGCACCGAGCCACGGAAAACCCATCATTTTATACGATCCGCGGTCAAGAGGTGCGGAAGTATATTTAGATTTAGCAAAGGAAGTGGCTGCGAATGGCTAAAGGCCTTGGAAAAGGGATTAATGCGTTGTTTAATCAGGTCGATTTGTCTGAAGAGACTGTTGAAGAAATTAAAGTTGCCGATTTACGCCCTAATCCTTATCAGCCAAGAAACCACTTTGATGACGAGGCATTAGCTGAACTAAAAGAATCCGTGCTGCAGCATGGCATTCTCCAGCCGCTTATCGTCAGAAAATCTTTAAAAGGCTATGATATTGTTGCAGGTGAGCGGCGTTTTCGTGCGGCAAAGCTGGCGGGTTTAGACACGGTTCCGGCGATTGTCCGTGAATTATCAGAGGCATTAATGAGAGAAATTGCTTTACTGGAAAACCTTCAGCGTGAAGATTTATCGCCGCTTGAAGAGGCTCAGGCCTATGACTCTTTGCTGAAGCACTTAGATCTCACACAAGAACAGCTTGCCAAACGTCTTGGCAAAAGCAGACCGCATATTGCGAATCATTTAAGATTGCTGACATTGCCAGAAAACATTCAGCAGCTTATTGCCGAAGGTACGCTTTCTATGGGGCATGGACGCACGCTTCTTGGCCTGAAAAACAAAAATAAGCTTGAACCGCTTGTACAAAAGGTCATTGCAGAGCAGCTCAATGTTCGTCAGCTTGAGCAGCTGATTCAGCAGTTAAATCAGAATGTTCCACGTGAAACAAAGAAAAAAGAACCCGTGAAAGACGCAGTTCTAAAAGAACGGGAATCCTATCTCCAAAATTATTTTGGAACAACAGTTAATATTAAAAGACAAAAGAAAAAAGGCAAAATCGAAATTGAATTTTTCTCTAATGAAGATCTTGATCGGATTTTAGAGCTATTGTCTGAACGTGAATTGTAAAAAAAGAAACCATCTTTCCAGCGAAGATGGTTTCTTTTTTTATATTCGCCCAGTGAGCCGTTGCAGCGGGCTAAGGCGTTCCTGTCTCCACTCTGTTCGATCTGTTAAACTCAATCCTTCAGCAAGAACATTTGCCATATTCATGACCAAGTGCAGCCTTGTATTTTGTAAAACAAAGTATTCCATAAAACCACTCACATTCACAATTCCGTTAATATGAAGATCTCCTACTTCAGGCAGGTCTTTTTGCACTCCGGCTCCGGGCTTTAATGGCCCGTCTCCGATTTGAAACGATCCTACACTTTTGACGCGTCCTAAGCATGCATCGACTGCTATAATAAATGGATTTTTATGTAATTTTTGAATGTCATTGATTTTATCTTTCATATTCACAGCATGGACTGGGTCAGATAAGGTGCCATAGACATGAAATCTGGTGAGTTGCATCTGTTTGAGTTTCATTCCTACGAGCGGGCCTAATGAATCACCGGTTGAACGGTCTGTTCCGATACAAACCACGACAATTGGTTTGCCGGCAGCTTTACGTAAGGATGATGAAAGGATGGTTTGGATTTGTTTTGCTGCAGCTGCATCTGTATGTGAAACATATTGCTTTACTCGTTCCTGAGAGGAAAAAAGCCCGCCTTTTCGATTCATAGGTTTCACTTCCTTGTTATAGTAGGTAACAGAATAGCTATGGTGTGTATGTAGATATGTAAGGTTGTTTACAGTATATCCAGCAGTACGGTCTTTTATGCTTTGTGTATGACGCTAGATATTTTTTGAGATAGAGGGTATGAATGGTTGGCTGCCGGACATTGATTTCGGCGGCATCGGGTATCTGGATGAAGATGCATACAAAGGAATGTTAGAACAAGTGAAGGATGAGGTTCATTCCTTATTTCCGCGGACAAATTAATATCGGTTTTCGACTGCCTGCATTGGCAGTCTTTTTTTATGTGTATTTCGTATGATAATTTCACCTTGTGGTCAATGTCTACTGAAAATATGGCATTTTTGCTTTGTGTTATTTATATAGTAACAATAACAGGAACAAGCTGAACTCTGTGCTATGAGGTGATGATGTTGTGGAGAGCCGGAATGAAGTGGATGCTGCTCATATTAGGGAGCCTGATCGGGGCCGGATATGCGAGCGGTCAGGAGATATGGCAGTTTTTTGGGGCGGAAAGCGGACTTGCTATTGTGCTGTTTACAATTATGTTCATTTTTTCGTCTTATATTGTGATGAAAATCAGTTTTAAGGTTCAATCCACTCATTTTCTGCCGGTTCTGGAACATTTGATGGGACCATGGCTGGCGAAAATTTATGATGTCCTCATCGTTTTTTATTTGTTTTCGACGACTATGGTGATGATTGCCGGAGGCGGTGTGACCCTGCAAATGTACAAGCTTCCTTTCTGGTGGGGAATCGCGTTGATTTGCATCGTGACAGTGTGTTTGTTTTTCTGGGATGTGAAAGGAATATTATCAGTAAATGGTTTTTTAATACCTGTTTTAGTAGCGGGGCTGCTGTATGCGCTGATCTCCTTTCAGAGCACCCATCACCATACATGGACGATAGATTTGACTCGGCAGTATAACTGGCCTGCGAGCATTACGTTTACCTCTTTAAATATCCTTTCAGTTGTCGCGATTTTATCCTCCGTTGGGAAAGAAATGAAAGGACTCGGAGAAGCGAAAATCGCAAGTGTGGCAAGCGGACTTATTTTTGGCGTGATCTCTTTTGTTTATAATGAAACGTTAGTGGATCTGGCGGGCTCCCTTTCTCAGTTTGAAATACCGTTGTTTGCCGTTCTGGAGGGGGCGCCTTATTTCCTTTTTTTATGTATGACGGCGGTGCTGTGCTTGGCGATTTACACGACGACGGTGGCTGGTTTGCTGGGGCTGTCCAGCCGGCTGATGGCGTTTGTTCATATGCCGAGATGGATGATTGTGTTGATTCTGTTAGCGTTGATGGTGCCTTTTACTTCTTTCGGATTTTCTGATTTAATCGCGTTCTTGTACCCGATATACGGGATGCTGAATTTATATTTGTTAGTTTGTCTGCTGTTATATCCTATTTTAAGTAAATGGAAATAAGAGGATATCTTTCTTTTCGGATATCTTGATTGCTCTTATGATCAGTTTTTTTGTACAATAGATACAGCAGTTTATGAAAAGAGGTGAAGGGTCTTGGCGGATAAAGACTTTGGCCTGAATGATATCGTAGAAATGAAAAAACCGCATCCATGCGGAGCGAACAGCTGGAAAATTATACGCATGGGAATGGATATTCGAATTAAGTGTGAGGGATGCTCTCACAGTGTAATGATTCCGAGAAAAGAATTTGAAAGAAAACTAAAAAAAGTACTAGTCAAGCATGAGGAGCCTACTTCGTAAAAAGGCCTGCACTCATGCTTTTTCATATAGTAGGTAAGGAGAAGACGGCGATGAGCAAAGTGCATCAGTCAGCATGTCCGCTGAATTGCTGGGACAGCTGCGGTTTTTTGGTGACTGTTGAAGACGGAAAGGTAACAAAAGTGGACGGAGATCCAAACCATCCGATTACGGAAGGCAAAATCTGCGGCCGCGGCAGAATGCTTGAGACAAAAACAAATTCGCCTGAACGGCTTCGCTATCCGATGAAAAAACAAAATGGCGAGTTTGTGCGGATTTCCTGGGAGCAGGCGCTTGATGAAATTGCCGATAAGCTTCGGGAGATCAAGGAAACGTCAGAAACGACTGCTGTTTTGCACAGCCATGATTATGCGAATAACGGTTTGTTAAAAGCGCTAGATCAGCGTTTTTTTAATGGATATGGCGGCGTGACTGAAATCGTCGGAAGCATATGCTGGGGCTCCGGTATCGAGGCGCAAAGCTGGGATTTCGGCCGTTCGTACGGGCACGGCCCCCTTGATATTTACAACAGCAAACATGTTGTTGTGTGGGGAAGAAATGTATCCAGAACGAATATGCACTTATACCATCATTTGCAGCAGGTGAAGAAAAAGGGTGCCACGCTTACAGTGATTGATCCGATCTTCAACCCGACTGCCAAGCTTGCAGACCGCTATATCTCTGTAAAACCGGGAATGGACGGCTGGCTTGCGGCAGCTGTTTTGAAGGTTCTGATTGAGACAGGAAGAATGGATGAGACGTTTATTTCTGAGCACTCTGTGGGTTTCGATGATGTAAAAGAGCTTTTGAACACCGTTTCCTTAGAAGAGTTTATTGTGAAAACAGAAGCATCTATGGAGGAGCTGGAGTATCTGGCCGGTTTGTATGCTGACGGCCCGGTGTCTACTTTTATGGGGCTTGGCATGCAGCGATATAAAAACGGCGGCGAAACGATTCGCTGGATTGATGCACTTGTTGCGGCAAGCGGAAATGTTGGAATTAAAGGCGGCGGCGCGAATTTCGGTAACGTTCAGATCGGTGAGAGCTTTGCAAAAACGAAGCTTACGCTGCCGGAATTAAAAACAGCATCACGCTCATTCTCAATGATGACACAGGCTGAAGAGGTGTTGACGGCTGCTGATCCAGCGATTGAGATGATTATCGTGACGTGCGGAAATCCGCTGACTCAGGTGCCGAATACCAATAAAGTAAGACAAGCGTTTGAAAAAGTGCCGATGACGGTAGCGATTGATTCTATCATGACAGATACGGCAAAACTGTGTGATTATGTGCTGCCGACTGCCACTGTTTTTGAAGAAGAGGATATCTATTATTCCAGTATGTATCATCATTATGTTCAGTACGGAAAGAAGCTTGTGGAGCCGCAGGGTGAAGCGAAGTCGGACAGCTGGATCTGGTCAGAGCTTGCAAAACGCCTTGGATTTGGCGAGCTGTTTGAATACAGTACTGAAGAATTTTTGGAGATGGGGCTGTCTTCATTGGAAACAGAGGACGTGACGCTTGAGCGATTGAAAGAAAAAGGCCACCTCCCTCTTCCAGTCAAGCAAGTGCCGTGGGATGATTATAAGTTTTTGACGCCGAGCGGAAAATTTGAATTTACTTCGTCGTTAGCTGAGGAAAAAGGATTGAGCGGCTTGCTTCAATTAAACGTGCCCGAAGAATCTGTTTTCCATAATGAGGAGTTAGCTGAAAAGTATCCTTACACGCTTTTGTCCATTCATCCCCAGCGTTCTAATCATTCGCAGCATGTGCCGTTTATTGAAAAGCTTCAGCATATTCAAGTGGATATTTCTCCGGATATAGCGGCTGAGCAGGATCTTCAGGACGGAGACGAGGTTGCCATCTTTAATGACCGCGGGCGATTGACGGGCAAGGTGAAAGTGATGAAGCAGGCTCACCCGAAGACGATTAATATAGATGAAGGCATGTGGGCGGCTTTTGGAGGTTCAGTCAATGCACTGACAAATGATACAAATTCCGATAATGGAATGGGAAGTACGCTTTTTGACTGTTTAGTAGGCTTGAAAAAAGCATAATCAAAGGGCTTGGCAGGGTGAAAATGCAGTTTTGTCAGCTTGTCTTTTCCAGTGAACCTCCTTATAATTGCTCTAGGTTCAAAATACGTTTATACAATGACGGTTTTATATAGAGGAGATGAAAGAATGGCTTTAACAGCTGGAATTGTTGGTTTGCCAAACGTCGGGAAATCAACACTATTTAACGCAATTACACAGGCCGGTGCCGAATCAGCCAACTACCCGTTCTGTACGATTGATCCGAACGTAGGGATTGTAGAAGTACCGGACGAACGTCTGCAAAAGCTGACTGAGCTGGTCAAACCGAAGAAGACTGTGCCGACTGCTTTTGAATTCACTGATATTGCAGGGATTGTAAAAGGCGCATCTAAAGGAGAAGGTCTCGGCAATAAATTCCTTTCTCACATTCGCCAGGTTGATGCGATTTGCCACGTTGTCCGCGCTTTTTCTGATGATAATATTACACACGTTTCCGGAAAAGTTGATCCGATTGATGATATTGAAACAATCAACCTTGAGCTGATCCTCGCTGATATGGAAACGGTTGAAAAGCGGATTACACGCGTCAGCAAACTTGCGAAGCAAAAAGATAAAGACGCTGTATTTGAGTTTGAGATTCTGTCTAAACTGAAAGAAGCGTTTGAGAATGAAAAGCCTGCTCGTTCTGTTGAGTTTACTGAAGAGCAGCAAAAGCTTGTAAAGCAGCTTCATTTACTGACTTCGAAGCCTATTTTGTACGTGGCGAACGTAAGTGAAGATGAAGTGGCTGATCCGTCTGGCAATGAAAATGTAGCGAAGATTCGCGAGTACGCTGCCGGCGAAAACGCGGAAGTTATCGTTGTGTGTGCGAAAATCGAATCGGAAATCGCTGAGCTTGAAGGCGAAGAAAAGCAAATGTTCCTGGAAGAGCTGGGCATTGAAGAATCAGGTCTTGATCAGCTGATCAAAGCGTCTTACTCCCTTCTTGGCCTTGCAACATATTTCACAGCCGGAGAACAGGAAGTCAGAGCTTGGACATTCAAAAAAGGCATGAAAGCCCCAGAATGTGCAGGAATTATTCATAGTGACTTTGAGCGCGGCTTCATTCGTGCTGAAACTGTTGCTTATGAGGATCTTCTAGCGGGCGGCGGCATGGCAGGAGCCAAAGAAGCAGGAAAAGTCCGTCTTGAAGGAAAAGAGTATGTGGTTAAAGACGGAGATGTTATTCATTTCCGATTTAATGTATAGGATGCAGTTGTAAAGGGACAAGAGCTTTGGTATAATATAAAATTGTGAGTAATAGAATTATTGCTCCTTGCCCATTATGGGCCGCTTAGTCCAAAAGGAGGTGCAAACAGATGAGAAAGTACGAAGTTATGTACATTATCCGCCCAAACATTGACGATGAGTCTAAAAAAGCAGTTATCGAGCGTTTCAACAACGTTCTGACTTCTAACGGTGCGGAGATCACTGGAACAAAGGATTGGGGTAAACGTCGTCTTGCTTACGAAATCAACGATTTCCGCGACGGTTTCTACCAAATCGTAAACGTTCAATCTGACGCTGCGGCAGTTCAAGAATTTGACCGTCTAGCTAAGATCAGTGACGATATCATTCGCCACATTGTTGTTAAAGAAGAAGAATAAGCAATTTTGAAATATATAATGGTAAAAGGTGGTCTTTCTTATGCTTAACCGAGTTGTATTAGTCGGAAGACTGACAAAAGACCCAGAGCTTCGTTATACGCCAAACGGTGCGGCTGTTGCTACGTTTACTCTTGCTGTGAATCGTACATTTACGAACCAGTCCGGAGAACGTGAGGCCGATTTCATTAATTGTGTCACTTGGAGAAGACAAGCCGAAAACGTTGCAAATTTCCTGAAAAAAGGAAGCCTTGCAGGCGTAGATGGCCGTTTACAAACAAGAAACTATGAAAACCAGCAAGGACAGCGTGTCTTCGTGACTGAGGTCCAAGCTGAAAGTGTTCAATTTCTTGAGCCGAAAAACGGCGGCGGTTCTGGTTCAGGTGGATACAACGAAGGAAATAGCGGCGGAGGCCAGTACTTTGGCGGAGGCCAAAATGATAATCCATTCGGGGGAAATCAAAACAACCAGAGACGCAATCAGGGGAACAGCTTTAATGATGACCCATTTGCCAACGACGGCAAACCGATTGACATCTCGGATGACGATCTTCCATTCTAATGTGATTATCGCAAAAATGAAAAAGAAAGGAGGGAAATGACAATGGCAGGAGGACGCAGAGGCGGTCGTGCGAAACGCCGTAAAGTGTGTTATTTCACTTCTAACGGTATCACGCACATCGACTACAAAGATGTAGATCTTCTTAAAAAGTTTGTTTCTGAGCGCGGTAAAATTTTACCACGTCGTGTAACTGGAACAAACGCTAAATACCAACGTAAATTGACTGCAGCGATCAAACGCGCTCGTCAAATGGCTTTACTTCCGTACGTAAGCGGTGAGTAAGCTTATACGTAAAGAGCAAGGACCTTCGGGTTCTTGCTCTTTTTTATAGGGGGGATGAAACATGAAACTGATTTCTTGGAATGTAAACGGCCTGCGGGCTGTCATGAGAAAGATGGATTTCCTCTCTTATCTGAAGGAAGAGGATGCAGATATTATATGTCTACAGGAAACAAAGATACAGGACGGCCAGGTTGATCTCCAGCCTGAAGGCTATCATGTGTATTGGAATTATGCAGTGAAAAAAGGATATTCCGGCACGGCTGTTTTTTCAAAACAAGAGCCGCTGCGTGTCATGTATGGTATCGGAATAGAAGAGCATGACCAAGAAGGCAGAGTGATTACGCTGGAATTTGAAAACATGTTTGTGATGACCGTTTACACGCCGAATGCGAAAAGAGGTTTGGAGCGGATCGATTACCGCATGCAATGGGAAGAGGCTTTATTATCTTATATTCTTGAATTGGATCAGAAAAAACCGGTCATTTTATGCGGCGATTTGAATGTAGCTCATCAGGAGATCGATTTGAAAAATCCAAAGGCAAACCGGAATAACGCTGGATTTTCTGATCAAGAAAGAGAAGCATTCACTCGTTTCTTAGAAGCTGGCTTTATTGACTCCTTCCGTCACGTCTATCCTGATCTTGAAGGTGCTTATTCCTGGTGGTCGTATCGTGCCGGCGCCCGGGACAGAAATATCGGATGGCGCATCGATTATTTTGTTGTGTCCGAAAGGCTTAAGGATCAGATTGAGGATGCCAGCATATCAGCGGATGTCATGGGTTCCGACCATTGTCCTGTTGAACTTATGATCAATATATGATGAGATAGCAGTAAGGAATTTACGCTTACTGCTTTTTTATATGAAAAAGGAGAAAGAGATGGCAAACATAAAAGAGATTGCAAGACTGGCAAATGTATCTGTTTCGACTGTTTCGCGTGTATTGAATCATCATCCGTATGTGTCTGAAGAAAAGAGAAAACTTGTTCATCAAGTCATGAAGGAATTAGATTACATACCAAATCGAACCGCAATCGATCTCATTCGCGGGAAAACCCATACGGTCGGTGTGATTCTGCCTTATAGCGATCATCCCTGCTTTGATAAAATCGTAAACGGAATCACTAAGGCGGCTTTTCAGCAAGAGTATGCAACGACCCTCCTCCCCACCAATTATAACCCCGCTATTGAAATCAAATATTTAGAGCTGTTAAGAACAAAGAAAATAGACGGTCTCATTATTACATCCCGCGCCAATGACTGGGACAGCATTTTAGCATATCAGGAGTATGGGCCGATCATCGCTTGTGAGGATACCGGAGACATTGGTGTCCCATGTGCGTACAACGACAGAAGAGCTGCTTATGCAGAAAGCTTTCGCTATTTAAAGAGCCGCGGACATGAGGATATCGCTTTTACGTGCGTCAGAGAAGCCGACAGGAGTCCAAGCACGGCTGACAAAGCTGCGGCCTATAAAGCCGTCTGCGGGAGCCTGAAAGACCGTCATATGCTGTCCGGTTGCAACGATATGAATGACGGTGAGCGGGCAGCTGAGCACTTTTATACGAGCGGACGGGTTCCAACGGCTATCTATGCAAATAGTGATGAAGTGGCAGCTGGAATTCATGTATTTGCCCAAAAGAATAAATGGGGTGTTGAAATCATAGGCGAGGGGAACTCTTCTATCAGCCGTGTTCTTGGTTTTCCTTCGCTTGATTTGAATCTTGAGCAGCTCGGCATCGCAGCATTCTCTCTTTTTTTGCAGGATGAACCCATTGATATAAAAATTCAGCATCAATTCGAGAAAAAAGCTTGAACTGAAATGCATTTCATACTTTATAACTTCATTGAAGGTGAAGGAGGAGGAAGAAATGCGGATTGAACATACAGCGATCTGGGTCAAAGATTTAGAGCGAATGAAGGCTTTTTATGAAACGTATTTTAATGGCAAAGCGAACGATTTGTATCATAATGAGAAAAAAGATTTTAAGTCTTATTTTATTACGTTTGATTCCGGAGCAAGGCTGGAAATTATGAAAAAAGGAAATGTGACTGATCCGCCTTCACAAACGATGACAGGCTGGGCGCACATTGCCTTTTCTGTTGGAAGCCGTGAGAAGGTTGATGAACTGACTGATCGATTGAAGAAGGATGGTTTTGCAGTAGTCAACGGCCCAAGGACAACTGGAGACGGCTACTATGAAAGTGTGATTGAAGATGATGAAGGAAATTTGATTGAGATTACAATTTGACATCGCGGAAACCCTGCGAGGATGTTGAAGGAATTGCAGTGAAATCAGTGCGGCAGATCCGCACTGACTTTTTTTAAATTTGTTTCGCATTCGTGTTAGGGCCGAAGCAGATTAACAGCACGGAGCATGCGAGCCAGCAGCCGCCGATAAATAAGAAGACGCTGACATAGCCGAGCTGAACGGCGATAAACCCGACGAGCAATGAGCCGAAAATGTTTGAAAAGCGGCCGAGGCCATAGGCTAAACCGCTGCCAGACGAGCGGTATTCAGTCGGATAAGGTTCTGACGTATAAGCGTATAAGTTCGAGGTGAAAACCCGTTCCGTGATATTGACGATAAAACCAAACACAATAATCATGATCGGAATAAAAGTCATGCCATATAAGAGACCGGCGATGGCTGTTAAAAACGCGCTGGCGGCTAAAATCCATTTTCTTTGAAATTTTTCAGAAATCATCGAACCAAACAATGCGCCAAGCGGAGCGCCGACGGAGTGCAGTACGTTATACCACAATGTATTTTCCATTGTGACGCCATTGCTTTTTAGCAGACTGGGAACCCATGAGGCAAATCCGTAAAATCCAAACGTTTCAAAAATCCATACAGCAGATAAAACGATGGTAATTTTGAGGTTTCTTCCTTTCAATAACCCTGCGTAACCCGCGTGCTGCTGAACGGTATCGCTTGTTTTGGGCTGAGCTGGTGCCGGAAGCGGGCCTTTCTCCTGTTCAACCTGCGCCTCAATTCGATTGAGGATCGCATCGGCTTTCGCATATTCACCGCGATTTTCGTGCCAGCGGGGTGACTCTTCCAGACGGCGGATAAAGAAAAAATAAATAAGGCCGACGGCACCCCATACAAATACAAGCCTCCATCCCCATGAACCGAGCGGAATGACAAAGGCAGACACAATATTGGTGATCGGAACGCCGATCAATCCAATCATGGCACAGAAAGAAATATATTTTCCGCGGACACTGGAAGGGAAAAATTCCGCCAAATAGCTATTGGTAATGACCATTGCAGCTGCGACACCAAACCCGGTGAGAAAACGGAAAGTCATTAAAGACGGGATGTCCCATGCTGCTGCATTGCATAGCGATGCGATTGAGAAAACGAACACAAATAGATTTAAGGCTTTTTTTCGGCCAATTCGATCAGACAGCCTTCCTCCCAGTGATGCGCCTAAAAACATGCCTAAAAACGAAGCCGCCGTTACATTGGCGATGGTTGAAAGCGGGATGCCCCAATGCTCGATCAGTGCCGGCGCTACATTGCTGAGGGTAAATAAATCTGCAAGATCAAAGAAATAAACAATGCCGAGAGCGGTTAATACTTGGAAGTGAACGCGAGAAATCGGAAGGCGGTCTAAACGATTCGCTGCGTTTGAGAAAGGATGTGTGTTCTTCTGTTTGAAGATCGTATTCATAAAAAACCCCCTTTTGAGTAGTAAGAAAAGACTGAAAATTCCCCTCTTGGGAATATTATAAGTATCTTGATTCATTGGCGACAGAGTTCAAATCACTAGATGGAAGAACTAAATTCGCACTTTTTATGTTCATTTTGCTAAAAAGATTTCCAAAACAGTAGATTCATAGACCAATTTATGCAAATATATAGTAATATTCTCATTGAAAGGAAGAGACAAAGAAGGAATGAATTCATTTATCCGTCCTATAGAAGGAAACAATACGTTGTGGAGATATTTTTTCGCCTTTTTGGTGATGGTAGGGTTATATGTATTCGGGAATATTGCTTACCTTTTCGCGATACTGTTTACGATTATTGTGAATCCCGATATCACGTTTGATTTGGATGAAGCTGTGCTGAGTGATCCTCTGGTTGATCTTTATTTGTCTCATGTTATTTATTTGTTTGCAATTCCAGGAGTATGGCTGGCTGTGCGCTTTATTCTGAAACGGCCTTTCCGAACTGTGATTACACCGAATGCAAAGATCAATTGGCGGAGAATTTTCTTTGGCTTTATTGCTTATTTCTTGCTGATGATCGCCGTGCAATTGATTGATTTTGCGATTCATCCTGGCAGCTATTCAATGCAAGACTTCGATGCTTCACGGTTTATCTGGCTGCTAGCGGCGGCCCTCATTTTGGTTCCGTTTCAAACCTCAGCTGAGGAACTGTTTTTCAGAGGATTTTTGCTTCAAGCTTTCGGGAGAGTGACGAAAAATCCTCTTATTTTGACATTGGTTGTCGGTGGCTTGTTTGGCGTATTGCATTTTGCGAATCCTGAGATGAACAATGGCGCTGTCTGGGCAGGAATTGAGTATTTAACATTTGGTTTTGTGTGGACCTATTACACGATTAAAACAGGCAGTATTGAAATCTCACTTGGCGCCCATGCCGCGAATAATATGTTTTTGTGTATGTTTATCACAGAAAAAAACAGTGTGTATGGAGGAATTCCCTCTTTATTTACGGTTACGCGGGGGAACCCGATGTGGGAGGCTTTATTTACGATAGCGGTCAACCTTGTTTTTGCGGGAATCGCGTTGTGGTACCATAAGAAATCACAAAGTAAGCAGCAAGGGTCTTAATCCCTGCTGCTTATTAAAGTTTGGATGGCTTCTTCGATATTTGTTGTCGGCTGCTGGCAGGCGAAGTTTTCGCAAATATACACGGTTGTTTTGCCGTCTATGATACGGTAGTCTGCCGCGAATGGCGCAATGTCTTTGCATTGATCAGGATGCTCTGCCACCAGAATGGAGTCGTTGGGCTTAAAGGCTTTTTGAAGCTCCGTTATGATTTGTTTTCTGGCTGGGTCGTCTGCGCTGCCAAAAATAACAATTTCTTTTTTAGGCATCAGATGCCTTAACACACTTTGCATAAAGAAAGCATGGCCGCTCGGATACGCGTCGATGTCCGGCTTGAATACGGAAAACATCGTTTCCGCTTTTTCAATCAGTGATAAGTCGCCTGTAACCTGTCCGAGACGCAGCAGCTGAACGGCTGCCACGCTGTTTCCGGAAGGCATAGCGCCGTCGTACACTTCTTTTTCCCGGACGATTAAGGCTTCTGCATCGTGTCCGGTGAAATAGAATCCGCCATGCTCCTCATCCCAAAATAAGCCGATCATATCGTCTGTCAGTTTCTTCGCTTTTCGTAAATAAGAAAGATCAAACGAAGCTTCATAGAGATCCAGATAAGCCCATAAGAGAAAAGCGTAATCGTCGATGAAGCCTTTGTTTTTCACTTCGCCGTTTCGATACCGGACCATTACACGGCTGTCGATGATTAACTTGTTTTCAATAAATGTGATGGCGTCTTTCGCTAAGCTGAGATATTTCGGTTCCTGGTATACCTTTGCCGCTTTGGCGAGCCCAGCGATCATCAGCGCGTTCCATGAGGTCAGCACCTTATCATCGACATGCGGATAGGTTCTTTCTTCGCGTATCTTCAAGAGCTGTTGTCTTGCGTCCTCGAGCTTGAGGTTGAGCTCTTCCTCAGTTAAACCGGCATCAGCTTTGAGTTGTTCCCACTTTGTGTGAATCAGATTCGGAATATTTTTGCCTTCAAAATTCCCTTTTTCAGTGATGTCATACACTTGGCAATACAGCGTTCCAAGATCGTCTCCGAGCGTTTTCTGGATCTCTTCCTTTGACCACACGTAGTATTTTCCTTCTTCTCCTTCAGTGTCCGCGTCTAAAGCGGAGAAAAAGCTTCCATCCTCATGGGTCATTTCCCGCTGAATGAACGTGATGATCTGCTCGCAAATCTCTTTATACCGGCTGTTTTGCGTGACCTGATAGGCTTCTGTATAAGCGGTCAGCAACAGCGCATTGTCGTACAGCATTTTTTCAAAGTGGGGAACGAGCCACTCGTCATCGGTCGAGTAACGGGCGAATCCATAGCCAATATGATCGTAAATGCCGCCATTCGCCATGCTGTCCAGCGTTTTTGTCACGTTGTATAAAGCATTCTCCTGCCCCGTATTTTGATGATAACGAAGCAAATACATCAGCATATGGGGCATCGGAAATTTTGGAGCCTGTCCGAAGCCGCCGTAGATCGTATCAAACCCGTTGGCAAGCTGCTGGAATGTCCGGTGAGTTGCTGACTCGCTAAGGCCTTCGCCTGATTTTGCAGCTGTTTTGGTCTGCAAATGTTTAGCGGCGTTCTCCGCAATATCCTCGACATGCTCGCGATCGTTCGCAAACGTCTCAGACAGATGCTCAAGCACATCAATGAAACCGGGACGATTGAATTTACTTGTCTTTGGAAAATATGTACCCGCATAAAACGGCTTCTGATCAGGCGTGATAAACACATTCAGCGGCCAGCCGCCCTGCCCGGTCATCAGCTGGCAGATTCTCATATAAACAGAATCCACATCAGGCCGCTCTTCCCTGTCGACTTTAATCGCCACAAACCGTTCATTGAGAAGGCGTGCGATTTCTTCGTCCTCGAAGCTTTCGTGGGCCATGACATGGCACCAATGGCATGTTGAATAGCCGATGCTGACGAGAACCGGCTTGTTTTCGCGTTTTGCTTTTTCGAAGGCTTCTTCTCCCCAAGGGAACCAATTCACAGGGTTATGAGCATGTTGAAGTAAATATGGAGACTTCTCAGCGATTAATCTATTGGGTTTATTGTTAGTGGGCATGGGATCACCTTCTTTCTATAATTAGTGTATATTTAACTTAACACATTTTCTCAAAAATAATCCCTGTTTCTTTATACAGCTGACTGTTCTTTAGTATTGTACTTAGGAATACGTATTACCCCTGAAGCAGTTAAAACGCCTAATATAACTAACACAGCCCCAATAACTTGAAATACCTTTATTGGTGTTCCAACGGCAAATGAAATAATCATCGTTACAACGGGAACAAGGTTGAAAAATAAAGATGTTTTACTTGCCCCAATCTCCTTAATCCCCTGATTCCACCATAGGTAACCCAAAACACTTGTAAAGAAAGCCATAAAGGCAATTGCTCCCCAAACTCCAGTCGGGATGTTCGGTAAAGAAACAGGATTGGATGTAAATAAGGAAACTACTATTAAACTAACAGCACCGATAACCATCGTATAAGTGGTTGTAGATAGCGGAGTACCACCTTTTACAAACCGACGTCCAAGTACACCATAAAGTGCCCAACAAACGTTACCTGTAAAGATTATTAAATCTCCGCCTGAAATTGATAAGGTTTTAATGGTTTCGATAGAACCTTGTGTAATAACTAACAATACACCGATGAAAGCAAAGAATATACCGAGCACTTGTTTTTTTGTAATTTTGTCCTTTAAGATAATTCGAGAGAGAATTGCTGTTAATAAAGGATTCAGCCCCATTATTAATGCCCCGTTAACGGGAGATGTATATTTCAACCCAACAAAAAACAAGGCATTAAATCCAAAGATTCCTATAATTCCAAGAACAATGTATGAAACGGCGTTTTTCCGTAATTGACTCTTCTTTATACCTTCAGTAAAAATCAAAATGATGAGCATCACCGCAGCAGCTAAACCGAAACGCCATGCCGCAGAAGACGATGGAGAAAAATATCCAACTGTATATTTTGCAAGATTAAAAGTAGCTCCCGTAAAAATAGAGAAGCCAAGTAACATCAGGTATATATTTAAATGTTTCATTTGTTTTCCACTTCCTCTTTCAAAATTGAATAATATGTATCCAGTTTTCCTTTTGTAGTAGAAATCACTTCTTCCAGCTCCCTTTTTTTAATTTCCATTTTCTCTAAGTGCTTGGTTAAAATCTCAATACGTTTATTTATAGATGGGGAGAGTTGTGCCGATTTAACATCCGAATTGATTTTTTCCAGGATGCATCCGTCTTTGACAAACTCATTAATATCCTCCAAAGACATACCTGTTTCCTTTAAACTTTTCAGGAATGTCATGAACTGAATATCAGTCTCTGTATAAAAACGCCTTCCACTGTTTTTTCGTTTTGGTGGTGGAAGTAACCCAATTTTTTCGTAATATCTTAATGTATACGAGCTAATATTAGTCTTCTCAGCAGCTTTACTAATGGAATACAACAAACATCATCCCTCTCTTTTGATTAAAGTTAGTTTACAACTTAGAGTTAACTCTAAGTCAAGCAAATAAAAAAACCTGCTACCGCATGGTTACGGATTGCAGGTTTTAGAAAATGAATGACATAAAAGGTAAACTGTATTATTAGAACAAATGGTATTATCGTATAAAATGGCTTCTGTTATCTTTTAATGGAGCTCCACACGAGTTGATTATCCCAGGCCACCAATGCCGAGTTGAATAGCCTATAATCTCACTTTAAATACAAATCTTACAAAATAAAAAATAGAGCTCAATAGAGCTCTATCCTAAGTTCACTTGTTTTTTTTCACTGGGAATATATAAGTCAAAACTAAAAAAACAATAATACAAATTATAAATTGAATAAGTCTGTCTATAAACCAATAGTTAGTAAAGTTAATTTCATTTGTCACCTGAATGACAGCAAAAACTGCAAATAAAATTAGTATGAATTTAAATGACTCTTTGTTCAAATTAATCAACACTTTCTTTAGAGAATTGCATATACAACACCTTGTGCAATATATCCACAAGAACTAGCTACTGCATGCCAAACATACTTATCAAGATAGTCTGTTACTGTATCATGTACTTCATCTAATGGACCCATAAGTACGATTCCGTTCCAAAAAGAAAGCCATTGGGCACGTGAAAATTTGCGTTTTAATGCACTAGGAAACTTTTTATAGATTGCATCAGGTAATTTTTTCTTTACATATGATTTTCCGAATACCGTTATTAATTTCCGCCCTAAAGAAATATAACCTACCTTTTCAACCTTTATATCACCTGAACTTACTTTAGGATTTTGATTCAATACAATTGAATTTGTACTTGCAGTGCTCAGTTGTATAGTATTAGAAATCGGGGATGATATATCATTAAATCCTACAGTTGAAGTATGTATCTCGTTTTTTGATTCATTATATGAATTAGAAGTGTTATCAACTGGATTAAGATATTCATCATCATTTTTCAATGCATCACCAACAAATTCGTTAGCAACTTCTTGAATGATCTTATCCATTTCTGCTTTTGACATACTAGCATCAGAAGCATCACTATTATCTTGAGTGTTTTGAGCATCAGAGTTTTCCTCTAAGCCTGTACCTGCGTCATTTTTCATTTGAGAAAAAACAGTCCCTTTAACTTCAAAACTTTGATTATTTAGCTCTAGTTTGTCTGTAGTTAAAGCGCTGGCAAAAGGTGTTACAACTCCCAATGATATCGTAATAGCACAAGTTGTTGCAACGCCTAGTTTCCAATTTTTTAGAACAAAATCTTTCAAACTAATCCCTCCAAAATTTAACTCCTATATACTTATAACATACAGATGGAGGTAAATCAACGAATTTTTACCTATATAATTCTTAATTTAACATTAAATTTTAGTTTTTATAGTATTTTTATAGTGTAAATATAAGTTGAGTTTATCGATATTAGTAAATTGAAAATATATGATTTTGAAAGTGATGACTAATAATATGGAGTAAACATGTGATGGAAGAAGATTGTCTATTAGGGGTTATATTCACCATACTTTTGGTTATTCTAATAGTCGTGCCACCAATGACATGTTGAATAGCCGATGCTGACGAGAACCGGCTTGTTTTCGCGTTTTGCTTTTTCGAAGGCTTCTTCTCCCCAGGGATACCAGTCTACGGGGTTGTGGGCGTGTTGGAGTAAGTATGGTGATTTCTCATTGATTAATCTATTGGGTTTACTTTTATTTGGCATGGGATCACCTTCTTTCTAAATGTTTTTTTAAGTATTCTCTTTCCTCTATTTAATATACCAGATAGCTGAGGCCCGTCATAATTTGTCTGTGAGGTATTCCATAATGAAAATCAAGGGCTATAAACCCTTGATAGTTATTTCACCTTTGAACTATAAAGATGGGTCTTCAATCGTAATGCTTTAACAAGATTGCTGAATTATGTCCTCCAAAACCAAAAGAATTTGATAGCCCATATTTCAATGGAAGGTGTCTCGCTTCTGATACAACATCTAAGTTGCAATCTGGATCTTGCTTCTGTACATTAATAGTTGGCGGAATAATTCCTCGTCTCAAACTTTCCACTAAAGCAATTGCTTCTACTCCGCCAGCAGCACCAAGCATGTGCCCAGTCATTGACTTGTTTGCAGTTGTTGGAATTTCACGTGAATGTTCACCAAATAATTTCTTAATAGCTAGAACTTCTGAACGATCACCTACTTGTGTACTTGTTGCATGAGCACTAATAACATCAATTTCACCTGTTGATATATTTGCACTTCTCAATGCTTTTTTCATTGCTAAGTAGGCACCCTTACCTTCTGGGTGTGATGCTACCATATGATGAGCATCTGAACTAGCTCCGTACCCCACTACTTCACATAATATCGGCGCATCTCTAAGAATAGCGTTTTCTAATGATTCTAATACTAAGATGCCTGCGCCTTCACTCATAACAAAGCCATCTCTATCTGTATCGAATGGACGGCTGGCTCGACTTGGCTCTTGGTTTCTTGTAGATAGTGCATGGGCGTTTCCAAAACTAGCTAAAGATAACTGTGTGATTGCAGCTTCTGCTCCACCGGCAAATATAATATCTGCTTCATCATTTCGGATAGCATTGAAAGCTTCACCAATAGAGGTGTTCCCGATTGAACAGGCTGTGACTGGTGATAATGATGGTCCTTGTGCTCCTAATTTTATGCTTATTTGGGCCGCAGCTGCATTTGAAATCATCATTGGTACAAGGCTAGGGCTTACTCTCGCGGGACCTCGTTTATTTAATACATTCACATTATCAACAAGCGATTGTATGCCTCCGATTCCTGAACCAACATATACCCCTAAACGTTCAAGATCAACATTATCTAACTGTAATTGTGAATTTTCTAATGCTTGTTCGGCTGCTGCTAAGGCAAACTGACTAAAACGATCTAATCGTTTTGCTTCTTTTCTCCCCAATATTTCATCTGCATCGAAATCACGAACTATTCCAGCTATCTTTGTTTTATAATCAGCAGTATCAAAAGAATCAATTAGAGATATTCCCGAGTGTCCTTTAACTAGTTGATTCCAAAAGCTATTTACATCATTTCCTAGTGGAGAAATAACTCCCATTCCAGTAATGACAACTCTTTTCATGATAATTCCCTCCTTGTTTTTATTAACTTTAGCTATTGTGTTATCCTATTACAAGTTGTTGTTTATCCTAGTATAATTAATACTATTTTAAAGGGAGATATTAATGAAACCTGAAACAAGACTTCAAGCTTTATCAGAATTTCTAAAGAACCAACGTTCGAAAATTACTCCCCAAATGGTTGGTTTACCTGTAGGAACCCGCAGAAGAACACCAGGACTAAGAAGAGAAGAAGTGGCTCAACTAGCCGGTGTAAGTCTTACTTGGTATACATGGTTAGAACAAGGCAGAGATATAAAAGTATCTACTTCGGTATTAGATGCTATTTCTCGAGCATTACAATTAAATAACGATGAAAGGAGATATTTGTATGCTCTAGCGTTAGAGGAAGGAGTGAAACAACCCTTTATAAATGAGAAGGAGAAGGAAATCAGTCCGGCTTTAGTAAAAATTTTGCAGGAACTTCGTTATTGCCCAACGATTATATCAGATAGAAGAAGTCAGATTGTTGGGTGGAATCAAGCAGCAGCTAATGTATTTTTGGATTTTGAACAAATCATCCCGGCAGAAAGGAATATAATACGCTTACTATTCGCAAGAAAGGAATTTAAAAGTTTAGCAGTGAATTGGGAGCATTTTGTTAGAGGATATATCGCAATATTTAGAACGTATTATGGACAGTATGTGGCTGATGACTGGTATGAGCAATTTATACAAGAAATGGAACAGGCATATCCTGAGTTTCGTAAAATTTGGAATGAAAATGAGATAAGCTCTGCTCCTGAAGTATTAATTGAGTTTCGTCATGCTAAGGTAGGTAAAATGTTGTTTAATCTTACTTCATTACAAGTACATGGGGATACTGATTTAAGATGCAGCGTCTATACTCCAGTTGAGGATACTGAAACTGAGCTTAAGTTAAAACGTTTAATTGAAGGCTAGCTATGATAAATTAGTTTCCTAATTTGCATAAATGACAATGTTCTTTAGAATAGGCCAAGGCTAGCTATCGTTTGGAGAGTAGAAGTTATTCAAGTAATACTTCCTTTACTTTGTTTAGACTGTAAATAAAAAAACAACTAGTATATAGTTCCCATTCGTTTTTTTGTATTTGGATGAAGTTGTTGTGTGCATCTAATATAAAAAAGATCCTATGCCACCAATGACATGTCGAATAGCCGAATTTAGTTACGTTCGACATGTTGTCATAACGTTTCTTTACAAAAAAATTCAGGTTTTCTTGAAATGTTTTACTTGAGAAAATCAGTACTCATAATATATGATGGGCGGTTAACAGTACTTTCTTCTTCAACTAACACCCAGATAGTTTTAAGTAGCGTTGGTGGCATAGAGAGAAGAACAATGTCCTAAAATGAAAGTGCCCACTAATCTAGCTTGATTTGGTTAAATTAAAGCTCTGCTCGATTAAGTAATAAATTTCTCCTTCTGGATCTGTACGTTCCAAAATAAGTGAAATCCAATGTTCCTTATCCATATGATATCCAGGAAGGATATTTTCCCCATTTCTTAAACTATCACTTATTTCAGGAGGACATTTTAGATTCAGAATATCTATTTCATCACTTCTATCAAATCCCAATTTTTCTGGGAGAACATTCATTATAAGACCGTACCATTTTTTGTTTGACTCATGTCTCAAAGCAGCATAGTGTGGGTATTTCTTCCACGGGTAATCAGGCGATGTACCGTATTTTTCTTTGACGTGTTTAAAGATATCTTCTCTTGTTAACATACTTCAATCATCCCTCCAACTACTTACGGTTACTTTCTTCTCTCTAATTCCATCTTTGAAAAAATCACAGGGATTTGTACTCAATGATCCTTGGTTGTCTATTTTGGTTACTTTAATAGACATGGCACCAATGACAAGTCGAATAACCGATGCTGACCAAAACCGGCTTGTTTTCGCGTTTTGCTTTTTCGAAGGCTTCTTCTCCCCAAGGGAACCAGTCCACAGGGTTGTGGGCGTGTTGAAGTAAATAAGGAGACTTCTCAGCGATTAATCTATTGGGTTTATTTTTCTTTGTCATGGGATCATCTTCTTTCCAATTTGGTTATATTCAGGTTACCACAGTAACCAAAAACAAATACAATAACTGACTGTTTATTGATAAAAGAGATGCAAAAACATAATATAATGTTTCATTATGCCACCGGAGAGAAAAATGAATAAAATTTTGGTGAGTTTACTTTTGGGCTTATTAAAATTTTTTCTTGTTCCACATTCGGGCCAAATTGTTGTATAAAATAGTAAAAGTTTAAACCTTAGTCTATATATAATAAGGACATATCAATCAAATGTAGGGGGAGTTATTATGAAGTGCAATAAAATGAAAAGGGTACAATTAAAAGAGGGAAGCGTATCAATGGCCCTATAAACTACGTCTGCCCTCATTAATGGAGGGGAAATTGTGAATACGTCTTATTCACAGCCAACTTTACGGTACAACCAAGTTTTAATTTGGCTTTGTGTTCTGTCATTTTTCAGCGTATTAAATGAAATGGTTTTGAACGTCTCATTACCTGATATTGCTAACGATTTTAATAAACTGCCAGCGAGTGCGAACTGGGTGAACACAGCCTTTATGTTAACCTTTTCCATCGGAACAGCTCTGTATGGAAAGTTATCGGATCAGCTTGGCATCAAAAAACTGCTCCTATTTGGGATTACGGTAAATTGCTTCGGATCGATAATTGGATTTGTTGGACACTCATTCTTTCCTATACTCATTTTTGCCCGGTTTATTCAAGGGACTGGTGCAGCCGCATTCCCAGCCCTTGTGATGGTTGTAGTTGCGCGCTATATTCCAAAAGAAAACAGGGGTAAAGCATTTGGTCTGATCGGGTCCCTAGTAGCAATGGGGGAAGGTGTTGGACCAGCTATTGGCGGAGTGATTGCTCATTGTTTTCATTGGTCATATTTGCTTCTTATTCCAACTGTAACAATTATCACTGTTCCATTCCTTATAAAACTATTGAAGAAGGAAGAAAGATTAAGAGGTCACTTTGATATGGCAGGGATTATATTGATGTCTGCAGGTATCGTATTTTTTATGCTGTTTACAACATCATATAGCATTTCTTTTTTGATGATTAGTATTCCAACCTTCCTGATTTTTGTAAAACATATTAGGGGAGCCCAAGAACCTTTTATTGATCCTGCTCTGGGGAAAAATTTCTTATTTATGATTGGCGTCCTTTGCGGAGGACTGATATTTGGCACTGTAGCAGGATTTGTCTCTATGGTTCCTTATATGATGAAAGATGTTTACCATTTAAGTACTGCAGCAATTGGAAGTGGGATTATTTTTCCAGGAACAATGAGTGTCATCATCTTCGGTTACATTGGAGGAGTGCTTGTTGATCGGAAAGGTTCTTTGTATGTATTAACAATTGGGATTGCATTGATGTCTTCCAGCTTTTTAATCGCTGCCTTTTTTATAGATGCAACACCATGGCTCATGACCATCGTATTCGTTTTTGTTTTTGGGGGACTTTCTTTCACAAAAACAGTTATATCTACAATTGTGGCTAGTAGTTTGAAACAAAAGGAAGCTGGTACTGGAATGAGTTTGCTTAATTTCACCAGCTTTTTATCGGAGGGAACGGGTATTGCGATTGTAGGCGGTTTATTATCCATCCGCTTACTAGATCGTAGGATGCTGCCTATTGACGTTGATCATTCCGCTTATTTGTACAGTAATATGCTATTACTTTTTGTAGGAATCATTGCTATTAGTTGGCTAGTAACCTTGATTGTATATAAACGTTTGCGGAGAAATGACTAAAAGGGTTAAAGGATCATCTTGATAAAGAAATTCAAGATTGATCCTTTTTTTGTGAAATGAGCATGTGGAATAGCCGATGCTAACCAGAACCGGCTTGTTTTCGCGTTTTGCTTTTTCGAAGGCTTCTTCTCTCCAAGGGAACCAGTCCACAGGGTTGTGGGCGCGTTGGAGGAGATAAGGCGGCTTCTCATTGATTAATCTATTGGGTTTATTGTGAGTGGGCATGGGATCACCTTCTTTCGTGTTTTTCTTTAATAAAACTTTATAACATAGCGTTATCACAGATAATAAAAAATTCCTTAGTCTATAGGGTCAACTAAGGCATTTGGAATATATAGCTTGGAGAATATTCAGGGGGGCTACACCTTCTACAGTCGCTAACGCAATAACTCTCCCTAAACACGTCTGTTGTTATCTAAGGAAGGTCGAATGTAATTAAAAAAAAGTGAATATTACTCAGTATATAGCTAATCATTTGGAATGAATATGTTTATTGTATATGGAATATATTGGTATATGATAGTGGATTTCCAGGAGCTTTCATTACTGATCCAGTAAATAATGATCCGCAAAAGGCGCTTGCTTTAAAATCCGGCTAGGGTTTATTAACCTTTGTATCACAGGATTCAAAAGAATGTCTGCTACCTTAAGTTTTGGGGAAGGCGTGGATATGGATTTAGCAGAGTTTATAGAAGATAAAGGGATGGTTGATGGACTGCTTCTACATGGAACTGGAGTTGGACGTGACAATACCGACACTGCAGGATGGGTGTATGAATATCGAGGATTAGTATTATCTAAATGGCCAGCTGGTATAAAAAGTTCCTGCAATTGTTGGTAGTGTAAAACGTGCAGTACGCCATGGTGAAGGAGCAGCCGGAAAAGTTTCATCCTTTCTTGCTGTTAAAAAAGAAGAAAAAGATTAAACATGAAATTTAACTTGGAGGAGGTTTAAACGATTGGGACAATCACGATTACCAAACTCAGTTATTGTAGCTATGGCGTCAAAAAAGCATCGTTTATGGCATTATCTTTGGCATGGATTTCGAAACTCTTGGGAGGGACTTGATTGTAAAGATCGCGAAAAGTTATGTAAGACTCATCCAAATTGGGTGCCGCCACGCCCAGCACTCGATGCCGATGGAAAGCCTAAACGGGATAATGATTCTGGTGAGGACTTCCTTTTCATGCATAGAACGATGATTATGATCGTCAATAAAATTTTAGCAGATGAAGGTGATATTAACTATCCATGGGTTCAAGGGTGGAGGTACCTTCCAAAACCTTCTGATAAAAGTTATCCGATTTTACCAGCTTATGATAGTCATCGTATTCCAAGGGAAAGACTTGAGTTAGAAAAATCTGTCGATAGATATTGGAGTTATTTTTCAGGGCTTGAAAAGAAATTTACTGATCCAGACTACTTAAGTAGTGTAACGCTTGGCCAGCTTGGTTCTGATATTGAATTTACAATTCACAACAGTATGCACATACGATGGTCAGAAGAATCGAAAGTTGGTTATATGACTGAGCCTAAATTAGGAGATCCTATAGATGATATTTGGAATCAACCTGAGTATAACTGGCTAGGTGATGAATACTCTGCTCATGTGCATCCGATTTTCTGGAAATTGCATGGTTGGGTTGACGATCGAATCAATGATTGGATGAGAATAAATCAAAAAGAGGACTATAAATGGAAGGGAACATGGATTGGTGATACAAGTATCCTGCATCTACATGATGATCATGGTCAAACACCTACCCATGGAGACCATGAACTAATTGCAAATTTAGAGTACTTGGCGGGTTTCTTAGGAAGTACAGGAAAACGGCGAAGCTCTTTTGACCTTCCAGAAATATGTTAGTTAAATAATAACAATGGAAAATGTAAATGCCTCCCCCTTTCGGAATATCATAATCACATTCAAAGTGTACGCAATTTACCTTGTTCATGATAGGAATAACTATAATGATTGGTCTGTCTTCCCTATATGTTGATGGCAAGTGTCAGAAATTGAAATGAAGGAATTTCCAATACCAAAAGTCCATTTTCTCAATGCTGAGAAGGGCTTTTTTTGTTTTAAACTGACTCTTGTTGTTCTAAGATTTTATACGAACTTAACACCAATGACATGTTGAATAGCCGATGCTGACAAGAACCAGCTGATTTCGCGTTTTGCTTTCTCGAAGGCTTCTTCTCCCCAAGAGAACTAATTTAAAGGGATATGATCATGTTGAATAAATAAATGAAACATTTGAATAACCAAAACGTAACGTATATATCTGTATTTCAGGAGGTAGGTACTTAAGAATGATTAAAAATATTATTGGAACGACGCTTATACTCATTAGTTTTGTGGTATTTGGAATCAATTGGTTGTACCTGGAGCCAAGAGGGTTAGAAGAGATTCCATATTGGATTGTATTTGTAGGCGCTTTATGTGGAGGTTTTATTAAATACTACAATCCAAATCAGAAAAACACGAACGAAAATATGAGTAATGGGAATGGAAAGACAAGAAAAATCGGTAAAACCATTGATCATTTTATCGATGCCGTTTCAGGTGATATTGATAATGGGGATAGAGATCAAAGAATGAATAACAAACCTAAAAAATAGTCGACCTTAAAAGGCTCGGCTATTTTTAAAAGTCAGCTGTTTATTTTGTCATTGGATGAGGTTGTTGAGTGCATTTAATATAAACCGCTAATGCAGCGGCTTGTTCTCGCGTTTTCGAGAAAGAAGAGGTTTTTTTAACCTCTTCTTTTCTTTTTTTATAAGACACTGGTATTCACCAATTAATTTACATTTTCGAGTATAAGAAGCGCCGTTCAACAAAAGGCATAAAAAAGTGAAGAATCATTCCTCCTAAACAGACCGTTAAAAGGGTTCCGATGCCGATAGGGCCTTTAAATATAATAGCTAATACTAAGAAAAGAGCATATACCAATGTTCTTGAAAATAAGATCGTTCTTTTGGAGATATCTCGGATAATGAGTGTTAAATGATCGATAGGAGTTGATGCAAATTTTGTCTGAAGATAGATGGCTGTTCCAAGACCGATGAGCACCAAACCGATTCCGAAACAAATCAGTTTGCTTACCCACATGTTTGGAGAAATAGTGGTTTTTACTATAAACAACCATAGGTCAATGCCTATCCCAGTAATAAATGCTGTAATCAAGCCCAGCAACATAGGTTTTTTTCTCGTTAAGATAGAGTTACAGATTAAGAGGATCACAGAAATAAGAACCTCCCAGCTTCCCACGGTAAGCCCGACTTCTTCGGAAAGACCTACCAAAACGGCATCGAAGGGGGAGGTACCCAGTCCTGATTGTATGGTTAAGGAAATGCCTAAACTTAATATGAGGATACCTAAGCTGTAATAAATATATTTCATTTTATATTCCGTGATATGTCTTTTGTCATCAAGACGTGCGGGATGCCGTCTTCCATAAATTCCTGTGAAGAAGTCTGATAGCCCAGTTTTTTATAAAAGCCTGCTGCCTGTGTTTGCCCATGCAGCTTAAATGTAGTCATTCCTTTTTCTTTCATGATGTTTTCTAACCCGCTTATGATGACTTGGCCCAATCCATACTTACGGTAAGGTTTTAGGATGCAGATTCTTTCCAGCTTACCTGTATGATCAACGATGCGCACACGGCCTGTGCCAACTGGCTGATCCTCATGATATACCAAGATATGCTGGCATTGTTCTTGGAGCGTATCAAATTCATCGAACTCATCGGATTCAGCTACATGTTGCTCCTCAATGAATACCGTTCTTCTAATATCTAAAGCAACGTGTAAATCCTTTTCTGTTGTTATTCTTTTTATATTCATATTTGATCAATCCTTTTCTGATATTAATCTGGACTGCACAGCATGCATGTGGTCTTATAGTAGTAAGGTTAAAACAATTTTGTTGTAATTGCAACAAAAATACGTGAGGGGTTTTAGGAATGAATGACATTTTGCGTGAGATCGGCATGATTGCAAGAGCGTTGGATTCCATAAGCAATATTGAATTTAAAGATTTGGACTTAACAAGAGGGCAGTATCTCTATCTTGTACGTATATACGAAAATCCGGGAATTATTCAAGAAAAATTGGCGGAAATGATAAAAGTGGACCGAACAACAGCCGCGCGGGCCATTAAGAAATTGGAAATGCAGGGATTTATTCAAAAACAGCCGGATGAGCAAAATAAAAAAATAAAAAAACTGTTCCCGACCGAGAAAGGGAAAAAGGTTTATCCATTGTTAAGAAGAGAAGGAGAACACTCCATGGAAGTGGCCTTGTCCGGTTTTACACCTGAGGAAAAGGAAACCATTTTTAAACTCGTTCACAGAGTCAGGAAAAATATAGAACGTGATTGGGAATATGTGAAGAAGGGGAACAAGAGGGACTATTAATGTACAAAGTAACAGGTCGAGCTGATACTGGCGAGAACCGGCTTCTCCTCAAAAATACCAGTCTGCTGGAGTGCGGGGCATTTTCAAGATAAATTGCCTTGAAAATGTTCCGTTCACTTAAAAGGAACCCTTCTCTTTTCTGTAAAATCTTTAAAGTCATTTTCATCCATTTTTACTTATATACTCATTTCCCCACATCCTCATGGATGCAATAATAGGAGAAAGTTTTTCACCGAGTTCGGTTAGAGAATACTCCACCTTCTTGGGGACAGTATTCTCTACTTTTCTTTTCACAACGCCATCTGCTTCCAGTTCTCTCAGCTGCAGCGTCAGGATTCTTTGTGTAATACCTGGAATTAATCGTTTCAGCTCATTAAACCGGACTGATTTGTGAGACAGGATGTCGATGATGATTCCTTTCCATTTCCCTCCGATAATATGCAGCGTCATTTCCACGGGACAAGCCTTTTTTACTTCTGCACTGCAAGCGCCAAATCCATTTAACCGGTTACCCATACTCGTCACCTCACAATGTAAGTTACAAAAATGTGCGTAATTACATATCTAGCTCAGATGTATTACAGTAATGATATCAAAAATTTCCAAAAGGAGTGGCTTGCATGAACTTGAGACAATTATCAGAACATGTCTTTCAATGTGAATTTGTGCTTGATGTGCCTCTTCGTATCCCGGTTCATACTTGGTTTATGAAAGATGGTGATGATGTTTATATCATTGATACGGGAGTAGAACGTTTTGCTGATGCTCAAATTAGGGCAGCACTAGCGATCGGCAATCCAAAAGCCATTTTGCTTACCCATGGCCATAGCGATCATATTCAGGGGGCATCAAAGTGGTTGGAGAGATTTGATATTCCGATTTTTGCGCATCAAAAAGAACTAGTGTATATCAATGGAGAAGCGCCTTATCCGAACAAAAATGAAGTGGAGAACACAGGGTAGCCCATATTGTCCAGCCGCTGACAGAGCAAACGCTGGCTCACCTGCCTTTGCAATACTATTTAACACCCGGTCATTCCCCGGGGCATGTCGTGTACCATCATGAAATCGATCATACCCTATTAACAGGAGACCTTTTTATCACAAGTAAGGAGGATTTACACCCGCCTATCAGAAAATTCAGTGTTGATATGAATGAGAACATTGACAGCGGCGCGATAATAGATGAAATCAAACCAACGCTCATTTGCTCTTCACATGGTGAAGAAATTTTTTATAACGAAGAGTTGTATAAAAACTATGTGTTAAGGTATAAGGACTAAAAGAAATAAGAAAAAACATACCAAATGAATTGGTATGTTTAGAGGGGAATTTAAATATAATCCGATATTTCAATAAGGTTCTGATCGGGGTCTCTTATATAAACAGATAGAATCGGGCCGAGTGCACCGGTTCTTTTTACTGGCCCTTCTTCGACATTGACGTTCGTTTTCTTGAGGTGCTCCAGTACTTTACTAATAGGCTCATCAGAGATCAAACATAAGTCGGCAGATCCCGGGAGCGGGTGCTTGGCTTTAGGTTCGAATTCATGACCGGCCTCATGCAAGTTTATTTTTTGATTGCCAAAACGCAAAGCTTTTCTGCCTGCGCCAAATGTTTCTTCTTCCATTCCCAAAACAGATGTATAAAAGTCGATTGTCTCTTGAAGGTTTTGTACCGTTAACACCAAATGGTCAATTCGTTTGATCATGAGCATTCCCTCCTGCGGAAATTTTACTTTACAGCATCTGATATTGTGATAGCGTGTTTGATTTTAGCTGCAAGGCCGTGCATTTGGGCGAGCGGAACAGAACATGCCGCGATTCGTATGCCCTTTGAAAGCGGGGGTGCAAAGATGTTCTGGGCAGCTAACATCTCGCTGGCTTCATCAGGATGGCTGCAAGGGATTGTAATGAAAAAGCCAGAATGGTAAGGCAATATGCTTAGTCCAATTTGATGGGCTTCATTGATGAACACTTCAGTCCGTTTCGCAATTAATGTTTGATATGCTTCACGGTCAGTGTTCACCTTGTTTAGCAGCATTTTATCGTTATAAATCGCAGAAAGCAAAGTCATACAGCCTCGATTGACATTTGACCACCTGGAGCGGCTGGTGACCAATACAGCGTTTTCAAATTCTTCAGCCACGCTCTTGCTGGAGGATACTCCAATTAAAGCTCCAGTCCGCTGGCCGTATACTGTAAAGCCTTTCGACATGCTGAAGGCAAAGGTGACAACGATGTTGGAAGGGAGAGTGCTAAACTTTTTCATGAATGAGCGTGCGTTTACGGGGTCCTTTGTAAAGTCGATATAGGCAATATCAATGAGCAATGTGATTGTTTTGCTGCTTTTTTTAGCAGATTCTAATATCACATGTTTAATGATCTCATCCCATTCATGATCTGACATACTGTATCCCGTTGGGTTGTGATTCGGCGAATTTAAGATGATCACGACATGGTCCTGTTTGACGAGCAGATGGCTGACCATATGTGAGAATGATGTCAGATTAAACGTCATATCAGCGTCTAATAAAGAGAAGGTCATCAAATGGCGCCCAGTGTCTTTGCAGATGGTTTCATAGGGTGTCCAGTACCAATCGTGAGTTAATATGGTATCGCCAAAATTTGAATAGTTCCAAATCACATTAGAAATGGCACCGGCGCCGCCTGCGCTTGCAACCGCCCGTATATAGGCGTCAGGTCTGGACTCTCCGAAAGTATGTGTCACGGCTGCTTCCAAAAAGCTGGGCAACCCGGCTACCGGGCTGTAGCTGATCATGTCTTGAATGGGTATGCTGCGAAATAATTCTTCCACAGAAGGCAGACAGACGATGTTTCCGTCGTCATCTGCAATGGTTCCCATTGAAGCATCGATCACGTTTTCTTTTCCATATTGAATGATGGCTTGTTTAGCAGCCATTCCTGTACCAAATAATTTATCAACATACACTTTTCCCTTTGCATGGGCTGCTACCCTCCATTCCATGGATCCTCACCGTCTCCTTTGTATATTTATCTGTTTATTCGTTAGTTCTTGCTTGAGAAATCTTTGAATCTAACATGTCACAGCCTTTAATTGCCGCAATGTTTGATCCATCCAATCTCTATCCCACTAATGTCTGCCATCATTTTTGGTGTACCTCTATTCCTTTTTGAACGTTCACAGATAAATACTGACGGCAGAGTAAACTAGCAGCAAACACATAATGATGCGAAATGCTTTATCGTATTTGTCAAAGAGTTTTTTGAACACAGAGCCGAATCCTGACCATAACAGCAGCGCCAGCCAGCCGAGAATGATGGCTACTGTGAGATAAAGAATGATCGATGTCATTGAATGCTGGAACGGCAGGATAAATGCACTCATCAATATTAAGAAGAACAGAATGCTTTTGAAATTGATCATTTGAAAAATAAAACCTGATAGAAAAGAAGAATGCACATCTTCAGAATCCTTCTTTGCTTTTTTGGACATGCCGACCTGCCATGCCAAATAAAGCAGATAGACTGCACCTGCTATTTTGAAGTATGGTTCTGCAACCGGAATCCATTTGTATAGTCCTATCGTAAATACACCGCTGAGAATCCCAAGGACTGCAAAGCCTGCCAAAATGCCGCTATTGAAACGCCATGATCCTAGAAAGCCAAACCGCCGCGCTTCATTCATCATTAAAATGTTGCTCGGGCCAGGCGTAATGGATGTCAACATCACATACGAAAGAAAAGCTATTATACTCATAAAATCACCTACATTTACTAATGTCGTACGGGGCAGTTTTTATTGTATGATAATGATATCTATAAATAAAATTGAAATATAAAAAAGCATTATCATTTTTTTCGATAGATCATAAAAGGAGAAATCGTATGGAGATCAGACATCTTATCACGTTTCAAACCATCGTAGAGCAGGGGAGTTATACAGGCGCCGCGGCGAAGCTAGGTTATACGCAATCCACGATCACCACTCATGTCCAAGCGCTGGAGCAGGAGATCGGCGGGGCGTTATTCACGTACGAGAAAAGGAGTTTAAGACTGACGGCTTTAGGAAGAGAATTGATCCCTTTAGCTGAGGATTTACTATCAACCCATGAACAGATCAAGAATATGCAAAACGTTCACGAAGTTAAGGGTGTGTTGAAAGTAGCGGCACCTGAGTCGTTAACCATTTCCAGACTTGGGCCGATCATAAGGGAATTTTCGCTCAAATATCCTCATGTCAAAATCATTTTAAGCAACGGCACATGCGGGCAGAATCAGGTGGATTTATTAAGCGGACGAGTCGATGTCGCGTTAATGGTCTATCCGGAAATCAATATTGAAAAATGCATTCATTATACATTAACCGAGGAGGAGATTGTCCTTGTGGGCAGTATGGATGGGCCGGATCATTTTGATGATTACAAACAGGAAAACAACAGCCATTTCTTTATTACAAATGAAGAGGGCTGCAGTTATCGGACCATGTTTGAAACATATCTTGTGAAGAATGACATCCGCAGCTTTCAAACAATGGAGCTGTGGAGTATCGAAGCGATCAAACAAACGGTCATGAGCGGGCTTGGATTTTCTGTTTTGCCTTATATCACAGTGCAAGAAGAAGTGGAGGCAGGTAGGCTAAAAATCCTTCATCATGCTGAAACCTTTGATCCGCTTTACTCTCATATGTTAATCAAAAAGAAAAAATGGCAGATGCCTGCCGCAGAGGCTTTTGCGGAGCTTGCTTTACATTCGATTCGTGAGGCGGTGTGCTGAAAATCAGTGGGAAAAGGAGTGGGTGTAACGCTCACTCCTTTTCTATTTAAACGGCAGCTGTGAGCTTTGGTTTTACAAATTTCATAAAAATCCCTCTGACTAATGGACCCATAATCAGTAATTGCAAGGGATAAGCTAAGATGAAATTTTTCAATACAATCATCAGGTAAGCGCTGAAGAGGCTGTTCCCGTTAAGTCCACTTGATAAAGCGGCTGTCACTAAACCGAACACAGACATACAAAGCACCATGCCGATCACCATACACGTCGACATGGCGAGGATGACATATAATTTCTTAGACTTGTCAAACGGCAAACTGAACGCAATCTTTTTGGCAAGGGGGCCCACTAACAGTAAATCTAACAGCAGTGCGACCATAAAACCGATGACCATTTCAAAAACCGTCACCAGTGAAAAGTCCTGTATGGCTCCGTTGATGATAGCATTGTAAATCGACATGACACAGACCATTCCAAAGCACATCATCACGCCAAATATAAGACCTTCTTTTTTATTTGTTGGCATACAATCAATCCTTCTCTCCATAATCGGTGATTAGTATACCAATGAACCACTCATGCTCATAAGTGACAAATTTGTGAACAATTCATAGGCAGGAATCATCTTTTTTTGTCATCAGTACATGCGGAATGCCGTCCAGTATAAATTCTTCTGAAGCTGTCTGATAGCCGAGCTTTTCATAAAAGCCTGTCGCTTGTGTCTGGCCGTGCAGTTGGAATGCAGAAATGCCCTGTTCTTTCACAATGCGTTCTAACGCATCGACGATTACTTTGCCCAGCCCGAATTTGCGATAGGGCTTCAGAATGCAGATTCTTTCCAGTTTCCCCACGTGTTCAACGATACGGACACGGGCAGTGCCAACGGGTTTATTCTCATGATAAACGAGGATGTGCCGGCAATCTTCACGGAGTGTATCGAACTTATCGAATTCATCGGAAACGGGACAGCCTTGTTCTTCTACAAATACAGTTTTTCTGATTTCAAACGCTGTATGTAAATCATGCTCTGATGTTATTCTTTTCACATTCACGATGTGATCCTCCCTTACTCAGAAAAATGGCTGATGACGTATTGTTTAAAGGTCTCAGCAACCGGCGATAAAAACCGGCCTTCTATCCAGGCGATTCCTATAACACGCTGACATTCCGGCCAGCTGACGCGGATTTTTGTAATTTTGCTTTGGTCCAAGCCTTTCAGGTCGGGCAGAATGGATATGCCGAGTCCGGCAGCGACAAAACCTGCCGCAGTGGCGGCTTCTTCCCCTTCAAACATAATGTTCGGCTGTATATCGGCTTTCTCAAACAGTTCATCGACTGTCATCCGAAGTGCGTAGCCTTTTTTCAATAAAATAAAACGCTCCCCGGCAATCTCACTCAGGGTAATGCTTTCACGATTGGCTAATGGGTGATCGTTTGGCACAAATACAAAAAGTTCTTCACTCCACAGCTTGATCCATTGGATCGGTTTTTCTGGCTTGATCGAAGCGAGGAGGCAGAGGTCCAGATCTCCGGATTTTAATCGTTCAAGCAGCCAATAAGAATGGTTTTGCTTCAACTGGAAGGCAATGTTGGGGTATTCCTGTTGGAAGGAGCCGATGAGATCGGGCACGAGCGTTGTTCCTAAAGTATGCAAAAAGCCGAGAGATACTTCGCCTTGGTCTGGCTTTAATAAGGCTTGGATTTCCTGTTTTCCCTCGGTGTACTCCTTCATCATCGCCTCTACCCTCCGTAAAAAGATGTGCCCATATTTATTTAAGGTAATGGATCGTCCTTGCCTGTCGAATAGCGGGACGCCTAAATGATTTTCCAGTCTGGCGATAGAGCGTGAAAGCGCAGGCTGAGTGATGGAGAGGCTTTTTGCCGCCTTCGTCACGTGCTGCATCTGGGCCAGTGTTTGAAAATATTCAAGTTGTTCCCATTCCAATCATCATCCCTCCCATATTACATATAAGCATGAAAAGCATATTTTATATGCATTATACAACATATATTAACGGTGCTAAGATAAATGTATAAACAGACTCGAGGATGTTTGAATTCGTAAGAAATAAAGGATGGTTGTTTATGAATGGCAGTGCTCAACAACATGCGGAGGGGCCGATAAAGTCCCGATGACATACATTCAAAAAGGCACACCGGTTTTTCGGAAAATTACGTTTGCTTTCTTTGCCGCGGGTTTTAATACATTTGCGATACTTTATTGCGTACAGCCGCTCATGGAGGAATTCACGCGGGAATTTCATGTAACGCCTACGGCGGCAAGTCTTTCTTTATCTGTTACCACAATGCTGTTAGCTGTGAGTATGCTTGTCTTTGGTTCGTTGTCAGAGGTGTGGGGGCGCAAGCCGATTATGGCTGTATCCATGCTGGCCGCATCCGTTCTCTGTCTGGCGTCGTCCTTCAGCCCGAACTTTCATACGCTGCTTGTATTGAGAACCATTCAAGGGGTTGCGCTCGCTGGGCTTCCGTCGATTGCGATGGCTTATCTCGGAGAAGAAATAGAACCCGGAAGTCTTGGGTCGGCGATGGGGCTGTATATCAGCGGAAACGCGATAGGCGCCGTTTTTGGAAGGATCGTTTCAGGTCTCCTGAGCGAGTTTTTTAATTGGCATATGGCGATGGGGGCAATTGGTGTAATTAGTTTGATCGCAAGTATTATATTTTTTATGAATTTGCCTCCATCCAGGCACTTCACGCCGAGAAAATTCGAGCTCGGGCAATTGGGAATATCTTTAATCAGCCACTTGAAGCATCGGAAACTATTAAGCTTGTTTCTCATTGGTTTTTTACTGCTCGGGAGCAATGTTGCATTGTTCAACTACATTGCGTATGTGCTGTTGGAACCGCCGTATTCGTTTAATAAAGCATTTGTCAGCTGGATTTTTATTGTGATGATTGTAGGGATTTTCAGCTCGTCTTTCATTGGAAGAATGGTCGATCAATATGGTTATCCGAAAATACTGATGATGAATATCTTCATCGTCATCGCAGGTGCTTTATTAACGATAAACAGTATGTTAGCAGTGAAAATTCTGGGGATTGCGCTCTTTACATTCGGCTTCTTCGGCGGGCATTCAGTCGCCAGCAGCTGGGTAGGTAGGAGAGCCCTGCACAACAAAGCGCAGGCTTCATCGCTGTACTTGTTCTTTTATTACGCCGGTTCAAGTATTTGCGGAACGGTCGGCGGGCTATTCTGGTCTGCTTTTCACTGGCTGGGTGTCGTTGGCATGATCATCTTCATGCTGTTGGTTGCGTTAGGGCTGTCGGGATACTTGGCTAGAAGTGTGAAAATGTCGGATAAAAGTAACGAAAAAGGATTGGATTGATGGCAGAAAAAAAGGACCGCAGTCGGGTCCTTTTTTATTTCCAATGGGCAGGGATTTGTAGAGACGGCGGCAGCTTTGTGTTCGAGTCGCCGTTTGCGGCATTCACCTGTGCCTGCGTCAGAAAGATGCTCCCGGTTAGGTCAGCGCCGCTGAGATCAGCGTCTCTTACATCTGCACCGATAAAGTCTGTCATTCTCAAATCAGCATTTCTCAGGTCGGCAGCTATGAGCAGCGCCCCTCTTAGGTTTGCTCCTCGCAGATCAAGCCCTTTCAGTTTTGCGCCGATCAGGACACTTCCCCGGCTGATTTTTTTCGGAAGTTTTCGATTGCAGGCTTGGGCACGCACCAGCTCACTCGTTTTTAACAGCCATTCATTAACCTCGGCTCGATATTCGTTCACCTGCAGTGTCAGCAGGTTTTCCTTGCTGAGTCTGGTGAGCTTGTCTATCTTATCGAAACAGGCCCGAAGCTCACGATGAATCGGCTTGGCGGTCTCTATAGAAAGAGCTTCATGTAAATACCAGAGCATTTCGTGCAGCTGCTGCATAATAGGAAAAACGTCAAACATCTCGCTTGCTGTTTCGGGGTTGTTTTGCCAATCCTTTCCCTCATAAGTAATTTGAGCTACCTTCTGGCCGGCGCCAAAGCATTCATAAGCAGAACAGCCTCGAAACCCTTTTTCTCTGAGGTCTTTATGTATAGAACATTGATAGTTTGATTGTAAGTTGCGGCAAGGCGTGCCCCCGTCTTTATCAAAAGCAAAATCCGCTGATTTCGCATAAGGCAAGGCGACACAGCACAGACCAAAACAATGCTGGCAATCCGCGCTTAAATCATGATGTATATTGTCATGTAACGTTAATTCCGCAGACAATATCGTTCACCCCTTCACTTGGGAACTTTGTTAAATATATGCTATTTGATTATATAGGAAATATTGATACTTTTCATTTTGTTTTTACGGCTTCGGCGGGTCAAACGATGTATAATATATCCAATCATGATGATTGGGAGGGAATCCTCTTGGAACAGCAAATAAAAGACATCATATCTGCATGTGATTTGGCAATCCAAAATGAAGATTTTGATACACTGATGAATTATTACACGGAAGATGCCGTTTTAGTTGTGAAGCCCGGCATGATCGCGCGAGGTAAAGAAGAAATCAAAAAAGCGTTTATGGCAATCTCGGACTATTTCAATCATCATATTGTCCCTACACAAGGGGAAATGATCATTTTGGAAGCAGGAGACACTGCACTGGTCCTTTCTCAGACACTGCTTGATTCGGATAAAAAGGATTCCGAGTATGCGATGGAAAGAAGGGCAACCTATGTGTTTAAGAAGAATGCACAAGGCGAGTGGCTTTGTGCAATTGATAATTCATATGGTACGGCTTTAATTGGTGTTTAGCGTTCAGATATGTCTTCGATGTGCCATTCCTGCATATAATGATTCATTCAGCTGATTAGGGAAGGTGACTCCATTGAATCTGTATGACTTTAGAATGGCTCCTTATTGGTTTTATGCAGGCAGGCACGGAGGACTTGTTCAACATCCATACTTATATCGGCAGCCCGTTTCCTCTCGCGCAATCATTACATCAGCCCGCGGGGATGTAACGGGAGACGGTGTTATTGACGAAGTCTTTCTTACTGGCACCCAAATGCCCGGCAGCCCTTTATGGCGAAATATCACATTGGTGATCCGTGACGGCAGAACCCATCAGGAACAGCGAATCCAGCTCCAAAACAACATGGGATACAATCCGTCTCTTTTTCTTGGGGATATGACAGGCGACAAGATTGATGATGTGGCAGTGGTGGTGGATACTGGGGGAAGCGGCGGCGCTATATATGCGTATATTTTTGCCTATCTAAACCGGCAGTTCCGGCAAGTTTTCAATTCGGATGTGTTTCATGATGAATTTAAATACAGTGTGAGCTATCAAAATCAATATAAAGCAAATGTCATCAGCCACCATCAGAACGAAACGTATACCCTTGATCTTACTTACAAGGGCAGGGAATATTTGAATGAGATTTATACTGCTCAGGGTGTGTTGAAAATGCCGATAGAAGGCTGGGTGAATCCTTTGTCTGGCTTGTATCCGGTTGATTTTGACAGAGACGGCACATACGAACTGTTGGCGTATCAGCGGATCGCCGGGAGGTATAACGCTGACTCGCTGGGATATGTCCAAACCGTGTTGAAATGGAACGGGCAGAGGTTTATATTTGACCGCCAGACTGTTTCGATTTTTGGGAGTGACTTATCGTAAGTATTCTTTCGATGCAGAAAAAGAGTGCTTTCAGCAAGCACTCTTTATTCCAGCTTAATTCGTTTAACATCCCCTAATACAAACACATAAAAAACCAATCCCAGCAACAGCACAAATCCGGCCACCAGAAAGCTGAGCGTAAAGGAGCCTGTCACATCAAACAAATATCCCGTCAGTGAAGCAGCAATAATCCCTCCGAACAGGTTGTTTGCCAGGTTCACCATGGAGCTCAGCATGGATACGGAACCGATCGGCGCCAGTTCCGCGGAAATGGACCAGCCGACTGGAGCGGTTGCAGAAATACCGGCAAGGCCGATTGAAATACAGACAATTGCGATGGTGATATTGTTCGTCAGAATCGAGCCTAAAAAGAAAAAGCCGAAGCTCATTCCGACAATGATCACGGTTCGGTACACCTTGGTGTTAGAATAGCCTTTCTTAATAAAGTAATCGACGAGCCATCCGCCGACCACGATTCCTGAGATGGTTGAGATCAGCCACGGCACGGCTGTAAATAAACCCGACGACATGAGATCCATTCCGTATGTATGCTTAAAGAAAGTCGGAAGCCAGGTGAGCAGCAGGTTAAATGTATAGCCGTACCCTGTAAATCCGATCATTAAGCCCCATACTTTACGGTTGGCGAAAAGCTTTTTTAAAAGCGGACCCGTTTTGTAAGGAATTTGCTCTGTTGTGATCGTATTGTGTTTTTGAATATAGTTTAATTCGCTTTTGGAAATGCGTTTGTGCCGTTCAGGCTGCTCATAATACTGCCAGAAAAAGATCGTAAACAGCACATTGATGCATCCAATCGTCAAAAAGGCGACACGCCAGTCAAATGTGGTGACAAGAAAGGCGACCAATGGCGCGCCGATCACGTTTGAAAATTTGGCGGCCGAGTCGAACAGAGAGTTTGCCAATCCCCGCTCACTTGGAGGAAACCATAGAGCGGTTGCCTTAGAGGCGGCAGGGAAAGCAGAGGCGCTTGTCAGCCCTATGAGAAACCGGAACAGATACAACAGCAATTTTCCTTGCAAAAAAGCAAGAAGAATCGTTAAAAAGCTCCATATTGTCATTCCAATCCTCGTGACCCACGCCACGCCAAACCGGTCCAGCAAACTTCCGACAGGCAGCTGCATCAGTGTATAAGAATAGGTGTATATGGAAAACACGATGCCGAGTTCAGTTGCTGTAAGATGAAACGAATCTTGTATCGCAGGGGCCGCTACAGAGATGGCCACTCGGTCAAAATAATTAAGAATAATAATGCCGCTGAGTAACGAAGATATGTACCATCTGGTATGTCCAGGCCGTTTCACGCGCTCTTGACTCATGATGAAAACCTCCTCTGTCATAGCATGATCTCCTGATGGAAATACCATTCAAATTTTAAATACCACAGCGTGCTTTTGCGTAAACGGACAGCAGGAATTTGACTGGAAAAGCCCTGTGCTTTAGAATGAAAGTAATAAAAATGAACACTCCAAAGGGGAGTAGCTTTCACAGTAAAGTCGTCATTACGGGACAAGACGTCCTCGGCTTTGCTGGCAATCTAATTGTTAGCGAGACCTTTGCCAAATCTGATTTGGTGAAGGTCTTTTTGTTTCGGAACTTCACCAAATCGGTGGAGTTTTTTCATTTTTATCAAAAAGGGAGAGGAGCGTCAGGATGTCTAAGCTGAAAAAGTGGCTGAAGCGTGAATTGGTGAAAAAAGGGCTGCCATTAGCGAAAGAGAAATTGATCCCGATCTTAAAAGAAAAAATGAAGAAGAAACGATGAGGAGGCTGACGATGAAGATCATTTTGACAGTACTTGCCGGAGTGGGGCTTTTGAGTGCAGGCGGATGCGGCATACTTGATCAGGTGAATGACGGTTTGAACTATACGAGTGAAGCAACGGGCTATGTGGAGAAGGTCAAGACATTTGCAGAGGAAGCGCCTGAATTGGCTGAACAGGCTGTAAATGACACCGAGGCGAAAGAAAAACTAGAGGCACAGCTTGAATCGATTCAGAAGGCCGCCGCTGATTTTAATGAATTAACGCCGCCTGATGCCGCGGCGGAGATTCATCAAACCATTCAGGAGCATAACGAAACATTGCAGAAAAATGCTGACGATGTGTTGAAACAAGTGGAGGAAGGCAAGGTATCGCTTGAAGAATGGGAGCAGTCAGACCTTGTCCAGAACGCAAAACAAATCACTGATGTGATGGGACAAATTGAAAAGCTGGGTGAATAAGAAAAAGCATCCCTACACGGGATGCTTTTTTATTAATCAGCCATTGCGTCTGTTAAGACAGGAACGACTTGTTTTTTACGGGAAACAACGCCTTTAAGAAGGGCTGTGTTGTTTTCTAATGTAACGTTGAACGCTTTTTCCACTTTCGCTGCTTCGTTACCGATCGCAAGGGCAAGTGAATCATTTTCTAAGATGTCTGTGATGACAAGAAGGAACAGGTCAAGGTTCTTCTCAGCCACAACTTTTGAAATGACAGCTTCTAATTCAGCTTGGCGTTTTTTCACATCTTCAATGTCTACTGTGTTCACTTGTGCGATTTCGACTTTTTTGCTGCCGAGTGTGAATTCTTTCGCATCAAGAGAAATCAGTTCTTCCACTGTTTTTTTGCTTAAATCAGCGCCCGCTTTCAGCATGTTCAAGCCGTATTCTTCAGCATCTACGCCGGCGATTTCCGCAAGCTCTTTTGCTGCCGCTACGTCTTGGTCTGTGCAAGTTGGAGATTTGAATAACAGTGAGTCAGAAATGATCGCAGACAGCATAAGGCCGGCAATTTCTTTCTCGATTTTCACGTTATTTTCTTTGTACATTTTATTTAAGATTGTAGCCGTACAGCCTACAGGCTCAGCACGATAGTAAAGCGGCTCAGCTGTTTCAAAGTTAGCGATGCGGTGGTGGTCGATCACTTCCAGAACCTGAACATCCTCAATATCCTTGATGCTTTGCTGGCGTTCGTTATGGTCAACAAGGATAACGCCGTTTACTTCGTTTGCAGCTGTTTCAACAAGACGCGGGCTTTCTTGTTTGAAATAGTCAAGCGCGTATTGTGTTTCGCCGTTGACTTGTCCAAGGCGGACTGGCTCAGCATTGAAGCCGAGTTTGTTTTTCAAATCAGCATAAGCAATCGCAGAACAAATCGTATCTGTATCTGGGTTTTGGTGTCCGAAAATAAGTATCTTTTCCATGATAGCTCCTTATCGTTTTTTAAGTAGTGTAATCTTTATATAGTTTAACACGTCTTGCTGCAGGTGTAATCATACAAACCCTTAAAAATTGATGTGAATAAGAAGCATTTTCTTTGAGCTGAGGGGGAAAGGTGTGTAAAATACTGGGTAGCTTAGTTGCAAAATGTAATGTAGTATCAAAAAAGGTACTATTGGAGGGTCTAGTATGAGTGAAAAAAAGAATATATACCCGAACAAAGAAGGCTGTCCTGTTGAATTTACGCTAGATGTCATTGGCGGAAAGTGGAAAGGAATTCTTTTTTATCACATGATAGATGGCAAGAAACGGTTTAATGAGTTTCGCCGAATCTGCCCGAGTATCACTCAAAGAATGCTCACCCTTCAGCTGCGCGAGCTGGAAGCGGACGGCATCGTGCATCGTGAGGTGTATCACCAGGTACCGCCCAAGGTTGAATACTCTCTGACGGAATTTGGGCGAACGCTTGAACCGATTGTTTTGCAAATGAAAGAATGGGGAGAATCCAATAGAGATGTCTTGGAATCATATCGTTCGAACGGTTTGCTAAAGGATCAGCAGAAATAGCAGCAAAGGGAATTCCTTTGCTGCTTGTTTTATTTCATCGAAAGGGCTCTGTTGGCGTTTCTGACATCATTTTTTAACAGCTCAGACAGGTTATAAGATGGATAGTATCCATGCTGATACATGTATTGAAAAACTTGCGCATGCAACTGTATGGCAGCATTCAGCTGTTTGACCAGTACGTTTCTTAATTGAGGTGTGGCTGTTTCAGTAATCGCGATGGCATAGCTGCGGACAGATGTTTTGGCAAAACCGAGCAGGTCGCCACTGTAAAAGGGGTCATCCGCGCGTTCTTCTTCTTCATCCTCTCGCGGCGCCTGAGGGAAGAATGGGAGAAGCTCTCTTAAATTTTGCTCAACGGCCTGAATGGAGACACTGTAAAGCTGTCTGAGCTGAGGGTCTCTTACTTCTCTTATCATTTTCTTGAGTCTAATGAGTCCATTTGATTGAAAAGCAACCAGCTCATGCATTTCCAATGTTTCATGCCAAGCCAATGTTCTGCGTTCATCCATGTAACAGTTCTCCTTTATCAATCAGATTCCATATCAGCATATGCCCAACGATTAATGTTGTTCATGATGTTTTGAAGTTTTTAAAACGGGAAATTCACCTTATATAGGACACGGGTTGAGAACATGCAAAAAGAGGTGAAACACGATGTGGGACATGATAAAGGACTTTTTCTTGTTTAGCAGCGGCGTTCTGCAGGCAACAACCCTTTTACTGGTCATCTTAATCTTTATGTATGTCAGAAAAACGAAAAAGAAAAACAAGGAATCTTCTGGCTTTATGGATGATAAACATTAATCGTGATGGGCATTCTTTTTAAAGAATGTCTTTTCATTTGCAATGTTCCACATGAAACATTGGCGTCATTTTACTTGCGATTTGGACTTATGTTAAAATATAAAAGCAAAATGTAGAGATGATATAAAAAACATTCGGTGCAAAACATGTTGCAGCGATGAAAAAAGAGCAGTCGTTTATGCTGCTCTTTTCTATTCGTATGTTCAGGATGATACGAGGTGACTAAGTGAAACAAACGAGAGCATTATTGGAAGGTGCTATTCTAATCAGTCTGTTTGCGATCATCACGCTTTTGGTCGTTTATGTTCCTGTAATTGGAACAATTCTGTTATTTGCACTGCCGCTGCCCATGATCCTGTATACGATCAGACATGGATTGAAGTTAGGGATATGGATGGGCGCTGTCAGTCTTCCGGTTGTTTTTATAGTCGGGTCTTTTAACGGACTTATTGTAGCTTTTATGTCAGCTTGCGCCGGCATTGCCATGGGACATTTTTTCAAAAGGAAAGAGCCCGGGCACGCCATTATTTCGGGCGCTCTTATTTATATGCTTTGTATTGTCTTCTATTTTGTGATAAGCATTCAGTTTTTGGGTATCAATATCATTGATGAAGCGATGACACAATACCGGCAATCCCTTGATATTGTAGAAACTGTAGTGAAGCAGTCGGGCAATGCTGAACAGCTTGAGAAGCAATTGAAACTGATGGAAGAACAATTGGGTATGGTTCAATATCTTTTTCCAACAGCTATTGTGATGGTAGGAGCTATTTTTTCTTTCCTCAGTTACTTTATCGCTAAGCCGCTCTTAAGGCGATTCTCCCCCGATATTCCTAATCTAAAGCCTTTTAGAGAGTTGAAGTTTCCGCAAAGTGTTGTAGTGCTGTATTTAATAATTGTCATGCTTTCATTTTTGCCTTTAGAAAAAGGCCAAATGCTGTACTCTATCGCTTTAAATGGGGAGTTTATACTCGGGTTTCTGATTTTCATCCAAGGTTTATCATTTATCTTTTTCTATTGCCATAAGAAACAATATCCGAAGGCTGCGGCTGTGATTGCGGTGGTTCTTGGACTGATGCTTCCGATCTTTATGGCAGCCATTCGTATTTTAGGCGTTATAGATATGGGCTTTAATATAAGGAATAAGGTGAAGTGAACATGAGTTTTACTCACATGGTGGGGAGTGATAGAAATGCCAAGCTTTTATGAAAAACCGCTGTTTCGGTATCCCATCTATGCTTTGATTGCTTTGTCAATCATTACAATCCTCATCAGCTTTTATTTTAACTGGATTTTAGGAACCGTCGAAGTGCTGCTGCTTGCAGTTATTTTGTTTTTTATTAAACGTGCTGATTCTCTTATTCGGCAAGAGATTGATGCTTATATTTCTACGTTATCCTACAGGTTGAAAAAAGTCGGTGAAGAGGCATTGATGGAAATGCCGATCGGCATCATGCTTTTTAATGACCAATATTATATAGAATGGGCAAATCCGTTTCTTTCTTCTTGCTTTAATGAAAGCACATTAGTGGGAAGATCACTTTACGATACTTGTGAGTCAGTTGTGCCGCTCATCAAACAAGAGGTGGAATCGGAAACGGTTTCATTGAATGACCGCAAGTTTAAGGTTGTCATCAAGCGGGATGAGCGTCTGCTGTATTTCTTTGATGTGACGGAGCAAACTCAGATTGAAAAGCTATATGAAAACGAAAGAACCGTACTGGCTTATATTTTCCTTGATAACTATGATGATGTGACACAAGGATTGGATGACCAGACGAGAAGCACGATGAACAGCCAGGTGACATCTTTGCTGAACGCCTGGGCGCAGGAGTACGGGATCTTCCTGAAAAGGACGTCTTCAGAACGCTTTATCGCTGTACTTAATGAACATATTTTAACTGAACTCGAAAATGCGAAGTTCTCGATCCTTGATGAGGTGCGGGAAAAAACCTCATTTGACGGTGTCGCACTGACGTTAAGCGTCGGTGTCGGGGCTTCCGTCTCCTCGCTGAAAGAACTTGGCGATTTGGCGCAATCCAGCTTGGACTTAGCGCTGGGGCGCGGCGGAGACCAAGTAGCCATTAAGCTGCCGAACGGCAAGGTGAAGTTTTACGGGGGTAAAACAAACCCAATGGAGAAACGAACAAGGGTGCGGGCCCGCGTCATTTCTCATGCCTTAAAGGAAATCGTCTCTGAAAGCAGCAATGTGATTATTATGGGGCATAAATTCCCCGACATGGATTCTATCGGCGCAGCGATCGGAATTTTAAAGGTGGCTCAGGCGAATAACAAAGATGGTTTTATCGTCATTGACCCAAATCAAATCGGATCAAGTGTGCAGCGTTTGATTGAGGAAATCAAAAAATATGAAGAGCTGTGGTCAAGGTTTATTACGCCTGAAGAAGCGATGGAAATTTCCAATGATGATACGCTGCTTGTGATCGTTGATACACATAAGCCGTCACTTGTCATGGAGGAACGGCTGGTCAATAAAATTGAACATATCGTGGTTATCGACCATCACCGCAGGGGTGAAGAGTTTATCAGAGATCCGCTGCTCGTTTATATGGAGCCGTACGCTTCTTCGACAGCGGAATTGGTGACAGAGCTGCTTGAATATCAGCCAAAGCGCTTAAAAATCAATATGATTGAAGCAACAGCCCTATTAGCTGGTATAATAGTGGATACAAAGAGCTTTTCTCTCCGCACAGGCTCGCGGACTTTTGATGCGGCTTCTTATTTAAGGGCAAAAGGCGCCGATACTGTGCTTGTGCAGAAGTTCCTGAAAGAAACCGTTGATTCCTATATTAAACGGGCGAAGCTGATCCAGCATACGGCCCTCTATAAAGAGAACATTGCGATCGCTTCTCTTCCTGAAAATGAAGAGGAATACTTCGATCAAGTGCTGATTGCGCAGGCGGCTGATTCGCTGCTGTCGATGAGTGAGGTTGAGGCTTCATTTGCGGTGGCGAGACGGGATGAACAAACCGTTTGTATCAGTGCGCGGTCACTTGGCGAGGTAAATGTTCAGATCATCATGGAGGCGCTGGAAGGCGGAGGGCATTTAACAAATGCGGCGACTCAGTTGTCCGGCATTTCAGTTTCTGAAGCGCTGGAACGGCTGAAGCACGCCATAGATGAGTATTTTGAGGGAGGCGTACAGAGATGAAGGTTATTTTCTTACAAGATGTAAAAGGAAAAGGAAAAAAAGGCGAAGTCAAAAACGTAGCAGACGGTTATGCGCATAACTTTCTGATTAAAAAAGGCCTCGCCGTTGAAGCGAACGCGACAAACATCAGCGCGCTAAACGGACAAAAGCAGAAAGAGAAAAAAGAAGCCATCGCCGAGCTTGAACAGGCAAAGAGCTTAAAAGAGACATTAGAAAAACTGACTGTTGAGCTCAGCGCGAAATCAGGTGAAGGCGGCCGTTTATTTGGTTCTGTGACAAGCAAGCAAATTACTGAACAGCTCCAAAAAGACCATAAGATTAAAGTAGATAAGCGGAAGCTCGAACTGCCGGACGGCATTCGTGCGTTAGGATATACAAACGTGCCTGTGAAGCTGCATCCTGAGGTGCAGGCTGTGTTAAAGGTACATGTGAAAGAGGAAGCTTAATAGAAAAGAGGCTTGGATTGCTCCAAGCCTCTTTTTTATTCCACGAGATAAAGAGTTTGCTGGCTTTCTCCGCCAGGTCCTCCTCTCATGCCTTGCTGGCTGCTGTTTGTGCTGCTGGAGGAACTGCTGTACTCGTCAGAGGATATTTCTTTTCCGTTTTTCTTAATCCAGGAAACAAGTTCGCTGTTACCTGAGTTATTTCCTGAAAGAAGGAAGTATTTCACTTTGCCTTCTTTGACCAGCTTTTTCAGTTTGGATACAGTCAGAATGGGATCTGTGCCGTTAAATCCGCCCATTGCCATAACGGATTCATTTTCATGGATGATGTAAGGCGCAGCCGTTACAGTTGTTAAAGTAGCAAATAGATACTCTTCGCCGGTATTGTGCTTTCTCAGATAGGACAGGAGTCCGGTGTCAACCTCTGAGGAGAACATGTTCCCGCCGTTTGCTGAGCTTTTGAGCTGCGGGCCCGATTCAGGAAGGACGCTGTTGCCTCCGTATAGAAGCGGCGTAGCTGACCAGTAGACCGGTGTGAGCAGCAGAACGCATAAGCTGATGATAGTCAGCTGCTTGCTGAACGGATGGCTGCGTTTAAGCATCAGAAGCGCAAGGGTGATGCCGAGTCCTGAGAGTCCCAGGACATACATCCATACACTGCCGATTTGGCTTGTATAAGCGCTCAGAATATACACCTGGAATGCAGCTGTGATCAGAACGGCTGCCGGCAGCAGGCAGCTGGCCCAGTCTTTATTGTTTTTGTATAAGCGGTACATCGTATGCCATCCGATACCGGAAAGGGCGGCAATCGGAGGTGCCAGCATAATCAAATAATACTGGTGGAAGAATCCTGCGACGCTGAAGAAACCAGCCACTGGAACGAGCCAAGCCGCCCAGAATATCGTTTCTTTCATTTCAGCTGCCTGTCCGCGGCGATCACGGTACCAGCTGACGATTCCGCCCAGCAATCCGATCAATGCGAATGGAAGCATCCAGCTGATTTGGCCGGAGAGTGCCGATTGGAAGAGACGAAGCGGTCCTGCATCGCCAGTGCCGAACATATTCATGCTTTTTCCGCCGCCAGGCCCTCCGTTTCCAGGTCCGTTATTTCCTGTTGGAGGTGTGCCTCCGCCGCCATTGGAGGTGCCGTTTTGTCCGGTAGGCGGCTGAGGCGCCTGTGAATGATTCCCGTTTTGATTAGCAGCGCTTCCGTCAAGCTTGTTGTTTCCAGATGATTCGCTGCTGTTTGGCGCTTGCATGGTGTTATGATTCTGCATGTTACCGCCGCCAGCTGCATTGATATCACCTTGTGCAAGGCCAGTGGTTTGTCCAAGCAGCCGCTCGGTGCCGTTGTAGCCGAAGGCCAGTTCTAACACTGAGTTGGTCTGGCTGCTTCCTACATACGGCCGGCTGGAGGATGAGGTTGAATCCACCACAACCGCCCATGAGATCGAAAGGCCTGTCAGAAGGACAAGAGACAGAATCAGAGACCCGGTTTTTTTCTTCAGAGAAACCCGAGATGCAATCAGGTAGAATAACACAAATGCAGGCAATACCATAAACGCTTGCATCATTTTCATATTAAAGGCGAGTCCAATCAGGCTAAATGCTGTCAGCAGCCAAATCAGCTTGCCTTGTTTCACTGCCCGAAGCAGGCAAGCTGAACCGAGCAATAAGGTAAAGACCAGCATACTGTCAATATTGTTTGTCCGGCTGACAGCTGCTGCGATAGGCGTCAGTGCCATGACAAGCGCGGCAATGCGGGCCGCCCCGATTCCAAAGACCGGTTTGATCATTCTGTAGAGAAGGATTACAGATCCAACTCCCGCGAGAGCCTGAGGAAGAATCACACTCCACGTGTGAACACCGAAAATCAGTGCGAAAATCGTTTGAATCCATAACACAACTGGCGGCTTATCCACTGTTACAAATCCAGAAGGGTCAAATGACGCATAGAAGAAATTGTGGAAGCTTTGCGTCATGCTTTTCACAGCCGCCAAATAGTATTGGTTCGCTGTGTCATCCTGCCAAATGTGATACGTATTCAGAAAAGCCGCTGCAAGCAAAATAAGAATAAGGACTAAGTCGAATCGTTTGGTTTTCATTGTTTTTCACCTCTTTATGGTGTCTTATTGTAAAAAACAAATATGAAAAACTTATGAATAAACCATAAATATTCGAAGAATTTCATAGAAAAAAGCGGAGAGATCTTCCCCGCTTTTTATGCTGAATTTCTTTGTTTCTCTGTCTGAAGAATGTATCGATCTCGTCCGGCTCCCAGCCCGGCTGCACCCATTACGATCAGGGCAGCAATCAGAAGCACAATCGGCATTGTCCATGAATGCGTCTGGTCAAAAAGATAGCCGACAAAGATTGGACCGACGGCCGCAAGCAGGTAGCCGAATGACTGAGACATGCCTGACAGTGCCGCGGCTTGCTGGGCATTTTCACTGCGGAGACCAATCAAGGTGAGCGCCAGACTAATGCTTGAGCCTTGTCCGATACCGATAATCACCATCCAGATGGCAAGCAGTGTATGGCTGCCACCCGCTAATAATCCGCATAGGCCGATCAGATAGACTGCGGTCAGTCCCGCAACAATGCCGCGCTGATGTTTCAAGCGATCTGCTAAAACAGGTGTCAGAAAAGTGGAAGGCAGACTCGCAAATTGCATGAGTGATACCATCCATCCGGCTGTTGACGTATCAATCCCGTGGGAACGGAGAATTTCAGGAAACCAAGCGATGCTGCTGTAGAATAAAAATGATTGGAGTCCCATAAAGATGGTGACATGCCATGCCATTTTGGAAGACCATATGGAACTTGATTGAAGCTTCATCGCCTGGTTTGCCGTATCCCGATGGCGCAGCTGAGGTATCCAAATCAGCAATGCAAGGAAAGCCAGCCCGCCCCATAAGAGAAAGGCCTGCTTCCATCCGCCATCCATCTGGGTTGCTAAAGGAACGCTGATACCCGATGCTAAAGCCGCGAATATATTCATTGATGTCGTATACAGGCTGATCATGATCCCTGATTTTTCAGGGTATTTATGTTTGATTAAGCTTGGCAAAAGTACGTTGCCAATCGCAATTCCGACTCCGATGAGTGCCGTTCCGAAAAACAAAGCGGCAGTATAGCCGGTAGAACGAATCAAAACGCCGATAAACAGTATCATGAGACCAAGCCACAAGGTTCGCTCATTTCCGAGGCGCTGTCCAACCTTAGGCGCAAGCGGAGAAAGAATGGCAAACGAAAGCAGTGGGAGTGCGGTCAAAAACCCGGCTGCCCCATTGGACATGTGCAGCTCTGCCCGGATAGAGCTGATGACCGGACCGACTGAAGTGATCGCAGGCCGTAAGTTAAACGCGATAAAGATAATGCCGGCGATCAGCCAAAACGATTGGATTTTTTTATTTTGTGGATGTGGCAAAGCAGTTACTCCTTCTTTCTAACATATACTAATTATAATTCCGTAAGATGAAAGCAAGTATGCGAACGAATGCTACGATTGTTTTTCTTCTTTCTGCAATTCAGCCATTTTGGCAAGCAGAATATGCTGAGGCATATGCATGATCTGTTCAAGCGGCAGATTCAAGGACTCTGCAAGCTTTTGTGCAGTTTCAGCGGAAATTTGCAAAGGTCTCACAAAAGATCCCTCCTCTCTTCTGTCCATTGTACAAGAATCAGGTGTGAAATGTAAGAAGATGTAACAAAGGAATGGAGCAATCCGAAAATGCCCGTTATAAAAGAGGAAAGGAGGGGTCTTATGCATGCACCGTTGTCATTATTAAAACAAATGCTGAAGGAACACCAAAAAGACACTGAGAAAGCTGTCACTTTTGAAGAATATATAGCAGTAAGGCTAAAGCTTCAGGAGCTGATGGGGAAATGTGCTTCGTTCGAGGAGTGGGATTTGTATCAAAAGGCGGCCGATCTGATGATGCACACAGGCTTCAAATGGATGAAATAAGCTGATATCCGCTAAAAAACCCCCGCTGCAGCGAAGGGTTTCATTCATTAAAATGAGTGTTCTTCTTCCACATTTTTAAACTGGTCATAAATCACAAGCTTTGCCGGGCTGTTTTCCTTTGCCACCTGTTTGGCTTTTTCAATTGCGGCGTCTTTAGATGTATACAAAGCTGTCGGCGCCACATTCTCCACCTTAATAAACCAGCCGTCCGCATCGACATTGGGTGTAACCGCATATTTTTTTATCATCTTTCATTCCTCCCTCACGTTTTATTGCATTTTTCCCGCCCTGTTACTGTCCGAAACGACCCAATCGGCTAACTGAAAAAAACAGGAAACAGACAATTTTTCTATTTTTTTTCTGCAGAAATGGTAGAATGGAGTTTGGAGATTTTTTAATGAGAGGACGGTGCTTAGCATGACAGACCTTCTAAATGATCGGCTTCCTCCGCAAAATATAGAAGCCGAACAAGCCGTGTTAGGCGCTATTTTTTTACAGCCGTCTGCTTTAACACTGGCTTCAGAAGTATTGATTCCAGATGATTTTTATAGAATGTCCCACCAAAAAATCTATAATGCGATGCTGGTGCTCGGAGACCGAGGTGAACCGGTTGATCTAGTGACGGTTACATCAGAGCTTGCGAACACAGACCTGCTGGAAGAAGTGGGCGGCATTTCGTATCTGACAGATATCGCAAACTCGGTGCCGACAGCGGCTAACATAGAATATTATGCGAAAATCGTTGAGGAAAAATCGATTCTTCGCCGATTGATCAGAACAGCGACAACCATTGCTCAAGACGGGTATACCCGTGAGGATGAGGTTGAGGATTTACTCAGTGAAGCGGAAAAAACGATTATGGAAGTGGCGCAGCGCAAAAATACGAGTGCCTTCCAAAATATTAAGGACGTCCTTGTCCAAACATATGACAATATCGAACAGCTTCACAATCGAAAAGGCGATATCACGGGGATTCCGACAGGGTTTACTGAGCTTGACCGGATGACTGCCGGGTTCCAGCGCAACGACTTGATCATTGTGGCTGCCCGTCCGTCAGTGGGAAAAACAGCCTTTGCCCTGAACATCGCACAAAACGTGGCAACCAAGACCGACGAGAGCGTAGCGATTTTCAGTCTAGAGATGGGGGCAGAGCAGCTCGTTATGCGTATGCTCTGTGCCGAGGGAAATATCAATGCCCAGAATCTCCGTACCGGCAACCTGACGGAAGAGGATTGGGGCAAGCTGACGATGGCGATGGGAAGCCTGTCGAACAGCGGGATTTACATTGATGATACACCGGGAATCCGCGTGAGTGAAATCCGCGCCAAGTGCCGCCGCTTGAAGCAGGAAAGCGGACTTGGCATGATTTTGATCGACTATCTGCAATTGATTCAGGGAAGCGGACGTTCAAAGGATAACCGTCAGCAGGAAGTATCAGAAATTTCCCGTGAACTGAAGTCGATCGCCAGGGAGCTGCAAGTCCCTGTTATCGCGCTTTCTCAGCTTTCCCGGGGCGTTGAGCAGCGTCAGGATAAACGTCCGATGATGTCTGATATCCGGGAATCAGGAAGTATCGAGCAGGACGCGGATATTGTTGCGTTCCTTTATCGTGATGACTACTATGACAAAGAAACCGAGAATAAAAATATTATCGAAATCATTATTGCCAAACAGCGTAACGGCCCGGTAGGAACCGTGTCTCTTGCGTTCGTAAAAGAATACAATAAATTCGTCAACCTGGAACGGCGTTTTGATGACGCAGGTGTTCCGCCTGGCGCATAACCCCCAAGAGCTGATCTTGGGGTTTTTTCATTCAAAGGATGGAAGAAATATCGTCTGCTCAGCCGATGTAAATTTGAAAGCGTTTTAATAAAATGGTGCAAAAAGGAGATGGTAATATGGGAAATCGTTTTTCATATTTTCATGCAGCGCAAATACGGATTGCGCGGCCTACGGGCCAGCTTAATGAAATCATTCGTTTTTATGAAGAAGGGCTGGGCTTGAAACGAATAGGAGAGTTTTCGAAGCATAATGGGTATGACGGTGTCATGTTCGGCCTCCCTCATGCGGATTATCATTTGGAGTTCACCCAGCATGAGGGGGATAGCGCCGCTCCCATTCCCCACCCCGACAGCCTCCTCGTTTTTTATGTGCCGAATGCGAATGAACTGACAGCAATCACTTCAAGGCTGAGACACATGGGCTATCAAGAGGTCGAATCTGAGAATCCGTACTGGAGCCATGGCGGCGTGACGATAGAGGATCCGGATGGCTGGCGAGTCGTTTTTATGAATACAAAAGGAATATCAGGCAAGTGATTCTTTTTTGTGCTAAAGGATGAAAGTTTCACGAGCTTTTTATGACAAAACGGTGAGAAAACGCTTATAAAACGAATGAAAGCGAACGAATATAGATTTACAATAATTTAATGTTCGGATTTACAATTGACTTTCTGTTTCTTCACTGATAAACTTGATTTGTTTGAATAGAATCGTTTTGAAAGGTTAACGGAGGTGCACGGACATGTCTTCAGTAGTTGTAGTAGGTACGCAATGGGGCGATGAAGGGAAAGGTAAAATCACAGATTTCCTGTCAGAAAATGCAGAAGTGATCGCCCGTTATCAAGGCGGAAATAACGCAGGGCATACAATCAAGTTTGACGGAATCACATACAAGCTTCACTTAATCCCGTCAGGAATTTTCTATAAGGATAAAACGTGTGTGATCGGAAACGGAATGGTTGTAGATCCGAAAGCATTAGTCACAGAGCTTGCGTATCTTCATGAGCGCAACGTCAGTACAGATAACCTGAGAATCAGCAACAGAGCTCATGTCATTCTGCCGTATCATTTGAAATTGGATGAGGTGGAAGAAGAGCGCAAAGGGGCCAACAAGATCGGCACAACGAAAAAAGGGATCGGCCCTGCTTACATGGATAAAGCAGCCCGCATCGGAATTCGCATCGCGGATTTGTTAGACCGTGACGCGTTTGCGGAGAAGCTTGAACGCAATCTTGAAGAAAAAAACCGTCTGCTTGAGAAAATGTATGAGACAGATGGATTTAAAATTGAGGATATCTTAGACGAATATTATGAGTACGGCCAGCAGATTAAAAAGTATGTTTGCGATACATCTGTTGTCTTAAATGATGCTCTTGATGAAGGGCGCCGTGTATTGTTTGAAGGCGCGCAAGGGGTTATGCTCGATATTGACCAAGGAACATACCCGTTTGTTACGTCATCTAACCCGGTTGCCGGCGGTGTCACGATCGGTTCTGGTGTCGGCCCGACCAAAATCCAGCACGTTGTCGGTGTATCAAAAGCATATACGACTCGTGTCGGCGACGGTCCTTTCCCGACTGAGCTGAAAGATGAAATCGGCGATCAAATCCGTGAAGTCGGACGCGAATATGGAACAACAACAGGCCGTCCGCGCCGTGTCGGCTGGTTTGACAGCGTTGTTGTCCGCCACGCCCGCCGTGTGAGCGGAATTACAGATCTTTCTTTGAACTCAATCGACGTTTTAACAGGAATTGAAACGCTGAAAATCTGTGTGGCGTACCGCTACAAAGGCGAAATCATTGAAGAATTCCCAGCAAGCCTTAAAGCACTTGCTGAATGTGAGCCGGTATATGAAGAAATGCCGGGCTGGACTGAGGATATCACAGGTGCGAAGAGCTTGAGCGAGCTTCCGGAAAACGCGCGCCACTATCTTGAGCGCGTGTCTCAGCTGACAGGCATTCCGCTTTCTATTTTCTCTGTCGGTCCAGACCGTTCACAAACAAATGTCCTTCGCAGCGTGTACCGCGCGAACTAAATAGAATATGCTTGCAAGCCCCTGATATAGGGGCTTGTTTTTTGTTTGAAAGCCGCAGATAAGTTGGTCTGAGAAAAAAATATGAAAAAAAACCAAAAAAGTTATTGCCACTTCTATTTGTTCGTGATATTATAAATCTCGTTGTTACGGAAACTGCTTCAATAGAGTACAAGATGAGAACATAATCCAAGTCGTTTGCTCTATGGAAATTCCGACATCTTAAGAGCCATTAGCTCAGTTGGTAGAGCATCTGACTTTTAATCAGAGGGTCGAAGGTTCGAGTCCTTCATGGCTCACCATTTCGTGAAGGCCCGTTGGTCAAGCGGTTAAGACACCGCCCTTTCACGGCGGTAACACGGGTTCGAATCCCGTACGGGTCATTGATTTACTTTAGCGTTATTGCTAAATTCCTTATTTGTCTGTGAGAGCTGACACGACAGCTCTCCGGGCAATTACTGTAAGGTCCGGTAGTTCAGTTGGTTAGAATGCCTGCCTGTCACGCAGGAGGTCGCGGGTTCGAGTCCCGTCCGGACCGCCATTTTACTTTACTTAGTAGAGAAAAATAAAACATTTGGCTCGGTAGCTCAGTTGGTAGAGCAACGGACTGAAAATCCGTGTGTCGGCGGTTCGATTCCGTCCCGAGCCACTTACCAAACGCATCTGCAATCGTAGGTGCGTTTTTTTCTTTTAGGAAAAAGGCAAACATGAGGAGTGTTATAATAGAAGAAAAAGGGAGAACCGGCCCTGCGGCCGGCTCAAAGAAGAAGACGTCATTGATAAAGACGCACTCCGGTGAGGGGAGGTTTCAGTAAAGTTATCTTTTTTAAAAAAAGTTGACCAGCATGACAAAAGATAAACAATTGGAGGATAAAGGTGAAACATGTGTTTTTTTTCTAAACCTTTATTTTTTTTATCTTTTGACCTTAAACCGTTATAATAGACAAGGACCCATTGTTTACATGGGCCATAAGTGATGAAACGAATGTTATATAGATGAAATGAAGTTATTCGGCAGGAGGAAAATCAAAATGATGGATAAAAAGATCCTTGTAGTAGATGATGAAAAACCGATTGCAGATATATTGGAATTTAACTTAAGAAAAGAAGGCTATGAAGTGCACTGTGCTCACGACGGAAATGAAGCCGTTGAAATGGTAGAAGAGCTTCAGCCTGATTTAATTCTTTTAGATATTATGCTTCCTAATAAAGACGGCGTTGAAGTGTGCCGTGAAGTCAGAAAGAAATATGATATGCCGATCATTATGCTGACGGCAAAGGATTCAGAAATTGACAAGGTCATCGGGCTTGAAATCGGCGCTGATGACTATGTCACAAAACCATTCAGCACACGCGAGCTTCTGGCACGTGTAAAAGCGAACCTGCGCCGTCAGCTGACAACAGCGCCTGCGGAGGAAGAGTCGTCCTCTAACGAGATTCATATCGGCTCTCTCGTCATCTTCCCTGACGCGTATGTCGTATCAAAACGAGATGAAACAATCGAATTGACTCATCGTGAGTTCGAATTGCTTCATTATTTAGCAAAACATATCGGACAAGTGATGACACGTGAACATTTGCTTCAAACCGTTTGGGGATATGATTACTTCGGCGATGTCAGAACGGTTGACGTAACAGTCCGCCGGCTTCGTGAAAAAATCGAGGACAACCCGAGCCATCCAAATTGGATCGTCACACGCCGCGGCGTAGGTTATTACTTGAGAAACCCAGAACAGGACTAATGCCCATATGAATAAGGTTGGTTTTTTTCGGTCGATCCAATTTAAGATTACCTTGATTTATGTGCTTTTGATTATCATTGCAATGCAAATCATTGGTGTGTATTTTGTCAATCAGGTAGAGAAGTCGCTGATCAGCTCTTATGAACAATCGCTGAATCAGCGAATCGACAACCTTTCTTACTATATCGAACAAGAATATAAAAGCGAAAATGACAGCACCGTCATCAAGGATGACGTCAGCCGTATTTTGAATGACTTCACGAAAAGTGATGAGGTTCGGGAAATTAGTTTTGTAGATAAAAGCTATGAAGTGGTCGGTTCTTCAAAACCGTATGGTGAGGAAGTTGCAGGGAAACAAACAACCGATCTGATCTTTAAAAGAATTTTTTCTACTAAACAATCGTATTTAAGAAAGTACTATGACCCGAAAAGCAAAATCAGAGTCCTCATTTCCGCGAAGCCCGTCATGACTGAAAACCAAGAGGTTGTCGGCGCGATCTATGTTGTCGCGAGTATGGAAGAGGTCTTTAATCAAATGAAGACCATCAACACGATACTGGCGTCCGGCACTGGTTTGGCACTCGTTTTGACGGCCCTTCTCGGTATTTTTCTGGCAAGAACCATTACCCATCCGCTTTCGGATATGAGAAAGCAGGCGATGGAGCTTGCGAAAGGGAACTTCTCGAGGAAGGTTAAAAAGTATGGACATGATGAAATTGGGCAGCTCGCCACCACGTTTAATCACTTAACGAGAGAGCTTGAAGATGCCCAGGCGATGACGGAAGGAGAGCGCAGAAAGCTTGCCTCTGTTATTGCCTATATGACAGACGGCGTTATCGCAACAAATCGAAACGGAGCGATTATTCTCTTAAACAGCCCGGCGCTGGAGCTGCTGAACGTTTCACGTGAAACAGCCTTAGAAATGCCGATTACGAGCTTGCTGGGGATTCAAGAGAATTATACATTTGAAGATTTAGTAGAGCAGCAGGATTCTATGCTGCTTGAAATTGAGCGCGATGATCAATTAACGGTGCTTCGCGTGAATTTCTCTGTGATTCAGAGGGAACATGGCAAAATCGATGGTTTAATTGCTGTCATTTACGATGTAACCGAGCAAGAGAAAATGGATCAGGAACGCAGGGAATTCGTTGCGAATGTATCACACGAGCTGCGGACGCCGCTCACGACAATGCGAAGTTATTTGGAGGCGTTAGCTGAAGGCGCGTGGGAAAATAAAGACATTGCCCCGCGTTTCTTAATGGTGACGCAAAATGAAACAGAGCGTATGATCCGGCTTGTCAATGACCTGCTGCAGCTTTCGAAATTTGACAGCAAGGATTATCAATTCAACCGGGAATGGATTCAGATTGTCCGGTTTATGTCGCTTATTATTGACCGTTTTGAAATGACAAAAGAACAGCATGTGGAATTTATCCGCAATCTGCCGGACAGAAATCTGTACGTCGAGATTGACCAGGATAAAATTACCCAGGTGCTCGATAATATTATTTCCAACGCTTTAAAATACTCACCGGAAGGCGGACATGTCACGTTCTCAATTGATGTAAATGAAGAGGAAGAACTCCTCTATATCAGCGTCAAGGATGAAGGGATCGGAATTCCGAAAAAAGATGTCGAAAAAGTCTTTGACCGCTTCTACAGGGTTGATAAAGCGAGAACGAGAAAGCTTGGCGGCACCGGCCTGGGGCTGGCGATTGCAAGAGAAATGGTTCAGGCGCACGGCGGAGATATTTGGGCGGACAGCATAGAAGGAAAAGGCACGACGATTACATTTACTCTTCCATATAAAGAGGAACAAGAGGATGATTGGGATGAAGCGTGAAAATATAAAAACGATATTACTTACGGTACTCGTCGTCATCAGTCTTGTTTTTACGTGGGGGATATGGACGTTCCAGCCAAACTTTTCTGAAGGCTCATCATCAACAGAGTCTACTGTGCGTGAGAAGCATAAAATCGAAAAAAACACCCAAAAGCTGTCTGAAACGGTAAGGCCAAGGGAAATGTTTATCCATGATGACGGCGCTCATTATAAAGTGGAAGATGAAGCTCTCTATGAAGAAGTCTGGTCTGACTTGCCGCATTGGGATGTAAAAGGAATTAAAGATATCTCTGATCAGTATGACAAGGTTGGATTCAAGAGCTGGTTTTATGGAATAGGCGGTTATGAAGCGAAGCTTGACTTGCAATTCAGTGACACGATTCCTATTGATATATTCCAAACGCTGTTTAAATGGTCGAATCAGTCGTTTGAATATAGTTCGTTTGATCATATTCTGATTCCGTTTAATGAAACTAAAGCGAACAAGAAAATTTATTTGGTGTCTTACAGCAAACAGCTCATTCTGGAAGTGACCGTTGAATCGGCAAACTACCGGAACATTATGAACGACTTGGAAAACAGGCAATCAAACATGCCGGCGTACAGTTTGTTCTCAATTGGCTCTAAAAAAGAATTCCTGCTGCCGAACAAACCGCTTACGATGGACAAAAAAGAATTTGTCACAGAATCGATTAAAACTAACACCTTTAAGCAGGCTTTGTTCAGCGATCCGAGCATTGTAAGGGAAGATTCGAATTACAACAACAGAAATGTGCTGACAGATGGGATCAGCCGGTTAGATGTGAATCTAAGCCAGCGCCAGGTGCAATTCCAGCAGCGCAATTTAGTGCAGAGCACATCCTATCAAACAGGTGAATTAATCAAAAAGAGCCAAAAATACCTTGAGGATACGGGAAGCTGGACGGATCACTATCAATTTTTCAATATCAATGACAGCCAGCAGCTGAGCTTCTATATCTTTATGGATCAGATGCCGGTCATTAACAGCACCGCCAAACCGTTCGGAGCGACATCGGCGATTACGGTGCAGTGGGCGAACGATGATATTCTCAGCTATAAGCGGCCGAATTACAGTCTCGGAACGAACCCGATTAAAACAAGTGAGACAGAGCTGATGAGCGGCAGCGAGGTGAAGATGCTGCTTGCCAAACAAACCGCTTATGATACGGACAAAATTGATCAGATCTTCCTTGCTTATCAATTGGTATCAACATCAACCAACGATGATCCTCTTGTTGAACTGGAACCGGTCTGGGCGATGAAAGTAAATGGAAAAATTGTGCCGATCACAAAGGATTTATTGATGAAGGAGGGGGCAAACAGTGGAGTGGAATAAGACAAAATCAATCTTCATCGTTGCCTTCCTCATTTTAGATATTTTCTTAGGTTATCAGTTTTTTCAAAAATGGCAGGCGACCAGCAAGGAATATGAGGTCATTAAAAATGATGTCGAGCATGATATGAAGGCCGACCATATCACGTATGAAGGCCTGAATAAGGAAGCGACAGAAGGCTACCGGATCACAGCAAATCAAAAGACCTTCACCAAGGAGGAAATTGAGGCGCTGAAGGATCAAAAGCCTTTGATGGACATGCCTAGTGATGATCATAAAGTAACGAGCCTGAAAATGAAGTTCACGAATCCGATCGCCCTATCAAAGAAGAATATCGAGGACGATGCTCAGACGCTTGTTTCTTCGAAAATCCAAGACGGCGAAAAATATAAGCTTTGGAAGGTTGATAAATCGAAGAAAGAAATTGTTTTCTTCCAAACGTATGAAGGTCATTATATTTACCAGAAGACCGACAATTCCTCTAATATGATCGGGCAAGTGGTGCTGCACTTAAACGCTAAAAACGAGGTTGTGTCGTACGACCAGACAACGCTTGAGACCTTTAAGCAAATTCAGAAAGAAAGCTTAATCACTGAAATGGATGCGGTTGAGCTATTGTACTATCAAAATCAATTAAAAGAATACAGCACTGTGAAGAGCTGTAAATTCGGCTACGTAGCACAATATCCGCTGACAAGTACGCAGGTGCTGGCACCGGTATGGAGAATTACGGTCGAGTACGATAAAAAGGTGAACGGTGAGAAAAAGACAGTACAAGAGTATTTTACTGTGAATGCTTTGGAGAGTACGATTTTAGATACAGATCAATGAAAATAATGGAGTGAACAGACATGAGCTTGCAATTTAGCGTACTTGCGAGCGGGAGTACGGGAAATGCGTTTTACCTCGAAACAGAGGATCACGCATTTTTAGTGGACGCCGGTTTGAGCGGGAAAGCCATGGATGGACTGATGGCGCAGATCGGGCGTAAGCTGGATGATGTAGACGGCATTTTTGTGACGCATGAGCATAGTGACCATATTAAGGGACTCGGTGTGGTCGCCAGAAAGTACAAGCTTCCGATTTATGCGAATGAGAAGACATGGAAAGCGATGGAGAACCATATCGGCAAAATAGACACCGATCAAAAATTTGTGTTTCCGATGGAGACGGTGAAGTCGTTCGGCGGACTTGACGTGGAATCGTTTGGCGTCTCTCACGACGCGGCGGAACCCATGTTTTATGTATTCCATTATAACGGCCGAAAGCTCGCATTAATGACAGATACGGGATACGTCAGCGACCGGATGAAAGGGATCATCCGGTCAGCGAATGTGTTTGTGTTTGAAAGCAATCACGATGTCGGTATGCTGCAAATGGGAAGATACCCGTGGAGCATTAAGCGGCGGATTTTAAGTGACGTGGGGCACGTTTCAAATGAAGATGCTGCCTTGGCGATGACCGATGTCATTGGCGATGAGACGTCACGAATTTACTTGGCACATTTGAGCCAGGACAACAACATGAAGGAGCTGGCGAGAATGTCTGTGCAGCAGACATTAGCTTCTAAAGGGTTTGTGACGGGTGAGACATTTGATTTGTATGACACCGATCCGAAGAAGGCCACGCCGCTTTGCGCTGTATAATTTTTCTATGTAAATCATGACTATTATAGGAGTTTCTAACCCACAATATAACCATATTAACGTTCTTGGAAAGGATGGAATATGGTGGATTACGATCGTGAGGAAGAACATACTACTCCTGAACAGCCAAAGAGAAGCAAAAAAGGATATTTCCTTTCTAGTCTGATTGGCGTGATTGTCGGTGCCGTATTAATGGCGTTTATCATGCCGTACCTGTCAAATGAAGGGTTAGATACGGGCGCCTTAGATCAGCAGCAGAACAACAATGGCCAAGAATCAATCAGGACGGTGAATGTCAGTGTCAACAACGCCGTCACCAAGATTGTCAGCAATGTGTCGCCCGCCGTTGTCGGTGTTGTGAACATCCAAAAATCAGATATTTGGGGAGAGAGCGGCGAGGCTGGGAGCGGCTCAGGCGTCATCTATAAGAAAAATGACAACTCTGCTTATGTCGTGACCAACCATCATGTTATCGAGGGCGCTTCCCAAATTGAAATCAGCCTGAAAGATGGCTCGCGTGTATCGGCTGACCTTGTCGGCAGCGACCAGCTGATGGACCTGGCTGTTTTACGGGTGAAAAGCAATAAAATAAAAGCAGTCGCCGACTTCGGAAATTCAGATAAAGTGAAATCAGGGGAGCCGGTTATTGCGATTGGCAACCCGTTAGGCCTTGAGTTTGCAGGCTCTGTCACACAGGGGGTCATCTCAGGTACGGAGAGGGCAATTCCAGTGGATTCAAACGATGACGGACAGCCTGACTGGAACGCAGAAGTCCTGCAAACAGATGCGGCCATTAACCCTGGGAACAGCGGCGGCGCTTTGTTAAATATGGACGGGAAAGTCATTGGTATCAATTCAATGAAAATTGCCGAGTCGGCGGTTGAAGGGATTGGCCTGTCGATTCCGTCTAAGCTTGTGATTCCGGTGATAGAGGATCTGGAGAAATACGGCGAAGTCAAACGACCGTTCCTTGGCATTGAAATGAAATCGCTCAGCGACATCGCAAGCTATCATTGGGATGAAACTCTGAAGCTTCCTAAGGATGTCACCAATGGCGTGGTTGTGATGGGTGTAGACGCCTTTTCACCTGCCGGAAAAGCAGGGCTTAAGGAACTGGATGTCATCACGGAATTTGACGGACACAAAGTAAATGATATTGTTGATCTGCGGAAACGGCTTTATCAGAAAAAAGTCGGTGACCGGGTGAAGGTGAGGTTTTACCGCGGCGGAAAAGAAAAATCCGTTGATATTAAGCTCTCCTCCGCAGACCAATTAGGAAGTTAACAAAAGCAGTCTGGCACCGTTGCCAGACTGCTTTTTCATGTAAAAAAACTGAACGAGGGTCACGCCCGTTCAGTTGAAAAAGGATATATCGAATATGAAGAAAAATACAAGATGGGTGTTACACGTGAAACAGCAGGCAATGCCTGTCAGCTGCAAATGCTTCCGTTTTCAGCGTTTACTTTAATGGTTTGTTCCGTGTGGTTGCTAACTGAGATTTTAATGATGTACACATAGATGCCATTTTCTTTCTTCAATGCAGAAGATTTTACTGTGCCTTTGCATTTGTTCAGCGCAATGCTTTGAGCTTTTGCTTTTGTGATTGCGGCTTGTTTGTTTTCAACGTGATGCTTGACGACTTTTCCGCTGCTGCAGTTGACGTTGAAGGTGTGAACTTTGCCGTCCTCACCGAGCACTTTAATGACATAGACATAAACGCCGTCTGCTTTCTTCATTTGTGCTGATTGAACCGCGCCTTTGCAGTTGTGTAATGCCACAGTTTTCGCTTTAGAAAGCGTAATAGAAGCTTGCTGCTGTGTTTGGACTTTAGCAGTGTCCTCTTTATGCAGAACGGCCGCATGTGCGGAAGATAAGGAACTAATTGAGATAACAGCGCCTAAGGCAGTCGCTGAAAATATTTTCACATTCATTTTTATATCCTCCTTAGCTAATGATGTAAAAAGAACTGAACGCGGGTCACGCACGTTCAGTTTAAAAAGTATTTAGAAAAAGGTAGACATGAACTTAGAACTTCGTGTTAAAACAAGACTGGTGTTACACGTTGAATTGCAGTTGTTTCACTGCTGGCAAGTATCAATTTTTATTTGCAAATGCTTCCGTTTTCAGCGTTCACTTTCACTGTTTGCTCAGTGTGGTTTTGGGCAGTGATTTTAATCACGTAAACGTATTTACCGTTTTCTTTCTTCAAAGCAGAAGATTTCACTGTGCCTTTGCATTTGTTTAGGGCAATGTTATGTGCTTTTGTTTTCGTAATGGCTGCGTTTTTCTTTTGCACTTCTTGTTTTACGATTTTACCGCTGTCACAGTTGACATGGATTGTATGAGTACTGCCATCTTCGCCAAGCACTTTTACAACGTAGATGTAAACGCCATTTTCTTTCTTCAGATCAGAAGATTGAACTGCGCCTTTGTATTTGTTCAGTGCGATTTGATGCGCTTTTGTTTTTGAAATATGTGCTTGTTTCTTTTGCTCGTGTTTTGCGACTTTGCCGTTTTCTCCATTGATATGGAACGTGTGAAGGCTGCCGTCTTCACCCATTACTTTCACGACATAAACGTAAACGCCATTTTCTTTCTTCAGTTCAGACGATTGAACCGCACCTTTGCAGTTTTTCAAAGCAATAGAATGTGCTTTTGATTTGCTGATGTAGCTTTGTTTCTTTTGAATGTCATGCTTCACAACTTTTCCGCTGTCGCAGTTGACGTTCATCGTATGCTGTTTGCCGTCCTCACCGAGAACTTTGACAACATATACGTAAGTGCCGTTCACTTTCTTCATTTGGGCAGATTGAACAGTACCTTTGCATTTGTTCAAAGCAACTTGTTTTGCTTTTGCTATTGTGATGGAAGCCTGCTGCTTCGTCTCGACCTTCGCTGATGTATCATCCTTTTGAATGACAGCGGCATGGGCGGAAGTTAAAGAACTGATTGAAAGAATCGTTCCCAGCGCGGCTCCTGATAAAACTTTAGTGATATTCATGTGTTGTTCCTCCTTTGATTTCACTGTTGGCTGAACCAACTAAGGCTATTGTATAGGCCGAAGCTGAAAATCAAATGAGGGCTGGCTGAAAACTTGCTGAATTCAGCTGATTTTTAGGGAAGATTCAGTTGGTTTTCAGATAAAAACGAATAATAGGAGGGGAAGGGAAAAAACTAATCAGAGGTTTATGCCAACTAAGGAGAGAGCACAGCATGAATAGGATGAAAGGCATCAAGATTTTGCTCGTGGACGATGAACCGGCGATATTAGATTTTTTGACAATGGGACTTGAAAATGAAGGCTTTGAAGTCAAGACCGCGGCTGACGGAATGACAGCAATGAACATCGCAAAAACATTTCAGCCGCATGTGGCCATTCTGGATGTGATGATGCCCGGAATGGATGGACTGGAAGTATCGAGAATGATGAAAAAAACCGGCCATACCGCCGTTATTATGCTTACGGCAAAGGATGAGGTGGGGGTTCGGGTAAAAGCGCTGACAGAGGGCGCTGATGATTATATGATCAAACCCTTCAGCTTTGAAGAGCTGCTGGCGCGTATCTATGCAAGAATTCGGGATCACTTCCCTAACCTGTTCGAAGAAGTGGCGCTCGGCCCGTTTCGGATTGACGACCGGCGCAGAGAAATCCGTTATCAGGAAGAGGTGCTGAAGCTTTCGGCAACGGAATACGAGCTGCTGAAATTTTTGGTGCTGAATCACGGCCTTGTGCTCAGTAAAGCGAGGATTCTGGATAAAGTATGGGGCTACGACTTTTACGGGGAAGAAAATATTGTCGAAGTGTACATCCGTTCCTTGCGGGAAAAATTGAATGACAAAAAGCATGAAGTGATCCGAACGGTACGCGGCGCGGGCTATCGGGTGGATATTGTATGAGAAAACGATTCAAAACGCTTCGCTTTCAGCTTTTATTCCGCTCGTTGTGCATTCTTGTTCTTCTATTGGTTTTTGTCGGCGCCATGCAATATGTGTTTGGAAAACGCCTCTTATATGAAAACCGCGCTGTCAGTATTCAAAGTTATATCAACTCGACGGAGCCGACCATATGGCAAAACATTGAAAGATACAAAAGCAATCCTGACGGCTCGCATAAGTCAGATGGTGCTGTCCGTCCCGCCTTTATTTATCCGGGTGTGACAATTGTTTTTATCGATAAAAAAACAAAAGCCAGCACGGTATTGTCGACGGACCCATATGCGGGAGCGCCGCCAACATTTAAAAAAAGTGTATATGACGAGGCATTGAAAGATACGATGGCCCTGCATTACAAAATGACGAAAAATGAATCAGGCGAGGAAGTGCTGGTTGTGTTTCAGGCTATTACTATTGATGGAAAAGAAGCAGGCGTGATCCAAATGAGTGCTTTAACAGCACCGCTGAAGGATGTGCTGCTCCGGCAAATCAGCATTTACTCCACGCTCTCGCTCGTCGCGCTCCTGCTCGGGCTTTTTACATTCCTGCCCGTGGTCAGACATACGCTCAAACCGTTATCACAAATGGTACATATGATGGGGCATATTAATGCTGGAAATTTGAATAAAAGACTTCCTGTTTATCGAAAACAAATGGAAATCGATACGCTTGCCATTTCGTTTAATCACATGCTGGAGCGGATTGAAACGTCATTCAAAGCAGAAAAAGAAGCGAAGGAGCGCATCCGGCAATTTGTATCAGACGCTTCGCATGAACTGAGAACACCTTTAACATCCATACACGGCTTTATAGAAGTGCTGCTGCGGGGCGCAGCGCTTCAGCCGGAGCAGAGAGAAAGAGCGCTGAATAGTATGTATGAAGAATCGAAGAGAGCCACACGGCTGATAGAGGATCTTCTGTTTCTTGCAAAAATCGATCGGGTGCCGAGCTTTGAAATGAAGAGAGGCGATCTCGATTCGCTCATAAGGGAAATGGAGCCGCAGCTCAGTCTGCTTGCGAAAGAAAGAAAACTGCAGCTGCTGCTTGAGGATCATGCTGAAGCGGTGTTTGACGGGGATAAAATGAAACAGGTCATTTTGAATTTGGTTTACAACGCGGTGCAGTATACGGATGAGAAAACCGGTGCCATCACCATCTCGCTGCAAAAAAACGATGACGGCGTCATGCTGATGATAGCGGACAACGGCACAGGCATCGCACCGGAGCACTTGCCGCATTTATTTAACCGATTTTACAGGGCAGACCCATCCCGTTCCCGAAAATATGGAGGTTCGGGATTGGGGCTTGCCATTACAAAGTCGATTATCGACAGCCATAATGGGACGATTGACGTCAAAAGTGAAATCGGCAGAGGCACTGTTTTTCTGATCAGGCTTCCTGCGACAGAATAGGGCTGTTACTCGGCAGGCGAGTGGGAAAATTTCTTCAGCCGGTATTGAAGGCTTTGTCTGCTGATGCCAAGCTCCTGAGCAGCTTTCGAGATGTTATGGCCGTGTTTTCTTAACACGTTCTCAATCACATATTTTTCGAAGCTCTCCATTTTTTCTTTTAAGTCCGCGGCCGGCTGGTGTCTTGGTGCTTCAGGCTCTGGGGTATCAGCCGGTTTGATTTTCATGCGGTATTGATAGGGCAGGTGGGAAGCCGTAATCGTTTGCTCATCCGTCATGAAATTCATTGCGCCTTCGATCATATGCTCAAGCTCCCGAATATTTCCCGGCCAGTCATAAGACATGAAAAATTGCTTCACGTCTTCGCTGATGTGTTCGACATTCATTTGGAACAGATGGTTGTTTTTTTGGATAAACTCTGACGCGAGAAGCAAAATGTCTTCTTTCCGTTCCCGAAGCGGCGGGATAATCAGTGTTACGACGCTCAGCCTGTAATACAAGTCCTTCCGCATCCGTTCACCCGCAATCGCATCAATCGGGTCTTCATTCATCGTGGCAATAATACGCACGTCAATCGGTGTATCCTTTGTCGAACCGATGCGCCTGATTTTCCGTTCTTGAAGAGCGCGGAGCAGTTTTGCCTGAAGACTCAGGTTCAGCGAGTTGATTTCATCTAACAGCAGCGTGCCGCCATGGGCTTGTTCAAACAGGCCGGGCTGGTCTACAGCGCCGGTAAATGCGCCTTTTTTCGTTCCAAACAAAATGCTTTCCACAAGGCTGTCTGGCAGCGCCGCGCAGTTTTGTGAAATAAACGGGCCCCCTGAGCGGTCGCTGCCATTATGGATGCTTTGCGCGAACAGCTCTTTTCCCGTGCCGGTTTCGCCTGCGAGAAGGACAGATGATGATGTGCGCGTTGCCCGCTTGGCGTTTTCGATGACGTCTTGAATGGCCGGGCTGGTGCCGAGAATACTGTCAAATGTATAGGTTGTGCTGCCTTTTTTGTTCATATTTTCCCTGATCAGCCGTTCAAGCTTTGTCACATCCTTGGCAATTTCGACTGCACCCCTGATTTTGCCGTCTTGGACGATGGGATAGGTATGATTGATCGTCGTGATTTCCTGACCTTTATTATTGAAGTAGCTCTGCTTCACATTTTTAATTGTTTTGCCTTCCTGAAGAGCCTGTACCAGGGTGCTGTCCTGCTGTTTCGAAAACATAAACACATCCATCAGGTTTTTATTCAGGACGTCATGCTTCTCCATATCTTCAATCTGCATCATTTTGTTGTTATAAACGATCGTGTTTCCATGCTCGTCTACTACGTGCAGGCCAACATCGATTTCATCCAAAATGCTTTGAAAAACCAATGTGAGGAATTCGCTGTCTTTGACCACTGTATAAACCTCCCTCAATTATTTTCTTAATATTGCTTCTATTTTATAAAAGAATGGAGTTGATATGCAAAAGAATTTTGCACTTGCTGAAATTTTTGCTCGAAATATCAGAATCTTTTTGCACCTTGTCCTCGAAAATTGTAGAAAACACACGAAATCTTGATTTGGCACAGAACTTGCATTTATAAAAAGGGAAAGCAGGATAACATGTGGAAACAGAAAACAAGGGGGAATTCAAATATGCCAGCTTTATCTAAATCCAAGGAAATTATTGATCAGACGTCTCATTACGGAGCTAACAATTATCATCCGCTCCCGATTGTTATTTCTGAAGCGCTGGGTGCTTGGGTAAAGGACCCGGAAGGCAATGAATATATGGATATGCTGAGTGCTTATTCTGCAGTAAACCAGGGTCACAGACATCCAAAAATCATTCAGGCATTGAAGGATCAGGCTGATAAAATCACCCTCACGTCACGCGCGTTTCACAACGATCAGCTTGGACCGTTTTACGAAAAAACAGCTAAACTGACAGGCAAAGAGATGATTCTGCCGATGAATACAGGAGCTGAAGCGGTTGAATCCGCGGTGAAAGCGGCGAGACGCTGGGCTTATGAAGTAAAAGGCGTAGCAGACAACCAAGCGGAAATCATCGCATGTGTCGGGAACTTCCACGGCCGGACGATGCTGGCGGTATCTCTTTCTTCTGAAGAGGAATATAAAAGAGGATTCGGCCCGATGCTTCCGGGAATCAAATTAATCCCGTACGGTGATGCGGAAGCGCTTCGTCAGGCCATTACGCCGAATACAGCTGCGTTCTTATTCGAACCAATTCAAGGCGAAGCGGGAATTGTCATTCCGCCTGAAGGGTTTTTGCAGGAAGCAGCGGCGATTTGTAAGGAAGAGAATGTCCTGTTTATTGCGGATGAAATTCAGACCGGTCTTGGACGTACAGGCAAGACGTTTGCCTGTGATTGGGACGGCATTGTTCCGGATATGTATATCTTGGGCAAAGCGCTTGGCGGCGGTGTGTTCCCGATCTCATGCATTGCGGCGGACCGCGAGATATTAGGCGTGTTTAACCCGGGCTCACACGGCTCTACATTTGGCGGGAACCCGCTGGCATGTGCAGTGTCTATCGCCTCATTGGAAGTGCTGGAGGATGAAAAGCTGGCGGATCGTTCTCTTGAGCTTGGCGAATACTTTAAAAGCGAGCTTGAGAGCATTGATAACCCTGTCATTAAAGAAGTCCGCGGCAGAGGGCTGTTTATCGGTGTAGAATTGACGGAAGCCGCACGTCCGTATTGTGAGCGTTTGAAGGAAGAAGGGCTTTTATGCAAGGAAACGCATGATACAGTCATTCGTTTTGCACCGCCATTAATCATTTCCAAAAAGGATTTGGATTGGGCAATAGAGAAAATTAAGTACGTGCTGCAAAACGCATAAATCTGCACCATGGCGGGATATTCACTTCGTTTGTATAAATTTACAACAGAAAAATCAGCACTCCCTATTTGCTCAGCTACAGTATTTTAGTATAATGTATCTTTATGAGAAGAAGTGAATTTTATATTAAATAGATAGAGACTCTTTGGACAGCAAACTGGGATACGCACCATGTAGATGTTCCAGCTTAGATCCAATACAAGTTGCTGAAGGGGTGCAGAATGTGAATACTAACCAAGATAACGGAAATCAGCTCCAGCGGACGATGAAATCACGCCACTTGTTCATGATTTCATTGGGCGGAGTGATCGGAACCGGTTTCTTCCTTGGAACCGGGTTTACCATTAACCAGGCGGGACCGCTCGGCGCGGTTCTGTCCTATTTAGTGGGCGGCTTTATCATGTTTTTGACGATGCTCTGCTTAGGAGAGCTGGCAGTCGCCTACCCTGTGTCGGGGTCCTTCCAGACCTATGCGACAAAATTTATCAGCCCGGCCTTCGGGTTTTCGTTCGGCTGGCTGTACTGGCTCGGCTGGGCGGTTACATGCGCCATTGAATTCTTATCAGCGGGGCAGCTGATGCAACGCTGGTTTCCGCACATAGACGTGTGGATCTGGTGTCTGGTATTTGCGGCACTGATGTTTGTATTAAATGCGATCACCACAAAAGCCTTTGCAGAATCTGAATTCTGGTTTTCAGGCATTAAAATTTTGATCATCCTTTTATTTATTATTCTCGGCGGAGCCGCCATGTTTGGCCTGATTGATCTGAAGGGCGGAGAGCAGGCGCCGTTTTTGACGCATTTTTATGAAGACGGGTTATTTCCGAACGGCATAAAGGCAATGCTGATTACGATGATTACCGTGAACTTCGCGTTCCAGGGAACTGAGCTGATCGGAGTTGCAGCCGGAGAAAGTGAAGACCCTGAAAAAACGATTCCGCGGTCCATTAAACAGACAGTATGGAGAACGCTTGTCTTCTTTGTGCTTTCAATCATTGTCATTGCCGGCATGATTCCGTGGAAACAGGCGGGAGTCGTGGAAAGTCCATTTGTTGCCGTATTTGAGCAAATCGGAATTCCATATGCCGCTGATATTATGAACTTTGTTATATTGATTGCGCTGTTATCTGTTGCGAACTCAGGTTTATACGCATCGACACGTATCCTGTACGCGATGGCGAATGAAGGACAGGCCTTCAAAGCGCTGGGCAAAACAAATCAGCGCGGTGTGCCGATGTACTCGTTAATCGTAACGATGGCTGTGGCCTGCCTGTCACTTCTGACAAAATTTGCGCAGGCTGAAACCGTATATATGGTGCTATTATCATTGGCGGGCATGAGCGCACAGGTAGGCTGGATTACGATTTCGCTTTCCCAAATCATGTTTAGACGCAAATATATCCGTGAAGGCGGCAAGGTAGAAGATTTGAAATTCAAAACACCGCTATATCCGGCGCTTCCGCTGATCGGCCTGACGTTAAATACGGTCGTTCTCATCAGCCTTGCATTTGATCCGGAGCAGCGTATCGCGCTGTATTGCGGCGTACCGTTTATGGTTATTTGCTACATCATTTATCATGTCGTCATTAAAAAACGCCAGCAGGCAAATCGTCAGCTAGAGCTTTAAAAACGTTGTCCGCAAGTCATCTTTGTTATAACCCGCATAGGACATTATCTTATATGTTGAGGTGGAATCACAGATGGATAAAACGATTTCGGTTATTGGAATGCCAATGGATTTAGGACAAGCACGACGCGGAGTGGACATGGGCCCGAGTGCCATCCGGTACGCCCATTTGATCGAGAGGCTGTCAGACATGGGGTATACGGTTGAAGATCTCGGTGACATTCCGATCAGCCGCGAAAAGATCAAAAATGACGAGGAACTGAAAAACCTGAATTCTGTTTTGGCGGGAAATGAAAAACTCGCTCAAAAGGTCAATAAAGTCATCGAAGAGAAAAAATTCCCGCTTGTCCTGGGCGGCGACCACAGTATTGCGATCGGCACGCTGGCAGGCACAGCGAAGCATTACGATAACCTTGGCGTCATCTGGTATGACGCGCACGGCGACCTGAATACACTTGAAACATCACCATCAGGAAATATTCACGGCATGCCGCTTGCCGTCAGCCTCGGCATCGGCCACGAGTCACTGGTTAAGCTTGAAGGCTATGCACCTAAAATCAAACCGGAAAACGTCGTCATCATCGGCGCCCGGTCACTTGATGAAGGAGAGCGCAAGTACATTAAGGAAAGCGGCATGAAGGTGTACACGATGCACGAAATCGACCGTCTCGGCATGACAAAGGTGATCGAAGAAACCCTTGATTACTTATCAGCGTGTGACGGCGTCCATCTCAGCCTTGATCTGGACGGACTTGATCCGAACGACGCACCGGGTGTCGGAACCCCTGTCGTCGGCGGCATCAGCTACCGGGAGAGCCATCTGGCTATGGAAATGCTGTATGACGCAGGCATCATCACCTCAGCTGAATTCGTTGAGGTCAACCCGATTCTTGATCATGAAAACAAGACTGGCCAAACAGCAGTAGAGCTCGTTGAATCCCTGTTAGGGAAAAAGTTGCTGTAATAAGAAAACCCCCGCATCCCGCGGGGTTTTTCATTTATCCAATCATTTTCTCAGCGACTTTCATCTCCTGTGTATGGGTTTGATGGTCCGCAATAAACCATCCTGATAAAATCACTGCTGCGACGCCTGCACCAATCAGAAATTTTTTCATTTATATAACCTCCGTTCGTTTGATCAGTTCTTCAATTTGTAATGCTTCATAAAAAAAGTGGGCAGCTTCTTTGTAAAGCTCATGCTCCCTATACCGTTCGCCAGCCAAAATGGAAAGTTCTCTTACACTGTCATACTCTTTCTCGGACACCAAATCATCCATATGTTGTTTGCATAAGTGAAACGTTTCCGCATGACCTCCTTTTGCATAAATGGCATATAAAATGTCTATTTTTGCCTCACATATTCTATTCGGCTCGACAGTCAATTTTTCCTTCGCTTCTTGGTAATAAGATACAGCCTGTTCGTATTTTTTGATTTTAAACAGCTCTCGTATCAGCAAGTAGACAGAATGATAGTAATAGGCAGAGCGGGCGTATTCTTCGTTCTGTAAGGCCTCTTCTAATTTCGAGACCGCTTCTTCTGATTTACCGCTTTGCGCATGTAGAAGTCCGAAGTTATGCAAAAGCTGGGCTTCGAAAAAATGATCCTCTAATTCTGTCGTGATCCGAATCGCTTCGTCCAAATACGTTTCGGCTTCTTCAAATTGGCTCATCTCGGTAAAATTGCCTGACATGGTGATCAGTGCTGAGGCCAGTTTCTTTTTATAATCGGTCTCTTCCCTGAACGTTTTGACCGCTTGCCGTGTATGGTTGAGGGACACAATATTTTGCCCAAGCTTATAATAGAGCTTACCGACCTTCAGGTGAAATTCGGCTTTCTCAATCGGATCGGGGATGTTGTTGAGATACTGCTCTGCATCTTTATACAGCCCAATGGCAATGTCATAATTATTTTTATAGGCCTCATACATGCCTTCAAATAGAAAAAAGTAATATTTCAGCAGGTCAGACGTAGCATTCATATGAGAAGGCTCCTCATGCTGAAAGCCCTGTCCTCTCGCCTCGTGAAGCAAAACCTTATGGCGCAGTTCCAATAAGGAGAAGTAGGCAAGCACCTCCTGATCCTCTTCCATGTCATCCAATAAAGGCTTCACTTCTTCAAAACAACGGGCGGACTCTTCAACTTCATGTTTCTTGATGGCAAGATACCAATCATTGAGCATGTTAGCGATTTCTGCGGGTGCAATCTTATTCATGTGAAACTCCTTTCTCTAGTGACTTATCAATCTCAGTTGCTTATTCTGATAGTAACACCTCTTTCTATTTTATGTAAAATCCTCTAGTCAATATATGAAGGAGAGATGATATGACAATCATACTGACCCCTATGCAGACAGAAGAATTTCGGTCTTATCTCACGTACACAACAAAGCATTACGCCGAAGAAAAGGTAAAAGCGGGAACATGGCTGCCTGAAGATGCACAGCTTTTGTCTAAGCAGGCATTTACTGATCTGCTTCCGAGAGGGCTGGAAACACCCCATCACCATTTGTGGAGCCTCAAGCTGAATGAAAAGGATATCGTTGGCTGGCTATGGATACATGCTGAACCGGAACATCCGCAGCAGGAAGCGTTTATTTATGATTTCGGGTTATATGAACCGTACCGCGGCAAGGGCTACGCAAAGCAAGCATTGGCGGCATTAGATCAAACGGCACGCAGTATGGGAATCCGCAAGCTGTCCCTTCACGTCTTTGCCCATAATCAGACGGCGCGAAAGCTATATGAGCAAACCGGATTTCAAGAAACAGACGTAGTGATGAGCAAGAAGCTATAACGAAAAGGGCCTGATAAAGGCCTTTTTTCTGTAAATGATTTCTAAAAATTCTGTAAATAACCTAGTTACTTTCCTTATTTTCCTAATATAATGTGGGTGAGGAAATCACCTTTCCTACATTCACAAGAAAAGAGGAGATGTAATGAAGTTGAAAAAACGGGTGTCGATGTTTTTGGTAGCGCTTACAATTTGCGGCGGCCTGTTTGTTTCTCCCGCCAAAGCCGTAAAGACCACAAACTATGCTGAAGAAATCGCCGCACTGCAGCCAGGCACGACACCAGAAGAAATCATGAAGTCCGCCAGCCAGATTGCCAAACAGCAACACGTAAAGCAAGACGTCATTCTGAAACAGTTCTATAAGGAAATCACAGCTGATAAAGCAGAAGGCGACAGACTCGCCAAGGAAAGCGGCATGTCCATCATGGGCGGGTCGTCCGGCACGAAAAAACTCCCGACAAGTGCGAAAGGCAATATCTATTACACCAACTCCTACACAGCCTACTACAATCACGGCCACGTCGGCTTGTACTCCGCTGCTGACAAAATTGTGGAATCTGTCCCGAGCGACGGCGTCAGGCAGATCGCTTACAATGCCAGAGACGTGGAAGACAACTCCATCGTACAAACCGTCAGCGTCACCTCATCTCAAAAAACATCTGCTGCCGACTGGGCGGTATCAAAAGTCGGCGACCCATATTCATTTAACTTCGTCAATAACAGAAATACAGGCCATGATGGCGCCAAAAACTGTTCAAAGCTCCTATGGTCTGCCTTTTTGCTGAAAGCCGGCATTGATATAGACAGCAACGGAGGCTTAGGCGTGTATCCGCGCGACATCACAAGCTCATCCTATACGACAACCATCATGACCATCAACTAAGGAGAAGGATATGAAAAAGTGGATGATTATTATCGCCATGCTGATTCTCGCAGGAATCGCACTATTTGTCTTCATTTCTCCTCTCAAAAGCCATAAAGCCGTGAGTCAGCAGGATCTCCGAGACCCTGATTTTTTGGACAACAAGGACACCCTGCTGTATTTCTCAACCTCTGCGGATCAAGATGCATTTGGCGGCGGGAAAAGCTACGCCCTGTTTATCAGCCAGGACGGGACGCTGTCTTCCTTTAAGATGAAGGGCCTTGAGCTGGGCTCAGCCAAGGTTCACGGCGACAGTGTGATGCTGGAGGACAAAAACACAATTTATACGATTAAAGACGGCCTGAGCTCCCATAAAAGAGCCTATCAGCACACAGGCGACAGCGCAGGCTTTCTGCAAAATAAGGACGGTTTTTACACCCTCTACAACTCAGGCTACGACAAAAAGAGAGACGGGTACCGTTCAGAGCTATACCGCCAGATCGACGGAGAGTGGAAAAAAGACGTCATCCCCTACTACATCCGAGCCTCCGGTTTTCATGACGGCGCCATTTATGCACTCGTCCCGACAGCTGACGAAAAAGGCTATCAGCTCCTCCAGATTCAAGCAGATCAGAAGAAGCTCACCTATCACAAGATAACGGAATGGCAGTACCGGGAAGGAGCCTCAGTCGAATCCCAGCTTGCTGTGGACGATCAGGCTGTTTATTTTATGGTTCGCGACCAAAAGGCTCGTAATCTTTATCAAATGGTCAAGATCAACAAGAAAAGCGGCAAAGTCGAGCTGCACGACATCGCCGAATACAAAAACGACGAACAAACGATATACAGCTCCATGCCCTTCAGCTTTAAAAGAAGCTTTTTCCCTTATGACGGGCACTTGTACTTCATTGACGGCTTCGGAAAGGGATACAAAATCGATGCAAAGACAGGAAAAACAAGCACCGCCTTCACCCTTTCCCGAGACAAAATGAAAGCCGATTTCAAAGAAATCACCCAAAAAGGCAGCAGCCTCTATTTCTTCACATACACGTATAACAAGCCTGCCTACATTGAACAGTACAGTCTGAAAACCGGAAAGAAAGTGAAGGAAAAAGAGATTGGGAAGGTAAAGGAGATCGTGACGCCGAAGAGTCATTTGAAGCTGTATGATTTTGAGGTGATGAAGGGGTTTTAAGGGCAAGGAGGTTAGTATGGGAGCCATCGCTGTGTTATTAATCGTTTTTGGTTTTCCGATCATCGCAGGTGTATTTGGTATAGCGGGTCATTTTTTATTTAAGAGATTTTGGGTGGCGCCGCTCATTGTCCTAATGGCGAGCATCATTTTGTTGTTTACATTAGCATCTGGCAACAGTTCATTTTTGTTTTGGGTTGTGCTCTATACTGCAATTGCGTTAGGAACCAGTGTTGTCACATTATTTCTCAGGAAATTATTATTCAACTGATCGCTGTTTATGAAGAGACTTGTGAAGTCTCTTTTTTCTGTTACGCAATTTGATACATATCAATGATAGAACGTTGTCCAGCCTCCATCTAAACGTGGTTCAAAACTATAAATCTCGAATGGCCTTTTCAAGCAAACAGGTGTTAATTACTGTAAAATGAATATATAAAATTGATATAGATAAAGGAGGAAGCATATGCGCACCAAACGGGTCATTCTTCTTGCAGTTATCATCAGTCTGATTTCGGCGGCTGCGATGTTCCTGTTAAACGGAGGTAAAGCAGATTGGTTCGACATCCTCGGAACCATTATCGGCTGTTTTCTTGGCATATTTGTTGTTGTAAGAATACAGAAAAAGCAGGCGTGAAAAAGGGAAAGAGTCATGCCGAACCGAAGTCATGTTCAAGGACGCAGAGTCCAAAAACATGAATGGGAGGAATGGCGTTGACAGGAAACAAAGCGGTTGTGTACAAAGGCAAAGGGACTGTAGCGGTGGAGGATATCGGTTATCCGGAGTTAATCTTAAAGGATGGGCCTGGTGTTCCAAAGGCGAATGTGAACCGAAAATGTGAGCATGGGGTTATTTTGAAGGTCATTACAACAAACATCTGCGGAAGCGACCAGCATATGGTCAGAGGCCGCACAACAGCGCCTGAAGGCTTGGTGCTCGGGCATGAAATTACGGGAGAAGTCATTGAAACGGGGCGTGATGTTGAATTTATCAAAAAGGGTGATATCGTATCCGTTCCTTTCAACATTGCCTGCGGACGCTGTGTGATGTGCAGAACGCAGAAAACACATGTATGCCTGAATGTCAATCCGGATCGGCCGGGATCGGCTTACGGCTACGTCGATATGGGTGGCTGGGTCGGCGGGCAGTCTGAATACGTCATGGTGCCATACGCTGATTTTCAGCTTTTGGTATTCCCTGATAAAGAACAGGCGCTAGAAAAGATTCTCGATTTGACCATGCTGTCCGACATTTTCCCGACCGGCTTCCATGGAGCTTATACAGCGGGCGTACAAACAGGTTCAACCGTTTACATCGCGGGAGCGGGGCCTGTCGGCTTGGCAGCTGCACACTCCGCTCAGCTCCTAGGCGCCTCCACCGTGATCGTCGGCGATCTGAACGAAGACAGATTGGCACAGGCGAGAAGCTTCGGCTGTGAAACGGTCAACGTGCAAAAACACGACCGCCTCGGCGAGCAAATTGAACAAATACTAGGTGAACCGACCGTGGATGCCGCAGTGGACTGTGTCGGATTTGAAGCATCTGGACACGGCAATCAAGGAGAAGCGCCTGCTGCCGTGCTGAACTCGATCATGGACGTCACCCAGGTCGGCGGAAGCCTAGGCATTCCGGGCTTATACGTGACCGAAGATCCCGGTGCAAAGGATGCGGACGCTAAAACAGGCTCTTTAAAAATCCGCTTCGGACTCGGCTGGGCCAAAGCCCACACCTTCGTCACCGGACAAACGCCTGCTATGACATATAACCGCAATTTGATGAAAGCGATCCTGAGCGGTAGAGCGCAAATCGCAAAAGCTGTCAACGCCACCGTTATCTCTCTGGACGACGCGCCAAAAGGCTACAGCGACTTCGACAAAGGCGCAGCCAAAAAATTCGTCATCGACCCGCATGGAACGCTGAAATAAGAGAAAAAGCCGGACGTTCTCGGAACGCCGGCTTTATTGCTGGTAATCTGTTTCTTCAAAGCGATCTCCTGATTCGTCTTGAACAATTAAATCCCCTTCGATTTTGTCCATTCCAATCAAAATATAAGGGTTTGTTTCATTAGCTTTGGAAGCATGTTTGCGTTTCACAGTTACAATCGTTTCTTTACGCGTAAATTTGACGTCTGAAACTTCAAGCTTCTTATCTTTCTCGCTGCTTCCGAGAGACACCACGACCATTTTTTTGCCTTCTGAAATGGTGAAGACTTGATATCCTTTTACGTCATTATGCATTTGAAGATAATTAGCGTATATTTCTAAGTCTGAACTGCCTTCACCGATCCGTTCCTTCTCTAACACCCAATAAGACGGATGACACGCAGCAAGCAGCAACATGATCATAAAAAGGCAAACCCATTTGAGCCGCAAATGCAGACCTCCCCACACATCGGTTACATCCAAACTAACACACGAGCGAAATAGAGTCATCAACAGCTTGTTTGTCGAATTGTGGATAAAACTCAGCCCGAAGCACTACTAACATGTGAATAAATAGGTTATATTGAAAAGAGAACAATTGTAAAAATGGAAAAAATCATCGGAGGATTTGAACATGAAACAAACGTATTATTCCTGTGAAGAACACATCGAAACCGTGCTGGATATGTACATAGATGACCACGAACTGCCGCCCGAAATCAGAAAAATCGAACATACTAACAGTTTATCCACAGCCTGTGAATTATGTGGGGACCCCGCAGTATATATAGTGGGGAACGAATGATCTTACACAAAATACAGAAAAGATATCCACAATTGTGGACAACATATATGAATAACTTGTTTTTAAAGTGGGGATGACCTGTGAATATCAATATTGTGACAATCGGAAAACTAAAAGAAAAATACCTCAAGCAAGGCATTGAAGAATACACAAAACGACTTTCGGCCTACGCAAAAATCGACATCATCGAACTCCCGGACGAAAAAGCGCCGGAAAACCTAAGTGACCAGGACATGAAAATCATAAAAGACAAAGAAGGCGACCGCATCCTATCAAAAATCAGCCCCGACGCCCACGTCATCGCCCTCGCCATCGAAGGAAAAATGAAAACATCCGAAGAACTAGCCGATACAATAGATAAGCTGGCTACTTATGGAAAAAGCAAAGTCACCTTCGTCATCGGCGGATCACTCGGATTGAGTGACGCGGTGATGAAGCGAGCGGACGAAAAGCTGTCGTTCTCGAAAATGACGTTTCCTCATCAGTTGATGCGACTCATACTAGTTGAGCAGATTTATCGGGCTTTTCGGATTAATCGTGGGGAACCTTATCATAAGTGACTAACAAAAAATATGAATAATCAGTAAATAGATATTTATGTTAAAATATTATATAGATTGTGTTACATGATTTTACGTGGGTGATTAAAATGAAAAAAAAATATAATGTACTAGATTTATTTTCTGGAGCAGGTGGAATGTCAGAGGGTTTTATTCAAGCGGGTTTTAATATTCCATCAGCGACTGATTTTAGTAAAGAAGCCGCAGAAACATATGTTAATCGGCATTTACAGTTAGGATATAAAATTAATTTTTTCAATGGTGATATAAAAAAACTTCTTATGGATAAAGGCGCATTTAAAAAATTAATAGGAGATATTAACTTTGATGTCGTAGTGGGAGGTCCTCCTTGTCAAGGTTTTAGTCTATCAGGAAAAAGATCCAAGAATGATTCCCGAAATTTACTCTTAATGGAATATTTAAAAGTTATACAACTAGTTAGACCTAAGTATTTTGTAATGGAAAATGTTGAAGGGCTACTATCTTATAGATTCTCTGAGATTGAAGGATTGGACCAGCAAAAATATAGGGAAGTTATGGCTAGTGAAATAATTAAACAAGAGGCTTTAAAATTAGGTTACCGTGTAGAATATAAAGTATTAAATGCTAAAGATTATGGTGTACCACAAAACCGTCCTAGAGTTATATTTTTAGGACATAGGGTAAAAATATATAAAAATAATAAATATAAAAGCATTGTAATTCCACCTGAATTCCCAAAAAAACAGAACATTACTGTAACAGTAGAAGATGCAATTTCTGATTTGAACTTTCTAAAGAACGGTGAATTAAAAACGAATTATGATAATAGATATGGTAATAAATCTATCTATCAAAAGAATTTAAGAAAAGGACTAACACCTAATTGTAATGGTACTTCGATTTCTTTAAACAAATTATATAATCATCAAGCATCAAATCATAATGAAAAGACAATTAATAGATTCAAAATATTAAACTCAGGAGAAACTATAGGAGAATTACTCTTTCGCTTATCTGAGGAAATGAGAATAGAGTTTTCTACTAAAAAGTATAGATGTACTAAATTAAAGCGGAAAGATGTTTCGCCTACAGTTTTAACATTACCTGATGATATTGTTCATTATGATTCTAATAATCCAAGAATATTGTCAGTAAGAGAACTTGCTAGATTACAATCTTTTGATGACAGTTTTATTTTTCTAGGTAAAAGAACAACAGGTGGTGATAGAAGAAAATATGAAACTCCTCAATACACTCAGGTTGGAAATGCAGTTCCGCCACTTTTTGCTAGGGCTATTGCAGAGGAAATTATGAAAGCTTTAATAGCAACGGATAATTTGAAAAGGAAACTCTATAAAAAGATAAATTAGGTGAAATTTATGGATAAATTAACCTTCAAAGTAAGTGCAGGATTAAAGGATTTAATTGGTAAAGAACTAATAACAGATGAATATATTGCTATTTTTGAGCTGGTTAAAAATTCCTTCGATGCACATGCTAAAGATGTAAAAGTTATTTTTGAAAATATTTATAGTTCTAACCCAAAAATTATTATAGAAGATAATGGTAAAGGAATGAATATAACTGATATTAAAAATAAATGGTTATTTGTTGCATATTCTGCTAAGAAAGATGGTACAGAGGATAAGGATATACAAGATTACCGAGATAAAATTCAACCGAAACGATTTTTTGCAGGTGCTAAAGGTGTTGGAAGATTTTCTTGTGATAGATTAGGAAGCACATTAAATTTATTAACTATAAAAGATGAACCTAATGCAGTTATTGAATCAATAAATATTGATTGGTCGGAATTTGAAAAGAACTTAAAAGACGAATTTGTAGAGATAGGTATAAATCATGAGATATTGGAATCCACCAAATACGATTTAAAAACTGGTACTGTACTTGAAATAGGTGGTTTAAGGGACAAGTGGAACAGAGATAAAATAAAAAAATTAAAGAAGTCTTTAGAGAAACTAATTAATCCTAATAAGGACAATAGTAATTTCTCAATCGAAATAATCGCTGAAGATGAGAAGGAAGCTGATTTAAGAGCAAAGCACAAGTGGGATATTGTTAACGGTAAAATTGAAAATACAATATTTGAAAAATTAAATCTCAAAACCACTCAGATTATTACTAAAATTACTGAAGATGGAGATAAAATAATAACAACTCTTTATGATAGAGGTAAATATATTTATAAAATAACAGAGAGTAATCCTTATATATTATCTGATATAGAAATTAATCTTTTTTACTTAAATAGATCAGCGAAGATAAATTTCAAGAGACAAATGGGAATTAGTTCTATAGCTTACGGTTCAGTCTTTATGTATAAGAATGGGTTTAGAATTTATCCTTATGGTGAAGAAGGTGAAGATACTTTAAATTTAGACAGAAGAAAAATTCAAGGTCACAGTAGGTATTTAGGCACACGCGAATTGATAGGAAAAATTGAAATACAAGGTGAAAAAAATAAATTAATTGAAACAACAAGTCGAGACGGTGGATTTATCAAAAATAATAGTTATGAAGAATTAATTGAACTTTTTTATGAAAAGTCATTAAAAATACTTGAGAGATATGTTGTAAAGATAATTAAATGGGGAGAACCTTTTAAAATAAAAAATGAGGACACTGAGAAGCAACCTGCTCTAAATCCAGAAGATGTACAACAAGAAATTATTGATTATATAAAGAAACTATCTAATTCTAATGATAATATTATAGGTGTAGAGTATAATAAAGATTTTTTAGAATTGATTGAAAAAAGTAAGGAAAAGAGTGCAGCAAAAGAAATATCTGAACTAGCAAGGAAAACTTTAGAAAATGAAAATGATCCTGAAATCCAAAAACATATTAAAAATGTAAGTAAAAGATTTGATGAGTTGTTAATTGAGAGGAAAGAATTAGAAGAAGAAACGGAAAAGACAATTGCAGAGCTAAAAATTAGTAAAAAGAACTTAGAACATACAACTAGTCAAAATTTATTTTTGAAATCTGTTGCTTCAACAGATACAAAAGAATTAATTAGTTTACAACATCATATTAATCATGGATCTAATAGGATAAGTAGAAATATAGACAAATTAAAAGAAGCTATTCAGCAGAATGCCTCTAAAGAAGAGATTAATAGGTATATTGAAATTATAAGTCTAGAGAATAATAAAATATCCACCATTGCTAAATTTGTTACAAAAGCTAATTTTAACTTAACGTCAAGTGCTATTACTGTAGATTTAATACAATTTATAAACGAGTATATTGAAAATGTATACAAGGAATATAAACATTTACAAATAAACAATCAAAAATTATTTGTTGAGATAGTTAATCAGGATAACCTTGAATTGACAACTAAGTTTAGGCCATTGGAAATTATAATTATTATCGATAATTTACTTAATAATTCTCTAAAAGCAAACGCTCATAATGTCGAAATGAATTGGAGAAAAGGATCTAATAATATAATTGAATTGGTTTATAAAGATGACGGAAAGGGTATCCCTGATGATTACGTTGATAAGGTCATGGATTTTGGTTTTACAACTACAAACGGATCTGGTTTAGGTTTGTATCATATTGATCAAATCATCAAAAAAATGAAAGGCTACTTAAAGATAAATAATAAGGTTGCTAAAGGTGTGGAATTCATCTTGGGGGTAGGTCATGGCTCTTGAATATAAAATATTGTGGTTTGAAGATAATAGTGACGTTATAGAGGATAATAAGCCAGAAATAGAAAAGTTTGTTAATGAAAAAGGTTTTACTCTAGATGTAACTGTTCAGGAAGATAGTAAAAATATTGAGGATATACTTAATGAAGAATTTGATTTAATTTTATCAGATATAAACCTTACTGAAAGTGAAAATGGTAATGAAATTGTTAGTGAAATGAGAAAGCGACATATTTATACAGAAGTATTGTTTTATTCAGGCATTCCAAATGAAATATATCGAATTATAAAAGAAGAATCAATAGAGAGAGCTTCTTTTTGTGCAGGCATTGAAAATCTTTTAGATAAAATTAATCAAATAATTTCATTGACAATAAGAAAATTGCAAGAAGTAAATTCAATTAGGGGTTTGTTTATGTCAGAAACTAGTGAGATGGATGTGAAAATGACTGAAATTATAACCTCGTTAATTAATAGTTTTGATGAAAATGAGATTATTGATAAAAAACAAGAACTTTTAACTAAAGTTATTCAAAACAGACGTGAGAGATTAGAGAAAATGGAGCAAGTTGATATTACTTGTGACATGAAAAATTTTATAGAAAGACTAGAATCATCAGATAGAATTTCTACTATAAATAGACTTGTAAAAGCTATTCACAATAAAAAAGGTGATCCCGTGTTTAGTAATAACAAAAAAATATTAAACGATTATAATGAAGAAATTATAAAGGTTAGAAATAACCTTGCACATGCGAAACTTGTAAATGATAATGGTGTGAAAAAAATTATTAGTACACATAATGGCGTAGAAGTGAAATTTGACGATGCATCTTGCAATAAAATGAGAAAAGATGTAAGGAAGCATACAGATAATTTAAATGATATTATAAGAAAAATACCTAGTTTATAACCAAAGTTTCTTGTTAATTCTTTTGAAACAAAATGAACATTGAAACCAAGGTACATCTACATCGCTAATTTTTTTTAAGTCAACTGGTATATTAAACGAATTAGAAATAAAACAATTTGGGCATTTTGAACTTATTGTTTTAAACATTAATATTCCACTCCTTATTATATAAGAGTGCCCATTTTTCTCGATAGCCAAACCTATTAGTTATATAAATTATTCTTTTCAGTATGAATATATGCATTATTAATAAAAAATCAGAAGAATTTATAGTTGTAAGAAAAACCGCCCAGACATGGACGGTTTTTTGGGTTAACTTTTATTGAGCAGTTTGATATCTTTATGGATTTTAAAAAAAATTTCTTGAACTTTTTTATAATACTTAAGAGCCCAGAGAATATAATCCCTGAACCCCATACCCTCACTTCATATACCGATACTCCCGCAAACTCTCCAAAATCGCAACTTCCTGCAGCAATTCCTCACCGACATTCGTTTCCTTCACTTTCTTCCGCTCAAGCTCTTTGTCCACTAATCGTTTCACGGTTAAGACGTCGGTTCCGGTGCTTAGGACTTCTGCCTTGGAGTTGAAGTGTTTATGGGCGACGAGCTGCATGCCGTAGGAGTTGTATAGCAGCGTGTAGCCGGCGATGCCTGTTGTGGATTGGTAGGCTTTGGAGAAGCCGCCGTCGATGACGATCATTTTTCCGTTTGCTTTGATTGGGTCTTCTCCTTCGATTTCTTTTACGGGTGTATGGCCGTTGATGATATGGCCATGATCTGGATTGAGGCCGAATTCTGCCAGGATGTTTCGGCAGGTTGCCTCGTCTTCACGTAAATAGTAATACGGGTTTTTCTTCTCTTTATGTGTTTCCTTTTCTTTGATGAAATACCGCTCAAATGTTGTCATGGCGCGTTTTCCGAAGAGGGAGGAGTACTCGCCTGTCCATAAATACCAGGCCATATCTGTTGCCAGATCATCGGTTTCTTCCGGGTGGGCAAACGCTTCCCGTAAGAACCGTTCAAATACATCGAGCAGTTCACGGCCTGCATACGGTTTATCCTCAATCATCATCGTTTCCATATTGCCGTTTTCGTCGACAGGAATACAGCCGTGTATCAACAGGTTGCCGTTGTATTTTAAATAAAGGCTGCCTTTTTTCATCATAAAATTCATATGGCGGCCCAGCTTTTCGGAATGCTGGACAGAGAATAGCAGCTTGTCTATGACTTCTGCTTCTTCTTCTAATAGCTGATCTGGCTGCTCCGGATTGATTGTCGCATAGCAGGTGTTTTCTAGTTGATATGTTTTTCCGTGCAGCGTGATTTCGTTTTTGTCGTAATCTATTTTCTCTAATAACAGCCGTTCCTCCATATTAAAGTTCGGTCGTCTCTTGATAATCGGGCTCTCAAGCTTGAATTGGATCATGGCGATCGCTTGATGGATTTTTGTGATTTGCTTAATCTCATCCTCCGGTCTGTTTTCGTCTGCTTTTGGACGGAACGCTGGATTATCGTCGTAGTATTTTTCGGCCAGGTTCAATAGCGGTCTAAGGTTGATGCCGTACACGTCTTCAATAATATCCAGGTTGTCATAGCGGGCACAGATGCGGATTATATTGGCTAGGCACACTTTGGAACCGGAATAGGCGCCGATCCAAAGGACATCGTGATTTCCCCACTGAATATCGACAGAATGATAGTTGATCAGTTCTTCCATAATCCTATCCGGCTGCGGGCCGCGGTCGTAAATATCGCCGACCACATGCAGATGGTCGACCACCAAACGCTGAACGCTGTAAGCAAGACCGGTGATCAGCTTATCAGCTTGGCCAAGCGCAATGATCTGATCTATGATTTCGGAGTAATATTGCTCCTTGTTGGCACCTTCTTCAGTTTTGTATAGCAGCTCCTCCGTAATATAAGCGAACTGAGCAGGCAGTGCTTTGCGCAGTTTGGAGCGGGTATACTTGGAGGAGCAATAAGAAACGAGCTTAATCATTCGGTTAATCGTTTCTTTATACCACTCGTTTAATGCTTCTTTCGCATCAAAGTCATGTTTGATTAACTTCAGTTTGTCTTCCGGATAATAGACCAATGCCGCTAATTCATCAATTTCTCTATCGTAAATGACACCGCTGAAAATGTCGCGTATTTTCTCTTTTACTCGTCCTGAACCATTACGCAGCACGTGCTGGAATGCCTGATATTCCCCGTGCAAATCACTGACAAAATGCTCAGTGCCTTTTGGCAGGTTCAGTATCGCTTTCAAATTAATGATTTCCGTTACTACTTTTTCTTCACAATCATATTTTTGTGCGAGTAGATCTAAGTACTTGCTTTCCAAAATCGTTCATCCCCTTTTTAGAATAAACCCCTATTTATGAGCATTTGCATGATAAGGTGAATTTAAAAGTATGACATTATTTTTAAACATTGGACCTTTATATGATAGTAACGCATAACTGCTTTTAGAGACAATTAAAACGAGGAAAGAGGTGCTGAGATGAGCGAGGATATAGATAAAGCAGAAAAGCTAAGGCTGCAAGAATGTCGGGTAAGTCATAGATTCGTGTACATTCAGAAAAAAGACCAAGAATAAATTGTTCTTGGTCTCTTTCACTTTCTGCAGGTTGAGCGTTATTTCACAACAAAAAACTATTAGCCTGTACCACAAACTGCGACTGCTTATAATTATAAGAAATCTTCGAGTAATCAAACGGCTGTCCATTCGTCAGGTGGAAAATACTTTCTATATACAGCTTCGGCAGTCCAGCCTCCAACTCCAAATACTCCGCTTCCTCCTCAGTCAGCTGACCCACGTGAAGAAACAAATCAGAAAAACCAATCTTCAATCCCAGTCCTTCCCGGATGTAGTGGAAGATCGAGTGAGAGACGATTTCGTTGTTTAAATACGTCACGATGGATTTGTTGTAATAGGATTCTTCGTAGCATAGGGTTTGGCCGTTGATGTAGCGGACCCTTTTGACATAGTAGATGTCTTCGTCAATTCCGATGTTCAGGTTTTCTGCCGCTTCCGGTGTTGGCTTTCTCACGTCCAGTTCGATGACCTTTGAGGTGACGTTGAAATCCTCGAGGTCTTTTTTAAAGCCCTGATTGGACAGGAGGCTGAGGTAGCCTTTTCGTTTATGCTTTCTGACGAAAATGCCGCTTCCTCTGAGCTGAAAGATCGCGCCTTTTTGTTCTAATAGATCCAGGGACTTTGTGATTGTGCTTTTGCTGACTTCAAACTGGGCCATGAGGGTTTCTAGCACTGGCAGTTTGTCTCCCTGTTTGAGCTGGTGTTCTTCTATATATGTTTCAATTTCCGCTGCAATTTGCTGGTATTTTAACATACGCATTCCTCATTTATTCGTTTAGTTTCACTTGCCAAAATTATAGCATAAACCGCTTACAATGATAGTTAGTGTCAAAATATTTTGTTTGGGTATTGATAAATTATACCGGTACAATTATAATGAAAGCGCAACCAAAACTAAGGGGTGGGTGAAAATGTCGGGTAAAGTGAGAGATTATAGCAGACTAGCGAAAGACATTTTGGAGGCCGTTGGCGGGGAAGAGAATGTGATTGGAGCTTCTCGCTGCGCGACGAGGCTTCGGTTGGTGCTGAAGCGGTCTAACCCCAAAGCGAAGGATATCGTGAAGTCGATGCCCGGCGTCATTACGGTAGTAGAGAACAGCGGCCAATTCCAGGTTGTCATTGGACAACACGTAGGGGAAGTGTATGAGGAATTTTCAAAGCTGGTCCATATCGATCTGTCTGGCGAACAGGGTGAGAATAAAGGAACGATATTGAATCGGATCATTGCGACGATGTCAGCTGTGTTTGCGCCGTTTGTATACATTCTGGCCGCTGCTGGTATTTTGCAAGGTGCACTCATTATGATTAACTTATTGTTTAATGGCTTTGAGAAAACAGGAGTTTATCAGGTTTTCAGTTTCATATCTTGGGCGCCGTTTACGTTTTTGCCTATTTTTATCGCGATTACGGCATCAAAGCATTTTAAAACCAACACGTATATCGCTGTAGCGTGCTGTGCCGCGTTAGTCAGTCCGACATGGGCGGAGATGGCAGCTCAAATCGCAGATGGGAAAAGCATTTCTTTCTTAGGAATTGCTTTATCGGAAACGACATATACGTCTTCCGTGCTACCGCCGTTATTTTTAGTGTGGATTTTGTCTTATGTAGAACGATTCTTGAATAAGAGAATGAACGAAGTGGTCAGACCGTTGTTTGTTCCGTTTTTATGCATGGTGATCATGGTGCCGTTAACGATACTTCTGATTGGCCCTGTGACAACATTAGGCGCAAATGGGATTGCAAACGGATACAACTTCTTGGCGGAAAACGTGCCGGCTTTGGCTGGAGCAATCATCGGCGCATTCTGGCAGGTCATCGTGATCTTCGGTGTACATTGGGGCATCACGCCGATGGTATTGGCAAACTTTGATTTATACGGTCGGGATTCATTCCAAGCATATCAAACGATTGCGGTCATCGCCCAGGTTGGGGCTGTACTCGGTGTCATCCTGAAAGCGAGAAACAAGGAAACGAGAAAAGTCAGCGTTTCAGCTGGAATCACGGGGCTATTTGGTATTACAGAGCCGGCGATCTACGGTGTGACCTTGAGATTTAAGAAGCCGTTTATCTTTGGCTGTATTTCCGGTGCGGTTGGGGCAGTCGTGGCAAGCTTTTTCAATCCGTATTATTTTGCCTATGCGGGACTTCCGGGGCCGCTGACAGTCGTCAATGGCATCAATGAACAATTCCCGACATCCATCTGGGGCATTTTAATCGGTGCTGCGATTGCGGTGATTCTCCCTGTTGTGCTGATTCAGATCTTTGGCTACGGAGAAGATACTGCTGCACAGCCGGAAAAGGAACATGTTCAAACGGCACAGGCGAATGAAGAATCAGTATATGCTCCGTTTAGCGGCAAGGTCATCCCGCTTTCTAAGGTGCCTGATGAAGTATTCAGTTCGGGCGCAATGGGACAAGGTTTGGCGATCGAGCCATCCGATAACAAGCTCTATGCCCCGTTTGACGGAACCGTCGTCATGGTGGCGCCTACGAAGCATGCGATCGGCCTGCGTTCAGCATCTGGTGTCGAATTGCTTGTTCACATCGGACTGGATACGGTGACATTAGACGGCACTCCTTTTGCCTTGAAGGTGAAGGAGGGCGATACAGTCAAAAAAGGCGAAGTGCTTGCCGAATTTGATAAAGTTTTCATTGAAGAGAAGGGATTAACAACGATTACCCCAGTCATCATCACGAATTCACATGCATATCAAGAAATTCTCATCGAGGATCTTGAAGAAAGTACGTTAGACCAAAAATTATTTACAGTCGTAAGCTGAGGAGGAATAAAACATGGGAAACATGCCGAAGGATTTTTTATGGGGCGGCGCATTAGCTGCCCACCAATTTGAAGGCGGATGGAATCAAGGTGGTAAAGGGCCAAGTGTTGTCGATGTGATGACAGCGGGTGCACACGGCGTTCCGAGAAAAATCACGGATACTATTGAAGAGAACGAATTTTATCCGAACCATGAAGCCATTGATTTTTATCACAGATACAAGGAAGATATCGCTTTGTTTGCGGAAATGGGATTAAAATGCTTGCGGACGTCCATCGGCTGGAGCCGGATTTTTCCAAAAGGCGATGAGTCTGAACCGAACGAAGCGGGCTTGCAGTTCTATGATGATGTGTTTGATGAATTGCTGAAGCATGGGATCGAGCCGGTGATTACACTGTCTCACTTTGAAATGCCGCTGCACCTGGCAAGGGAATATGGCGGATTCAGAAACCGGAAAGTCGTGGATTTCTTCGTCAATTTCGCTGAGGCTTGCTTCAACCGTTACAAAGATAAAGTGAAGTACTGGATGACATTTAATGAGATCAATAACCAAATGGATGTGAACAACCCGCTGTTCCTATGGACGAATTCAGGTGTTACGGTCGGCGAAAACGAAAACGCCAAGGAAGTGATGTATCAAACGGCGCACCATGAATTAGTGGCGAGCGCATTAGCGGTGGCAAAAGGAAAAGACATCAATCCAGACTTTCAAATTGGGGCCATGGTGTCACACGTGCCGATTTATCCTTTCTCCTCCAATCCTGAAGATGTAATGCTGGCAGAAGAAGAAATGAGACAGCGTTATTTCTTCCCGGATGTACAGGTTCGAGGTTACTATCCAAGCTACGCGTTGAAGGAATTTGAACGAGAAGGCTACAACATCACATTCGAAGACGGTGATGATGAGATTTTAAGAAAGGGTACCGTCGATTACTTAGGCTTCAGCTATTACATGTCAACAACCGTGAAAAGTGATGTGGAAAATGATAATACGGGCGATATCGTCAACGGCGGATTGCCGAATAGTGTCGAAAATCCGTATATCACCTCTAGTGACTGGGGATGGGCGATTGATCCAACTGGGCTGAGATATACGTTAAACCGGTTTTATGACCGGTACCAAATCCCGTTATTCATCGTGGAAAACGGCTTTGGCGCAGTGGATACGTTGGAGGAAGACGGCAAGATCCATGATCCGGAACGGATTCAATATTTGAGATCACATATTGAAGCATTGGAAAAAGCGGTCACTTACGACGGTGTTGATTTAATCGGCTACACGCCGTGGGGGATTATTGATATCGTCTCCTTTACAACAGGCGAAATGAAAAAACGCTACGGCATGATCTATGTTGATCGTGACAATGAAGGAAACGGATCCATGAAGCGGTATAAGAAAGATTCATTTGAGTGGTATAAAAACGTCATTCAAACGAATGGTGAGGAATTATAAGCAGCTGGCCCGAATCGAGCACTTTTACTGAAGTGCTTGGTTCGGGTTTTTTCTATTAAAAAGAAAGCCGCGATGCTGCCAATCTGGCAATATTGCGGCTTTCTTGTATTAGTTACGGATAAGGTAATCAAACGCGCCGAGAGCGGCAGTTGCGCCTGATCCCATCGAAATAATGATTTGGTTGTATGCACTGTCTGTACAGTCACCCGCAGCGAATAAGCCTGGGACGCTTGTCGCGCCGTGTTTGTCGACGATGATTTCGCCGATGCGGTTGCGTTCAACCGTTCCGTCTAACCATTCTGTGTTTGGCACGAGACCGATTTGGACGAATACACCTTGGAGTTCAACGTGTTTTTCTTCGCCTGTTTCGCGGTCTACGTATGTGATGCCGTTTACGCTCTGATCGCCTGTGATTTCTTTCGTTTGTGCGTTTTTCACGACAGTGACGTTAGGCAGGCTGTAAAGCCGTTTTTGCAGCACTTCGTCTGCTTTCAGATCCGGCGCGAACTCAAGCACAGTAACGTGTTTAACGATGCCTGCGAGATCAATCGCTGCTTCGATACCAGAGTTTCCGCCGCCGATAACCGCTACGTCTTTGCCTTCAAACAATGGCCCATCACAGTGCGGGCAGTATGCGACACCTTTGTTTTTGAACTCTTGTTCACCAGGTACGTTGACATTGCGCCAGCGGGCACCTGTTGAAAGGATCACTGTTTTACTTTTCAGGACAGCGCCGTTTTCAAGTTCAAGTTCGAACAGCTCTTTCTTCTCGAGGCGTTTTGCGCGCTGAAGGTTCATGATATCAATATCATATTCCTTCACGTGCTCTTCAAGACTTGCAGCAAGTTTCGGACCTTCAGTCGCTTTGACGCTGATGAAGTTTTCGATGCTCATTGTGTCGAGAACCTGTCCGCCGAAGCGTTCAGCGACAACACCAGTGCGGATGCCTTTACGCGCAGTGTAGATCGCTGCACTTGCACCAGCAGGTCCGCCTCCGACAACAAGAACGTCAAACGGCTCTTTGTCAGCAAACTCAGATGCATCTGCGCCGCTGCCCATTTTCGCAAGAATTTCTTCAAGCGTCATACGGCCGCTTCCGAAGGATTCACCATTCAGGTAAACGGTCGGCACTGCCATGATGTTTTTGCTTTCAACTTCTGATTTGTATGCCGCACCGTCGATCATTGTGTGCGTAATGTTCGGGTTCAGCACGCTCATCATGTTTAAAGCTTGTACAACGTCAGGGCAGTTGTGGCATGTCAGGCTGATATAAGATTCAAAGTGGTATTCACCGCTGATCTTCTTCACCTGATCAATGACTTTTTGGTCTACCTTAGGCGGTCTGCCGCTCACTTGGAGCAGCGCCAAAACTAAGGATGTAAATTCATGGCCCAGAGGGATACCGGCGAATGTAACGCCAGTGTCTTCTCCGACACGATTGACACTGAAGCTTGGCGTTCTGTTTAACTCAGCTTTTTCAACTGAAATTTTAGATGACATGGAAGCCAGCTCATCAACAAGAGCCAGCATGTCCTTTGAAGTGTCATCTTCGCCTGCGCTAACTTTGAGAACAATGTCATTCTCAATTAGCTGCATGTATTGATTTAATTGTGCTTTGATATTTGCATCAAGTACCAATGGAATGCACTCCTTAGATTTTACCTACTAGATCAAGGCTAGGTGTAAGAGTTTCGCCGCCTTCTTCCCATTTAGCCGGGCAAACTTCACCTGGGTTTTGACGAACGTATTGTGCTGCTTTTACTTTGCTGATCAGGTTGCTTGCGTCACGGCCGATACCGCCTGCATTGATTTCTACAGTTTGGATGACGCCATCTGGGTCGATGATGAATGTTCCGCGGTCAGCAAGACCAGTTTCTTCGTCAAGAACATCGAAGTTGCGAGAGATCGTTTGAGATGGGTCACCGATCATTGCGTAAGTGATTTTGCCGATTTTTTCAGAGCTGTCATGCCAGCCTTTGTGTACGAAGTGAGTATCTGTAGAGATAGAGTATACTTCAACACCTAATTCTTTAAGTGCAGCGTATTGGTTTTGAAGATCTTCAAGCTCAGTTGGGCATACGAAAGAGAAATCTGCTGGGTAGAAGCAGAATACGCTCCATTGGCCTTTCAGAGATTCGTTTGTTACATCGATGAATTCACCGTTTTTGAATGCTTTTGCTTCGAATGGAAGTACTTCTTTACCGATTAAAGACATAATGTATATTCCTCCTAAAATGTATTAGAAAGCATTTGCGCTTTCAATAATAATTCTAATTATATATGAATTATTAATTAATATATATTTTTTGTCAAGCCATAACCTACTTTTTTTCATCTTATTTAAGGTGTGATAGGTAGGATTTAGGTATTTCTTTTATAACAGATGAGATTATTGATATGGATTGATTCTCAATTAGACAAGGTTTTCAGGGACTTTTGTAAATCAGAATGCAATCCGTTTTAGGCATTTGAACATTTAATGACACCATGGGCAAGCGGCAAAGGACAATTACCAAAAGCAGAATAGAACGGAACAGCAAGCATGCTGTCACATGATGATCTTGGGGATTGTTTCTAGCTATTATTGTATCACTGTTTATGATATTTAAAACATAACTTATGTCTCCTGTTATTTAAGATAGAAGAAATCATAGATGAAAAAAACACGGCTCAGTTGAAACTGACCGTGTTTTTTATGACTGTTATTCAGACCAATTCGTGTGAAAAACGCCGTCCATATCTGTCCGTTCGTACGTATGGGCGCCGAAGTAATCGCGCTGCGCCTGCAAGAGGTTCGCATTGGAACGTCCCGTGCGGTAGCCGTCATAATAAGAGAGGGCTGTTGTTAAGCATGGGAACGAGATTCCAGTGCTGATACCCTCGCAAACGACTTTGCGCAGGCCTGTTTGATAGGCTTGGAGCTTATCTGAGAAATAAGGCGCGATCAGCAGGTTTGACAGGTTTGGCTGCTCGCTGAATGCTTCGCTGATCACGTTTAGGAAATCAGCGCGGATGATGCAGCCGCCTCGGAAAATCAACGCGATGTCTTTGAGCGGCAGGTTCCATCCGTAAAGCTCAGATGACATTTTGTATTGGGCAAAGCCTTGTGCGTAGGCGCATACTTTCCCCATGTAAAGAGCCTGTCTGACGTATTCAATCCAAGTGTCTTTATCAAAGTGTTTTTCTTCGGCTTCTGGGCCTGCTAACACGTCTTGAGCTGCCATCCGTTCTTCTTTTAAGGATGACAAGTAGCGGGCGAACAAGGACTCTGTGATGATGGTGGACGGGATGCCGTTATCAATTGCCTGCATGCTCGTCCATTTTCCGGTGCCTTTTTGGCCGGTTTTATCAAGGATGACATCGATCAGAGGCTGTCCTGTTTGTTCGTCTTTTTTGCGTAAAATCTCAGCTGTAATCTCTATTAAATAGCTTTTCAGCTCACCTTGATTCCATGTTTCAAAAATAGATGCAATTTCATCGAGCGGCAGACGCAGCGTTTCTCTCAGAAACGTATACGCTTCTGCAATCAGCTGCATGTCGGCATACTCAATGCCGTTGTGCACCATTTTTGTAAAGTGCCCTGCCCCTTTTGGTCCGATATAGACACAGCACGGGTCATCTCCGACTTGAGCTGCGATTTTCGTCAGGATAGGAGCGGCTTTCTCATAGACTTCGCGATCTCCGCCCGGCATGATGGAAGGCCCTGTTAATGCGCCGACTTCGCCGCCGGAAATGCCGACTCCCAGGTAGCCGATGCCCTTTTCCTTCAGCTCGTCATATCTTCTTTCTGTGTCTTCATAGTGGGAGTTGCCCCCGTCCATGATGACGTCGCCTTCTTCAAGCAAAGGCATTAATGATTGGATGACGGAATCTACGGGTTTACCCGCTGTGACCATCAGAAAGATTTTTCTTGGTTTCTCTAACGATTGAACAAAATCCTGAAGCTCGTAGTACGGGCTGAGAGATTGTCCATCCAGCTTTTGGACAAGCTGGTCCGTTAAATCTCTGGTGTAATTATAGACTGCGACGTTTTCACCTTTGTTTGCCATGTTTAAGGCGATATTGCTTCCCATTACGCCTAAGCCTATGACACCAATCGTATTGAACATGTGTTACAGCTCCTTCATCAATTTCATACAACTAAACTTAACAATAATATGAATCCCAGTCCAGCAACGGAGATAATTGTTTCCAGCAAGGTCCATGTGGCAAATGTTTCTTTCATGCTTAATCCGAAGTATTCCTTGAACATCCAGAAGCCGGCGTCATTGACGTGCGAAGCGATGACGCTTCCGGCGCCTGTTGCGAGCACGACTAATGCCAGGTTGACATCAGAATGTCCCAGCAATGGAATGACCAGCCCTGTTGTGCTTAGCGCGGCAACAGTGGCTGACCCTAGAGAAATGCGCAGGATCGCCGCGATGAGCCATGCAAGGATGATTGGCGATAATGCCGTTCCTTTGAATAAGTCTGCCACGTAATCACCGACACCGCCGTTGATCAGCACTTGTTTGAAGGCGCCGCCTCCCCCGATGATCAGAAGCATCATGCCGATTTGTGAAATGGCTGTTGAACAAGAGTCCATCACGGTTTTGACTGGAATGTTGCGTTTGATGCCCATTGTATAGACTGCGACCAATAACGAAATAATCATAGCAGTCGATGCGTTTCCAATCAATCGGATAAGAGCTAAAACTCCGTTATCCGCAAATCCGATTGTTTCTTGAAGCAGGTCGATAATGGTTGCGACCGACATGATGATAATCGGAAGCATTGCAGTAAAGACACTGATTCCGAAGCCGGGTGTTTCCTCAAGCTTGAACGTTTTTTGCGTGCCGAGTGATGCAATATTGCCGTTTTTCGAAAATGATGCAGGAACGATTTTTTTCGCGAGCTTTGTAAACAAAGGCCCTGCGATGAGCACTGTCGGAACAGCGACGATAAAGCCGTACAGCAGCACTTCCCCAATGTTGGCGCCGTACTCACCGGCAATCGCGGTAGGCCCCGGATGTGGAGGCAGGAAACCGTGCGTGACGGATAGCGCTGCGACCATCGGAATCCCGAGATATAAAATAGAAATCTTCAATTCTCTTGAAATCGCAAATACAATTGGAATTAATAGAACCAATCCTACTTCAAAAAATAACGCAATACCGATAATGAATGAGGCAATGACAACGGCCCATTGAATGTTTTTCTCGCCGAATTTGTTGACGAGTGTCATCGCAATGCGCTGGGCGCCTCCTGAATCGGCGATCAGCTTGCCCAGCATCGCACCGAGTCCGAAGATGAGTGCGATGTGGCCAAGAGTTCCCCCTATTCCTTCTTCAATGGAGCTGACAACTTTATCGAACGGCATCCCGAGTGCCAATGCCACGCCGAACGATACGACCAGTAAAGAAATAAATGTGTTTAATTTTAAGCCCATAATCAATAGCAGTAATGCTAAGATCCCAAGTGCAACGATGATTAACGGCATGGTAATACCCTCCCCTTCATGTCATGTACTAGTTGTGTGTGATTAAGCCCCTCTGATAATTTGCAATTTGTGTATATTGATTTTCTAATGATCTTGATAGATTGATGAAAATCGGCATTAATGTTCTGTATTCTTTGGCTGAGTCTTCGATCGGCGTATGTCTGTATGTGCTGCCGACCATGTCGGATACGGCGTCGAATGAATTGATTTTTCCTGTTGCATACAGGCCTAAAATGCAGGCGCCGAGACATGAGCTTTCGTAGCTTTCCGGAACGACAACCTCTGATTCGAAGATATCCGACATCATTTGGCGCCAAACCTCCGACCTTGCAAATCCTCCTGTTGCCTGAATCCGGGTTACCGGGCTGTCCATGCATTCCGTTAACGCCAGGAATACCGTATACAGGTTGTAAATGACGCCCTCCAATGCCGCGCGTATCATATGCTCTTTCTTATGCGACATGGTCAGTCCGAAAAATGAGCCGCGCACATCCGGATTCCACAACGGAGCGCGTTCTCCGGCGAGGTACGGGTGGAACAGCAGACCGTCAGAACCTGGTCTGACGCGTTCGGCAATCTTCGTCAGCACATCATATGGATCAATGCCCAGCCGTGTTGCTGTCTCGATTTCGGAAGAGGCAAACTCGTCTCTGATCCAGCGAAGGACGATGCCCCCATTGTTCACCGGCCCGCCGATGACCCAATGCTTGTCCGTCAAGGCGTAGCAGAAAATCCGTCCCTTTTCATCGGTTTGCGGCTGGTCAATAATTGTCCGGATAGCACCGCTTGTTCCGATGGTGACGGCGATTTCGCCCTTTTTAATGGCGTTGACGCCGAGATTGGACAGCACGCCGTCGCTGGCGCCGATGACAAAAGGTGTTTCCGGATCGATGCCCATCTGGATCGCTAACTCCGGGCTGCAGTGCTGAAAGATTTGAGTCGTCGGCACAAGTTTTGATAAGTGATCAGGCGTGATGCCTGCGATGCGCAGTGCTTCTTCGTCCCAATCCAAGCTTTTCAGATTCATCATGCCTGTCGCTGAGGCCAAGGAGTAATCGATGACATACTCATTGAACAGCTGTTTAAAAATGTACTCTTTGATACCGATATATTTTTTGGCTTTGGAAGCGATTTCTTTTCGTTCATTTGTGATCCAGGCAATTTTGCTTAACGGTGACATCGGATGGATCGGTGTCCCTGTCCGTTTGTACACCTCATGCCCGTTCAATTCCTCTTTAATCTTATGTGCCCAGCCTTCGCTCCGGTTGTCGGCCCACGTGATGCAAGGCGTCAGCGGCTGATCATGTTCATCGATTGCGATGACGCTGTGCATGGCGCTGCTGAATGAAATGAATGAGATCTGTTTGTCTGGATGCTGTTTTGTAATTCTCGCTGTTGTGTGGATGACTGCCTGAAAAATCTCTTCCGGGTTCTGTTCAGCCGTAGAGATGTCCGGTGTATAGAGCGGGTAGCCGATGCTTTCTTTCTGTACCACGTCTCCATTTTCACTGAACAATACAGCTTTTGTGCTTGTCGTGCCGATATCGATTCCTAACATATAACTAGTCATTGTTGTATTCAGCTCCTTTTGCCAGCATTTGTTGTGAGAGCCACAGGTCTTCTACCTTTTCTTGCACATCATCAAAGTTTTGGTGAAGAGACTGAATCATCAGCGCCCTGTCCTTTGCTTTAATGGCCTGAATATAAAGCTCATGGTTATCTAAAATCCTTGTGAAATCTTCATATTTTTCCTTTAACCGTACCCGCATGGACAACAGAATAAAGCTTTCCATGACGGGTTTTAGATTGTGCCAGATCATCTGAATGTATGAATGATCAATGGCGCGGACAATCGTTTCATGGAACAGCACGTCTTGAAATGAAAATTCGTCAGCATCCTCGTATTTGATGGAGACTTTCATCATTTCAAGTATTTTGCTGAGATCTTTAACTAAAGGCTCAATGTCTATTTTGACAAGCCGTTCAAAGACAAATGTTTCTAATAGTAATCGCACATCATAAATTTCCGCGACTTCCTTTTCAGTTAACCCAATCACAACCGCTCCCATTCGTTCTAAGCGGATGATTTTTTCGGATGCGAGTATTTTTAACGCTTCGCGAACCGGCGAGCGGCTTACTGAAAACTCGGCGGCGATCGTATTTTCTGATAAAATGGTACCGCTTTCAATCATGCCTGAAATGATCCGCATTCTCAGCTCGCATGCGACACGAACACCAGTTGACGCTTTTGAGAGCCATTTTGCAGGATACAACAGGTCCTTGGAGTCTAGCATACAACTCACCTTCCTCACTAAAGGAGTATACTTGTATACAAGTATGATAACGTGAATATTTCATTTATGCAAACACTTTCATTTCTAATTTTTAATAAAATTTTTCCCAGATAGAATGGTATTTATTTCTAAACAGGATATGGTACATTGGAGATAGATAGCGTAAGTGAATCATGTTTTGAAAGAGGCGATTTGGATGAAAATCATCATTGCACCTGATTCTTTTAAGGAAAGTTTATCAGCTCTGGAGGCCGCTGACGCGATAGAAAGAGGTTTCAAATCGGTTTTTCCTGGTGCCGATTACAGAAAACTGCCGATGGCGGATGGCGGTGAGGGTACCGTTCAGTCACTGGTTGATGCTACAAACGGATGGATCAAAGAGCAGGTTGTCACGGGGCCGCTGGGGGAGCCTGTGAAAGCGTTTTTTGGCATGATGGGAGATGGGACAACAGCTGTGATTGAAATGGCTGCCGCCTCAGGGCTTCATCTCGTGCCTGTTGAAAAGCGCAATCCGCTCATCACTACAACAAGGGGAACGGGAGAATTAATCGCAGCGGCAATTGATGCGGGCGCAGAGCGTTTGATCATCGGGATCGGCGGAAGCGCCACGAATGACGGAGGAGCCGGGATGATTCAAGCATTGGGCGGAAGGCTTCTTGATGACTCAGGCCGTGAGATCGGGCCCGGGGGCGGCGCGTTATCTCAGCTCGCATCCATAGATGTAAGCAGGCTTGATTCCAGATTGCGGACTGTCAAAATCGAAGTCGCCTGCGACGTGGACAATCCGTTAACAGGGGCAAGAGGAGCTTCAGCTGTTTTCGGGCCGCAAAAAGGCGCGACAGACGACATGGTGCGTGTACTGGATCAGCACCTGACCCATTTTGCGGATGTGGCAGAAAAAGCGCTCGGAACAACCTACAGAGAAACAGAGGGCGCCGGCGCAGCAGGCGGTCTTGGGTGGAGCCTGCTGGCTTTTCTTCATGCTGATCTGAAAAGAGGCATTGATATTGTCCTTGAAGCGGTTGATTTTGAAAATGAAGTTCAGGATGCAGATCTTGTGATTACCGGTGAGGGACGGATTGACAGCCAAACCATCTATGGAAAAACGCCGATCGGCGTGGCCAAAGCAGCTAAATCATATGATGTGCCCGTCATTGGCATTGCAGGTTCAGTGTCACGAGATAGTGATGTTGTCTACAAACACGGAATCGACGCGCTTTTCAGCATCGTTCCCGGAGCTGTTCCTCTTGAAGACGCGTTTGAGCATGCTGCGGAATATATGGAAAGAACGGCTCGAGACATTGCAGCATCCATCAAATTGGCGAAAACGATATTTCTGATATAGCCGGCGCACACGCCAATGCATAGCCATCCTCCCTTTGGGGTAAAGACAGTTAACTACACAATGAAGCATTCATCCCAGAAGGAGGACGCAGACATGACTGTACAAGAAATCAAAGGCAAAAAACTCGTAAAAGGCATTGCGCCAAACGTTGAACCAGAAGCTCTGTTAAATGATAAACGAAAAGTATTTTTGTTTGGTTCTCCGAGTTACACAAACATTGGCGACCAAGCGATTGCGTATGCGGAAGAGAAATTTATAAAAAACCGTTTTCCGTATTATGAATACATTGAGATTATGGATTATGCGACGGATGAGGGCATTGAACTGGTGAAGGAGATCATCCGTGAAGACGATATTGTCTGCTTTACCGGCGGAGGGAATTTAGGAAACCTTTATCTCGATATTGAGGAAGACAGAAGAAAGGTCTTTTCGGCGTTTAAGGACTACAAATCGATTTCTCTGCCGCAATCTGTGTATTTTGAAGATACAGAGGAAGGAAATAAAGAAAAGAAAAAAACACAGGATGCGTACCATCAAAATCCTAACTTAACGATTGCAGCGCGTGAGACGCAGACGTTGGATGTTGTAAAAGAGACATTCGATTCCAATGTGATCTTTACACCGGATATGGTGCTCTCCTTGGATATTGTGCCGAAAGAGCTCGAGCGGGACGGCGTTCTCTTTATTTTAAGAGCGGATAAGGAGAAAGTGACAGACGAAGACTTTATTTCACAGATGATGAAATGGGCAGAAAAAACAACCTATGCGGAGCGTACCGATACGGTGCTGGATACGGTCGACACCATTGATTACGCTGATCGTGAAAAGCATTTTATGGAGATGCTTGACCGCATCGGTTCCAGTAAATTGGTGATTACCGACCGCCTTCACGCGATGATTTTCTCGATTATCACCAAAACACCTTGCCTCGTCTTTGGAAACAGCTACGGCAAAGCCAAACATTCGTACCGGGATTGGCTTGAAAGCTTAAACTTCATTGAATATACGGACAAGAATGATGTTGAGGAACTGGAGCGCATGATCGACCGCCTGCTTCAAGTAGAGCCGAATGAAGTTGATTTGTCTAAGGATTTTCAGCCGTTGGTTGATTTTTTTGCATCGTGAAGATAAAGAAAGACTGCCCTCCTGTAGGCAGTCTTTCTTTGTTAAATATGAAACAGCCAGACGACGAGCGGCCCAAAGAATGAGCCAAGCACCGCACAAAGCGTCATGGAGACTGAACTCATGGATACGGCAAGTTCCCCATATTCAAATGCTTTTGAGGTGCCCAGTGCATGGGAGGCGCTGCCTAATGCGATGCCTTGGCCAAGTGAGCTGCGTATGCGGAGCCATTTTAAGACCATCGGCCCGAGGATGACGCCTGAAAAGCCCGCAATCATCACAAAGACGACTGTCATGGAAGGAACACCGCCAAGACCGGCGGCGATCTGAATAGCGACAGGGGTTGTGATCGACTTTGGCAGAATGGATAATAAGAGATCATGATGAATCCCGAATGCTTCTGCGAAGATCAGCCCGCTGATCATTCCCATGCATAATCCGACCAGCACGCCGCCTATAATGGGAACACAATGTTTTACAATGATATGCCATTGTTTATAAAGCGGATAGGCCAGTGCCACAACAGCCGGCCCAAGCAAAGAATTGATCCATTTTCCCCCGATCATATAGCCTTCATACGAAACATGGAACAACACCAAAACCGCGACAATCAATATTGTCGTTGTCAGAACAGGGATAAGAAATGGTAACGGGAATCGCTTATAGAGTTTGACCATCGCTAAATAAGCGGCAACTGTTAAAAGAATTATAATGATTGCGATACATGCTTGCTGCATTTCTCTTTCTCCTCACGCTTTTTTGCTTTTTTCTCTAATAGCTGGCTGACGAATCCAGCCGCAATGATCGTGACGATGGTGCTCAGAACGACTGTAATCAGCAGCATCAAACCATTTAATGAAATGAGAGACGGGTATTTCATCACTCCTGTCATTGCCGGGATGAACAACAATGGAAGAAAGGACAATAAAAAACCTGCTCCGTCTTCAATAATGGAGACCGGAACAATACGGAGACCTAAACAGATCAGCAGCAATACCAGTCCGACTATGCTTCCTGACACTGGTAAATGAAACAGATGCTGAAGGGCTTCCCCAATCATAAAAAATACATATAAAATCAACACTTGCAAAATAATTCGTATGACTTTCACATCGAGTGCTGCTCTCCAATTAGAACAGCCTCCTCCTTTCTGGTGACTTGCTTTGACGATTGTTCTGAGGAATCACTTTACTTTCTTTTTGTATGATTGTACTATACAAGTATAAAAATGATTTAGTTATATAACTTGTATTAATGCAGTTAATATACATTTGTATTATACAAGTATATGTGGTGTTGTCAATGTCGGAGATTGGAATGGGGAGCGAGAGCGATTGCAAAAACAAAATCCAGTTGAATTAATTGAATATGAGCTGACGACTTTTATCAGGAGAGCTGTTTATCTGGATCAATCAGAGAAAAGAACAGGGAATTTGGAGAGATCATCCTACTTATTGTTAAGACAATTGGATGAATTTGGGCCTGCCCGCGTAAAGGAGCTGGCCGATTCGTTTAAATTAGATATCTCTACTCTTTCAAGACAAGCAGCTGCATTAGAGGCGAAGGAGCTCATCTATCGTTTCTCAGACCCTTCCGATGGCAGAGTCAGTCTGTTTACTATTACAAAGCTTGGCAAACAAGCATTAAAAGCCGATAAGCAAAAGCGCCTTGAACGTTATGAACAGATGCTGAAAGAGTGGTCAACAAATGAAAAAGAAATGTTTGGCGAACTTCTGCAGCGTATGAACAAGGCCTTTATCGATTAATAGCCAAAAAACCCATGTGTTCGCATGGGTTTTTTATGCCATTCAGGTTTATCTGCTTCGTTTGACGGCAGCCCATGCACAAGCAAGCCCGGCAAGAACAGCCGCCGATACAATCGGGCGCTTCGTGGCTTTCGTGTAGTAGCTTCTTGACCGCATCCATCCTTTATTTGTGCCTCTGTCATGCAGGCCGTAGCCCGCTTCATAAAGCGCACTTTTTTCTCGGGGGTTCGACGGTCTTTCGGCATGCTGGCTGCAGTACATAATTTTTTCCATCAGTCTGTCGGTCAGCCGGGGGAAAAGAGCACCCAGCATGGCGATGGCTTTTGCCTGTGAGCCGATGTACATGTCACGCTTCGGGTGTTCGGCGGCAAACAGGATGGCTTCGGCGGCCGCTTCCGGCGGGTAGATCATAGAGCGGTAATGAGCCGGCTGTTTGTCGAGGTAGCTGCGCGCGTGTTCGTTGTAAGGCGTGTCAATTCTGCCCGGATGAATGAGCGTAACCGAGACGGGTGCCTGTTCTTTTTCGAGCTCCATTCGGATGCTTTCCGTCCATCCGTGAAGCGCAAATTTGGCTGACGCATATGCGGATTGAATGACCGTGCCCCTGTCGCCGAACAGGCTTCCTACATTGATGAGGGCACCCGGCACGCCTCTGCTGGTGTAGTGTTTGACGGCTGCTCTTGTTCCGTAGACAGGTCCCCAGAAGTTTGTGTCGAACATTCGCTTCATGTCGTCGACGGTGACGTCCATGGCGTGTCCGAAAATCGAGACGGCGGCATTGTTGACCCATGTGTCAAAGCGGCCGAATGTGCTGATCGCGGTTTCTGCGATGCGGTTGACGTCTTCTTCTTTTCCGGTATCCGCTTTCACCCATATGGCATCGTGCCCTTTTTCCTTTAGTTCATCAGCGAGCTCCTTCAGCGCGTCTTCATTTCGTGCTGCTGCCACGACCTTTGCCCCTTTTTTAGCTGCCATTCTCGCAGTGACAAGACCGATTCCGCTTGAAGCGCCGGTAATGACAATCACTTGATCCTTAATTTGTTTCAGTTTGAGCTTCGTTTTCATGCCGGGGTTCTGTTGTTCAAGCTGTTCTGTATTTGTGACTGCATCATCGTTTGCCATTAAGAATCCCTCCTGAACGCGTTTTTGTACCTTTACCCCATCCAGGAGGTTCTTAGCCCTTTTGACAATCACAGGGTTCTTTTTTATATTATATAAGTCGCTCTACCATACCTAGGAGGGAATGTTTTAATGACTAGCAGAGGAGATTCACGTGAAAAAATCCTTCACACGGCGTCACGTCTGTTCCAGCTGCAAGGATATCACGCGACAGGTTTGAACCAGATTGTGAAAGAAAGCGGTGCTCCTAAGGGATCGCTTTATCACTTTTTTCCGAATGGCAAAGAAGAATTAGCAATTGAAGCGGTTACATATACCGGAAAATTGATTGAACATCTGATACAGCAAAGCATGGATGAATCCTCTGATCCAACAGAAGCGATTCAGCATTTTATCAAAAAAACAGCCAGCCAGTTTGACAATACAGAAAGCATTCAAGGCATTCCAGTCGGTTTGCTGGCGAGTGAGACAGCGTTAATCAGTGAACCGCTGCGGACGGTTTGCATGAAGGTGTTTAAAAGCTGGGAAGCGGTTTTTGCGAAAAAATTAATGGAAAACGGATTTGCAGAAGAAGAAGCAAATCAGCTTGGAATGCTGATCAATTCGATGATTGAGGGCGGTATCATGCTTTCGTTAACGAATAAAGACAAAACGCCCCTTCTTCTCATTGCCGAGCAAATTCCAGTGCTGGTGAGAAAAAAAGGGTAGCATTTTGTTATCCTTTCTCCTACAATTATATAGAACGGTCTAGTCAGATAAACTATATTATATAGACTGGTCTAAATTGGAGGAAACGATATATGAAAACATTATGTGAAAACTCATTACCTAAAGAAAAAATGCCTTATTTGCTCCGCAGCGGAGAAGGTGAGCGCTATTTGTTCGGCAGACAGGTCGCCACGGTAATGGCGAATGCGAAGAGCACAGGCGATCTGTTTGAGATCGTGCTGCTTTCCGGGGGAAAAGGAGATGCCTTTCCGTTTCACGTCCACAAGGACACACATGAAGGGATTCTCGTTTTGGACGGTAAGCTTGAGCTGACACTTGATGGAGAACATTATTTATTAGTATCAGGCGATTATGCGAACATTCCGGCCGGAACACCGCACAGCTACCGGATGCAGAGCCACAGAACACGACTGGTGTCGTATACGATGAAGGGAAATGTGGCGCACATGTATTCCGTTATTGGGAATCCATATGATCACGCTGAACATCCGCCGCACGCAATCGAAGAAGTGTCAAACGAGCGATTTGCAGAAGCGGCCGCTGTGGCGGACATTGCCTTTCTGGATGATGAAAAGCCAGCAGGTGCGGCAACATTAGCGGAACTTACAGAGCTTCCGGATAGAGCCGTTCCATACGTGCTTGAGTCTGGGGAAGGCGACCGTCTGTTGACGGGGGATCAGCTTCACCGCATTGTGGCTGCACAAAAAAATACAGACGGCCAATTTATCGTCGTATCATCGGAAGGCCCTAAAGGTGATCGGATCGTTGATCACTACCATGAACACCATACCGAAACATTTTATTGCCTTGAAGGGCAGATGACGATGTGGGCGGATGGCCAGGAAATTCAGCTGAACCCGGGAGATTTTCTGCATGTCCCTGCGCACACCGTTCACTCCTATCGTCTGGATTCTCATTATACAAAGATGGTGGGCGTACTGGTTCCAGGCTTATTTGAACCGTTTTTCCGGACGTTAGGTGAGCCGTATGAAGGCCACATCTTCCCAAGTGAGCCTCAGGCTCTGCGCTTTGATCGCGTCCTGCAGAATATCGAAGCATTAGATTTAAAGGTAATGAAACCATAAAAATGACAAGATTGTAAGGTTCCCATGCCTGCCTGACACCTAAATCGATGTTTGCTCGCTCCTTTTTTTCATACCCTTAAGGTACAGAAAAAAGGAGCGTGATGGATGTGGTTTCATTACAGCCGACTTTGGCAAATGAGCGGATCAGCGTGCTTGATGTGCTAAGAGGATTGGCGATTTTCGGCATCTTATTTGTCAATCTGGCACATTTCAGTTATCCGGATATGTACTTGTCTATGCTTGGAAAAGAGAACTTTTTTACAGAAAAGTGGTCTGCAGCAGACTTTGCAGCAGCAGACATACTGACATTCTTCATCCAAACAAAATGTATTTTGTTATTTTCCTTTTTATTTGGATTTGGCATGGTTGTCATGATGGAGAGAGCCGTAAGCAAAGGGAAGCGGTTTGTTCCGCTGTATGCGAGAAGGTTAGCGGCGCTTCTCTTGTTTGGAACGGTTCATGCCTTTTTGATTTGGGACGGGGATATTTTAACGGAATACGCCCTGCTCGGCTTTGTCCTGCTCTTATTCCGAAAAGCAAAGCCGAAAACACTGCTGATATGGGCGGTCTCTTTGTATCTTTTGTTTTCCATTCCGTTTATTTTGACCAGCTTTTATCAATCAAACGGACAGGAATGGGTCCAAGCGGCAACTCAGCAAGCAAAGCAAGCACTTCATGTTTACGGAAGCGGCAGCTTGAAGGACATTGCGGAACAGCGGATCCACGATCGTCTTGTTTACATGTCTTCGAATGGCATGCTTACGTATAACCCGCTCAACTTCTTCTTTGCATCGATTCCTTATTTCAGCATGTTTTTGCTGGGAGCTGCGGCGGCGAAATCACGGTACTTGCACGATCCGGGAAAGTATCGCAAAGGATTGAAACGAGTGTGGATGGCTGGTCTTGTCATCGGCATGAGCGCCCAAGTGCTGTACACTGTAACAGATAAGGAAATATTCTTGCTGATTGGCGCGCCTTTCTTGATGTTTTTCTATGTCACAACGGTTGTCTATCTTTATCATAAAACAAGAGTGAGAACAGTGCTCCAATCCTTCTCCGCTGTTGGACGGATGGCATTTACCAATTATCTGATGCAGTCTATCGTGTGTACGTGGATTTTCTATCATTACGGCTTGGGGTTGTATGGGAAAGTGTACCCTGCTGCTGGTGTGCTCATCACGATTGCGGTTTGTGCCATTCAAATGGTCTTCAGCCACCTTTGGCTTCGTGTCTTTCGGATGGGGCCGTTTGAGTGGCTGTGGAGAAGCGCTACGTATATGGCGTGGCAGCCTATTGTAAAGAAAACAAAAGTCTAGATGCCTATTGGCGTCTAGACTTTTTTCTATTATTTATACACGACACGTGTTTTGCAAATGATGTCATGCAGGCCTTTTTTCTCTCCAAAGGCGATCATGATAAAACCGATATAAAAGATGATTCCTGATAAGATATATGCAAAGTAACGGCCAATTCCTTGTCCGACGGAAACCCGTTCGCCTTGTTCATTGACCACTTTCAGGCCAAGAATTTTTTTGCCGAGTGTGCCCTGCATTTTAGAAGATGTGAGCAGACCGTAATATAATACACTGATGACGATCGTGATCAGCATGGTAGGCAAAAATGCAAGCGTCATGTATTTCACTAAATACTCTTCTTCCGTCATGTAAGGGTCTGCTGCCACAGATCCAGCTACAAAAACACCATTGATAATAAATAGAATAATATAACTAGGAACAGATACAATAATGCCATCGATAAAATAAGCTAAAAAACGAATCCAAAATCCTGCCGGTTTTTCCATGTATTTTTCTCTCTCCTTTGAATTAATCTGGAATAGTATACTTTGAAAAAAAAGCACATGCAATATGATATGGTGATAAAATCCTGATATGCCTGAAAAATGAGTCTTTTATCCTTCTGTTTTTACTATATAAATCTACTAGCAGGTGATAAAAAATGTCTTATACATTAAAAGAAATGATGGAACATTGCCAAATGACCGAAGATGCCATCCGTTATTATGAGAAGATCGGACTGCTTCCGCCAGTCAAACGAAAGGCAAATGGGCATCGAGCGTTCAGTGAGGACGATAAAAAACGGCTCATCTTTATCAGATGTCTGAAGAAAACGGGTATGGCTTTGGAGGAAATGAAGCCCTTCCTCAGCCTGCAAGAGCAGACTGACAGGTTAGATGATCATCAGCGCGCGCTGCTGAAAAACTATCAGGATAAGTTGAAACAGAAACAGAAAGAATTACAAACAATTTGGGAGCTGATTGAAGAAAAGCTGGAGAGCGGAGAAGGATTTGGGCCCCCGCTGCAAAAAAATAGGTATTGACCTGGTGTTTACACCAGGTTTTAGCATAAAACACAACCCTGGCAGCAGGGAATCATGCGAATAGGGAAGTGTTTTATACATGAAAAACGTAAATATTGGAAAGACCGGGCTGAACGCCTTCAACATTGGTTTAGGTGCAGGTGTTGTCGGTAATGCGATGATGTATCCCAATGTGACGGAAGAGATGGGAAAAGATCTGATTCATGCTGCATTTGATGAAGGCATTGATTTTATTGATACAGCATATTTATACGGCTTGGGCAGGTCTGAGGAGCTGATTGGAGAGGCCGTTAAGCAGCGCGGCAATCGGGAAAAGATCGTGATTTCAACAAAGGTTTCCCCTTCTCCCGAGTTTGTGAATGGAGCTGTGAAGACAGACATTCGACCGTCAGCGCTGCGCAAGGCTGCTGATGAAGCGCTTATTCGATTGCAAACCGATTATATTGATATCCTTTTTTTGCATTTTCCTGACAGCCGAACACCATTAGGGGAAGCGGCGGACGCGCTGGCTCAGTTAAAAAAGAAAGGCAAAATTAGAGCTGTTGGCGCATCTAATCTGGACTTTCATCAGCTGCAGGAGTTTAATGCTGAAGGCCATTTGGACGTGTTTCAAACTGAGTACTCTTTACTTGTACGGCATGCTGAGGAGGACATTCTGCCATACTGCAGAGAAAAAAGCATCTCTGTTATCCCGTTTTATCCTCTCGCTTCCGGATTGCTTGCCGGGAGGTACAAACACGATGATGTTTTCACTGATGTATCAAGATCGAATCACCCGCTTTTTCAGCGTCAGGCATTTCTGGAGAACCTTGAGAAAGTGGAGAAATTAAAGCAGTTTGCTGGACAAAAACAAGCGGAACCGGCGCAAATTGCATTGGCGTGGCTGTTACACAAGCCGGGGATTGATATGATTATTCCGGGAGCCACTCGGCCTGAGCAGCTGAGGGCTAATCTAAAAACAGCAGATATTCATTTATCAGAAGATGACCTGAAACAAATGGATCGGATGTTTGGCTCATAACATATCGCAGAGATATACCCCAGATTGAAGAAAGGGTATATCTTTTAGTTTGGATCGCTTTTTCCGCTGTTTTTGTTTTATGATATAAAGGGAAAATTTTCTATTTTGAGAGGTGTCTGTTTATGTCTAGAAAAAACAGCGTGGCGATCGTAACAATCATTTCTGCGTTCCTTTTTTGTGCCATGATTGCCGCTGCTTCACTTTCGCCGCTGGCCGGAACGGGAGGGGCGGCCAATCAATTTAACTCAGTCGGCATGTGGTCAGCTATCGGTATGATCCTAGTGTTGTATTTCATTCCTTTTCTCATTTATATGCTTGGAGTAGATGCGATGAGGTATGTAATGGCCGTGCTTTGCGGTTTTGGACTGCTGATTCATTTGTCTTCGGCCGGTTTTATCTTGATGTTTAGTTTGTTCAGTGACCATCTTCTTTCTGAGGTGACCTTTGTAATTGGGGTTAATCTCGCTGCGGCTGCTGTCAATGTCATTTGGTTTTTTGCTGCTTTTCGTTCTGCATCAAAAAAGCCCGTTACAAGAAGTATTACATAGTTTCCTAGACTTGTAATTTTACTGCTCATACAATTATAAAATGGACAATATGCTGTACCTATTGCGATCTCATTTATGGTCAAATCATTTCATATGAAAGCTTTGATTTGCTGAGGACGTAACGATTTATATCAGAATCTATCAGAAACTAGTAGATTTTGGGAAATAATTGAATGTGAGAAAAGGCTGGCGAGAAGATCTCGGCAGCCTTTTTTGCTTTTCTATGTATAAATTTTGATATTATACGTTAGAGGCTGTACGGTTTCATTTACTAGAGGAGTATTGTCTTGTAACATATTTTATAACTAGTCATTTCTTTATTTTCCCTTTTAGTTTTCAGGTTTATAGAATGATAGAAAGGTTGGGTGAAAAGCAAAAGAGAACCTGCAAGATGATGCAGATTCTCTTCACTATGATTATTTAGAGGCTTGAATAAATACACCTTTCTCATGAGAAAACTCTTTAAATCCATATACCCCATGATAGGACCCGATTCCGCTTGTGTTGACGCCGCCGAATGGCAGGTTGACGTCACTGAAGTGAACGACAACATCGTTGATGGCTGCGTTGCCTGATGTCGTATGCTGAAGGACGTTGTCGATCAGGTCTTGATTGTGGCTGAATACATAAAGCGCAAGCGGTTTATCGCGGTCATTTACGTAATCGATGACCTCGTCGATGTCTTCATAGTTCATCATCGGCAGGATCGGTGCGAAGATTTCCTCCTGCATGATTTTCATGTCGGGCGTGACGTTTTTCAAAACGGTTGGCGAGATCGTGCGGTCGCTGGCATCAAAAACGCCTCCGAATACGACTTCCGCCCCTTTTTCGATGGCGTCGTCGAACAGGTCTTTGACGCGGTTAAAGTTGCGGTCATTGACGATCTGCGTAAATTTGCTGCGGTCTGGGTTGTGATCATCCTCCATAAATCCTGCGTTGACGATTGTTTGTAAAATGCCCGCGAACCTGTCTTGCACGTCTTTATTAATGAACAGATAATCAGGGGCGATGCAGGTTTGGCCGGCGTTTACGAATTTGCCGACGGCGATCTTTTTCGCTGCGTCCATGAGATCGTATTCACTGTCGATGATCGTTGGGCTCTTGCCGCCTAGCTCAAGTGTGACAGATGCCAAGTGTTTGGCAGCGGCTGTCATAACGATTTTTCCGACATTTGTGCTTCCAGTGAAGAAAATGTGGTCGAACGGCTGATCTAGAAGCTCGGTTGCCACCTCAACCTCTCCTTCAAAAATCGCGACTTCTTTTTCATCAAAAGCATCTCGAATGACTTTTGCGGCAATGTTGCTCGTATTCATCGTAAAATCGGACAGCTTCACAATCGCGCTGTTTCCGGCTGCGAGAGAAGCGGCAAGCGGCGCCATCGTCAGCATAAACGGATAGTTCCACGGGCCGAGGATGAGTGTTACGCCTTTAGGCTCGTACATGAGAATCCCGTTTGCCTCAGGGCTTAACGATGAACCGACTTCTTTAGGCGCCATCCATTTTTCCAGGTTGTTCATATTATCTCTGATCGCTTTTTTCGTTCCTTCGATTTCCGCTTTTTTGACCTCGTGATATGGTTTGCGGACGTCTTTGCGAATCGCTTCGATGATTTCTTCTTCATAGGCGATGACGGAATCTAAAAAGCGTTGAAGCTTCTCTATGCGCTGTTCCGCTGTTGAAGCGCGCAGTGCTTTTTGCTGTTTTTTCTGAAGCTGAAAGACACGCTGAATGTCGTCTTTTACTTGCTGTTCCATTGTAAAATCCCCCTCATTTGCTTTCTTCTTTTCTCGGACCTATTATAAAGTGGTACCTTTTCTGTAAGGAAGACAACGGTGAACCATCTATACGTTACCGTACATATATCGAACATCTGTCTAATGATTGGGGGTGTCTTTTGTGCCGGAATCTGCTGAAGCTCAAGCGAAACAGGCGCTGCTGGCCTTATTGGAAGAAAGGGATATTCAACATATCACAATGAAAGAAATTGCCGAAAAGGCCAAAGTGAGCCGCGGGACGCTCTACCTTTATTATGAAGACAAGTTTTCAATCATTGAGGATGTGATCGAAGACATGAAGGAAGGGTTGGGTAAAGCGCTCTATGACGCCTTCAAGCATATGGATACCCTTCATTTGAACAAAAAACGGCAAACGGTGCATCCGACTCTGTCTTTTGTTCACGAGCATCGATCCTTTTTTGGTACGATGATGAACAGAGAACATTTTCATCGGTTTTTTAAGGATGTGTTTCAGCAGGATGTCTTGCTGGCTCCGATCCATGTAAATTTAACGCCGATCGAACAGGAAATTTACGGACATTACCGGGCTTTGTACACGTACGCGATTATCCTGTATTGGCTGAATGAGGATGCGGCCGCGACTCCGGAAGCCATCAGCCAAGAGGTATGGGAGCTTGTTTCTCAAAAGCGGTTTTATTGGCTGTTTGGGCAGACTGCGTCAGGGGAGCGGCAGGAAGACAGGCAAATCGACAGGCGTGTGGTTCGAACGAGAGAGGCGCTTCAGAAGGCTTTGATGGATGTATTGGCGGAGAAAAAAGACTACGCGGCCATCACGATTTCAGACATTACCCGGAAAAGCAATATCCGCCGCGCAACCTTTTATGATCACTATTCCAGTAAAGAGGAATTGCTGCAAACCATGATTCAGCAATCATGTGCGAAAATCATTGATCACCTGACGGTTGCCTCCAGTCCGAATGCGCTTTCCTTAGAGGAAGCGGAGGAGGCGCTCGCCAGTCTGCTTTCTGCTTTAGACCGCATGCCCATTGTCCATTTTCTCAATCGGGACTGGGATGTTCCTCATGTGATACCTGAGATGTTTAAAGTGCTGGAATCGTTTTACCTGCATCAGCAGACTGATATTCATGCGGGGAAAAAGCTTTATGCCTATTATGTATCCGCGATGATTATCGGGTTGATTATGTATCGGCTGGATGAAGGAAAGATGCATGCGCCGGAAGTGCTGGCGAGGGAGTTTTTGCAGTTTTTGGATGTGAAGAAATATAAGGTTGTATTGCTTTGAAAGACAAAAGAGAGGGACATCCCCTCTCTTATTTCGTTTCTTCCTTCCATTTCTCATCAATCAGCATCTTCCCAGGCCATGTGTACGCCATGATGCCGCCGTCTGCGGTGATGTCCTCTCCTGTAACGTATGAGCTGTCGTCTGAAGCGAGAAACAGTGCCACTGTCGCCATTTCCTTCGGCTGGCCGAGGCGTCCGAGCGGCGTGATCCATTTGTTGGCTTCACGGAATTTTTTGCCCATTTCCTGTTCTTTGGTGCCGGCCAATTTATTAATCAGCGGTGTTTCGATTGTGCCCGGTGAAATGGAATTGACGCGGATGCCATTTCGTGCGTAATCAATCGCCATCGCTCTTGTCAGGTTGGTAATGCCGCCTTTTGCGGCGTTGTAGCCGGAACGGTCAAGATCTGCGGCCCGGCCTGACATGGAGGAGGTGTTGATGATGGAGCCTCCGTTTTCGAGCATGAGCGGAATCAGGTATTTGCTGCAAAGGAACGTGCCGCGCAGGTCGACGGCGATAATGCGGTCAAACAGGTCAACCGGATATTCGTGCACTTTTCCGCCTTCCTGGTCGACGCCGGCGTTATTAAAGAGAATATCAATCGTTCCGCAGGCGTTCTTGATTTGATCAGCAAATGCTTTCACACTGTTTTCATCTGACACATCGAGGTGAAAGGCGTCCGCCTGTCCTCCGTTTTGTCTGATCGCCTCAACTGTTTCTTTCATTTGATCTGTATTGATGTCTCCAATTATCACACGCGCGCCTTCATTGGCAAAAACCTCTGCCGTCGCTTGTCCAATGCCTGTTGCGGCGCCTGTGATGACTGCGGTTTTGTTTTCAAGTCTTCCCATTGTACAAGTCCTCCTTTTTCTATTTGTCTTCCCTCTGTGTACAGTGATAAACATGTGAGAAAAGAACTGCCAACATATGTTAAGATGGACTAGAAATTGTTGGGAGGTTTTTGTGTGTTGAAGGTGCAGCATAAGAAGGAGCTCAAGTTTTATTGCCTCGTCACGATTCCGTCCGCGTTTGTCGTGCTGACTGTCATCTCTTTTTTATTCCAAGAGATTACGTTTCCGGTCACAGCAAGGGCATTTCTGAATGCTTCATGGCATAATCTATTGTTTCTGATACCGTTCGGTTTGTTTTTCTACCCGGTGCATATATGGATGAAGCGGGAGTTTGGCCGCTGGAATGACGCAGAAAAAAAGAGAGGGTGATGACCTCTCTTTTTTCGAGAATAAATAGTGAAAGCGCATCTAAATCATGTTAAATTTACATATATATGCATCTATCAATCTAATTGACAATTGTCACCGCATGTGATAAATAGATGCTGTAAAGAGTTTACATAACCTAACAACCTATCAAAAAGGAGCGATCCAGAGTGGCGAAAAAAGAGTTTAAAGCAGAGTCCAAACGACTGCTGGATATGATGATTAACTCGATTTATACCCAAAAAGAAATTTTCTTGCGTGAGTTGATCTCCAATTCGAGTGACGCAATTGACAAAATCTATTACAAAGCGCTGACGGACGATACGCTTACGTTTGATAAAGACAGTTACTACATAAAGATCGCAGCTGACAAAAGTGCGAGAACATTAACAATCTCTGATACGGGGATTGGGATGACAAAGGACGAGCTTGAGCAGCATCTTGGAACAATTGCAAAAAGCGGTTCCCTCGCGTTTAAAAAGGAAAACGAGCTGAAAGACGGACATGACATCATCGGCCAATTCGGTGTCGGTTTTTACGCGGCGTTTATGGTTGCCGATGTCGTGACAGTCATCAGTAAGGCGCTCGGCAGCGAAGAGGCGTATAAATGGGAGTCTGCGGGTGCCGATGGCTATACGATTGAGCCGTGTGAAAAGGATTCTGTCGGTACAGACATTATCCTGAAAATCAAAGAGAACACAGAAGATGACAGCTATGACGAGTTCTTAGAAGAATATCGGTTAAAAGCGATCATTAAAAAGTACTCCGACTTCATTCGCTACCCGATCAAAATGGACACAACCATTAATAAGCCGAAGGAAGGCAGCGAGAATGAATTTGAAGAGGTGCAGGAAGAACAGACGGTCAACAGCATGGTGCCGATCTGGAGAAAGAACAAAAGCGAGCTGACAGATGAGGACTACGAAAAGTTCTATGCTGAAAAGCATTACGGATTTGATAAACCGCTCACACATGTTCATATCAGTGTAGATGGAGCCGTGCGCTACAACGCGATTCTATTCATCCCTGAAAACATGCCGTTTGACTATTATTCCAAGGAATATGAGAAAGGCTTGGAGCTGTATTCCAATGGCGTGCTGATCATGAACAAATGCGCGGATCTGCTTCCGGACCACTTCAGCTTTGTGAAGGGGATGGTCGATTCTGAGGATCTGTCGCTGAACATTTCCAGAGAAATGCTCCAGCATGACCGCCAGCTGAAGCTGATTGCGAAAAACATCAGCAAAAAAATCAAAAGCGAGCTGCAAAGCCTGCTCAAAAAAGACCGAGAGAAATACGAGACGTTCTACAACTCATTCGGCAGACAGCTGAAATTCGGTGTGTACAATGATTTTGGCGCGAATAAGGATCAATTGAAGGATCTCTTATTATTCTACTCTTCTAAAGAGAAAAAACTGGTCAGCTTAGACGAGTACGTTTCCAGAATGCCTGAGGAGCAAAAATACATTTATTACGCGACCGGTGATTCATACGATCGCATTGAGAAATTGCCGCAAACGGAAATGGTAGCGGACAAAGGCTATGAAATTCTTTACTTCACTGAGGACATCGATGAGTTTGCGATTAAAATGCTGGCATCTTATCAGGAAAAAGAGTTCAAATCCGTATCAAGCGGAGATCTTGGCATAGACACGGATGAGGATCAAAAGCAGTCCGAGGAAGAGGAAAGCAAGTACAAGGATCTGTTTGAGGAAATGAAAAACATTCTGTCAGACAAAGTGAAAAACGTCAGAATCTCAAAACGACTCAAATCACATCCGGTCTGCCTTGCCGCTGACGGCGAATTGACAATCGAGATGGAAAAAATCTTAAACGCGATGCCGGACAGCCAAAATGTAAAAGCGGAAAAAGTGCTGGAAATCAACCCGAATCATGAGGTGTTCCAAACGCTGCAGGACGCATTTGAACAAGATAAAGAAAAGCTGAGCCTGTACACAAATCTTCTGTACAATCAGGCGCTTCTCATCGAAGGCCTGCCGATTCAGGATCCTGTGGAATTTACGAACAATATTTGCAAGGTTATGGTGTAATAGAAAAAGGAATCGTCCCGTGAGGAGACGATTCCTTTTTTTTATAATGTGCGCTCATTCAGCACGTGGCTTTGGCTGCTTTTCTTCTTTTTAAAACGGTTTTTTAGGCTTGCTTCAATTTCCTCCAAGCTTTTCCCTTTGGTTTCCGGAACCATGTAGAAAGCGAAGAAAAATGAGAGAAGACAAATAACCGAGAAAATCATAAAGACCCATGCGATGCCCATGGCGCTGAGCATCAGCGGGAAGACGAGCGACACGATCAGGTTGGCTGCCGATAGCACCAAAGTGGTGAAACCTGTCGCGGCTCCGCGTGCTTTGGACGGGAAGAGTTCAGGCATGAGCACCCAAACCACCGGCCCCCATGTCGCCTGGTAAAATACGATATAAACGCCGAGAAAGACAACTGTCATCCACGCTGTTGATGCTGAGAGTCCAAGTGTCAGAAGCACGCCTGATAATGCGGCCAGACTCAGTGTGATGCCGACACTTCCCCAGATCAGGAGCTTTTTGCGGCCGACACGGTCAATTAAGATCATGGCGGTGATGCACATGATGACGTTGAGGACGCCGATCCCCATCGTGCCGAGCGCAGAAGCTGACGTACCAAGGCCAGCCTTCGTAAAAATGGTCGGCGCGTAGTAGATCACCGTGTTAATGCCGACAGCCTGCTGAAAAATGGCAAGGCCGACACCAATCAGAAGCATAGGGCGAATCCATTTGGCTTTCAGCACGCCGAGTGTCGTTTCTTTTTTCTCTGCTTCCCCTTGCTTCATCTCTGCCAATTCCATTTCAATATCCTTGGGATCATGAGTGATGTTCATGATTCGTTTTGCTTCTTCTTCACGGCCTCGCTTCACGAGCCACCTTGGCGATTCCGGCATAAACGCAATGCCGATCAATAAAAGCACGGCAGGCACCGCAGCCAGACCGACCATCCAGCGCCACGCTTCAAACGGTGTAAACAGATAGTTTACGATATAAGCGAGCAAAATCCCGGTGACAATCATTAGATTGTTCATTGTGCCAAGTGTACCGCGGATTTTCGTCGGCGCCATTTCAGACAGGTACACAGGCACAAGCGCTGTTGAACCGCCAACGGCCAACCCGAGAATCACCCGAGACGCAATCAGCATGCCGACTGTTTGAGAAAACGCGCAAGCGAGTGCGCCGACAATAAAAATGATGGAAAGGACAAATACAACTTTTCTCCTGCCCCAGCGATCAGAGCATGTCCCGCTTAAGGCAGAACCGAAAATCGCGCCAAGGAGCAGCATGCTGACAACCAATCCCTCTGTCAGTGTCGTTAAAGGAATATCGTTGTTGATAAACAGCAGCGCTCCAGAGATGACGCCCGTATCGTAACCGTAAAGCAGCCCTCCTAAAGCGCCGAAAAAGTAGATCATATATTTCCTTGTGTTTGTCTTCACAAATGTTCCCCCTCAGTTGTTAGGCCAATGAGTATCTCTTATGTTTAACAAAGTTAATAGATTAGTACCCTTTTCCTATCTGATTTGAAACATTTGTTTTGAAAAAACGGACATTGCTTTAAAACCAAAACGCGGGGTATTGGCGATTTTTGCGCAAATTATTGATAACAAGAGCGATGATCACGATGACGACAGATCCAATGAGTACGGGAAATACTAAATAACTCCAAGCGTATGCACCTTGAATGACGACAATCGGGTCTGCGCCAGCGGGAGGGTGAGTGGTTTTGGTCAGCATCATCAAGCAAATGGCAAGCCCTGTCCCCAATGCAAAGGTCCATGGATGGGCGCCGAATACGTGAAGGACAACAATCCCTGTAAGCGCGGAAATAAAATGGCCGCCAATCACATTTCTTGGCTGTGATAATGGAGCACTCCAAGCGCTAAATACGAGCACACAGCTTGCTCCAAAAGGCGCCATTAACCATAAGCTTGATGTATAAGCGGTCAACGAAGCGAGTGTCAGTATGGTGATAAATCCTCCTATAAGCCCTGTAACAGCGTCTTTGCCGTTTACCTGTAAAGGTGTTTTTCCTTTTCCTTTCATTTTCAAAAGAAGTTGTTTTCCAAATTTATCCCTCCAGTATGTATAGAATAATAGTTAAAAACTAACCTGTCAATTTTATTTTTAATGGTTAGTTTTTCGTTTCAATAAAAAACCGTTCGCAGGGAACGGATTTTTACTCATTATTGGTTTTTTTCTGATGGCGTGAGACCTTTTGTCTGTTGCCGCATATCTTCATGGAGCACCATTTTCGCCTTCCTGTTTTATCAAGAAAAAGCAAAATGCACTTTTCGTTTGCGCACCGTTTCAGCTGTTGGATTTCTTTTGTATGAATCAGCCATAACGCATCGTAAGCGATAAGCGATAAAATGGCATCATCTGGTTTTCCATTCGGAATGCGGGCGAGTTTGTCATCTATGACTTGATAAGAAAAGGGAGCGGCGGCGATTTGGTTTTGCAGGAAGGAGATAAAAGCAAGAGAAGGTTCATTGCCTTCGGCTATACGCTCAAAGTGTTTTCTTAGCTCAGCCCGGAATTGATGAATCCGTTGCAATTGTTCTTGGACTTGCGGTAGCGTAAAAGAACTGAGAAAAGGAGCTGTTTCTCCCATTATTTCTAACCACGCCATCAGATCTTTTTCTGACTGGATGAGATCGTGCCGTTTATCATAGCTTATGATTTCAGTATTAACGAGATCGAGAGAAAGGTTTTGTGTGATAAGAGGGAATTGAGCATTTGCCATTTTGATCATTCCTTTCAAACTCATTGTAAGCGCCAAAACCTTTTTCACGCAAGGATATGAGTAAAAGGAGTCTTTACAGTTTATCCTTCAGGCGGGCTGCTGATGATAGGGGCGGTGCTCTTCCTGTTTACAAGAAAAGTGCCGGAGGAGAAAACATCATAAAAAAACCTTACTCACGCGGAGTAAGGTTTTGTTTTTTTATTCTCCCTCATTGACGAAAACCAAGGCGGAGAATCCTTTTTTCTTATCAAATTGCAATTCAACGACTGTAACGTCTGGATTGAAGTTGTGGTATTCCTCTAAGAACTGAATAATGCCTTCTGAAATGTCATCTGAATCAAGCTGCTTGTGGTGCAGGCCATATTTGGCTTCAGCGAAGAATCCTGTACGCTTGTTGTAAGACAGCTCTTTTACTTCAACGTCCTCAGGGTAAATCTCTTCTTCATTAGATATATACACACAAATCCCGTCTACAATTTCTTGCTCATTTAATACTAATTTCATTCCCTAAAAGCTCCTTCTGTACGTCTTCGGTGATTTGAATGCGCGAATCAGAGCGATGACAATGAGTAAAATAATGATCAGAACGATGACATCAACGATCCAGGCAATCGGCGAAGCGCCATAAGAAACATAGCCCGGGCCTCCGACTGGATGATAGGTGTAACCCCAAGGGTGCATCATGCTGATCATAAACATGCCCGTTGTGAATCCGCTATAATAGCCAAACCACCCAGATGGCGAGAATCCTGCATTGTAGTAATGATTGACTGAAACATAACGTCCGCCCACATAAGCTTTAGACGTTTTTCCGCTGTATGTCTTTCCGCTTACTTTTGATGTGGCGCCGGAAAATGTGCCTGACGATTTTTTAGGGCTTGATGAGCTCGAATTTTCCGAAGATTTCTTTTTCAGCGAAATCGACGATGATGAATCGTCAGATGTCTTGGACTTTTTGCTTGAAGAGCTTGATCCTGAACTGTAGCTTGATTTCGGGCTGGATTTATAGCTTCCGCTGTATGACGAGCTTGAACTTCGGCTGCTGTAACTGGATGATGAGCGGCCGCTAAAACTTTTGGCATGAGAAATGGTTGATGGCAGCAGTACACCTAAAGCAACGGTTACTGCGACTAAGGCTTTTACATATTTAAGTTTCATTCTGTTTCCTCCATAGACCGCCGGAACGGCCCGTTGTTCTGAGCAGCAAATAAAAGAAGCTTTTTTATTCATATGAGTCTCTTATTCCCATCTAACGTTTCATATCTTGTTTTGCTTTTTCAATCACTTTCTTTCTGAGATAATCTACCTTTATTTTATCGGATTTATGGCTCTTTTTGTAAGCTTTTGCTTAAAATTAGTTAGATTTGGAGCTACTAAAGGGCTTTCTTATCATGCAATCATAGAATGATAGATCAATTTTGCCCAAATAAAAACAGCCTTCCCAATGGAGAAGGCTGTTTTATTCTTCTTATGCGAACAGCTTATCAATAAACGAAATATCTTCCTGAGAAAGCATCACGTCTGCTGTTTTGATGTTATCAACCAGCTGATCGGCACGTTTCGCTCCCGGGATGAGAATATCAATTTCCGGTCTTGCCAAATACCAAGCCAATACGATGTGAGGGATGTCCACGTTGTGCTTTTCGGCAATCGGCGCAAGCTTGTTGACCTTTCTGATATTTTCTTTGAAACGCTCGCCCTTGAAGTTTTCCATTTCGTTTCGGAGGTCACCTTCAGGGAACGTTGTATCTTCTGTATATTTTCCTGCCAATAATCCTGATACGAGCGGGAAGTAAGGGATAAACGAGATATTATGCTCCTTCGTATACGGGAAGAATGTGTTTTCCGCTTCACGGTTTAACAGGTTGTATTCGCCTTGCAATACATCTACCAAGCCGTCTCTGTTTGCTTCTTTCAGCTGCTCTAAAGAGAAGTTGGAGACACCGATGGAACGGATTTTTCCGGCTTGCTTCATTTCATTTAGTGCGTTAACTGCTTCATCCTTCGGCGTATGTTCGTCCGGGAAGTGAATGTAGAACAAATCGATATAATCCGTATTCAAACGCTTCAGGCTTTCATCAACTGATTTCTTAAGAAATTCTGGTGAATTATCAAAGACAAAATCATTTCCTTGTTTTCTGTGCGCGGCTTTTGTTGCGATGACAACATCTTCACGGTTAAATTCGCGCAGCACTTCACCAATTAATTCTTCGGAACGGCCGATCCCGTAAATGTAAGCGGTATCTAACATCGTCACGCCATTACGGATTGCCTCGCGCACCAATTCTTTTCCGGTTTCTTCATTCAGGTTCGGGTAGAGGTTGTGTCCTCCGACAGCATTTGTTCCTAATCCGATAGGGAATACCTGCAAGTCTGATTTTCCGAGCTTTGCTTTTTTCATGATCTGCCTCCTAGAATAAAATGGATGAAAGACTCTCAACACTATTGTAAACGTTAGGCCAGATGAATGCTGATTTGGTGCTCATTGCAGTACTGTGTGTACTCGTCATCTAATGGCTGAGATGTCACAATGCAATGCAGCCTGTCAAACGGCGCATACGTCAGAAGTGTTGATTTTCCGAATTTTGAATGGTCAGCCAATAAATACACTTCTTTTGCTTTTTCCGAAATCCTCTTTTTAATTTCGTACTCCAGCAGATCCGAATTGGTTAATCCGTGTGTCAGCGTCGTTCCGGTAGCGGACATAAAGGCTTTGTTGATATTGTACTTATCAAGCATAGCCGGGTCGTCCATGCCGACAAAGGAGCGCGTTTTTCTCTTATAGTTGTTTCCGATAATGATTAAGTTGATATTCTTCAAAGCTGAAGCCGCATTGATAATGTCTAAACTGTTGGTTAAAATGGTGACATTTTTGGCCGGATCAAGCGTATCGAGAATAGACTTTGTTGTTGTTCCTGAATCAATGAAGATTAAATCGTGATCTTCAATAAACCGGGAAGCATAATGGGCAATTTTTGTTTTTTCATCTTGGTGCTGAATGGTGCGATTCTCAAAAGGAACTAATGCGGTTTTCTCAATAGATGTTACGCCGCCGTATACTTTTTCAATCGCACCCTTTTCTGTTAACTTGTTGATATCACGTCTGACTGTGTTTTTGGAGACATTGAACACTTGGCACAGCTCATCTAAGGAAACAGTGCCATGCGATAAAATGTACTCTTCCATTTCCTGAATCCGCATCAGTTTCATATTAAAAAACTCCTTCTTGAATCTTTACGTAACATAAATATATAATAAAAACCAAAAGTTGATCAATAGTTGCTAAAAAAATGATAACATCGGTGTATATCTTTTGCAAGATTCGACGGACTTCTCGTGACTCTCTTAATTGATCAGAAGATTAATATAATAAAAATAATGAAAAAATTTAGTGTTTATGATTGACTTATGGGTATTATGCGATTAGAATATAACCAAGAAATGACCAAAAAGTAACCTGATGTGTATGAAATGGTTGCTTGTATCTAAAATTGCATCACCATTTATTTTTTTGGTTTTTTTGAAAGCGTTTAATTCTTGGCTTACTGAAACAGTGGATATTGATATGAATCTATCCTGAACCACCCATACAAGTGTATGTGTTTACTAATGAAGGAGGCAATAAGAATGGCAGAAATCAGAAAATTAAAAAACTACATCAACGGTGAATGGGTTGAAAGCAAAACAGATAAATATGAAGACGTTGTGAATCCGGCGACGAAAGAAGTGCTGTGCCAAGTGCCGATTTCAACAAAAGAGGATATTGATTACGCTGCGCAAAAAGCGGCTGAGGCATTTAAAACATGGTCAAAAGTGGCGGTTCCGCGCCGTGCCAGAATTCTATTTAACTTCCAGCAGCTGCTGTCTCAGCATAAAGAAGAACTTGCTCATCTGATTACGATTGAAAATGGAAAAAACACAAAAGAAGCTCTTGGAGAAGTAGGACGCGGAATTGAAAACGTAGAATTCGCAGCTGGAGCACCTTCCCTGATGATGGGTGACTCACTTGCTTCCATCGCAACAGATGTTGAAGCTGCCAACTACCGCTACCCAATCGGAGTTGTCGGCGGAATCGCGCCTTTCAACTTCCCGATGATGGTTCCTTGCTGGATGTTCCCGATGGCAATCGCGCTCGGCAACACATTTATTTTAAAACCATCTGAGCGGACACCGCTGTTAACAGAGAAATTGGTTGAGCTTTTTGAAAAAGCGGGCCTTCCGAAAGGGGTATTCAACGTCGTATACGGTGCGCATGACGTTGTGAACGGCATCCTCGAGCATCCTGAAATTAAAGCGATCTCATTCGTAGGCTCCAAGCCAGTCGGCGAGTACGTCTACAAAAAAGGAAGCGAAAACTTAAAACGCGTTCAATCTCTGACAGGCGCGAAAAACCATACGATTGTCCTGAACGATGCGAATCTCGAAGATACGATCACAAACATCATCGGAGCAGCCTTCGGTTCGGCTGGTGAACGCTGCATGGCTTGTGCGGTTGTAACAGTTGAAGAAGGAATCGCTGATGAGTTTATGGCGAAGCTGCAGGAAAAAGTGGCTGACATTAAAATCGGTAACGGCCTTGATGACGGCGTATTCTTAGGACCGGTTATTCGCGAAGACAACAAGAAGCGCACGCTCAGCTACATTGAAAAAGGGCTCGAAGAAGGCGCGAGACTCGTTTGTGACGGACGTGAAAATGTATCTGACGACGGCTACTTTGTCGGCCCGACGATCTTTGACAATGTCACGACAGAGATGACGATCTGGAAAGATGAAATTTTTGCTCCGGTCTTGTCAGTCATCCGCGTGAAAAACCTGAAAGAAGCGATCGAAATTGCCAATAAGTCTGAGTTTGCGAACGGTGCCTGCCTGTTCACATCCAACTCAAACGCAATCCGCTACTTCCGTGAAAACATTGATGCGGGAATGCTCGGCATCAACCTGGGTGTGCCTGCTCCAATGGCATTCTTCCCATTCTCAGGCTGGAAGTCTTCATTCTTTGGAACGCTGCATGCGAACGGAAAAGACAGCGTTGACTTCTATACGCGTAAAAAAGTGGTTACGGCAAGATATCCAGCACCTGATTTCAACTAAACGACGAACAGCCGAACGGCGTCTATGTGCGCTGTTCGGACTCATTCTACCAATAGAAAGAGGAGGGCTTCACTATGAGTTATTTGTTGCGTAAGCCGCAGTCGAATGAAGTGTCTAATGGGGTCAAACTGGTGCACGAAGTAACGAAATCCAACTCTGATCTCACTTATGTAGAGTTTAAAGTGTTAGATCTCGCTTCCGGTTCAAGCTATACAGAAGAATTGAAAAAACAGGAAATCTGTATTGTCGCGGTAACGGGAAACATTACAGTGACCGATCAGGAGTCGACTTTTGAGAATATCGGCACGCGTGAAAGCGTATTCGAACGAAAACCGACAGACAGCGTCTATATGTCAAATGACCGTTCCTTTGAGATCACAGCGGTCAGCGACGCAAGAGTGGCGCTTTGCTATTCTCCATCGGAAAAACAGCTTCCGACAAAGCTGATCAAAGCGGAAGACAATGGCATTGAGCATCGCGGGAAGTTTTCAAACAAACGTACTGTTCACAACATTCTTCCGGATTCAGACCCTTCAGCTAACAGCCTATTAGTAGTTGAAGTCTATACAGACAGCGGCAACTGGTCCAGCTATCCGCCTCATAAACATGATCAAGACAATTTGCCGGAGGAATCTTTTTTAGAAGAAACGTACTACCATGAGTTAGACCCGGGACAGGGCTTTGTGTTTCAGCGTGTATACACAGATGACCGCTCGATTGACGAGACAATGACTGTAGAAAATGAAAACGTTGTCATCGTTCCTGCAGGATACCACCCGGTAGGCGTGCCGGACGGATACACATCCTACTATTTAAATGTCATGGCAGGGCCGACGCGGAAATGGAAGTTTCATAATGACCCGGCGCATGAGTGGATTTTAGAACGTTAACAAGTGAGGAGTGGCTGTTTACGATGAAGTATACATTCAATGAAGAGAAGGCTTTTGATATTGTTGCCATCGGCCGGGCATGTATTGATCTGAACGCAGTCGAATACAACCGCCCAATGGAAGAAACGATGACATTTTCGAAATATGTCGGTGGTTCACCTGCGAATATCGCGATCGGCAGCGCGAAGCTTGGCTTAAAAGCGGGCTTCATCGGCAAAATTCCGGATGACCAGCATGGAAGATTCATAGAGTCCTATATGAGAAATACCGGCGTTGACACAACACAGATGATTGTGGATCAAGATGGCCACAAAGCAGGCCTTGCATTTACAGAAATTCTCAGCCCAGAGGAATGCAGCATCTTAATGTATCGCGATGATGTGGCGGATCTTTATCTTGAGCCTTCCGAGGTAAGCGAGGACTATATCGCAAATGCGAAAATGCTGCTTGTTTCCGGGACAGCGCTCGCCAAAAGCCCATCACGGGAAGCGGTGTTAAAAGCTGTTCAATATGCGAAAAAGCATCAGGTTAAAGTGGTGTTCGAACTGGATTATCGCCCGTATACGTGGCAGTCAGCGGATGAAACAGCCGTTTACTATTCTTTGGTCGCCGAGCAGTCTGATATCGTCATCGGCACACGTGATGAATTTGATGTAATGGAAAACCGCACAGGCGGGAGCAATGAAGAATCCGTCAATCATTTATTTGATCATTCAGCCGACCTCGTTGTCATCAAACACGGCGTTGAAGGCTCTTACGCATACAGCAAATCCGGCGAGGTATTCCGCGCCCAAGCGTACATGACAAAAGTGCTGAAAACCTTTGGAGCCGGTGACTCCTACGCGTCAGCCTTTATCTATGGCCTTGTCAGCGGAAAAGACATCGAAACGGCATTGAAATACGGCAGCGCTTCAGCCTCCATTGTGGTGAGCAAGCACAGTTCGTCAGAAGCGATGCCGACTGCAGATGAAATCGTACAGCTTATTGAAGCACAGTCATAATTGAAAAAGATCGAGTAAAGGTGGGATCGTTTGTGGGTAAGAAAATTCGCTTAACAACAGCACAAGCGCTGATTAAATTCTTAAACCAGCAGTACATCCATGTAGATGGAAAGGAAGAGCCTTTCGTTGAAGGGATTTTCACGATTTTCGGTCATGGAAACGTATTAGGGATCGGCCAGGCGCTTGAGCAGGATGCAGGCCATTTGAAAGTCTATCAAGGGAAAAACGAACAAGGAATGGCCCATGCCGCAATGGCGTACAGCAAGCAAATGCTGAGAAGAAAAATATATGCGGTCTCTACATCCGTCGGACCGGGAGCTGCTAACTTAGTGGCGGCAGCCGGCACTGCATTGGCAAATAATATCCCAGTTCTCTTAATTCCGGCAGATACATTTGCGACAAGACAGCCAGACCCTGTACTGCAGCAAATGGAGCAAGAATACAGTGCGGCGATTACAACAAACGATGCATTGAAACCTGTATCGAGATACTGGGACCGCATTACGCGCCCTGAGCAGCTCATGAGCAGTTTACTGCGCGCGTTTGAAGTCATGACTGATCCGGCAAAAGCAGGTCCGGCAACGATTTGCATTTCTCAGGATGTTGAAGGAGAAGCATACGACTTTGATGAAAGTTTCTTCGTCAAACGGGTTCACTATATTGATCGCATGCAGCCGAGCGAGCGCGAGCTTCAAGGTGCTGCGGAGCTGATTAAAGCCAGCAAAAATCCTGTGATCCTCGTCGGCGGAGGCGCAAAATACTCCGGCGCGCGCGATGAATTGGTTGCCATTTCTGAAGCGTATAACATTCCGTTAGTTGAAACGCAGGCAGGAAAGTCGACAGTTGAAGCTGATTTTGCGAACAACCTCGGCGGAATGGGTATCACAGGTACACTTGCGGCAAATAAAGCGGCCCGCCAAGCTGATTTGATTATCGGTATCGGTACAAGATATACGGATTTTGCGACATCCTCTAAGACCGCTTTTGATTTTGATAAAGCGAAGTTCCTGAACATCAATGTCAGCCGAATGCAGGCGTATAAACTCGACGCGTTCCAAGTGGTAGCGGATGCGAAAGTGACGCTTGGCAAACTGCATGGTTTGCTTGAAGGCTATAAGAGCGAATTCGGCTCCACGATCAAGGAGCTGAAGGATGAATGGCTCGCTGAACGCGAACGCCTCAGCAAAGTGACGTTTAAACGGGAAGCGTTTGATCCGGAAATCAAAAATCATTTCTCTCAGGAGATTCTAAATGAATACGCTGACGCGTTGAACACTGAGCTGCCGCAAACAACGGCATTGCTGACAATCAACGAGACGATTCCTGAAGACAGCGTGATCATCTGTTCAGCAGGTTCCCTTCCAGGAGATTTGCAGCGTTTGTGGCATTCTAATGTTCCGAATACGTATCACCTGGAGTACGGGTATTCCTGCATGGGCTATGAAGTGTCCGGCACACTGGGGCTTAAATTGGCCCACCCTGACAGAGAAGTGTATTCCATTGTCGGAGACGGCAGCTTCCTGATGCTTCACTCCGAGCTGATCACGGCGATTCAGTACAACAAGAAAATCAATGTGCTGCTCTTTGACAACTCTGGTTTTGGATGTATCAACAACCTTCAAATGGATCATGGCAGCGGCAGCTACTATTGTGAGTTCCGCACAGATGATAACCAAATTTTGAATGTTGATTACGCGAAAGTTGCTGAGGGATACGGTGCAAAATCCTACCGTGCCAACACAGTAGAAGAGTTAAAAGCGGCGTTAGAGGATGCGAAGAAACAGGACGTATCAACGTTAATTGAAATGAAGGTTCTGCCAAAAACAATGACTGACGGCTATGACAGCTGGTGGCATGTCGGCGTAGCAGAAGTGTCTAAACAAGAAAGCGTTCAGAAGGCATACGAAGCAAAAGAAAAAATGCTGGAATCTGCGAAGCAGTATTAGAGGGGAGGCTCATAGATGGGCAAAGATAAAATCCTGTGGGGCATTGCTCCTATTGGGTGGCGGAATGATGACATTCCTGAAATCGGAGCGGGAAACACACTTCAGCATTTGCTGAGTGATATCGTTGTCGCACGTTTTCAAGGTACGGAAGTCGGGGGCTTTTTCCCCGAACCGGCCATCCTGAACAAAGAGCTGAAACTTCGAAATTTAAGAATCGCGGGAAAATGGTTCAGCAGCTTTATCTTGCGTGACGGACTCGGTGAAGCGGCAAAGGCATTTACCCTGCATTGTGAGTATTTGCAACAAGTAAACGCGGATGTCGCAGTTGTCTCTGAACAAACACACAGTGTGCAAAGCTTGGAGAAAAATGTGTTCACAGAGAAGCCGCACTTTACGGATGATGAATGGGAACGGCTTTGCGAAGGGCTGAATCACCTTGGCAAAATTGCTGATCAGCATGGCTTGAAGCTTGTGTATCATCACCATCTTGGCACTGGCATCCAAACAGCAGAAGAAGTGGACCGCCTGATGGAAGGAACAGACCCTGCGCATGTACACCTCCTCTATGATACAGGGCATGCGTATATCTCTGACGGTGACTACATGGGAATGCTTGAGAAGCATATCGGCCGCATTAAGCATGTGCACTTTAAAGATGCCCGCCTGAATGTCATGGAACAATGCAGGCTTGGAGGGGAATCGTTTCGACAAGCATTTTTAAAAGGCATGTTCACGGTTCCCGGTGATGGATGCATTGACTTTAGAGAAGTATATCAGCTGCTGTTGAAGCACGATTACTCCGGATGGATTGTCGTTGAAGCTGAACAGGACCCCGATGTAGCTAACCCGCTTGAGTATGCATTGATCGCGAGAAACTATATTGATGAGCAGTTGTTGGATCTGGCTTAATGGGGACTGGATATATGGGCAATACCAATGCAGATTCGGCCTTCAATAAACGGACAATCGCGGCAGCATTGGCCAACTATATTGATGCCGGTTCGATTGTGGCTGGATCTGCCGGTTTATCGTTATGGGTCAGTTATCTAAAGCTATCTGATACACAAATCGGGCTGCTCGGCGCGCTAAGCGCAAATGCAATTTCTGCCGCTGTCGGCGCCCTGCTTGGCGGGTATCTGGCTGATAAAGTCGGGCGGAAGGCTGTTTATACCAATAGCATGCTGGTTTATGCATTAGGGATTTGTTTGGTTCTGTTTGGGGTTAATTTCCCCATGTTGTTAAGCGGTTACATGATTATCGGTTTATCAGTGGGAGCTGACATTACCGCATCATGGACCATTATTGCAGAAAATGCGCCAAAGAAAAATCGGGCCCGCCATTGCGGCGTGGCACAAGTCGCCTGGGCCGCGGGCGCTGTCGTTGTGCTGCTTCTCTCCGTACTGGTCGGTGATTTAGGCCTCTTGGGGAATAAAATCGTATTTGCCCATCTGCTTGTCATTGCGCTGATTACGTACATCCTGAGAATCAGGCTTCCCGAGTCAGATGCGTGGCAGCAGAAAAATCATCCCGCAGACATACAAACAGAGAAGCCGGCCGTACTGGACAAAACATCGTATTTTGATTTGCTCAAGCCAATGTATCTAAAAAGCATACTGTTTTTGATGGGTGTGTACTTGGTTTGGAATTTAGCCGCCGGTGTGATGGGCTTCTTTATGCCATACATTTATCAGCAGGTCGGCGGTGTATCTGCCAACATGGCAAACCTTTTGCAAATGGGACTGTTTATCTTCACAGGGTTGGGGGTCGCTTTCATCTTCATGCCCTTTGCCGACAAATATAGAAAAACCGTATTCGGAATCGCCGCTTTTATGGCGGTGATCGGATGGACGCTGTTTCTGCTGCCGGTTGAAGGCCTGCCGATTCTGCTCCTGTTTATTGTCGTGATCGGCATCAATAACGGAGCCGGGCAGCAAGCCAACTATCAGTTATGGGCCAGTGAAATCTTTCCTACGCAATATCGTGCTTCTGCACAAGGACTAATGTTTTTCCTCGTACGTATTTCAATAGGGATTTGGAGTCTGTTTGTCCCAATGATTATGACCAATTTCGGCATTGGAACGATGGCTGCAATTCTCCTCGGATGTGTGACGGCCAGTATGATCATCGGGCTTCTCTTCGCGCCGAATACGTCTGGCAAGTCGCTTGAACAAATTCAAGAGGAACTCTACGGATCTCCTCAGAGCCAAGTAAAGCAAGGAACAGAAAGCAAAATGATGTAACCAACAGAAGGAGTGGCTGTCAATGAGTTTACGTATGGGCGTAATTGGAACTGGAGCAATCGGAAAAGAACATATTAACCGCATCACGAACAAGCTGTCCGGCGCAGAAATCGTTGCTGTAACGGATGTCAATCAAGAAGCTGCACAAAAGGTTGTTGAGCAATATCAATTAAACGCGACGGTTTATCCGAATGATGACAGCCTGCTTGCAGACGAAAATGTAGATGCTGTCTTAGTGACTAGCTGGGGGCCTGCGCATGAATCGAGTGTGCTGAAAGCTATTAAAGCCCAGAAATATGTGTTCTGTGAAAAGCCGCTCGCGACAACGGCTGAAGGATGCATGCGCATCGTCGAAGCGGAAATGAAAGTGGGCAAACGCCTTGTTCAAGTCGGCTTCATGCGCCGTTATGACAGCGGTTACGTACAGCTGAAGGAAGCGCTCGACAACCATGTCATCGGCGAGCCGCTTATGATTCACTGCGCACACCGCAACCCGACTGTGGGAGATAACTACACAACGGATATGGCCGTAGTTGATACGCTTGTTCATGAAATTGATGTGCTGCACTGGCTCGTCAATGATGACTACGAGTCCGTTCAAGTTATCTATCCGAAGAAATCGAAAAATGCGCTTCCGCATTTAAAAGATCCGCAAATTGTATTGATTGAAACTAAAGGCGGCATCGTCATCAATGCTGAAATCTATGTGAACTGTAAATACGGCTATGACATTCAATGTGAAATCGTCGGAGAAGACGGCGTCATCAAGCTTCCTGAACCATCAAGCATCAGCATGAGAAAAGAAGGAAAATTCAGCACAGATATTCTGATGGATTGGCAGAGACGCTTTGTGGCTGCGTACGATGTGGAAATCCAAGACTTCATTGATTCGATTCAAAAGAAAGGCGAGGTCAGCGGCCCGACGGCATGGGACGGCTACATTGCTGCCGTTACGACTGACGCGTGTGTCAAAGCCCAGGAATCTGGACAAAAAGAAAAGGTTGAATTGAAGGAAAAACCGGAATTCTATCAATCTTTTACAACAGTAGAAAACTAAAAAAAGAGGAGTGAAAACATGAAATTAGCATTAGATCCATCAATGTATCGAGATGATTTAACGTTAGAGGAAATGGTCTATAAAACGGCAGAGCTTGGCTATGAATATATCGAGTTGTCGCCGCGTGAGGATTTCTGTCCATTTTATAAATATCCGAAAGTCGATTCAGCAAAGATCAAACAATTAAAGCGGCTTTTAAGGGATACAGGTGTTAAGCTTTCATCGCTCCTTCCTCTTTACCACTGGGCGGGTCCTGAAGAAGACCGCCGTCAGGCTGCAGTGCGCAATTGGAAACGGGCGATTGAAATTGCGGTTGAACTTGAAGTCGATTTGATGAACAGTGAATTCAGCGGTTCAAAATATGATCCTTTAACAAGTGAAGAAAAATTTATTAAATCCATGGATGAGCTTCTCCCAGTCTTTGAGAAAGAAGGCATTAAACTCAATCTTCAAGCCCACCCATACGATTTTATCGAAACGCACAAAGGTGCGATGGATATGATCCGCGCGCTTGACAAGGATTGGATCAATCTTGTCTACTCGACTGCGCATACGTTCTTCTATGATGACGGCAAAGGCGACATCGAGACCATGTTTGACGAAGCCGGCGACCGCCTCACACACGTTTTATTTGCAGATACCTTTAATCATAAAGCGGCTCACGGCCTGCGCTACATCGTCAATCCGCCTGACGCGAAAGTAACGGTTCACCAGCATTTGGACATTGGCCAAGGCGAGGTTGATTTTGAGACGATTTTCAGAAAGCTGAGAGAGATGAAGTTTGACGGAATTGCGACGAATGCCGTTTTTGCTTGGGTCGACGAAAGAGCGGATGAATCAAGCCGATTTATGCTTCGAAAAATGAAAGAAGAATTAGGTCTGGCATAAGCTGAGCATGGAGTTCGGCGGGATATGGCGAACAGCCTTCCTGCCGAACTCCCTTCATATCTAAAACGCAGATGGGGGAGTCTGACATGAAACTTTGTTTTAATGAAGCAACAACATTGGAAAACTCAAATCTTAAACAGGATTTAGAACTATGTGAAAAGCATGGCTATGATTATATTGAAATCCGCACAATGGATAAGCTGCCGGAGTACTTAAAAGACCAATCATTGGATGATCTTGCGGAATATTTTCAAACCCATCACATCAAACCTCTTGCCTTAAACGCACTCGTGTTCTTCAACAACCGTGATGAAAAGGGCCACAATGAGATCATCGCTGAATTTAAAGGCATGATGGAAACCTGCAAAACCCTCGGTGTGAAATATGTCGTGGCCGTTCCGCTTGTGACTGAGCAGAAGATTGTAAAAGAAGAGATCAAAAAGAGCAGTGTAGAGGTGCTGACTGAGCTTTCAGATATCGCGGAGCCGTACGGCGTAAAAATCGCGCTTGAATTTGTCGGCCACCCGCAATGTACGGTCAATACGTTTGAACAGGCGTACGACATCGTAAACACAGTCAACCGTGACAATGTCGGGCTTGTTCTTGACAGTTTCCACTTCCATGCAATGGGTTCAAATATTGAAAGCTTAAAGCAGGCGGACGGAAAGAAAATTTTCATCTATCATATCGACGATACCGAAGATTTCCCAATCGGCTTTTTAACGGATGAGGATCGTGTATGGCCGGGCCAAGGGGCGATTGACTTAGATGCCCACTTATCAGCCCTCAAGGAAATCGGCTTCTCTGATGTTGTATCGGTTGAGCTCTTCCGGCCTGAATACTATAAGCTGAGTGCTGAGGAAGCCATTCAAACAGCGAAAAAAACAACGGTTGATGTCGTATCAAAATACTTCAACATGTAATGGATAAAGGAGGGGTGAACATGGCTTTCGTATCGATGAAAGAGCTTCTTGAAGATGCAAAGCGGGAGCAATACGCAATTGGCCAGTTTAATATCAACGGCCTGCAATGGACGAAGGCGATTTTGCAGGCGGCGCAAAAGGAGCAATCACCGGTCATCGCCGCGGCTTCCGATCGCCTGGTTGACTATTTAGGCGGATTTAAAACGATTGCCGCCATGGTCGGCGCGTTAATGGAGGACATGGCGATTACCGTTCCGGTCGTGCTTCATCTCGATCATGGAAGCAGTGCGGAACGCTGCAGACAGGCTATTGATGCCGGATTCAGCTCAGTGATGATTGACGGCTCCCATCAGCCGATTGACGAGAATATCGTGATGACAAAAGAAGTCACCGATTATGCCGGAAAGCACGGCGTGTCAGTAGAAGCTGAAGTCGGCACGGTCGGCGGAATGGAAGACGGACTGGTCGGCGGGGTCCGCTATGCCGATATCACGGAATGTGAGCGGATCGTCAAAGAAACCAATATCGACGCGCTGGCCGCGGCCCTCGGCTCTGTACACGGCAAATATCAGGGTGAGCCGAATCTCGGATTTAAGGAAATGGAGGCTATCTCCCGCATGACTGATATTCCCCTCGTTCTTCACGGGGCATCCGGGATTCCGCAGGATCAGATTAAAAAAGCCATCACGCTCGGTCACGCGAAGATCAATATCAATACGGAATGTATGGTAGCCTGGACAGATGAAACACGCCGCATGTTTCAGGAAAACAGCGATCTGTACGAACCGCGCGGCTATATGACACCCGGCATTGAAGCTGTGGAAGAGACAGTGCGAAGCAAAATGAGAGAGTTCGGATCAGCCGGTAAAGCAGCTAAGCAGCAGGTCGGCTGAAGAGACCAGAAACCGCCGAGATGGCGGTTTTTTTGTGCGGTGTTGCGTCCATACGCCCAAAACGATTATGATGATGGCAGCAGTGTAAGAAACGGGAGTGGTTCAGTTTGAATAAGATCATGATTGTGGAAGACAGTGAAGACATTCGTGGACTGTTGCAGAATTACCTTGAAAAATACGGATATCAAACAGTGGTCACCGCGGATTTCACGGCTGTTCTTGATGTTTTTTTGCGGGAAAAGCCTGATGTAGTGCTGCTTGATATCAATTTGCCGGCATATGACGGATATTATTGGTGCCGCCAGATCCGCCAGCACTCCACAAGCCCGATCATTTTTATTTCAGCCAGAAGCGGGGAAATGGATCAGGTGATGGCGATTGAAAACGGGGGAGACGATTATATAGAAAAACCGTTTTCCTACGATATTGTGCTGGCGAAAATCAAAAGCCAGATCCGCAGGGCGTACGGGGAGTACGCCGCAAAGCAGGGGGAGAAAGTGGTTGAATATGCCGGCGTTCAGCTCTTTGTAGAACGGTTTGAACTGCGTTATCAGGATGAAAAAAGCGAGCTTTCTAAAAAAGAAAGTAAGCTTTTGGAAGTGCTGCTGGAGCGGGGAGAAAAGGTGACGGGTCGGGACCGTCTCATGGAAAAGACGTGGGACACCGACATTTTTGTCGATGATAATACACTTAACGTGTATATCACGCGGCTCAGAAAAAAACTGCGGGAGCTGAATGCGCCTGTTTCTATTGAACCGGTGCGGGGCGAAGGCTACCAGCTGAGGGCGCAGTCATGAAGCTGTTTCTCCGCTCTCATACAGTGCTGATTCTGCTTTTTCTCCTTCAAGGGCTGTTTGTCTTCTTTTATTACTGGTTTGCGGGTCTTCATTCTTTTTCTCACTTGTTTTACATATTGGGCGTGCAGCTTCTTATTTTGGCGGGCTATCTTGCCTACCGCTGGTACAAAGACCGCGGCGTGTATCATTGGCTCAGCTCGGGGCAGGAAGGGACGGATATCCCGTATCTTGGTTCTTCAGTGTTCTGTTCAGAGCTGTATGAAAAGCAGATGGAGCTGATCCGGCTGCAGCACCAAAAGCTCCATGAGATCGAAGCCAAGCTTGACGCGCGGGTGACGTATATGAATCAATGGGTGCATCAAGTAAAGACGCCGCTGTCGGTCATTAATTTAATCATTCAAGAAGAGGATGAGCCCGTTTTTGAACAAATCAAAAAAGAAGTCCGGCAGATTGAATTCGGGCTGGAGACGCTTCTTTATTCTTCAAGGCTCGACCTGTTTGAACGGGATTTTAAAATTGAAGCGGTTTCTCTGTCCGAGCTTCTTCAATCAGTCATTCAAAGCTATAAACGATTTTTTATTCAATACCGCGTTTATCCCAAAATGGACATTTGCGACGATCATTCGATTTACACCGATGCAAAATGGCTCAAATTTGCGATCGGCCAAGTGGTCACAAATGCGGTCAAGTATTCAGCAGGCAAGAGTGACAGACTTGAGCTGAATGTCTTCCGCGATGAAGACAGGACGGTGCTTGAAGTCAAAGATTACGGTGTCGGGATTCCCTCCCAAGATATCAAGCGGGTATTTGACCCTTATTACACCGGTGAAAACGGGCGGCGTTTCCAAGAATCTACGGGAATCGGCCTCCATCTCGTCAAAGAAATTACAGGTAAGCTCAATCATACAGTAGACATCAGCTCATCTCTCGGTGAAGGGACATCAGTTCGATTTTCATTTCTTACAAAAATGTAAGGCTGCGTTAAGAAAACAACATAGCTCGCTTTGATTCCCCTTGATAACATGGATGTATGTCAAGGGGATTTTTATGTTGAACGTCCCGGCACTACATGAAAGCAGCCCAGATCAACAAGAATAAAAACATAAGGAGGATTCTCATGGCGAATATGCTTGAAGTCAAACATATAAATAAAACCTATAAAGGACAAGTGTCCTATCAAGCCTTAAAGCAAATTTCATTTTCAATTGAAGAAGGCGAGTTCACGGCGGTGATGGGGCCGTCCGGGTCCGGAAAAACAACGCTTTTGAATATCATTTCAACGATCGACCGTCCGGATTCAGGCGATATCCTGATTCACGGAGAAAACCCGCATCGTCTGAAGCGGACAAAGCTCGCTCATTTCCGCCGCAAGCAGCTCGGATTTGTGTTTCAGGATTTCAACCTTCTGGACACGCTGACAATCGGTGAAAATATCATGCTGCCGTTAACGCTTGAAAAAGAAGCACCGTCTGTAATGAAAGAAAAACTGCAAGGCATCGCGACAAAGCTCGGTATCGAAAATCTGCTCAACAAACGGACGTTTGAAGTATCCGGAGGACAGCGCCAGCGTGCCGCCATCGCAAGAGCGGTCATTCATAAGCCGTCACTCATCCTGGCCGATGAACCGACGGGCAACCTTGATTCCAAAGCATCAAAAGACGTCATGGAAACGATGCAGAGCCTGAATCAGGATGATCATGTCACGGCTTTGATGGTGACCCACGATCCTGTTGCGGCAAGCTACTGCCGCCGCGTCATCTTTATAAAAGACGGCGAACTGTTTAATGAGATTTACCGCGGGGAAAACCGCCAAGTATTTTATGAACAAATTCTCGATGTGCTGTCTATGCTGGGGGGAAACGCAAATGACCTTTCTTCAGTTCGCTTATAAAAACGTCACGAGAAACAAAAGGGCCTATCTTGCATTCTTTTTAAGCAGCGCCTTTTCCGTTTTGATTTTCTTTACCTTTGCGATGTTCCTGTTTCATCCGGCATTAAAGGAAGGCTACCTGAATAACATCGCCAAAAAAGGCTTAACCGCTGCGGAATGGATGATCTTTGTTTTTTCTTTCTTATTTGTTCTGTATTCGGTTAACGCATTTTTGAAATCGAGAAATAAAGAATTCGGCATCCTGCTCATGCAGGGCATCACGCCGGGGCAGCTGAGAAAGCTCATTACTGCGGAAAATATGATCATCGGCGTCATGTCAATTGCAGCCGGTATTATCGGAGGATTCATTTTTTCAAAGACGTTCTTTACGGTCGGCGCTTATATTTTAGAAATGGACGCGCTGCCTTTGTATATGCCTTGGAAAGCGCTCGGTATTACGGCCGGCGGATTTCTGCTCTTATTTTTCCTTTTATCGCAGTTTACGATCCTTTTTGTCAGATCAAATACGGTTATCAAATTAATAAAGGGCACTGACAAGATTAAGCCGGAGCCTAAGCCGTCCGTGCTTCTGTCCTTATTCGGCATTGCCTGTCTGTGCGGCGGGTACGGTATGGTCCTTAAAGGCAATGTCCACGGGGCCGAACCGTTTATCATTTTACTGCTCACCGTCATCGGAACATATTTCTTTTTCAGCCAAAGCAGCATATGGGTTCTGCGCGCGCTGAAGAAGTGGAGAACCTTTTATCTGCGCGGGAAAAATGTCATTTGGGTTTCTGATCTTGTCTATCGTTTAAAAGACAACGCCCGCCTGTTCTTTATTGTCAGCATTATTTCAGCGGTTGCGTTTACTGCGACAGGCGTGCTCGCAATGTACAAATCGACCGTCGGAGCAGAAGAGTCCGCTTATGAGATGGAGTATATATCTTTTAGCAACAATCCAAAAGAACAGACTCATTTGAAAGATATTGACCATGAACTGAAAACACACGGCTTTACGTATAAGAAAGACAAAATAGATGTTTCCTATGTCCGCTATCAGGAAGGAGAAACTGTTCCCCCTGTTTACATGATCAGCAAATCGGATGTATCAAAATACTTCCATGTTAAGCTGAGCGGCCTGAAAAATGATGAGGCTGTCTACTTCCCGGGCACGTATGACCGCAATTTCAAAAACAAAGCGCCGGATCAGCTGAAGCTGCTGAACCAAAAAGGCAAGCTGTCTGGACAAAAACTGTCAGTAAAAGAAGTTAAAAAACCGCTGATTTCATTGAATGCCATCATCGCGGTGAACGATCAAACCTTTGATCAGCTTAAATCACTCGGTGATAAAGCGTCATTATACGGCTACAGCTACGATCATTGGAAAGACAGTCTTGGGATCAGCCAATCCTTGAAAAATGAGATTTACGGCAACTATATCGACGTTCATTCTGATTTTATGGCAAAAGCCGGGACTTACTATGATACAGTGCAGTTGCCGAGCCTGAGTTTATTTATCGGCCTGTTTATCGCAATTGTATTCTTTGTCGCGGCAGCAAGTTTCTTATATTTCAGGCTGTTCACTGATTTAGATGAAGACCGGGAGCGCTACCGTTCACTGGCCAAAATCGGCCTGAGTGAGCGTGAAATGGCACAAAGCGTGACAATACAATTGGCAATTCTTTTCTTCTTTCCATTTGTCATTGCCGTCATGCATACACTGTTTGCCTTGAGAACATTGGCTGTGGAAGGCTATTCCGATGTAGCGGGGCCGCTCAGTCTCACCATCGGAGGGTTTTTCATTTTTCAGCTTCTATTCTTCCTCGCGGTGCGGTCAAGCTATTTGAAAAAAATGAACAAGTAAGGGGAGTGCAAAGATGAAAAAAGCAATGGCAATCCTGGCCGTCTTGGCGGCTGGTGCCGTAATATGCGGGCTTCTCTTTTTTCATAACGATGTTACAGACAGATTTAATCCGTTTATTCACCAGCAAGATGTCTATGTGCAGATTGATCGAGATGGCAAACATCTTAGCCCAGGCGGTACTGAGTATACATTAGACGGATACAATGCATCCGGAAAAAAAGAAGAAGTGACCTTTTTCGCCGGCAAAGAGCTTCGGAAAAACGCGTATTTGAAGGTGAAGGCGAAAGGAAAGTATGTCGAGACTTGGGAAGAAGTCAGGTTTGAAGATATGCCGGACTCCGTACAGTCAAAATTAAAGTGAATCATAAAAAACGGCACAGCGTCATGACTGTGCCGTTTTTTTATTTTTTATTTTCTTCGGCCCGTTTGATCAGCATGTCGGTGATGATATCCACCTGTTTGCTGACAGAAATCGGATCGTACGGGTAGAACGTGTCAAAGTCATTGATAAACACGCGATTATGTTTGACAGCGTCTAGGTTTTTCCAAATAGAGGATTCCTTCAGCTTGTCGAGTGTTTTGCTTTCGCCTTTCGGATTGTAGTCCGTAATGAACATATAATCTGCGGCATACTCAGGAATCACCTCTTGAGAGAGCTGTTTCATCTCTCCTTTTTTGATGACATCTTGCTCAATTTTTTCAGGCGCTTTTAACCCAAGCGCGTTGTATACAGCTTGGCCGCCGCGTCCGCCATTGTCATTGAACACCCAGAATTCGCCTTTGTCCGTGTTTTCATAAATGCCGAAGGTCGCATCTTTGTCGATGACGCCGGCAATTTTCTTTTTGGCTGCTTCTGCTTTTTTGTTAAAGTCAGCCATAAATGATTTTGCTTCGTCTTTCGCTCCGGCGATATCCCCGAACATGCTGACTGTGTCTTCTACGTTTTTCGCTGTGTTATAAGGTATGACAACAGTCGGAGCGATTTTCTTTAATTTATCGACATTCTCTTCATTCATGACAACAATTAAGTCAGGCTGAAGCTCCATCACTTTTTCAACACTGATCGGATCACCGACATCCTTCACATCTTTCAGCTTTGATTTTAAAAACGGATTATCAAATGACCATGAGCCTGAGCCGACCACATTGGCCCCGACAGACAGCAATTCACCGGCATAAAAATCAGTGACGATGCGCTTTGGATGTGCAGGAATGTGGACGTTCCCTTTTGGTGATTTGTATGTTCTCATTTCTGTCTTTTCGGAAGCTGAATCACTTGAGCTACCTTTTGAAGCCGTGCCGCTGCAAGCACTGACAAACATGAGTAGAAGCACCAGCATGCCCACGAGCAATGTGTTCTTTTTCATCAAGAACCCCCCAATATGTATTTTTGGTTCATTAGTAATGATTATCATTATCAACTAATAATATAGCAAGAAACCCGTGCCCCGTCTATCACTATTTTAAAGAGGGAAAGTTTTTTCGTTTACAGGTGACGCGATTTGCGTAATCGATTATTATAGGTAAATAGGAGGAGAAAAATATGGGAATTACAAAAAGAGGTGCCGCTTGGGAATGGCTGCATAGCTGGTGGATGCTGTTTATTTTCATGCCTTTTGCCATTACCAGTTTTTTTGCCTTTTTATTTATTGGCATCAAGGTGAGAAATAGAAAGTGGATTATGTACGGAATCATTTATTTTTTCGTATTTGCGTTTGGTTTTGTGCTGCCCGATCTGCCCGGTGTTTTTATTGTGGTCCCGTTGTGGGCTGTAACCATTATTCACGGTTTTAAAGTGCGTCCGCTGTATTTGATTCAGCTGGATGTCTACAAAGATCATGTAGAGGCACGAGCTTTTGCCGAGGCAAGAAGTGAAGCCGAGAGCAGATTTCATGCACCAAAACAGTCAATTCAAGATATACATATTCGAAAAGAACAGTAAGAAAAAAAGCTCAACACTAGCATTGTGTTGAGCTTTTTATATGTTACTGCTGATAGGATTGCTGTTGGAATGGCGTGTTTTGGCCGAATGGAAGTGTAGACACATTCGTATTCATCACGCTGGATTGCCCAGTGAGTTCCTGCTGCATTTGGTTGCACATGTTGACAACCTGCTGGCATTTTTGAATCGCCATGTCATGTCCGTGCAGCGCTTGCTGAATGGTATGTGCAGCTTGTTGTTCGTGGTTTAGAATCTGCTGCAGCATTTGGATGTTTTGCTGCTCCTGATGAAGCATTTGGCGATATTGCTGGCTGCTTTGCTGTGTTTGCTGAATGAGCTGCTGAGCAGTCTGGCGGCATTGGTTTAGCTGCTGCAAGCCGTGTTGTGTATTATGCATGAATGATCCCTCCAGTATCGATTGACGTGAGTCGGTATTATCATGCAACCTGATTGAAAAGAAATTCTGCAAATGAGGAACTACAATTATTTTCCTTACCCCCTCTATCTTTGAATGAAAACGGTAAAGATTGTATACTTGTACAAACCCTTTTTATGTAAATGGTGCGCTTTAATACCATAAGAAGTGCGGAAAACGAAACCCTGAAATCAGGAGAATCGTATTCCGCTTTTTTCTGTGCCTGCTTCAAAAACCGCCTTCGCCTGCAGTAAATGGGATATTCAGCCTGTTTTCTACTGTACGGAGGCGCTGATTGAGCCGGTTTAAGCGGCGTGTATGGCGTTCAACAGCCTGGCTTAGCTGATTGACCTGTTCGGCAATCCGTGCAATTTCCCGATTTTGACGGCGGTCTTCGTTTGTCAGACGGGTTAATTCTCTCGACTGCTGTTCATTTTGCCGTTCAAGTGCTGCGATTCTTCTTTCCAATGCCGGCTGTCTGTCCATTTGGTATGGATCGTATACATCCTGCTGCGGATAAGAATTGTACTCATAGTGGCTATAGTAAGGTTCCTGCTGAGGCAGCTGAGGGCTGTAATATTGATAAGGGTTCATGTGATCAGTCTCCTTAAAAAATGTAAATGTGGGTGAATTCCTTATAACTTATGTAGTCATTGGCACAGTGCCACGGCATTCGCCCAAAAAGAGGAGGAAAGGATGTGATCTCCTTGAGAAACAAATATAACATTTTGCTTTTAACTGCTGTATTCATCATGGTATCGGGCTGCCAACAACAAAGGGAGGAGACGCCGTTTTATTACGGAACGTGGGATGAGGGAATTACTCCCGGGCCCATGGACGGCGTGAAATCAGCAACAGTCACATTTACCAAAGACGAGGTAGTGGAGACGGAAGTCATTGAAGGAAGAGGAGAGGTGCAGCTGCCATTTATGGCGTATAAGGTGATTTCCCAAAGCACTGACGGGTCCATTGAGATTCAGTATCTCGGCTCCTATTATCCGCTCAAAAGCACGCTGAAAAGAGGAGAAAACGGGACGTTGATCTGGGAGCAAAATGGCCAGACAAAAACGATGACAAGAATCGAATCAAAAACAGGCAAGGAGGAGAAAGATGAGAAATAAAAAAGCAGAAAGACTGGTGGTAACAGGACTTATTTTACATATCATTCAGTGGCTATTTATATTATGGGCTTTTCTCAAGATCAAACACTTATTTAGTGACTATACGATCTATAACCCTAATGTCATCAGCGGATCGATGCAGTCCTTATCGTTTATACAAATGCTGCGCGCTATGATCTACTCAGGGGCAATCGTGAATTATGTATTGTTTATTGCGCTTCTATTGCTTATTTATTGTGTTGTGCTTCATGCCATCTTGATTGTTCTGGAAATGGCCGCTTACGTCATGATCAGACGAAACCCCGCATCTTCATGGGTATTCTTTTTGATGGCAGCGGGAGTAAAGCTTGCCATCTTGAATATCACCGGCATTCCTTTTTTAGCTGCCGGCTTCCTGCTGATGAAACAGGAAAAAGCAGAAAACGGCGGCATGGAGACGGAAAGAATGCGGAAACCGCGCACGCGTATCCGAAGACAAGGCCGGCGTCTAAACAGAATCCGGAGAAAATCATCTCTTCAGGTTGAATATCAAAAAGAAAAAACGATATGATGGGACTATAGCCTGAAAACGACATGAAGGAGATGCAGGATGTACAAACTAATTGCAATTGATATGGACGGAACACTTTTAAATGATCATCATGAAGTAACAGAGGAGGTCCGCAACGCGCTTCACGCGGCAAAAGCGGAAGGTGTCAAAATTGTGCTTTGCACCGGCCGGCCTATCGGGGGCGTGCGGAGATATTTAGATGAATTAAATTTAATTGAAGAAGGTGACTATGTCATCGCGTATAACGGAGCGCTTGTTCAAAATACGCATACAAATGAAGTGGTCACGGAGCTGTCTCTCGGATATGATGATTTGGCTTCATTATATGACCTGAGCTTAGAGCTGAAGACGCCGATGCATTTCTTTGACTCATCTAACCTGTATACGCCTAACCGGGATATCAGTGAATTTACTGTATACGAATCCTATGTGACACAAGTGCCGCTTCATTACCGCAAGATTGACGAGGTGCCAAAAGATATCCTCATCCCGAAAGTGATGTTTATTGATAAACCGGAGAACTTAAGCCGCGTCATTACATCAATTCCAAAAGACGTGAGAGAAAAATATACGATGGTCAGAAGCGCGCCTTTCTTTTATGAAATTCTTCATCCTGAAGCCAGTAAAGGAAATGCCGTACGTCAGCTGGCGCAGCTGCTTGGAATTGAACAGGAGGAAGTTATGTGCATAGGCGACAACGGGAACGACCTGACAATGATTGAATGGGCGGGCTGCGGCGTTGCCATGGCAAACGCCATCCCAGAAGTATTGGAAGCCGCAAACTTTCAAACACGTTCCAACAATGAACATGGTGTTGCGCATGCCATTCACGAGCTTGTTTTGGCGAAATAATGAAATCCAGCCTCTTAGAAGGCTGGATTTTTTGTTATCTCGGCTTTATTGTGCCAAGTACGGTCTGTCTTTTTGCGGAATGGACGCTAAGATTTCTTTTCCTGCTGCAGAGGCCTGTAGAAATAAAAAGGAAGCAATCACCATAAACATCAGCATAGTACATTTTTTTCTCATGAACGAATCTCATTACCTTTCTTTTGGAAGGTAATGTTAATCTTTTGACGAACCTATTTGACTTTCGTTATGCTGATAAAACAAGTTGTTCACAAAATGTATGATTTTATCCTGAATTGAAAGGGGACTGAATCAGATGTGCACAAGTCTTACATTGCAAACTGCTGACCGGAATCATTTATTAGCGAGGACAATGGATTTCGCATTTCAGCTGGGGACGGAGGTCATTCTCTATCCGCGCCGTTACAACTGGAAGAGTGAAGCTGACGGAAAGGTGCATCAAACACAGTACGCGTTTATCGGTATGGGGAGAAAACTTGGAAATATATTATTTGCCGACGGTGTTAATGAAAGCGGTTTATCTTGTGCGACGCTTTATTTTATGGGATATGCGGAGTACGAAAAAACGATACGGGGAGACGGCGTTCATATTGCCCCGCATGAGTTTGTAACATGGGCGCTGTCAGCCTGCAAGTCTTTGGAAGACGTAAAAGAAAAGATCCACTCTTTAACGATTGTGGAGAAGAAATTAGATCTATTGGATACAGTTTTACCGCTGCACTGGATATTGTCAGACCGGACGGGACGCAGCCTGACGATAGAACCGAGAGCAGACGGCATCAAAATCTATGACAATCAACCAGGTGTCATGACGAACAGCCCCGACTTTTTATGGCATGTGAGCAATCTTCGGCAATATATAGGAATAAGGCCGAAACAATTCGAGAGCAAGGAGATGGGCGGATTAACGCTGTCCGCTTTTGGCCAAGGCTCGGGTACTGTGGGTCTGCCGGGAGATTATACACCGCCTTCACGGTTTGTCAGAGCTGTTTTTCTGAAAGAACATCTAGAGACGGCGGCAGATGAAACGAAAGGAGTATCAGCAGCTTTTCAGCTTTTGGCAAACATGGCGATACCAAAGGGTGCTGTAATAACGGAAGAAGACGAAATTGATTATACGCAATATACTTCTGTGATGTGCAACGACACGGGAAACTACTACTTTCACCACTACGACAATCGGCAAATCCAAAAAGTAAGTTTATTTCATGAAGACCTTGACCGTTTGGAGCCTAAAGTGTTTTCCGCTAAAGCAGAAGAAAATATTCTAGAGCTTAATTAAGATTCAATTAGCTGATTCCCGTATGATTCGGGGTCAGCTTATTTTTTTTGTACAATGTCACAGTTTCTGAATGACAACGCCGATCACGCGCGTTTATTTGCAAAGAGAAAAAACAGCGGCAAAACAGATGGCGAAATCAAAAATGCGGACGGTCGGAAGCACAGATAAGGTGCAAGCTGCATTTATATAAAAAACTTTGGATCAAAACTGAGTCTCAGCATCATCAGACTCAGTTTTGATCGAATATACAGGTTGCACTAATGCCGCCCCATCATGATCCCGCGAGGTTCTTTTCAGGTAGAAAAGAAAAATTTTTTCTCAATTCATTGACAAACTCACAAGACAAATGTACATTTTGATTTATTCATATTAAACAACTAGGAATATAGTAGTTTATTTTTCGGATTTTTCAGCCTAAAACATAATAAAAGGAGAAAACGTCATGACAAGCCAAAAGAAACAAATCAAATTAGGGGTTTTCCTTGCGGGGACAGGACATCATGTGGCGTCTTGGCGGCACCCTGACGCGCCTTCAGATGCGAGCATGAATTTGGATTATTTTAAAGATCTTGCAAAAACAGCGGAGCGAGGCAAGCTGGATATGCTGTTTTTAGCGGATAGCCTTTCAATTGACAGCAAGTCTCACCCAAATGTGTTAACAAGGTTTGAGCCATTTACCTTGCTCTCTGCTTTGGCGCAGGTCACATCAAGAATCGGATTGACAGCAACAGCTTCTACCACATACAGCGAGCCATTTCACATTGCCAGACAGTTCGCTTCACTGGATCATCTGTCCAACGGCCGTGCCGGATGGAACGTCGTCACTTCATCTATTGAATCAACAGCGCTTAATTTCAGCGGTGAAAAGCACCTTGAACACCATTTGCGTTATCAGCGGGCAGAGGAATTTGTCGAGGTTGTAAAGGGACTTTGGGATTCATGGGAAGAGGACGCCTTTATCCGCAATAAAGAAACAGGTGAATTCTTTGAGAAAGAAAAAATGCACGAGCTTAACCATAAAGGAGAATATTTCTCGGTTCGCGGGCCTCTGAACGTTTCAAGAACGCCGCAGGGACAGCCGGTGATTATCCAGGCGGGATCATCAGGAGACGGAAAAGCGCTGGCTGCCAGAACAGCAGAAGTGATCTTCACAGCGCAAAACCATCTGGAATCGGCTCAAGAATTTTATCAATCGATCAAAGAGCAGGCAGCTGAATTCGGGCGTGATCCAGAAAAAATTGCAATCATGCCGGGGATTTTCCCGATCATTGCTGATACCGAAGAAGAAGCACAAGCCAAGTATGAGGAGCTTCAAGATCTGATTATTCCATCCGTCGGTCTGCAAATTCTCCAAAATTATTTAGGCGGAATTGATTTGTCTTCGTATCCGCTTGACGGGCCGCTGCCGAAGCTTGACGCGGATGCTTCCAATGCGGTGAAGAGCAGGTTCAAGCTTGTTCAAGAAATGGCTGAACGAGACAATATGACAATACGCGAGCTTTACAAATATGTTGCAGGCTCCAGAGGCCATCATATCTTCGTCGGTACGCCGGAGCAGCTCGCTGACAAGATGCAGGAATGGGTGGATAAGAAAGCGTGTGACGGGTTTAACATCATGCCTCCGCTTCTTCCGGAAGGAATTGAAGTGTTTGTTGATAAAGTGGTTCCGATTTTACAGGAGCGTGGCGTGTTCAGAAAAGAATATGAAGGCACAACATTAAGAGAGCACTTCGGTTTGGAAAAGCCGGTAAACCGTTATGCAAAGTAAGGAGGAACGCTAGATGAAGGCACAATATCGCCTTGCAGTTGAACGTGATGCCGAACAGCTTCTCGAGCTGACATTACGGGCTTATGAACCGATTCGAAAGCTCGGTATTCGTTTTGCAGCCGCTCATGCGGACTTGGATTTGGTGTTAACTAACATCAGGAAAAACGCCTGCTACGTCATGGAAGAGGACGGGCGGATCATCGCAACCATCTCCTTAAGAATGCCGTGGGGACAGCAGCCGGGACCTTATGGCGTTCCGCATATCTGGTGGTTCGCTGTTGACCCTGACACCGGTCAAAAAGGAATCGGAACAAAGCTGCTTCAATGGCTTGAGGAAACAATCCTCCGTGATACGTTAAAGGTTCCGTTTGTCTCACTCGGAACAGCGGATAAGCATCCGTGGCTGATTGAGATGTACGAACGAAAAGGCTATGTCCGCGCGGGTGAACAAGACCTTGGCAAAGGGCATATGACAATCTATATGAAAAAACAATTGCGAAATGATCTATAAAAGAGAAAAGGCGGGGAAATCAAAATGAAAAAGAAAAAGTGGACTGTGCTGTTAGTTGCCGCATTATTAGCGGTGCTCTCAGCTTGCGGCAATGGTAACAGCAGCAGTAAAGAGGATGACAACGTACTTCATGTCGGTGCAACCGGGCAGAGCTACCCGTTTGCTTATAAAGAAAACGGAAAACTGACAGGTTTTGATGTGGAAGTGATGGAAGCGGTCGCTAAGAAAATTGACATGAAGCTGGACTGGAAGCTGCTTGAATTCAGCGGGCTGATGGGGGAGCTTCAAACAGGAAAGCTTGACACCATTTCCAACCAGGTAGCGGTGACAGATGAACGCAAGGAAATGTATCACTTTACTGAACCATACGCTTATGCGGGAACACAGATTGTCGTCAAAAAAGACAATAATGACATCAAATCAGTTGACGATTTAAAAGGGAAAACGGTCGCTGCCGTTCTCGGTTCAAATCATGCAAAAAACCTTGAAAGCAAAGATCCTGATAAAAAAATCAATATCAAAACATACGAAACACAAGAAGGCACGCTGAAGGATGTTGCTTACGGCCGTGTAGACGCTTATGTCAACAGCCGAACTGTGCTGATGGCGCAAATTAAGAAAACCGGCTTGCCGTTAAAGCTTGCAGGAGATCCGATTGTTTACGAACAAGTTGCATTCCCATTTGCCAAGGACGACGCGCACGACAAGCTCCGCAAAAAAGTCAATAATGCGCTTGATGAATTGCGTAAAGACGGAACACTGAAAAAGCTCTCCGAAAAATATTTTAATGAAGATATCACAGTAGAACAGAAGCATTAAGAAACGGCGGTGAATCACCAGAATGAACACAATTGATTGGGAATTCATGATATCAGCGTTCCCGACTTTAATTCAGGCTCTTCCGATTACCTTGTTTATGGCTGTAGCAGCTATGATTTTTGCCATTATCGGAGGACTTATTCTTGCACTCATCACAAAGAACAAAATCCCAGTGCTTCATCAGCTGTCAAAGCTGTATATCTCTTTTTTCCGGGGCGTGCCGACACTTGTGCAGCTGTTCTTAATCTACTACGGGCTGCCGCAGCTATTTCCGGAGATGAGCAAAATGACAGCTCTCACAGCTGCCATCATCGGGTTAAGCTTAAAAAACGCAGCTTATTTAGCAGAAATCTTCCGTGCCGCCCTCAATTCTGTTGATGACGGGCAGCTGGAGGCGTGCCTGTCTGTCGGCATGACAAAACTTCAGGCATACAGACGGATTATTCTGCCGCAGGCTGTCCGAAATGCGATTCCGGCAACGGGCAATACATTTATCGGACTACTCAAAGAAACGTCATTGGCCTTTACATTAGGGGTTATGGAGATGTTCGCCCAAGGGAAGATGTACGCATCAGGAAACCTCAAATATTTTGAGACGTACTTGGCGGTTGCGATTGTCTATTGGGTTCTTACCATTATCTACAGCATTTTGCAGGACTTGTTTGAACGCGCCATGAGCAAGCCATACCGGACTTAGAGGTGAAATCAGTTGATAACAGTAAAAAATATTCGCAAAGCGTTTAAAGATCTCGTCGTGCTCGACGGAATCGATCTAGAAGTGAAACGCGGAGAAGTAGTGGCGATCATCGGTCCGTCCGGTTCTGGAAAATCAACGCTTCTCCGGTGCTTGAATTTACTAGAGCGTCCGGATCAAGGCCTCATTGAAATAGGGGAAGCCAAGCTGAACGCGGAAAAGTTTACACGCAAGGAAGCACACCGGCTTCGCCAGCAAACGGCCATGGTCTTTCAAAACTACAATCTGTTTAAAAATAAAACCGCTCTGCAAAACATTACAGAAGCTTTAATCGTGGCTCAACACAAATCACGTGATGAAGCAAAACGCATTGGAATGGATATTCTGAAACAAGTCGGTCTAGAGCATAAAGCTGACAGCTATCCGATCACAATGTCCGGCGGCCAGCAGCAGCGAATTGGCATCGCGCGGGCACTTGCGGTCAATCCGCATGCGATTTTGCTGGATGAACCAACTTCTGCGCTTGACCCTGAGCTCGTCACAGGGGTGCTTCAGGTTATTAAATCCATCGCGGAAAAACAAACAACGATGATCATCGTGACACACGAAATGGCATTTGCAAAAGAGGTCGCTGATAAAGTGATATTTATGGCAGATGGCCATATTGTCGAGCAGGGAACGCCGGAAGAACTGTTTGACCATCCGAAAAATGAGCGGACGAAGAGATTTATCAAGCAGGTGGGAGAGCCTGCAGAGCTTATATAAGAAGGGGAGAAGAACAATGGCCGACAAAACGTTTCATACTCGTTTAATCAATATGCGGCGTGATCTTCATGAACATCCTGAACTGTCATTTCAAGAGGTTGAAACGACGAAAAAAATCCGCCGCTGGCTTGAGGAAGAGCATATCGAGATTCTTGACGTTCCTCAATTGGAAACAGGCGTGATCGCGGAAATCAAAGGACAGGAAGACGGCCCCGTGATAGCAATACGAGCGGACATTGATGCGCTCCCGATCCAAGAACAAACGAATCTGCCGTTTGCATCAAAGATTGACGGCACGATGCATGCGTGCGGACACGATTTTCATACTGCTTCCATTATCGGCACGGCCATTTTGCTGAATCAAAGAAGAGCCGATCTGAAAGGTACTGTCCGCTTTATCTTTCAGCCAGCGGAAGAAATAGCCGCAGGAGCAAGAAAGGTAATAGAAGCCGGCGTACTTGATGGCGTTTCCGCGATTTTCGGCATGCACAATAAGCCGGATCTGCCTGTCGGGACCATAGGTGTAAAAGAAGGTCCGCTCATGGCAAGTGTTGACCGATTTGAGATCGTCGTCAAAGGGAAAGGCGGACACGCCGGCATCCCGAATAACAGTATTGATCCAATCGCTGCAGCCGGACAAATCATCAGCGGCCTGCAATCTGTGGTCAGCCGCAACATCAGCTCATTGCAAAACGCGGTCGTTAGTATTACAAGAGTTCAGGCGGGCACTTCGTGGAATGTGATTCCAGACCAGGCTGAAATGGAGGGCACCGTTCGAACCTTTCAAAAAGAAGCGAGACAGGCTGTTCCGGAACATATGAAACGAGTGGCTGAAGGAATTGCCGCGGGCTATGGGGCACAAGCAGAATTCAAGTGGTTTCCTTATTTGCCTTCCGTTCAGAATGACGGCACATTTTTGAACGCGGCATCTGAAGCTGCGGCACGGCTTGGCTACCAAACCGTTCATGCTGAGCAGTCTCCGGGCGGAGAAGACTTCGCTCTGTATCAAGAAAAGATCCCGGGATTTTTTGTCTGGATGGGAACGAACGGTACAGAGGAGTGGCATCATCCGGCCTTTACATTGGATGAAGAAGCCCTGACGGTTGCCTCTCAATATTTTGCTGAGCTGTCTGTTATTGTACTGGAGAGCATCAAATGAGCAGACAAGGGCTGACAGCAGGGCTTGCAGAGGCTGTGAGAACGTCACAGCCTGAGCATTCAATTGACGCGATGCGTGAAGCAAAAAAAGGATTACTCGACTTTACAGCCGCTTCATTCGCAGGAAGAAAAGATAAAGGAATTCAAAAGCTCCTCCGCCTGATTGAGGATGAAGGAGGAACGCCCCTTGTCCCTATTATCGGGCAAGGAAAAAAAGCCGCGCCATTACAATCCGCGATGCTCAATGGTTTTATCGCCCATGCATTGGATTTTGATGATGTCCATTCCGATGTAAGAGGGCATCCCAGTGCAGTCATCGTGCCGGCTCTTATGGCTTCTGCCGCTCGCGGACATGACGAGCGGCTTCTTGGCGCTTATATTGTCGGTGTTGAAGTGATGGCAAGGCTGGGCGAATCAATTGGGAGCCGCCACTATGAAAAGGGCTGGCATAATACAGGAACGCTTGGCGCGATCGCTGCTGCCTGCGCCGCAGGTTACGCAGAGGAACTGACTCAAGAAGAGCTGGAAAAAGCCATTGGTTTTGCAGCTACGCAATCTGCCGGGATGAGGGCGCAATTTGGAACAGAAATGAAACCGCTGCACGCCGGGCTGGCAGCTCAGGCTGGCGTGCTAGCTGTTAAGCTGGCCCAATCAGAATTTGGCGGGTCCCGCACGGCACTTGATGGAGAAGCTGGTTTCTTCGGTCTGTACGGCGATTTGGAAAAAGCACAAAACACTTTGCTAAACCGTTGGGGCGCACCATGGAGAATCGTGAAGCCGGGTCTATGGTTTAAAATTTATCCATTTTGCTCCGCGGCACACCATGCCGCAGATGCGATACGCAAACTTGTCTCCGAGCAAGCCATTTCTGCCGCCAATACCGAGCGGGTTGAAGTGATTTTTCCGCCAGGCGGAGATGCTGCATTAACGGAAAGATCGCCGAAAACTGGAGAGGAAGGCCGTTTCAGCGTTGAATATGTCATTGCCCTTGCTTTGCATGGACATGAGCTGACCGCTGAGCATTTCAACAGCCAGCCGATCCCAAGCGGCATTCAATCGACAATAGAACATATTCAGCGAGTGTATGACAATGCCATTCAGCCGGCTCCTCATGCCGTTCCAAAAGGCCGTTTCACAATTATCCGGGCCTATTTATCAGACGGCCGCATATACGAAGCGCGTGTGGACTGTCCAAAAGGAGCTCCCGGCAATGAGCTGTCTGAAGAAGACATAAAAGAAAAATTGACATTAACGGTTCCTTATGAAAAAGCGCGAGACATCATAACAGCAGTTGAGCAAGCAGATATAAAAGAATTTTTGGCGCATATTGAATAAGATTCAGCTCTATTAACCATTTTCAGATGATATGATAAAACCAATCATACGTTTGAAAAAGGAGAAACCATGACGGTAAATGACGCGGTTGTATTCATTTTGGCTGCCTTTTTACTATGGGGAGCGGCGGATTATTGTTTAGGGAACAGATGGGGGCTTGGCGAGCGGTTTGCGGACGGCTTCAAGGCCATGGGTCCGCTGGCGCTCTCCATGATCGGAATTGTGTCGCTGGCACCCGTACTGGCGGCCATCCTGATTCCCATCGTCTCTCCGGTTTACACAGCGATTGGCGCCGATCCTTCATCCTTTGCGAATACCATCTTGGCGATTGATATGGGAGGATATGCGCTCGCTGGAGAAATGGCGAAAGATCCACAGGCCGGGCTGTTTTCATGGGTGTTTTTAGGAACGATGATGGGGCCGGCAATCGTCTTCACGATTCCCGTCGCTCTAGGCATCATCGAAAAAGAGGATCACCCGTACTTTGCAAAAGGAATATTAATCGGGCTGTGTACAGTGCCGATCGGTTGCTTCATCGGCGGATTATGCGCAGGCTTTGACATCGTCATGATAGGTAAAAACCTCCTGATTCCGAGTCTTTTGTCTGCTTTGATCGCTTTTGGGTTATGGCGGTACACCGACAGCATCATTCGTTTATTTCATCTTTTCGGAAAGGCTGTCAGTGTGATTGCGATTATCGGGCTTGCAGCTGTCTCCGTTGAAACGCTAACCGGCATTGTGCTAATACCAGGAATGGAGAACATCGAAACAGGGATACAAACAACAGGCACCATCGCCATTGCCTTGGCAGGAGCTTTTCCGATGACGGCCTTTATCACAAAAGCCTTTAAAAAGCCGCTTCAGGCACTGGGGAGATGTTTTCATTTAGATGAGACAGCAACAGCAGGCTTGGTGACCTCATTGGCTCATCATATTCCAATGCTGGCTTCATTAAAAGATATGACGCCGAGAGGAAAGGTCATCAATGTCGCGTTTGCGGTTAGCGCAGCCTTTGTGCTTGGCAGCCATCTCGGTTTTGTGGCCGGAATGAAAAAAGAAATGGCGGCTGCTATGATCATTGGAAAAATAACTGGCGGAATCACAGCTGCGGCAGCGGCTGCCTGGATGACGCCCGCACAATCAGCTGATCAGCAAAAACATGTCTCAGCCGGACATGCTGAGACATAAGCTGTTTCAACTTTGTCCAATCGGGAATGTTACAGTAAGGATTCTGTGAAAGAGGGTTGGACACATGGCCGTGAAAGACCAGTACATGTCAAAAATCAAACAGGAAACCAAGCCTTGGATCAAGCGATTCGGGAGGCTTGGTTATTTTGCATTTGGCGGCGTTTTTATCCTGCTCGGGATTTTAGCATGTATGACGGCTGCCGGGGCGGGCGGCGCGAAAGATTCGAGCGGAGCGCTCCAAACATTATCACACATGCCGTATGGGTCATTCTTGCTTTTTTTCATAGGCGTCGGTCTTATCGGTTATGTGATCTGGATGGTGCTGAGTGCACTTAAGGACACGGAGGGCCACGGGACAAGCAGGCGCGGCCTGTCGCGGAGGACGGGTAATTTTTTCAGCGCCGCCGTTTACGCATCCATTGCTTGGAAAGCCTTGCGCTTTGTATTTGGCCGAGGGGACGGGAGCACTTCAGAGCAGACGTGGTCCGCTTATGTATTGGCGCAGCCGTTCGGCCAATGGCTCACAGGGCTTACGGGAGCAGGTTTTATCCTCTTTGCGATTGTTCAATTTATAAAAGGTGTGCGGGCTGCTTTTATGAAAGAATTTGATACGTCAAAAATGAACAAACACATGATATGCATTGCAAAAAACACCGGACGCGCAGGCAATATCGCCCGTGCCATTATTTTCTCGGCTATCGGCTATTTTCTTATCAAGACAGCCATGACCGCTGACCCTGACGACACAAGAGGCTTTGACGGCGCGCTCGCCGAACTCGCGCAGCAGCCGCATGGCAAAATGATTCTATCTTTTTTGGCGTTTGGACTGATCCTATATGGACTGTACGCCATTATGAAAGGGATTTATCAGCATATGACATGGAAGAAGTAAGCTCTGGGCGCAGATTCGCGTGCAGAGCATTTTTCAGTTTCTGAGAAATCAGGTGGATGAAAGCCGGCGCCAGCCTGTATAATAAAAGCAAATCGAAAGCAGTTGCATCATGAACTGATCCACAGGGAGGTGCGGAATGGATCGGGAAAAACAACAATTAAGCATAGAAGCGGCAAGGCTTTACTATCAGTCTGACTACAGTCAGCAGCAAATTGCTGAGCAGCTCAACATTTCAAGGCCGACCGTTTCCCGGCTGCTGCAATATGCAAAAGCAAAAGGATTTGTCCAGATTCGCGTCATGGATCCTTTTGAGGATTTGGATGCGCTCGGTTCCATGCTTGAAGAGAAATATGGGCTTCTCGAGGCGCATGTTGTGTTTTCTCCGACACCCGATTATGCAGGAATTACACATGACCTCAGCCGCTATGGTGCAGAATATATGCATGAAACGGTAAAAGACGGCGACATTGTCGGTGTCAGCTGGGGAACCACCATGTATCAAATCGCGCAAAACATGCAGCCGAAGCAGGTAAAAGGCGTCGAGGTCGTCCAGCTGAAAGGCGGCATCAGCCATTCCCGGGTAAACACGTATTCCGCTGAAACAATTCAGCTGTTTGCGGAGGCTTTTCAAACGATGCCGCGCTATCTCCCGCTTCCCGTCGTGTTTGATAATGCGGATGTGAAGCGAATGGTGGAGAAAGACCGTCATATTGAGCGAATCATCGAGATGGGCAAGCAGGCGAATATCGCTCTCTTCACGGTGGGCACTGTCCGTGACGAAGCGCTGTTATTCCGGCTCGGTTATTTTAATGAAGAAGAGAAAGCCCTGCTGAAAAAACAGGCTGTCGGGGATATCTGTTCACGCTTTTTTGATGCGAAAGGGAACATTTGCAGCGCCGCCATCAATGACCGGACCATCGGCGTCGAGCTTGAAGATCTCAGACTGAAGGAACGCTCCATTTTAGTGGCCGGTGGGAGCAGAAAAGTGACCTCCATACACGGTGCGTTAACGGGGAAATATGCCAACGTTTTAATCATTGACCAGCATACCGCAAGGGCGCTTGTTAATGTTTTGTGACACGTTCAAACCGTTTGCTGAACAAAATTTCAATTACCAATTTACATATGTTCAAAAGTCGGTTATGCTAAAAAATATCTTAACAAAAAAGGAAGTGTGCGAAGGATGTCATTAGCTAACATAATTGATCATACAGCTTTGAAACCGCATACACAAAAAGCGGAAATTCTAACATTAATCGAAGAAGCAAAAACATACAAGTTTGCTTCTGTATGTGTAAATCCCACATGGGTGCAGCTTGCTGCAAAAGAGCTTGAGGGAACAGGAGTTGACGTTTGTACGGTCATCGGCTTCCCGCTCGGTGCCAACACAACGGAAACAAAAGCGTTCGAAACAAAAGACGCGATTTCAAAAGGCGCCACTGAAGTGGACATGGTCATTAACATTGCCGCTTTGAAAGACAAAGAAGATGATGTTGTTGAAGCGGATATCCGCGGTGTAGTGGAAGCTGCAGCCGGAAAAGCGCTTGTCAAAGTCATTATCGAAACGTGCCTTCTGACTGATGAAGAAAAAGAACGTGCATGCCGTTTAGCGGTTTCTGCGGGAGCGGATTTCGTGAAAACATCAACAGGCTTCTCTACAGGCGGCGCAACGAAGGAAGATATCGCTTTAATGCGCAAAACAGTAGGCTCTGATATCGGCGTGAAAGCATCCGGCGGCGTAAGAACGAAAGAAGATGTAGACACAATGGTCGAGGCGGGAGCGAGCCGAATCGGCGCAAGCGCAGGCGTTTCCATTGTAAAAGGAGAAAACGCATCAGGCGGAGACTACTAAGAAGCTGACGGAAGGCACATTGCTTTCCGTTGCTTATCTTTCTTTTCTGGGGAAACAGTTATTGTAAGCGAATACAAATAAAGGAGAACACATATGAAGTATTTGATTGGGATTATCGGTTTAATCGTGTTTTTAGGCCTCGCGTGGATCGCGAGCAGCGGGAAAAAAAGAATTAAGATCCGCCCAATTGTTGTTATGCTCATTTTGCAATTTATTCTCGGCTTCATTCTCCTCAATACCGGGGTAGGGAATTTCCTCGTTGGAGGATTTGCAAAAGGATTCAATTACTTGCTTGAATACGCGGCAGAAGGAATCAACTTTGTATTTGGCGGTTTGGTGAATGCGGACCAAACGACATTCTTTATGAATGTTCTCTTGCCAATCGTGTTTATTTCCGCTCTGATCGGGATTCTGCAAAAATGGAAGGTCCTCCCGTTTATTATTAAATATATCGGTCTTGCCCTCAGCAAGGTAAACGGTATGGGAAGACTGGAATCGTATAATGCAGTCGCTTCTGCTATTTTAGGGCAGTCGGAAGTATTTATCTCCTTGAAGAAAGAACTCGGTCTTTTAAATCAGCAGCGCTTGTACACGCTTTGTGCTTCTGCGATGTCAACCGTATCAATGTCAATCGTCGGCGCGTATATGACGATGCTGAAACCGGAATATGTTGTAACGGCGCTAGTTTTGAACTTATTTGGCGGTTTCATTATCGCTTCTATTATTAATCCTTACGATGTTGCTAAAGAAGAGGATATGCTTCGTGTTGAAGAAGAAGAAAAACAATCCTTCTTCGAAGTGCTCGGAGAATACATCCTTGACGGCTTCAAAGTAGCGGTTGTCGTCGCTGCGATGCTGATCGGATTTGTCGCGATTATTGCCTTGATTAACGGTATTTTTAACGCAGTATTCGGTATTTCCTTCCAAGGCCTTCTTGGATATGTGTTTGCTCCATTCGCTTTTCTTGTCGGTATCCCATGGAATGAAGCTGTTAATGCGGGAAGCATTATGGCAACAAAAATGGTATCCAATGAATTTGTCGCCATGACGTCGCTAACACAAAACGGCTTCGACTTCAGCGGCCGTACGACAGCGATCGTATCCGTGTTCCTTGTGTCATTTGCGAACTTCTCTTCAATCGGAATCATTTCCGGTGCCGTAAAAGGACTGAATGAAAAGCAAGGAAATGTTGTTGCTCGCTTCGGCTTGAAATTATTATACGGCGCTACGCTTGTCAGCTTTTTATCAGCGGCAATTGTGGGCTTGATTTACTGAACTTAATCGAAAAGGATCGGTGAACATAATGAGAATGGTAGATATCATCATCAAAAAACAGAACGGTAAAGAACTCACCACAGAAGAAATTCAATTTTTCGTGAACGGCTATACAGATGGAAGCATTCCTGATTATCAGGCAAGCGCGCTTGCCATGGCGATTTTCTTCCAGGATATGAGTGACCGTGAACGTGCAGACTTGACGATGGCTATGGTGAATTCCGGTGAAACGATTGATCTTTCTGCCATTGAAGGAATTAAAGTCGACAAACACTCTACCGGCGGCGTCGGCGACACGACAACACTCGTTCTCGCCCCGCTTGTTGCGGCTCTTGACGTGCCCGTTGCCAAAATGTCCGGCCGCGGCCTCGGACATACGGGCGGGACGATTGATAAATTAGAGGCGATCGACGGCTTTCACGTGGAACTGACGAAGGATGAATTTATTAAGCTCGTGAACCGTGACAAGGTCGCTGTCATCGGCCAAAGCGGCAACTTGACGCCGGCTGATAAAAAACTGTACGCGCTTCGTGATGTAACGGGAACGGTCAATTCCATCCCGCTGATCGCAAGCTCGATTATGAGCAAAAAAATCGCTGCCGGGGCGGATGCGATCGTGCTTGACGTAAAAACGGGAGCGGGCGCCTTCATGAAGACGGAAGAAGACGCGGCTGAACTCGCCAAAGCGATGGTGCGCATCGGAAATAATGTCGGCCGCCAAACAATGGCTGTTATTTCTGATATGTCCCAGCCGCTCGGCTTTGCGATCGGAAATGCGCTTGAAGTCAAAGAAGCGATCGACACGCTCAAAGGTGAGGGACCTGAGGATCTTCATGAGCTTGTCTTAACGCTCGGAAGCCAAATGGTTGTGCTTGCGAAAAAAGCCAATACTTTGGACGAGGCGAGAGCGAAGCTGGAAGAAGTCATGAAAAACGGCAAGGCACTTGAGAAATTCAAGGACTTCCTGAAAAACCAAGGCGGCGACAGCTCGATTGTTGACGATCCGTCTAAGCTTCCGCAAGCTGCATATCAAATTGATGTGCCTGCCAAAGAAGCGGGTGTCGTCTCCGAAATCGTCGCGGACGAAATCGGCGTCGCAGCGATGCTGTTAGGGGCCGGACGCGCCACAAAAGAAGACGAAATCGATTTAGCCGTCGGCATCATGCTCCGCAAAAAGGTCGGCGACAAGGTAGAAAAAGGCGAACCGCTCGTGACGCTTTATGCCAACCGCGAAAACGTCGATGAAGTCATCGCGAAAGTCTATGACAACATCCGCATCGCAGCGGAAGCGAAGGCGCCGAAGCTGATTCATACGTTAATTACAGAATAAAAATAACAGCACATCCCATCCTGATTGGGGTGTGCTGTTTTAATTAAAGGATATGATCGATCGGATATTCCTCTTGGCTGATTTTTTTTGTTTTCTCAAACTTTCTTTTGAAATAGAAGATGAGATAGCAAAGGATGATACAAGGAATTCCGCAGAATAGTGCGATTCTTTGATTGGGATCAAAAGCAAGACCGATACAAGAAGCTGAGCATAATAAAAGAGCGGCTATAGGCATCAGAGGGTAAAGCGGTGTGCGAAATGTCAGATCTTTTACATTTCCTCCTTTTTTAAGAAATCTCTTGCGAAACAAGAGTTGGGACAGCGCAATGCTCATCCAGACCACGACTCCTGCAAATCCAGCAATCGCTACCATCACCACATATACAGTTCCAGGCGCCACGATACTGGAAACGAGAGATAAACAGGATACGGCCATACTGATCATTAAGGCATTTAAGGGAATGCCTTTAGATGTGACTTTCTTAAAACGGGAGCTGATCATGTTTTCATTTGCTAACGACCACATCATGCGGGTTGAAGCATATAGGCCTGAATTGGCGACGGACAGCAAGGCTGTTAATATCACGAAATTCATAATATCTGCGGCGTAAGGGATTCCGATCTCTGCAAATACGGCTACAAACGGGCTTTCAATCACGCCTGCTTCCTTCCACGAAATTAACCCGGATAATACGAACACAGCGCCAATGAAAAAAATGACTGTCCTCCATGCGACATTACGGATGGATCGCGGAATATCCTTTTGAGGATTTGCTGATTCTCCTGCTGTGACTCCGATTAATTCTGTTCCGGAAAAGGCAAAGCTCACAGATATCATGGCGATAAATACGGCGAGAAAGCCATTTGGAAACAATCCTCCATGATCTGTGAAATTTGACAACATAGGAGCATCAGCCGTCCCGTTTAAAGAGATCAGGCCAAACATGGCGGCTCCTCCTAAAATGATAAATAAAATGATCGTGACAATCTTCACGCTGGAAAACCAAAATTCGGTTTCCGCAAATAACTTAACTGAAAATGCGTTGCATACGAAAAGGAGAACTGCAAAAATCGCACTCCACATCCATACGCTGCTGTCAGGAAACCAGCGCTGCATGAGAATACCGGATGCGGTAAACTCAGAACCTACCGTCACCACCCAATTTACCCAGTACATGATGCCGACCATAAAACCGGTTGATGGCCCGATGAATGTTGTGGCGTATTTTTGAAAGGAACCGGTCACTGGCATGGCGACCGACAATTCACCGAGACATTGCATGACGAGGTACATCATCAACCCGCCGATTAAATAAGCGAGTATCGTACCGCCGGGTCCGGCTTGGTTTAGCGTATAACCCGTGCTGAGGAAAAGCCCTGTCCCTATGACGCCTCCCAATGAGATCATAAATAAGTGCCTGCTTTTCATCGTGCGTTTTAGCTGTTGACCGCTGTTCTCCTGAAGATTCACCGTCTCGCCCTCCTTTTAGCTGCCGTTCATTAGGCAGATGAGTTTCTCGTGCCCAAAATACAACCTGCCAGAAGATCACTAGAATTGGGAGCGTTTCATTCCTTTTAATGCGTGTAACAGAACATGAGCTGCGGCTCTGCTTGTCATATCCCGAAAGTCGAGGGTAGGATCAACTTCAACGATTTCAATCCCGGCAACATTGGATTGCTGTGCGATGTAATTGACTGCTTCGAGCAATTCATCTGTATAGAGGCCGCCCGGGCCAATCGCTGGACAGCCGGGTGCATGGGACTGGTCTAAGACATCCATATCAACGGAAATAAAAATGGAGTCTGCTTTTGTTTGAACGGCAGGAAGAATCTCTTTTATCGTCGGGATTAATCCTTTTTCACGAATCATGCCCATCGTGTGAATGTTCACGTTATGTTTTTTTACATATGTTTCATATGCCAGGCTGTTGCTGAATTCTCTGATCCCCAGCTGAATCAAATGTTGTCCTTCAATAATTTTCTCATCCAAAAGGCGGCGGAAGGGAGTGCCGTTTGTCGGCCCCCCGTCCTCCGTATTCCGAACATCGTGATGGGCATCAAATTGAATCACTGCTGTCGTTCCTTTCGTTTGCGTGATCGCTTTTATGGTGGAGTAGCTGATCGAGTTATCTCCCCCCAGTATGAGCGGCACCCAATCTGGATGATCCGACAGCAGAGCATGCATGGTATAGAAGATTTGCTGATGTGACTTTACAATATCAGTTACGTGAATATCGATATCCCCCAGGTCGTAAAGAAAATCTGATACGACATGTCCGCCAAGCTCAGCAGAATAGGCCGATGAATGTTTCAGTGCCTGGCGGATAGTTCCGGGGGCAAAGGAAGCGCCGGAATGACTGATGGAGGATTTTGATAGGGGGACACCTATCAATGCCGGCCCCTTAATGCCTTGGCCGTCCCATTTTGCTATCAGATCGCCCATTTTTGTTACATCCCGGTCTTTAAACGAAGAACCTGCCTCTCTGAGAAAAGGGTATTTATCCAAGAATGGCTCCCTCCCTGTTGACTACAATTGTTCCGTTTTTCATGACTTGATGTACATGATTGACGCCGTAGTGATACGGAATATACATATAATTCGAGGCTTGCCAAATGACAAGATCAGCTGATCGGCCGGCTTTAAGCTGACCGGCTTCTTCTCCTTTTCCTATGGCATGTGCGGCATTGACTGTGACCGCATGCCATATTTCTTCTGCAGTCATTTTCAGATGAAGTGCGGCAATGGACATGATCAGCTGGATATTTTCAGTCGGCGAGCTGCCAGGATTAAAGTCCGTTGCCAAGCTGACACATACACCCTCATCAATCATGTCTCTTGCCCTGGCGTATGTGCTTTTGCCAAGATAAAATGTCGTGCCCGGCAAGAGGACGGCGATCGTTCCAGACTCAGCTAATTTCTTTATGCCTTCGTCTGAGGCGCCTACCAAATGGTCGGCTGAGACAGCCTTTAGCTCTCCCGCTAATTCAGCTCCTCCAAGCGGATCGATTTCATCTGCGTGTATTTTTAACCCGAAGCCAGCCTCAGCCGCTTTTCTTAAATAGCGGCGGGATTGACTGACGGTAAAAACGCCTGTTTCTGTAAAAATATCTGCATAGCTGGCGAGCTCATTCTCTTTGATTTCCGGCAAAAGGTTAAGCATTTGATCCAGAAATTCATCTGGATTGTGTTGATATTCGGGAGGAATCGCATGGGCTCCCATAAACGTGGAGACAAGGTCAACAGGCTGGCTTTCATGCAGTTTTTTTGCGACACGCAATTGTTTCAGCTCTGTTTCTTTTTCCAAGCCATAGCCGCTTTTCACTTCAGCCGTGGTTGTGCCGTAGGACAGCATTCTTTGTAGATGAAAATGGCCTTTTTGCAGCAGCTCTTCCTCTGAAGCTGCCCTGGTGTGTTTGACAGTAGACAGAATCCCGCCGCCCTGCGCGAGAATGTCTAAATAAGAGATGCCCTGGAGTTTAAGATTCATCTCCTTTTCCCGAGATCCGCCAAATACAAGATGGGTATGCGGATCGACGAGACCCGGCGTTACAAGCCGTCCCGAGCAATCAATGATTTCGTCTGCCTCGTAACCGGCTTCAGCCCCTTTTTTTCCGGCGAACACAATTTTCTGTTCATGGATGCCGACAACAGCGTCTTCGATCACATGAAGATCCTGCATGCTTTTGCCTGCACGGGGGCCGCTGCTTTCCATCGTTAAAAGCTGACCGATGTTAGTGAGAATCGTATCAATTTGTTTCGGCATGTCATCACTCCTTTATTTTTGCATCGGCACGATAATGTCCTGTTTTTTCGCTACTTCAACTGCACGTTCATAACCCGCATCGGCATGGCGGATAATGCCCATCCCCGGGTCGCTCGTTAAGACCCTGGCGAGCCGCTCGTCAGCCAGCTCACTTCCATCGGCAACTGCGACCATACCGGCATGCAGGGAATAGCCCATTCCGACGCCGCCGCCATGGTGGAAGGAAACCCAACTTGCACCCGCGGCCGTGTTGACAAGCGCATTGAGCACAGCCCAATCGCCGACAGCGTCACTTCCATCCTTCATCGCTTCTGTTTCCCGGTTTGGAGAGGCGACAGACCCGCAGTCTAAATGATCTCTCCCGATAACGACAGGCGCTTTTAGCTCCCCGTTTCTGACCAACTCGTTAATGGCAAGGCCCATTTTTTTCCGTTCTCCGTATCCAAGCCAGCAAATACGGGACGGCAAGCCTTGGAACGTGACTTTTTCCTGTGCCATATCGATCCAGCGGTGAAGGGCTTTATTGGCTGGGAACAGTTCTTTTAATAAAGCATCCGTACGGTAAATATCTGCCGGATCACCGGAAAGCGCCGCCCAGCGGAACGGTCCTTTTCCTTCACAGAATAAAGGGCGGATGTAGGCAGGGACAAACCCCGGAAAATCGAAGGCATTCTCCAGGCCTTCGTCTTTTGCGACTTGCCGGATATTGTTGCCATAGTCAAATACAACAGAGCCCTTTTGTTGAAATGCCAGCATGGCTTCCACATGTTTTTTCATGCTTTGCTTCGCAAGGCGTACGTAAAGGTCTGGATTGTCTTGGCGCAAACGATCAGCTTCCTCAAGTGAATAGCCCTCGGGAACATAACCGATTAATGGGTCATGGGCGGACGTCTGATCCGTCACAATATCGATTTTGACGCCTCGGTTCAAAAGTGTGTGGTGAACCTCAGCCGCGTTTCCGAGAAGAGCAATGGATAGAGGTTTTCCTGCCAGCTTTGCCTCTTCAGCCCACGCTAAGGCTTCCTCAATCGAGGCTGTTTTTCGATCGCAGTATTTTGTTTCGATCCGCTTGTCGATACGTTTCTCATCTACCTCGGCGGCAATGACGACCCCTTCATTCATCGTGACAGAGAGCGGTTGGGCGCCTCCCATTCCGCCGAGACCGGCTGTCAGCGTCAATGTTCCTTTTAAGCTTCCACCGAAGTGCTGTCTCGCAAGCTCAGCGAAAGTTTCATAGGTTCCTTGCAATATGCCCTGTGAGCCAATGTAAATCCAGCTGCCTGCCGTCATCTGTCCGTACATCATTAACCCTTTTTTCTCAAGTTCGTGGAAATGCTCCCAGTTCGCCCACTTCGGAACAAGAACAGAATTTGCTAAAAGCACGCGCGGTGCCTGCGGGTGAGTACGGAACATGCCAACGGGCTTACCGGATTGCACGAGCAATGTCTCATCATTTTTCAGTGTTTTCAAAGAATGCTCAATGGCGTGAAAAGCGTCCCAATCCCGTGCGGCTTTGCCAATCCCGCCATATACGATGAGGTCCTCCGGCTTCTCGGCGACTTCCGGATCAAGGTTGTTTCGAAGCATTCGAAGCACCGCCTCTTGTTCCCATCCTAAGCATTCAAGCTCTGTTCCCTTGTTGGCACGGATTGATTTTTTTACATGAGTCATATGTTCATCCCCCTCAGTTCTTCATTCTGATAATCAGGTAATAAAGATTCCTTCTTGAGCCAGTCAGTCAAGCGTTCAATGTCATAGGAAAAAACACGGTCCTGCTGAATGGACGGCACGACTTTTCTCATTTCTTGAAAAAGCTGTTTGGTATAGGACGCTGCATGTTCTATGCCTCTGTATTCAACCGCCTGCAATGCGCAAATCGCTTCGATCGCAATGACTCTTCTTGTATTCGCGATCACCTGATAAGCATGCCGCGCAGCGATGGTTCCCATGCTGACATGGTCTTCTTGGTTGGCGGATGACGGAATAGAATCCACACTCGCAGGGTGGGCCAGTGTTTTATTTTCAGAAACGAGTGAGGCCGCGGCATACTGCATGATCATTGCACCGGATTGCAGACCGGGATGAGGGCTTAGGAACGGCGGCAGGTCATTCAGCTGCGGATTCACAAGGCGTTCGATCCTGCGTTCTGCGATATTCGCAAGCTCTGAAATTGTGATTTTTAAAAAATCCATGGCAAAGGCGATCGGCTGTCCGTGAAAGTTTCCGCCAGAAATGACTTTGTCACCATCATTGAAAATGAGAGGGTTGTCCGTAGCTGCATTCATTTCTATTTCTAATTTTTCTTTGACATAGCCTAATGTCTGCCAAGTCGCACCGTGTACTTGCGGAATACAGCGCAATGAATAGGCATCCTGGACCCGCAGTTCTCCCTGAGAGGTTGTCAGGCTGCTGTCAGACAGATAGAAGCGAATTCGTTCTGCGACATCGATCTGCTCCTGATAGCCGCGGGCTGCGTGAATATCCTCGTCAAACGCATCTATAATTCCTCTCAGCCCTTCAATCGTTAAGCTGGCAATGCGTTCGGTTTGATAGGCTAGTTTTTCTGCTTCAATGTATGCGACCACACCCATAGCAGTCATGGCCTGAGTCCCGTTAATCAAGGCAAGCCCTTCCTTGGATGTTAGCGATACCGGCTGAATACCGGCTTTTTTCAAGCCCGTCATTGCCGGCATTCTCTCCCCCTCAAAAAAGACTTCTCCTTCCCCGATCAGCGCAAGCGCCAGATGGGAAAGCGGCGCCAGATCCCCGCTTGCGCCAAGTGATCCCTGCTGTGGAATGACAGGATGGACGCGTTTATTTAAAAAAGCAAGCAATTGTTCAATCAGCTCCGCACGCACACCGGAAAAACCTTTTAACAGCGCATTGGCTCGCAAAAGCAGCATGGCCCGAGAAACACACTCAGGAAAAGGATCGCCGACACCGCAGGCATGTGAAAGGATTAAATTCAGCTGCAGCGCCGCCGAGTCTTCTTTCTGAATCAGGACATCACTGAATTTGCCAAATCCGGTGGTGATGCCGTATATTGTCTTTTCTTCGTGAACAATCCGCTCCACTGCCGCTCTGCTTTTTTTCACGCGCTCCATACTTTCCTCGGAAGCCGCTGCCTCTTCAAAATCAAATAGCACACGAGCAACGTCCACTGTTGTCAATGAAGAACCGTCTAAAGTCACCATAAGCCCAACTCCTTTTTCTTTACTTTGGTAAAGCACCCATACAAAAAGGGGCTATGCTGTGAAAATTTGATTTCACGCATAGCCCCCTATCGTCTAAGATCTATGGGCTGTTTCATATGTGATTGATTCCAACGCCGAATGTCTCGTGCTCAAGACCTTTAATCGGCGCCCCGATTGTTCCGTAAAGCGAGACAGCAATCCAATCGCCCTCCGCTTCACTTTCATAAGGATTTCCTCTCAAAACGGCAAACCTCAGGCCAACCGTCCGAAGCAGCGATCCAAGCAGCATTTCACCTCTGGTCACGCCATGCAAAGCCTCCATCGTCGCATGATAAAGCGCATGTGACTCGCGATAGCCCTCAGATTGAATGACACCGCTCTTTTTGGAAGCGGTTTCAATTGCGGCTACTACTTTATGCGCGTCCATTGATCCTACCTTGCCGAGACAGACTTTCCATCCATCTCGCTCCAGCTCCCCGACCTGTGTGCTTTCTTCCGCTTCATTCAGCAGCAGAAGAACAGACAGCCGGCCGATCCGGCGCTCTTTGTGCAGTGTCATATGAATCACTCAATTCCTAAAAATTCTGATAACTATTAACTGAGTATTATATTAATTGGTTCAGCAGCAGAAGTCAAAAGGTTTTTTACAGTCTTTAACAAGTTAGATTGCTATTGTAATAGCGTGACAGAGAAAGCAGGACGGGTTTTCTTTCAGCACATTGCACACAGTAGCCAGACAGGAGTGCGGGCGGCGGCTGTCGTACTCTAGATATGAGTTTACTAAGTCACATTTTTCACAAGGTATTTTCTCACGAGCCAGCCGAATGACATCCTGCACTGCCAAGCCAACTGACACAGATGTTGACGAGCAGTCAGGCATGATCTTAAAAAACGCCGACAACGAAATGGCTGTCATAATAATGAGGGTGAAAATGGCTTCACAGTCGACGACTTTACGAGACCGGAGCGAGCAGTTATTACGTGTACGCGAATGGAAAAACAGAAGTGATGAAAGAAGGAGAAACAGCAAAAAAGTTGAACTATGAAGTAGAGGATATGCAAGCAGCAGTTCTGCGCAAAACAGACAGACATCAGTCTGACAATGTCAGAGAACAGTGGGGTATTACCTACCCTTTTGAATATGAAAACATCCGCCCTTCATAGCGGGCCGGTGTTTCTTCATAGAGAAATGTAAGCGCTTAAAAATTTAATAAAAAAGTGAGGCGAATTGTTTAGATGTTCAACCGATTGTTCCGTGTATGTTTTCTGGCAGCCCTTATCATTGCCTTCACCCTGCCAAACTCCGTCTATGCGCAAAAAGCAGAAAAACCAGTATTTAAAGAGGTCAGCGTCCATGATCCTTCCATCATTGAGACAAACGGCACCTTTTATGTTTTTGGATCTCATCTCGCTTCAGCACAAACGAATGACCTCATGCAATGGCAGCAGCTGACCACCAGCGTAAGCAACAATAATCCTCTGATTCCCAATGTCTATGAAGAATTAAAAGATACCTTCGAATGGGCGCAATCCGATACCCTTTGGGCGGCTGACGTCACACAGCTGGCGGACGGCAAATACTACATGTATTACAACGCCTGCCGCGGTGATTCGCCAAGATCCGCCATGGGCGTTGCCGTCGCTGATAACATCGAAGGCCCGTACAAAAACAAAGGCATCTTTTTGAAATCAGGCATGGAAGGCACAAGTAGCGATGGAACACCGTATGACGCAACCAAACACCCGAATGTCGTTGACCCGCATACCTTCTTTGATAAAGACGGCAAGCTGTGGATGGTGTACGGATCATACTCAGGCGGCATTTTCATTCTTGAAATGAATCCGAAAACGGGCTTCCCGCTTCCTGGGCAAGGATACGGTAAAAAACTGCTCGGCGGCAACCACAGCAGAATCGAAGGCCCGTATGTTCTCTACAATCCAGACACCCAATACTACTACTTATATCTGTCATTCGGCGGCCTTGATGCAACAGGCGGCTACAACATCCGTGTCGCCCGCTCCAAGAAACCGGACGGCCCTTACTATGACGCAGAAGGCAACCCGATGCTTGACGTCCGCGGCAAAGAAGGCACATTCTTCGACGACCCTTCGATCGAACCGTACGGCGTCAAACTCATGGGCAGCTATTCATTTGAAACAGAAAATGAAAAAGGAACCGGCTACGTCTCACCAGGCCACAACTCCGCATACTATGACGAAAAAACCGGACGCTCCTATTTAATCTTCCACACCCGCTTCCCGGGAAGAGGTGAAGAACACGAAGTCAGAGTCCACCAAATGTTCATGAACAAGGACGGCTGGCCGGTAGCAGCGCCATATCGTTACGCAGGTGAAACACTGAAAGAAGTAAAGCAAAAAGAAATCACTGGAACATACAAACTCATCCAGCACGGAAAAGACATCTCGGCTGACATCAAAAAAACCATCAACATCAAACTCAACAAAAACCACACCATTTCCGGGGAAATGACCGGAACATGGAAGAAAACCGGAAAAAATACAGCTGAACTTACGTTAGCAGGCAAGAAGTATAATGGCGTATTTTTACGCCAGTGGGATTCGGTAAGAGAGAAGAACGTGATGACGTTTAGTGTGTTGAATGGCAGCGGTGAGGCTGTATGGGGATCTAAATAAGATGGAGAAGGCGCCTTCGTAGGAAGGCGTTTTTTATGATCTTTATTGACTATAAGAAATGGTTGAGCGAGAGAAAAAAACAGAAGTGATAGTGAGGTTAAAGACCTAAACAAAAAGTCCCTCTTATGATTATTCTCTCTCTTATAAAGTCATGAAATCGAATTTTTAGCTATTAAGAACCGGGATAACATTCCTAAAGACAAACCTTTTTACCTATTTATCCAATATGACCCATCATGTAATATGAAAATAGTCTGTATTGTCAAGAATTGACACAGTTTGATAGAAACACGAGGTGTTGCGGCATGCATAGTGAAATGTTGTTACATTCGGTAAAAGCCGATTTACATGAAAAGCAGGAACAGATCCATCAATTAAAACGAGTGCTGCACGAAATCAGGCAAATCAAACACGATTTTTCTGAGGCACAGCATCTCATTCATCGGCCTCATCTTAACCGGGAGGCATGGAGAGGAACACATGCTGAGCGGTTTGAAGATATTCGTGAAGAAATGAACAAAGCATATCGTCAAATCAAAAGCGAACAGGTCAGCGGAATCATCGAAAGCATAGAAGGAAAAATCCATTCATTAGAGGGCGATGTCTATTCTATAAGACGCCAAATCACGAGAATAGAGCATGAAATAGAGAAGGAAAAACATAAAAAGTGAGGTGAGCACAAATGGCCCAGGAAATTAAAATGGTGTATGGCACAGTAAAGCAAGGGCTTTCTCAGCTCAAGAATACAGCTGAACTCAAATCCTCCTTGCCCGGCCATATCTCAGGAAGAAACCATTTGAATGTTGTAAAGTCCATCGAGCAATTAAATGAGGACATCAAAGAGCTCACTGAAGCATATGCGTCCGTTCTGGCCAAACATATCGCACAAACGGAAAGCGCAGTAAATGCCATGAAGGAAACAGACGAAAACATATCATCTTCCATGAAATAAAGCGCGGGAGGACAAGGGATTGAAAACATTAGATGTCCACGCTCTTCACGAGGGCATTCAGCATACGATTGAGAAACTGGACAAGCAAAAACAGCAGCTGGAGAAGCTGGAAAAAAGCGTTGAGCATCTGGCAGGCATGCAGGATGCGCTAAAAGGAAAAGGCGGAGATGCCATCCGGACCTTCTACGAAGAGTGCCACAAGCCTTTTCTCCTTTTCTTTGGCATGTTTATCGAAGAATACAAAAAAGTGTTGAAACAAACACAGCATGCGATTTCCTCTGTAGAATCTGACTCCCACGGCATGATCGCAGAGGCTTTTCTCTCACACGACGCGAGACACGGGGTCAAGCATGCACGAGAAGTGACAGAGCAGCTCACAGACGCAGTCAATCGCCAGACATCGGCCATCGACCACATCGTCAGCCTGCCGACAGTCAATGATTCTTTTTTCCGAATGGAAACAGAACAGGCTGAGCGGCTGATTACAGACACCCTGCATAAGCTCTTTCAATTTGACGGCCAGCAAACCCAAGCACTAGAAACCGCAAAATCAGATTTTCAAACGATGAAAAAGTACATGGACCAGCTGCAAACGATGTACACAGGGCCGAAAATTGAAATTACGGGCTATAAAAGCGGCTCCATCTTGAAATCACAGGAAGAAGAAAAGATCAACCAAACCTTTGGTGCGATTAACTCGCAAATGAAGCAGCCTGATGATTCACCGATGGAGATGATGCTGAAGAAATTAGCCGAGAAAGAAAAGTCTAAAGTCGATTCAGTTGTCAAAACGAATCATTCTAAAAAGGTAAATAAAAATATCATCGTTATCAATGGTAAAGTGTATAATACGAGTGAACATAGAGAACATATAAAAACTGATTTCTCAAACGCAGAGGTTAAGCAAGTTGTTTATAATGATACACTTTACAATGTATATATATCAGGTAATGACATGAAGCTTGAACCTGTCGTCTCGCTTTCGGACATTAAAGTGGATGAGAGCGGATATGTGAAAATTTTAGAGACAGCTGTAGAGTTTTCAGGTATAAATGATCTGTTTAGAGCTGCTACAGGCAGAGATCCTATAACAGGAGAAAAAGTCTCGAGTAAAGATCGGATTGTTGCAACTGTTCACGCGGTACCAATTTCGAAAATAGCTAAGTTAGAAAAGTTAATAAATATTAATAAACTTATTGATGATGGAAAAAAGGCAAAGAAGACTACGAAAGCTAAAAACGTTGCTAAAGATAAAGGTGAAATTGCGAATGATGTAAGTGGATCTGCTAATAAAATTAATTCTGATTTAATAAAAAAGTATGCTAGGGATATAGAACAACGCACAGGTAGAGAATTACCTAAAAATCAAATAGAAAAATTAAAGGAAGCATTAAGAAATAAAGAATATAAAAAAATGTCACCAATTGAGACTGCAAAACACAGGACTAAATTTGATAAAGTGAAAAATAAAGTAATAAAAGAATGGGAAGAAAATACTGGACAAAAATGGCCTGTTTATAAGGAGAATGTTGTATCTGAAAAAACAGGTAAAATTATTAGAAAAAAAGGGGATAAGTATGATGCTCACCATATAATTGAGAATACTTTTGGTGGTGAACATGAGTGGTGGAATATGCATCCAGCAAAATTTCCTAATGAGCATCAAGCTGGGATTCATGGTACAGGCTCACCAGCAAATGAATTGTTTAAGGGAGGCAAAAAAAAATGAGCTATGATTTTATAAAAGCAAACAAAGAAAATGATTTTTATCCAGTGAATCAGAGTGAAATTGAAGAGATTGAAAAAAATTTAAATTTAAAATTACCTAACGAATTAGTGAATTTTTATTTAGAAGTGGGCTATGGGTTTATTAAAGGCTCAGAGTTCAATACTAATCGAATTATGGATCCTTATTCAGTAAGAGACTTTCGATTAAGAATAAATGATTTCGAATTTTATCCTGATATAGAAATATATGATGAGTTTGAGAATGATAAATTAATATTTTTTGAAGGTAGTGAATCGGCATTAATGTCAATTGAATTAAATGATAATAATGAAAATCCGATTTACTATTATGATATTCAAATTGCAACTTCTCTTACCGAGTTTTTAAGAAAAATAGAAGAGAATGATCAGTATTATCTTGATTTATTAGATGATGAATAATTTATATATTTAGCATAAAATGAAATATCTATATAGGATATTAATCCTATTATCTTCGATGATGCTTTACAAGAGTTATTAGCAGAGGAAAGTAAAGAATATTTGGAGTATGCAATTGTTTTTTTAACGGATTTTCTTGAAAGTGAACACTCAGATAATGAGAAAAATAAGTACATTCAATCTTGTGCAGATGGCGTGTATTTTCCTGCGTTTAATTTAGAACCAATTGAATGGCTAAAAACTGTAATAGTACAAATAAAGAAGTCTTTAAATAAAATTTAAACGATGACGATTCTTAACCTTGATTGGAAAAATGCCTTTCAAGGTTTTTTAATTACAATAATTTTTTATTGAAGTTAATAATAAGTTTAAATCTTTATAATAGAACCGATACTCCTAGTCAAAACCAAAAATGAAAGCGTTGACATCCCATAAATCTAGTGCTAAAGTATACCTACAAACAAATAAAACGACCCGTCAGGATTGTTACTGCGAAAGCAGGCAAAACCTAAATGGTGCAGGTGCAGGAGGAGACTCTCGCAATCTGTGTCATTTAGGTTTTTTTTATTCTCATGTAGGAGGTGATGCGGCATTTGATACAAAAAAAGCTGGCGAAAGGCGGCCACCTTTCATCCAGCAGTCCCCCCATAAAAAGGAGGTATACACATGGATTATGATAAATTATCGAAAGACATATTACAACTCGTAGGCGGTGAAGAAAACGTTCAGCGCGTGATTCACTGCATGACGAGGCTGCGTTTTAATCTTCATGACAACTCGAAGGCGGACCGCAGTCAGTTGGAGCAGCTGCCGGGTGTGATGGGCACCAATATCAGTGGCGAGCAGTTTCAAATTATTATCGGGAACGATGTGCCGAAGGTGTATCAGGCGATGCTGAAGCACAGCAATCTCAGTGATGAGAAGAGCGCTGGTTCATCTTCTCAGAAAAAGAATGTGCTGAGTGCGGTTTTTGATGTGATTTCTGGTGTGTTTACCCCGATTCTGCCTGCGATTGCGGGAGCGGGGATGATCAAAGGGCTTGTTGCGCTAGCGGTTACGTTTGGCTGGATGGCGGAGAAGAGCCAGGTTCATGTCATTTTGACGGCTGTCGGTGACGGCGCGTTCTACTTCCTGCCGCTCCTGCTTGCGATGAGTGCGGCGAGAAAATTCGGAAGCAATCCATACGTAGCGGCAGCCATTGCGGCGGCGATTCTGCATCCGGATTTGACGGCGCTGCTTGGTTCAGGGAAACCGATTTCCTTTATCGGGCTTCCTGTAACCGCTGCGACTTATTCTTCAACCGTTATTCCGATTTTGCTGGCGATTTGGATTGCTTCGTACGTGGAAAAATGGATTGACCGTTTCACACACGCGTCTCTCAAATTGATTGTGGTTCCGACATTCACATTATTGATTGTCGTGCCGCTGACATTGATTACAGTCGGTCCGCTCGGAGCTATTTTAGGAGAATACTTGTCTGCTGGGGTCAATTATTTGTTTGATCATGCAGGGCTTGTGGCGATGATTTTGCTTGCGGGAACGTTCTCTTTAATCATTATGACGGGCATGCATTATGCCTTTGTGCCAATTATGATCAACAACATTGCTCAAAATGGCCACGATTATTTACTGCCGGCTATGTTTTTGGCGAATATGGGGCAGGCCGGAGCATCATTTGCCGTCTTCCTTCGCTCAAGAAACAAAAAGTTTAAATCACTTGCGCTTACCACGAGTATTACTGCGCTGATGGGGATTACAGAACCTGCGATGTACGGCGTGAATATGCGATTAAAAAAGCCGTTTGCGGCCGCTTTGCTTGGCGGTGCAGCCGGTGGCGCTTTTTACGGAATGACGGGTGTTGCTTCCTATATCGTCGGAGGGAATGCAGGTCTGCCGAGCATCCCTGTCTTTATCGGCCCAACGTTTATTTACGCGATGATCGGTCTTGTGATTGCTTTCGCGGCGGGAACAGCAGCTGCGTATTTGCTTGGATTCGAGGATGTGCCTTCTGACGGCAGCCAGCAGCCGGCTGTGCATGAGGGCAGCAGAGAAATCATTCACAGCCCGATTAAGGGAGAAGTGAAAGCATTAAGTGAAGTCAATGACGGAGTGTTTTCTGCCGGGATCATGGGAAAAGGGTTTGCCATTGAGCCTGAAGAAGGAGAAGTTGTCTCACCTGTTCATGGAAGCGTTACCACCATTTTTAAAACAAAACATGCAATTGGCATTACGAGTGATCAGGGAGCTGAAATCCTCATACACATTGGATTGGACACGGTGAAGCTGGAGGGACAATGGTTCACAGCTCACGTCAAAGAAGGCGACAAGGTCGCACCGGGAGATCGGCTTGTGTCCTTTGATCTGGAACAAATCAAAGCTGCGGGATATGACGTCATTACCCCGGTTATCGTGACCAACACAGACCAATATTCGTTTTCGCCGGTGAAAGAAATCGGCAAAGTGCAGACAAAAGAAGCGCTGCTAGCTTTATCTTAAAAAAACTGATGGGGTGATCAATATGAGTTCAAATGCAAAGAGATTTCCAGAAGGATTTTTATGGGGCGGTGCAGTTGCTGCCAACCAAGTGGAGGGTGCTTATAACAAGGGCGGAAAGGGGCTTTCGACAGCTGACGTATCACCGAACGGCATCATGTCTCCATTTGATGAATCGATGACTTCTTTAAATCTGTATCATACCGGAATTGATTTTTACCATCGTTATAAAGAGGACATTGCCTTGTTTGCAGAAATGGGATTTAAGGCGTTCCGCACATCGATAGCGTGGACAAGAATTTTTCCGAATGGCGATGAAGAGGAGCCGAATGAAGAAGGCCTCAAATTTTATGACGATCTGTTTGATGAGCTGTTAAAGCATCATATTGAGCCCGTCGTCACCATATCTCATTATGAAATGCCGCTCGGTTTAGTGAAACATTATGGCGGCTGGAAGAATCGCAAAGTCATAGAGTTCTATGAACGCTATGCCAAAACTGTTTTCAAACGCTATCAGCACAAAGTGAAGTATTGGATGACGTTCAATGAAATTAACGTGGTACTCCATGCGCCATTTACTGGCGGCGGCCTTGTCTTTGAAGAAGGAGAAAATCAATTAAACGCAATGTACCAGGCGGCACACCACCAATTTGTGGCCAGTGCTCTTGCCGTTAAAGCGGGACACGAGATCATTCCTGATTCGAAAATAGGCTGTATGATTGCAGCTACGACAACCTACCCGATGACATCTAAGCCGGAGGATGTCTTCGCGGCACTGGAGAATGAGCGCAAAACACTTTTCTTCTCAGATGTGCAGGCACGAGGCGCGTACCCGGGATATATGAAGCGCTTCCTGGCAGAAAACAATATTGAAATTGAAATGGCTGAAGGCGATGAAGAGATCTTGAAAGAACATACGGTGGATTACATCGGATTCAGCTATTACATGTCGATGGCGGCAAGCACCGATCCGGAAGATCTTGCAAAATCAGGCGGCAACCTGCTGGGCGGAGTCAAAAACCCTTATTTGACATCATCAGAATGGGGCTGGCAGATTGATCCGAAAGGCTTACGCATCACGCTCAATACCTTATACGACCGTTATCAAAAGCCGCTGTTCATTGTGGAAAACGGCCTTGGCGCTGTGGACAAAGTTGACGAGGACGGCACGATCCAGGACGATTACAGAATCAACTATCTGCGAGAACATTTAATTGAAGCACGGGAAGCCATTGCGGACGGCGTTGATTTAATCGGCTACACATCATGGGGGCCAATTGACCTTGTCAGTGCATCCACTGCGGAAATGAAAAAACGCTACGGCTACATTTATGTTGATCGGGACAATGAAGGAAACGGAACATTAAACCGTATAAAGAAAAAAAGCTTCAGCTGGTATCAGCAGGTCATCGCCACAAACGGAGAGAGTCTCTGACATCTTTTTGAAAACGCATGCACTTCAATTGACAATAACCGGAAGCAGGCGGACAATAAAAGAGAAAGATGAACCACCCACAGTCCGAAAGGCGGGAAGAGCATGTTTAATAAAATGTTAGTTGCGATTGACGGATCAGACATGAGTGCAAAAGCGCTTGATGCCGCAGTGCATCTGGCCAAAGAACAGCAGGCGGAACTAAGCATCCTTCATGTGGGGAGAGAAGCCGTCGTCACGACTTCTTCTCTGACGGGAATTGTCTATGTGCCTGAACACTTTATTGATGAAATCAGGGATGAGGTTAAAAAAGAAGGCATGAAAATTCTTGAGAAGGCAAAAGAAAATGCAGCCGAGAACGGTGTTCAAGCTGAAATCATTTATGCGAATGGCGAGCCGGCGCACGAGATACTAAATCACGCAAAAGAGAAAGGCGTCAGCCTGATCGTAGTCGGCAGCCGGGGCATCAGCGGCCTGAAAGAAATGATGCTTGGAAGCGTCAGCCATAAAGTGTCTCAATTATCAACTTGCCCGGTTTTAATTGTTCGATAGATAAAAATTCAAATATCTGATATGGCGAATGGCCAGCATCCGAGACTTACTGTATTTAAATAGCTAGAAGAGAGTTTGCTTTTCCACAATTTCGAAACTGTTCATTAAACACAATCTTTTAAAAATTTGTTTTTATTATAACAACAATATCTAAAAGAGGCGCCCCCTTGATCAGCAAGGGATGACGCCTCTATCTTGTTTGGTTTCAAATATTAGTATATGTTTAGATGCCCCAATATACTTTCCAGTTTTCTATTCATTGTTGCTTTTTATATCTTTATTTCTTTGCTGATTTATTGGCCGGCGCAAACCAGCCGAATAAAGCAATGGCCACTAATACGCCATAGAAGATTAGCGTCCAGGTGGTGCTGTGTGGAAAGTGATGGTCCAGGATTCCAATATCCTCATGGGCAAGGGTAATGACCACCAGTTTGACACCGACCCAGGCCACAATGGCATATGCGGTTGTTTCCAGTGCAGGGCGCTGATTAAGAAGCTTTACAAACCAAGTTGCTGCAAACTTAATCAGGATAAGGCCGGCAATCCCACCTAGGACAACAACAATAAATTGTCCTCCATCCATGCCGCCGAAATCATCAAGTGGTGAATCCGGAAGCCCGAGAGCTAAAGCAACCGCAGCCAGAATCGAATCAATGGCAAAAGCGAGGTCCGCTAAAGCAATTTTCCCGACTGTGGGCCAGAAACCTTTCCCGGCAGCCTCCTCTTTGTCCTCCTCATGAATATTCTCACTTTTTTTCCCGAAACGGGCCTTAATCACATGCTTTAAGCCCAGGTATAGAAGATACGCTGCTCCTATCGCCTGAATCTGCCAGACATTTGCGATAAACGAAATGGCAAAAAGCGCCGCAAACCGGAAGGCAAATGCCATTATGATTCCATAATTTATCGCTTTTTTTTTCTGATCATTGGGTAAATGCTTGGCGATAACTGCCAATACAAGGGCATTGTCAGCCGATAGCAGTCCTTCTAATCCGATTAAGATCAACAATGTCCAGGCATATTCCAGCCAGATAGACTCCATCAACATCTTTCCTTTCTAAAACGTAAAGTGTGCCGTAAAAGTTTCGATATCAACAGTATTACCCTTCTCATTTATAGTTAACTCTATTGAGCAGGTTGGTATTTCTTGGGTTGATTTTTCTTGCTAACAAAAAAATTCACCTGGAAGGACATTTTTGAACAGATATAGATGTAAAAAATCATCTGCTCATTTCATCGTGCACCTGCAGCTTGAACCATAATGATCTCTCTCCTTAAAAAGCAAATGAGTTTTTTGGCAATTTCCTGTATGATAAAAATATGGAAAATAGAGGATGGAACGTAATGCTAAATTATATGAACAAACTATAGTATGCAAGATTATGTAAAATTATCAAAATGAAAAAAGAAGAAATGTAAAATGGCGAAAAAAAAATATAATGATTACTGGGGCAAATAGCGGAACGGCAATCGACTTTTCGGCGGTAAAATAATTTCTAGCGGACGGTTTTCGGGTCGTTGGAGTAGATATTCAAACGAATAGTTGTCAGAATCTATAGGAAACAGTGAATTTCACATGGAAGAAGCAGACTTGTCTGATGTTCAGCAGGCAGAATTTTTGATACCAAAGCTTGAACATAGCCAATTGATTCCGGACATCTTAATCAACGTAGCAGGAATAAGGAAAATCACCCCTGTTCTAGAATGATCAGCCGAATCATTCAAATAGTCATATACATTAATCTCACAGCAGCCTTTATTCTTTCCCGGGACGCGGCAAGGCTGTGGTCTAAGCTGGGAAAACGAGGCTGTATGATCAATATTGCCTCTGTGTCCGGGCTGATGGCAGAGCCTGTGCGGGCTGCCTATGTGTCTTCCAAGCATGCGGTCATCGGACTGACAAAGCAGTTCGCTATGGAATTCGGGTCAAAGGGAATCAGGGTGAATAGCATTTCACCGGGCGTGATCCAAACAGAATTGACGGATGAGTATTTTCAAGACGATGAAATGGTTCAGCTGATCAAAGATAATCATGCCCTCCATACGTGGGGGCAGCCGAGTGATATCGTTTCCTGTATGAAGTATTTGGCTTCTGATGAGGCGCACTTTATTACAGGCTCAAACTTTGTCATAGACGGCGGCTGGACGGCCGGCAAGAAACTATAATAAAGGGAAAAGTACCTTACAGTTGGGGTGCTTTTTCATATACATAACTGGAGGTAGAATACATTTGATGCAGCAAGACCTCTCAATCATACCAAAACAAAAATCAACAGCCATAATCAAAATGGTCATCTCCATGGTGATTTTCGGTTCCATCGGCTTTTTCTCAGAGCATACCAATCTTCCCTCATTTGAATTGGTCTTTGTCCGCTGCCTTTGCGCGACGCTATTTTTAAGCTTTTGCTGGCTGGTGTCCGGGCAGTATAAAACCGAAAAATGGAGCAAGAGAGAAGTGCTGCAAACATTGGCGTGCGGTTTCTTTCTTGTATTCAACTGGGTGTTCTTGTTTAAGTCTTTTGAAGAAACATCTGTCACGATCGCCATCTCCGTTTATCACCTTGCACCGGTGCTTGTTCTTCTCCTGGGGAGCATCATCTACAGAGAGAAATTAAATGTCATCTCCGTCAGCTCCATTATCATCTGTTTTCTAGGAACTGCGCTGATTTCCGGGATTAACGGCAGCACTTCATTTACACAGCTGATGGGATCAGGAATCATTTGGGCCGTTCTCGCCGCACTGTTTTATGCGTTCACAACTTTATTGGGAAAAGGCATTCACAACCTCAGCCCATACACGACCACCTTCTTGCAAACCGGTTTAGGGGTCATCATCCTGATTCCGTTTATTCATTTTGGTGCTTTTGCCCATCTGTCTCAAGGGAACTGGATTATGGTGGTATCTACCGGTATCATCCATACGGGCATCGTGTATTTACTGTTTTTTGACAGTTTGCGATTTTTATCAACGAAGTTTATTTCAATCATTGTCTTCCTCGACCCGGCTGTCGCGATCGTTCTCGATACCGTCTTCACAGGCTTCCGCCCTGACCTCTATCAAACACTTGGCATCGTGATGATCTTTGCGGGCATGGCTTTGACACTTGTCAGGAGGCAGGGGAAGGCGGACGTGGCAGCTGAGGGTAAGGATATTGAACAAATTCAATAATAAAAAAATGTAAAAAGGCTTAAGCTTTTTTTGATTCTTAAAATAACATAAACATTCCAGAAAAAACATTGTAATCATATTTCAATGACGCTAACATGTTAAATCAATAATACAGTTATTTCAAATTTCGTAGCGAATCATTTGACACGTGGTGCGGATTTAGATCCCTTTTACAAGATAATATGTTTCTAGATAAGGGATGGAAAAAGGCTTTCTCAATTGCAATTAAGGGGAAAAGTGAATGTACTATTTTTATGAAATATCAACTCTCAATGACTATGATTGGGTTAAAAAAGAATATAAAACAATAGAGCATATAATATTCGATGTATTGAAAAATATAGAAAATGAACAATATGAAATGTATTCTTACTCGGTTTCAAATAAGGATAGTAATGATTGTATATACTCTGCGAATTTAAAAACAAATACTTTGTTTAATCATAAAAAAATTTCTTTTATGAAAACATCAGCAGAAGAATACGAAAATACAATTGTTGCTCATGAGAATATCATTTTATTGAAAAAAAACGTTGAGTTAAAAGATATATTGAGCAGAGTTCATTTAACGGAAAAAAACACTTGTTAAGGATTTACTGAATGTTGTTTTCTGCCATATAGAAATAATAGATTCCGAGACTATCAGAATAGGTTCAAGAAACAGAGAAAATATTTCAAATATCATTTAACAACTATTCCATTTTGTAGAAAATCCACTGGGTGAATTCTAAATAGAAAAAAAGCTGATATCTTGAGTGATACAAGCTTTTTTTAGAACGATTCTAAACGATGAACGACAAAGAAAACAAGAGGATGATTAGTCAAATTAGAAGAACTTGAGAAATTGGCGACGATAGGAAGTGTGGTCCGTGCAAAAAAGTTTAATCGAAAAACTCGCCGAGAATAAAAGACGTTTGTTGATGAGCGAAATGAAAGAAAAATTAGCCCCTTATGCAGAAAAGGGCTTCACTTATCGTTTTGCCGATCTGATGCAAAGCAAGCAATTGCTTGAGCTGATTTTATCAAATTCAATATCAGCTAACATCCGTCAGGTTGATGCTCCCGGAAAAACGGAAGCGAAACAGCTGATCTTGAAAACATCTCAGTCATATGTTGCTTATGATGACCGGGACGTGCTGCTGTTTCATCAATACAGCAGCGAAATTGGTGCGCTAGTTTGTGCTTTTGGAAAATGTCTCGAGCACCTTGAGGGCTTATTGGAATGTACTGGGTTCGACGAAGGGCTTCTCAATCATAGTTTTATTTTGGTTGAGCCTGAGTGTCAGTTTGGTTTATGTATATTGCACACGGAATATGGCTGTGAGCTTGTATATTGGTAGATTGCTTTCTTAAAAGGAAACCTTTTGGAACATATTTTTTACGAAAAAAACTTCAATATCTAAATATCAGTACGGTGCCTTATATACTAATAACAAATCATTTAGTACTTGAATACGGTGGTGATCAAATTGAGCGAGCCAAATCTAATAGAATGCATAAATAAAATCAAAAGTGTCTTAAATGGACAAACAACAAGAGAAGAAGTGTCAGATTGGGCGGGCACTTATGTTTATGCGGATGACCCCGAAGTAGAAGACGATAGAGTCTGGGATATGTTAATCCTTCTAAGCGGGATTGATTTGAAAGATTCTCCTGAAAATTTTTTGCATTCAACAGATGATTTAAATGATTGGTTAAAACAATATATGGAGTAATTTGTTTTTTGCTTGGTGGTAAGGCGTTATTGATTAAAAAGAGGTAGGAGATGACAATGTACAAAACAATTATTGAATGGGTTGATTATATAGATGAGGGGTGCAGTGTCCTTCATTTAGATTTTAATGTGTTTAAAAAAGAGCTCTCACTTGAAATTAAAGTTGTTGAAGGTGAAGGTGAATACTTGCATAAAATTTTATTTCAAAATGTTGCTTCTGTTTATTTTAATGGAGGTGACGGTGATATAAGATTAGAAAAAATAGATCCAGAGGAATACAATTGGCAAGTATTTGAATTCAGTTATCACCCGGAAGGAATCGGAAATCTATCAAATTCTATAATTCCGGAGTATCAATCAAATGCTAATTTTCTCATTGACATGAACAGAATGCTGATTGCTATAGAAACTGAAACAGTTCGCTTTGATGATCAATCGTTTTATGCATATCATTTAAATCTTAAATAAATCCATTACATAAGAAAGGTTATCAGCCTCACTTTTCTTATACGGCATAAAAGCAGCCATACAAAATGTAAACGGCGATGTCATCGCGATTTAAGACCAAATTGGAAAGTAGCCAAATATCAATACGATTAATGAAACCAGGCTGTAATATCTTATGTCGTGGTCCGTTACTAATAGCTAATAAATGGATTATTCTTATCACTTCATTTCTAACCTGGGAGCATATCAATGAAAAAATTAAACATGAATAAAATCATTAATATAAATACCCAAGATTGTTTTTTCTATGTCGATTCACAAGGTCGTGTCTACATTGGAAAAGGTGTGAAGGGTGATATTACCATTTCAATCTATGATCCTTCTGGTGCTGTTCGGGATTTTAAAGTAAAAGAGAAGATTGCATACAATGATATTCAGCTCTTTCAACAATGTGAAAATGGCTATGTCCTCGTTTATTACGAATCGTATGAGCCGAAGGTAAAGGTTTTTTCAGAAGAGGGAAGGGTGAAAAGTGCTTTTCACTTGCCTTCCGGGGTTTCCTGCTGTCTTTTGGATGAGAAACAAAACCTTTGGGTCGGTTTAAGTGATGAAGGCATTTATGATGATGAAAACTCAAATGGACAAAGTGTGCTGTGCTTTACTTTAGACGGACAACTAAAGGAAACTCACATTGATCAACAGCTTTCAGAAATATATGCGCCAGTGGTAGATGACTGCTATGCACTTGCAGAAAAAAACGGACTGATATACATGCTGTATTACTCTTATACAGTCATTACTGCCTTTGATGAGACGGGCGTGAAACGAGTGTGGATTATTTCTGATAAAGAGAGTTCAGGGGTCTATGAACAGCTTGCGATTTCAGATGACGGGTTTTGGATATGCAAAGATGAACATTCACTGTCCCTCATTCCGGCTGATGTCAGTCTGCCGATGCAAGAGGTGAGGTGCTATGATTCGAACGGTGAAGCCCTAGACGTTCAACAGCTGAAACTGACAAGTAACGCTGTTTACGCAGTTACCTCTTCTGGTGTCTATATGCAGGATATCCAATAATGCCGAAGGGTGGGATAATGATGAATTGGCGCGCTTTAAGTCAGACAAAACAAGACCGCATCTGGTCAGAAGTAAACCAGCTCATAAAATGGAAGCCCGGAAGCAGATTTCATCACATCATCCCGCCTGATCCATATCGAGTGTTTGATATCTCAAGCGGGATGAGCAGTAAAGCTGGTCATAATGATGTGAGCAGAGTGCTGAATGATTTAGAGACTTCTATTTTAAAAGCATTTCAATCATGTACTGGAGAGCAGGATGTAATATACGCATTCGATTGGCAGCATGACGGATATATCTTTAGCCCTCATCAGACAATGCCTAAGGATGAATTTGGCGAATGGCCTGTTCCGGTATTTCCAAACGGAGACTATTATTTCTTTTTTTATCAGGACTTTTCTTGGGGACTTTTGGGAGACCCGTGGAAATGTACAATCACTGTGTTTGGTGAAGAATTATTGAAGGCGATAGATAAATATCCGCCTATCCTGTTTCAAAATAGATGAGTGTTCTGAAAAACGAGGTGAAACATGGGCTTTTGGGAAGAGAAATATAAGAATAAAAAGATATTCGTAAGTGATGATGGTTTGGATATTTGTCACGACGCCATCGAAGATTTTCACGCTGTGTTCCTTGAACAATTGGATCGCAAGCCTACTCTAAATGAATTTGTTTATACTCTCTTTCAGGTATTAAACTCAGACGGCGATTCATTTTTTAAAGAATTAGAAGGAAAACAAGTCACCGATATCAACCTAAAGATGAAAAAAAGAACTACTTTAAGTGAAGTTAGGCCTGGTGTTGTCATTGAAATCCCTTTAAAGCAAATCAATCAGTTTACATATGCATTAGTGGTAAAAGGAGATTTGGCAGCAGATAAAAATGATGATGTTCTCATTCAGTATTTTGATATTTTTACAGAGGATCACTTGAGTAAAGATGACATTTTTCTCATGATGGCAGAAAAGCAAAGAGCCCTTTTTATTGCGAATACAGGATATACAGGCTTTCTTCAGGGGAACTGGAAGGTTGTTTCCAAGGTGCCGATAGATCTGATGAAGAAATTTGATCATTCTGCTATAACGTTTGTCATGTATGAGGATGGAAAGTATCTCATTAGCCAAGACGATTCATTAGCGGCAGAGAGTGATTTAATAGAAGTTGACAAAAAACAGGGGAAGACCTTTAGTAATCCAATTGGGCTATTTGGTCATTTGAGTATTGAGGATGTACTTAATCAATATTTCAAGGGAACCTCGATGGAGGAATTGATCAAGTATGAGTTGTAAAAAGGGACTTTTATTGGGGAAGAGGTACATATGAGCAGATATTGTCTGGAATATGCTGATTCTGATCTTTTTCTTTTAAATGATTTTTTCAAACAATTCCCTCTCCCTATCACTGAGTATAATTGGGTCATTGGCGATATTTTGAATATGATGGATTTATCCGAGGATAAGAATCATTGGAACGATATCATTGGCGAGCGTGAAGACTATCTTTTTATCACAGGTGAGGAATTTCATCGTATATTAAATGAATTTGAGATTTATGTGATATTTTCTATTTTAACTGCTGTGCCTAAAGAGACGATACCGTACGATTTAACACGAGTTCCGTTTGTTGATGGGAATGCTGACTTTTATGAAGATGACTATAGCTCCCCTGTGAAAGAATGTGTTTTTGAAGTCGGTTTTTTTGATTCATCAGATCTTATTTTTACCGTTAATGAAGAAGGAATAGAAAGGATGTTAAAGGCTGCATTCCCTGATTTGAGGACTTACTGTGAGTATGGAGTATAGGAAAGCGTCAACGGAGGAATCAAAATTGGCAAATGAATTGAATATTTCTGGAGTTTCTCCAATTTTGTTACAGCATATCAAGAAATGGCGTCTTTATCGAGAAACAGATAGAGACGCCATTTATACGATTGAGTTAGCAGTTGTTTATCATTTCCGTTCAATTATTTTTACATTCAAAGACGTTTCAGCCGTTACGATACGAGATTTGGAAACCCTAAAGGACATGTCTGATGTGCTTCTCCGTATAAAACCGCAGCCGCAAGGCATCTACCTTGTGGAAGAATGGGAGGAGGAGACGTTCCGCTTTTATTGCCGGCGATATGAGGTGACGGAAGGGAGCGGACCGCATGTTTGAAAAGCTGAGAAAGAGACAGCAAGAGCTTGAAGAAATGCCGTATCCTGATGAATTGTACGGCTTTGAAGCGGAAGTGTATGAGTTTTTTATGCTTGTTGATGGCAGTTTGGATTATGTGCTGGCAAATAAAAGGATGCCCCGGCATCAGCGGCGTTTGTTGGAGAAAAGCTTTTTTGAACTGTATCCTGAAATACAGCCGGATATGATCAAAAATGATACTGATTTGTATCATTACATTCTCTTGTATGACCAAGTCAGACAAGAGATTTGCGTTGCGCTGTCCAACTAATAAGGAGGATTTTATGGAAATAACCTCTATAAGCAGTATCGGTAATTTGGACATGATCGATCTTAAGACTGACCAAACCGTTACGTCATGCGAACTTGAAGATGCTGAGTCTTTTTATCGTTTTTGGCAGGGGCTTGCCTATGAGCAAATCATGATACAGGTGATAACGGGGGGTTCATTTATAGAAGACCTGACAGAGTTTTTCAAAGGCTATGCTTACAAAGTGACGAAGCTGGCGAAAAGGCAATTTCATTTCCAATGCGTAGTACATGAAACAGACCGGGGCATTGCAGATTTTCTCTTTCTGTTAGCTTCCATCAATGATGATGTTTTTCTGATCACTGATCCTCAACCAGATAACAGCTATTTTTCCGAAGGGAAACTCCATTGCCTAACGGACTCAGGTGAACGGATCATGTGGTTTGAATACGATGCTGAGGAGATCTATATGGTTGGCGATGAAACATAAAAGGAGGAGGAATCCATATGAATATCACACAATACGAGAAAATAAAACAGCATCTTTCTGATGTAGATACAGGTCCATTTACATTAAACGAGTTTACTTTCTATAGATCGTTATATTCATATTCCTGTGTTTGAATTAAAACTCTCAGCTCAAACCTGCAACATTCATTTGCGGTTTGAAGACATCAGTGCATCGAAGCTGGATGATCTTGAATCCATCGATGGGGTTGAATTGGAGATTTTACCGACTGATGATCAATGGGAAAGACTCCGTTATTATGTGTATGACGAAGAAGACCAAATAAGCTTCTATTGCGGAGGTTGAGATGTGATCAAGTGTGACAAGAAGTCACACTGATTTTCCCCCTTTTGCTTGAGACTCCCCACCTCATTTTTATTCTTCAACGCAATTTTTTTTCTGCCTTCAGCCATCATAAAGAAACAATCACCGAGGAACTGGATCATGGTGGTGTCTACCGGTATCATCCATACTGTTATTGTCTATTTGCTGTTTTTTGACAGTTTGCGATTCTTATCAACAAAATTTATTTCAATTATTGTCTTCCTCGACCCGGCTGTCGCAATCGTACTCGATACCGTCTTTACGGGTTTCCACCCAGACCTCTATCAAACACTAGGCATCGTAATGATCTTTGCGGGTATGGCTTTGACGCTTGTCAGGAGGCGGGGGAAGGCGGATGTGGTTGCTGAGAATTCTCAAATGTAAAGAATATCGAATGATAAAAGCAGCTGTCGAAGGCAGTTGCTTTTGTTTTACAAGCAGAACAGGAAATGAATCTAAAGAAATGAGTCTATAGTCATTATGTATGCGAGATGCATGATAAATCGCCGTAATTTAGTATTTTAGGAGGATGCATCATCTTCTAATCATGATTATCATATTTAAAGATGATAAAAGAACTATACAAGAGTGGGAGGAATTACATAATGAAAAAGAAGAAATTGATCATGACCTTCGTTGCTTTTGTTATCGCATTGACAAGCTTTACTGCTATAGATCTTGCCGGTAACAAAGCTCAAGCAAAAGATTGGGTGAAAAGAGGCAGTATTTGGACTACCCATTACCATTCAGGCTCATTCAAAAACTATACGTACTCACCTACATTTCAGATTTTTTATTCAGGTCAAGGAACGAATGCAAGCATTAATGCAAACGGATCTGGGAGCGGGAACATAAAAGCCGAGATGCAACAGAAGACAAGTAAAGGGTGGAAAACCATTAAAACGTTTTATGCAAAGAAAAAGGGTTATACCAACTTGAGCTACAGTAAAGCATCTAAGAGCTATAAAACAAAATACAGATTTAAATTCAGTAATACAGGAACTAAAAAAACGATTAACTATACATTCGCTTCTCTTTATTAAATAGCAAAACCCCAGCCTTCACTCAAGGTTGGGGTTTCTGCGTTTGACTCGCCAAATTCTGAAGACAGCGGCTGCGTAAGTAAGGGTAGCCGGAATAGTGATGGCGATGAGAAAGATAAAAAGGATGTGTATGGTGTTATGAAGTATGGAAGCTTCAGCAGAAATAAGCATACTCCTGATGACAGTGAAAGCCGCGGTAAGACAGAGCATAAACAATGTGATATAGCGAAGGGTATATTCACTTTGTTTATATTTTTCAATCATAGTTGAACGGTCGGAGTAAATCGGCTTCGTTCCGGGTGCAGCGGCAAAGATATGTGTGGTGTATTCAGAACAAACATGCTCCCATCCGGCATTTTCGAATATTTCAAGGTATTCATCCATGTTGTGATCATCGACGGCACGATAGTCTAAGCTGTAGATCAGGTTTTGCGGCTCAGCTTTTCTAAGCTTATACCCCATAAACGCAAAAGAATCGAGCACCCAGCCTTTGCTGGCCATATCACTTAGTCTCTTCATATCCTTTTCTTCTGAAAAGGCCAATCCTTCGGACATCATATATTTATTCTGTTTCATGACTAATCCCCTTTCAATTGTTGAAAAGCGCGTTCCCCTTGTTCAGCCATCACTTTTCTACGCTGAATTTCTTTTTTGAGTAATTCTTGGCCATTTCGTGTTGTTTGGTACACTTTGCGGCGCGGGTTGTCATTGTTGACAAGCTCAATGATTTCTTCTTGCAGTAATTTCTTTAACAATGTATATAAGGTAGCCGGGCCGATTGTAAAGGAGTCATCGGTCATGTCCTCAATCTCCTGCATGATCGAATATCCGTGCTTTGGTTCCAGCAATGTTAAGACAATATAATAGGCTGGATCGGTAAGCTGATCCATTTCCTGCGGACGTTGCTTTGGCAAGTGGTCACCTCATCTCTTGTATCAATGAATGATATATCACTTATTGATATAATAAAATCTTCCTTTTCATTTGTCAACGCAATTTTTTTCTGCAATCAGTCATCATAAAGAAACAATCACCGAGTATGCATTAATGTATGCGTTTTCATAGAGGGGGGTTTCTTGATGAAAAAATGGATAGCGGCGGGTTTTGTGATGATGTTGATGCTGGGGTTTGGCGGGATTGAGAGTATGAAAGCTGCGGAGCCGAAGGTGTATCAGTTTGATTTTGGAAGCGGTTCTGTTGAGCCTGATTACATTGGTGTCAGGGCGTCTAATCGCTATGACCGGTCAAAGGGCTACGGTTTTCAGACACCGGAGAATATGAAGGATGTGGCGGCATCCGGCACTGGTGTGAAAAGTGATGCCGTACAATTTTTGGCGTATGGGACGAAAAGCAACAATACGTTTAATGTGGATCTCCCGAACGGCCTTTATGAGGTAAAGGTGACGCTCGGCAATACGGCAAGGGCCAGTGTGGCGGCGGAGGGCGTGTTTCAGGTCATCAATATGACAGGGGATGGCGCGGAGGATACGTTCCAAATTCCTGTCACCGACGGGCAGCTGAATCTGCTGGTGACAGAGGGGAAGGCAGGCACCGCTTTTTCGCTCAGCGCCTTAAAAATCAAGAAATTGTCTGATCAGCCGGTAACCAATCGAACCATTTATGTCGGCGGCGATTCGACGGTGTGCAATTATTATCCGCTCAACAGCAGCAAGCAGGCGGGCTGGGGGCAGATGCTGCCTCACTATATCGACAAACACACCTTTCAAGTGAGAAACATGGCGTCTGGCGGGCAGATCGCGAGAGGGTTTCGAAATGACGGTCAGCTCGAGGCGATCTTGAAGTACATCAAACCGGGTGATTATTTTATCTTGCAGCTGGGCATTAATGACACAAATCCGAAGCATAATGAATCTGAAGCGGAATTTAAGGAGATTATGCGTGATATGATCCGTCAGGTGAAAGCAAAGGGAGCGGAAGTCATCCTATCAACACCCCAGGGCCGGGCGACAGATTTTACTTCTGAAGGCATCCATACGTCTGTAAACCGATGGTACAGGGCTTCTATTTTGGCTTTAGCCGAAGAGGAAAAAACACACCTCATTGACTTAAATGTCCTCAGCTCGGCTTACTTTACATCAATCGGTCCGGAAAAAACACTCGCGCTGTATATGGACGGAGATACGCTGCATCCGAACCGCGCGGGGGCCGACGCACTGGCGCGAATGGCCGTTCAGGAGTTAAAACGCCAGGGAATCGATGGCTTTTAATACGTCATTTTTCGGCAAAACACATATGCCTTCGCCAATTAGAGTATAATGAGAACATCTGCAAGAGACAGGAGTTTATACATGAGTCATTTTAAAAACTATCAAATCAGTCATGACATTTTACGAGCATTAGAAGGACTGGGATATACAGAACCGACCAAGGTGCAGCAGAGCGTGATCCCCGCTGCCCTTGAACGAAAAGATCTTGTCGTCAAATCACAGACGGGAAGCGGGAAAACGGCTTCGTTCGGGATTCCTCTCTGTGAGCTGGCGGATTGGGATGAAAACAAGCCGCAGGCGCTTATTTTAACACCGACCCGTGAGCTGGCGGTGCAAGTAAAAGAGGATATCACGAACATCGGGAGATTTAAACGAATCAAAGCAACAGCCGTGTTTGGAAAATCATCCTTTGAAAAACAAAAAGCTGAGCTTAAACAAAAAAGCCACATTGTTGTCGGCACGCCGGGACGTGTCTTGGATCATATCGAAAAGGGCACGCTGCCGTTAGACCGTCTTTCCTATTTAGTCATTGATGAAGCGGATGAGATGCTGAATATGGGCTTTATCGAGCAGGTGGAGGCGATTATCAAGCATCTTCCGGTTGAGCGCACGACGATGCTGTTTTCAGCTACGCTGCCGGAGGATATCGAGAAGCTGAGCCGTCAATATATGCAAAATCCCGAGCATATCGAAATCAAAGCGGCCGGCTTAACCACCAGAAATATTGAACATGCGGTGATTCAAGTACGAGAAGAGAATAAGTTTCCTTTGCTGAAAGATGTGCTGATGACCGAGAATCCCGATAGCTGTATCATTTTCTGCCGGACGAAAGAGCATGTCAATCATCTGACCGATGAATTGGATGACTTAGGGTATCCATGCGATAAAATTCACGGCGGAATGATTCAGGAAGACCGGTTCGACGTCATGAATGAATTTAAACGGGGCGAGTATCGGTACCTAGTCGCGACAGATGTCGCCGCGCGCGGGATTGATATTGAAAATATCTCCCTTGTCATCAACTATGATCTGCCGCTTGAAAAGGAAAGCTACGTCCACCGCACGGGCCGGACGGGGCGTGCAGGAAACAAAGGAAAGGCCATTTCGTTTGTCACGGCCTTCGAAAAACGGTTTTTAGCCGACATTGAAGAATATATCGGGTTTGCAATTCAAAAAATAGAAGCCCCTTCTCAAGAGGAAGTGGCAAAGAAGAAACCTGATTTTCTAGCTAAATTGAATGACCGGCCGGAAACCAAAAAGGACAAAAGCGAAGAGCTGAATAAAGACATTATGAAGCTGTATTTTAACGGCGGAAAGAAGAAGAAAATCAGAGCCGTTGATTTTGTAGGAACGATTGCCAAAATTGATGGTGTGTCAGCTGATGATATCGGCATTATCACGATCATGGATAACGCCTCTTACGTGGAGATTTTAAACGGAAAAGGCCCTCATGTTCTCAAAGCGATGAAGAACACAACTGTCAAAGGGAAAAAGCTCAAGGTGAATAAAGCGAATAAATGATGAATGACCTGCTCCCAGTTAAAGGGGCAGGTCATTTTGCTGCTGGCTGACATCGGCGCTGGTCTCCTCCGGAACAAAGGCAAGAATCACAATACCAATTACAAACAAAATGATCAGACTGAACACCGCAGTCGAGGATTTCCCGGTCAGCTGGGCGGTAACGGCAATGAGCAGAGGCCCCATAATTGAGGCGAATTTTCCGAAAATGTTGTAAAAACCGAAGAATTCATTAGCGTGGCGCTTTGGCACAAGCTTGGCGAAATAGGAACGGCTTAGGGCTTGAATACCGCCTTGCGAGGTGGCGACAAGCATAGCCAGTAGCCAGAAATCAAGCGTTGTCTCCATAAAATAGGCATACACGCAGACGATCATATAAATGACGATCCCGACGTACAGCATTGTCTTCCCCGTGAAGCGTTCTGCCAGTTTTCCGTATACAATCGAGAACGGCGCGGCGACGACCTGGGTGACAAACAGGATGATCAGGAGGCTTGTGGGGCTGATCCCTAAATCAGATCCATAGGATGTCGACATCGTAATAATGGTGCCGACTCCGTCGATATAAAAGAAATAAGCAAGCAAAAAGAGGAACAGCGCCCGGTACTGCCTAATCCGCTTCATCGTTTGGCCGAGCCGCTTAAAGCTGTTGATGACGATATGAGGTTCTCTTTTGATGTAATAGCGCTGATGGACATGCTTCAGCATCGGGATGGTAAACAGCCCCCACCAGGCAGCCGTTATGAAAAAGGACAATTGGCTTGCGGTAGATACAGACATCGGAATCGTCTCTGCTTGTGCAAGCAGGATGACAGCAATGCTGATGATAAATGGAATCGTGCTTCCAATGTATCCTAAGCCAAAACCCCGTGCAGAGACGAGATTCATCCGTTTTTCTGAAGTGACGTCAACGAGAAAGGCATCATAAAACACATTGGCGCCAGAAAAACCGATAGCCGATATCGTATAAAACAGCAACAATAGCAGCCAATGTTCACTCGGGATAAAGGCAAGCATCGCGGTACTGGCGACACCGGCTGACACAAAGAAACAGAAGAACCGTTTTTTGCATCCTTCATAGTCGGCGATCGTGCCTAAAATCGGCCCGAGCATGGCGAGAATAAACGTTGAAATCGCAATGGTATAGCCCAAATAGGCAGTCGATTGGGCAGCGCTGACACCGCTTTCCACAACCGCTGATTTATAAAATAACGGAAACACCGCAGTGGTCACCACAATCGAATAAGCAGAATTTGCCCAGTCATATAAAACCCAGCTGTTTTCTTGTTTCGTAAAACGTTTCATCATCAGAGCCCCTCTCCGGTAACGATACTTCTATTGTACGAGAAATAGGCCTGAAAAGAATGGAATTGTCGTCATTTTTTACAAAATGTTTATGTTTTTGCCCTTCAAATCATACTTTTGATTTATTGTTGGGCGTAGGTTTATCTGGTACCATTTAACTATATTTTATCGTATTTTCCAGAAGAGGTTCAGCAGAGAGGAGACAGAGCATGAGGCGAATAGGCTTGTGTATAAGCCTGCTGGTCACAGTTCTTGCGATGAGCGCATGCGAAAGTGAAGGTGAGGCTCAGACGTTTGCAGATCGTGATCAAAAGATGGTAAAACAAACCGCAGCCAAACCGATGAGCAATAAGAAAAAGCAGGACTTCCAAGCCCTCCCGAGTGATAGGCAGCTGGCCGTTGTATTCAGTTCCATGATACACGTAAGCGAAGCATTTGATTATGGAATCGGCAATCCTGAATACTTCGTCCGGAGCAGCATGACTGAAGAAGAGGCAGACATTGCGAAGGAGAACCTTGAATCGATTCAACTCGAAAACAAACCGCTCAAAAAACAAAACAGCGAGGCCTTTGCTTTGCTTCAAAAAACCCGCAATCATGAAAAGAGCCGCAACGACATTCAGCAGCTAAAAGAAAATAGAGGCGCCTTTTTTGAGATCACAGACAGTATGATCAAACTCATCAGCCAAGTCACACCGAAAAACGCGAAGAAGACAAGACAGCAGCTGGATCAGCTGAAAAAACAATATACGCAATACAGCGCCGAAAGCGTCAACATCATGAACAGCATTGTTAAGAAGCAGGGAGCTGACAAAGAATCATTTGAACGCCATCTGGAGGCGCTGCTTCAAAAACAGCCCGGGCAGCCGGTGCTGAGTGAATTATATTGAACTGCTCCCCGCTCTTTCCCTGATGATATTGACCTAGTACAAAAAGAATGTACAATCAAGGTGTAGTCTGTTCTTAGTTGATTGGAGGGACATGTCATGAAAATTGCGAAGGTGATCAACAATAACGTGATCAGCGTGGTCAATGAGCAGGGAAAAGAATTGGTCATCATGGGCAGGGGGCTCGCGTTCCAGAAAAAGTCCGGCGATGATGTCGATGAAGCCCGCATTGAGAAGGTGTTTACGCTCGATAACAAGGATGTATCAGAAAAATTCAAAACCCTTTTGTATGATATACCGATCGAGTGTATGGAAGTATCCGAAGAGATTATCAGCTATGCGAAACTCCGGCTCGGCAAAAAGCTCAATGACAGCATCTATGTGTCGCTGACTGATCATATTAACTTTGCTATCCAGCGCAATCAGAAAGGGCTTGATATCAAAAACGCCTTGCTGTGGGAAACAAAGCGGCTGTATAAAGACGAATTTGCGATCGGCAAAGAAGCACTGGAAATGGTAAAAAACAAGACTGGCGTGTCTCTGCCGGAGGATGAAGCAGGCTTTATTGCCCTGCATATCGTAAATGCCGAGCTGAACGAAGAGATGCCCAATATCATCAACATTACAAAAGTCATGCAAGAGATTTTGAGTATCGTAAAATACCATTTTAAGATTGATTTCAACGAAGAATCTCTTCACTATTATCGGTTTGTCACCCACTTAAAGTTTTTCGCGCAGCGTCTTTTTAACGGTACACACATGGAAAGCCAGGACGATTTTTTGCTGGAGACGGTGAAAGAAAAGTACCATCGCGCGTATGAATGCACGAAGAAAATCCAAAACTACATTGAGCGGGAGTATGAACACAAGCTCACCAGTGACGAGCTGCTGTATTTAACGATTCACATAGAAAGGATCGTCAAACAAACATAATGAAAGCGTTGACATTTTTATTTTCTTGTGTTAATTTTTTCTTACATTCAACATACGGTGATATTAGGATTGTTACTGATAAGCAGGCAAAACCTAAATTACAATGAGTGCGGATGATCTCTGTCTGTGCTGATGGTAATTTAGGTTTTTATTTTTTTCAGAGGGATGGTGATGACGGCGTTTTACAGAAAAAACCGAATGAGGGTGTTTCATAGGATTGTTACTGGTCAGGCAGGCAAAACCTAAACTACTTGTTCCTATTGCGATAGGGGTAGTTTAGGTTTTTTATTTTTTAGCAGAAGGGATGAGAGGAAAATGGGGATTCAAGCAGCGGCAAAAAATATACTACAGCTGGTTGGCGGGGAAGAAAATGTGCGTTCCCTTGTACATTGTGCGACACGCCTGCGTTTTACACTAAACGACCGATCGAAAGCAGATAAAGATAAAATCGAAGCTTTGGATGAAGTCGTAACTGTAGTGGAAAGCGGAGGACAGTTTCAAGTCGTGATCGGCAATCACGTTTCAGAGGTGTATCAAGAGATTGGAAGAATGTCTCATCTGCTGAATGATGACCGAGCTGAACGTTCTGCCCAGAAAGGAAATCTGTTCGGACGGCTTGTTGATATCGTATCGAGCATTTTTACACCCTTACTTGGCGTGATGGCAGGAGCGGGAATTTTAAAGGGCCTGCTGATGATATGTACAAATGCCGGCTGGCTCAAACCAGAGGAAACCACTTATACGATACTGTATGCCGCTGCGGACAGCCTGTTTTATTTTCTTCCGCTCTTGCTGGCTATTACCGCTGCCCGAAAGTTTGGCGCGAATCTATTTGTTTCTGTCACAGTTGCCGGGGCGCTTATCTATCCAACGATCATTGAGCTGAAGAACGGCAATGCGGAAACGGACTTTTTCGGGATTCCAGTCGTGTTAATGAACTATACATCAACTGTGATCCCGATCATTCTGGCGATTTTTGTGATGAGTTATGTTGAGAAGTATTTGAACCGGGTGATTCATGATAGTGTGAAAACCTTTATCACCCCGCTGATTTGTCTGGTAACCATTGTACCGCTCACATTAATTGTCTTCGGCCCGATTGGGGTAAACGCGGGAAATGCCATCGCGTCTGCGATTCTGGCCATCTTCAGCTTTAACCCGATTCTGGCCGGCGCTGTGATCGCTGCACTTTGGCAGATCCTTGTCATCTTTGGCATCCACTGGGGGATTGTGCCGGTCATTTTAAATAACATTGCGGTCAATGGACAGGATTCGATTAAACCGGCTACAGCGGCAGCTGTATTTGCACAAACGGGAGCTGCTGTGGGTGTCATGCTGAAAACGAAAAACAAAAAATTAAAGGCGCTGGCCGGTTCCGCTGCTGTCACAGGGATTTTTGGCATTACAGAACCGGCCGTTTACGGCGTCACGCTCAGGCTGAAAAAACCTTTTGTATGCGGTGTCATGAGTGCGGCCGTTGGCGGGGCGATTATCGGGCAGGCTCACAGCGTCGCCATCGCTTCAGGCGCACCTGGTCTATTGACGATCCCGATTTTCTACGGACAGGGCTTTGCCGGTTTTATCTTGGGAATCTCGGTATCTTTTATTCTATCAATCATCCTAACGTATATTGTCGGGTTTGAAGACCCTGTAGAACAAACAGATATCAAAACAGAGCCATCTGCACCCGCAGTCCGCCGTGAAGAGATCAGCAGCCCCTTAGAAGGAAAAGTGGTTCCGCTAACAGAAGTGAAGGATAAAGTGTTTGCATCGGAGACACTCGGAAAGGGAATAGCGATTTTGCCGGTGAAAGGCAGACTCGTTGCGCCAGCGGATGGCGTGATATCAACCGTTTTTCCGACTGGCCATGCATTTGGAATGGTGACTGATCAGGAAACAGAAATCCTCATTCACCTCGGATTTGATACGGTGAAGCTGGAGGGTAAGCACTTTTATCCTAAGGTCGTACAGGGACAAACCGTCAAACAAGGAGACTTGCTTGCTGAATTTGACCTGGATGACTTACTAAAGGCGGGATTTGACATGAACACGCCGATCGTCATCACAAACGCAGATCAATATACCGACGTCATTCAAACAGATCAAAAGCAAGTCAAAATAGAAGAAAGAATCTTTTCTTTAATCTAAAACCATTGGAGGAACAGACAATGAACTATAAAACACTTGCAGCATTTCCGGAGAATTTTTTGTGGGGAGCATCAACTTCTGCCTATCAAGTGGAAGGCGCGTGGAACGAAGATGGAAAAGGGCCGTCAGTGATTGACGCACGCGACAGCTATCCTGAGGGAACAACTGATTTTAAAGTCGCCAGCGACCATTACCATCGTTATAAAGAAGACGTTGCGCTGTTTGCTGAAATGGGCTTTAAAGCATACCGTTTTTCCATTGCATGGACGCGGATTATTCCTGACGGTGACGGAGACATCAATCAAAAGGGAATTGAATTTTACAGCAACCTGATTGATGAGCTGCTCAAATATAAGATCGAACCGATTGTTACGATGTATCACTTTGATCTGCCGAATGCCCTGCAGAAAAAAGGCGGCTGGTCGCAAAGAGCCACAATTGATGCGTTTGAACGGTATTCCAAGGTGTTGTTTGAGCACTTCGGTGACCGCGTCAAGTACTGGCTGACCATCAACGAACAAAACATGATGATCCTTCACGGCAGCGCTTTAGGCACACTTGACCCGATTCTCAAAAACCCGAAAAAAGAGCTGTATCAGCAAAACCATCACATGCTGGTGGCGCAGGCAAAAGCCATGAACCTCTGCCACGACATGCTGCCGGAAGCCAAAATCGGCCCTGCTCCGAATATCGCGCTCATCTACCCAGCGTCTTCAAAACCGGAGGATATTGTGGCGGCTTTCAACTATAATGCGATTCGGAACTGGCTCTATTTAGACATGGCAGTTCATGGGCGCTACAATACAACGGCGTGGGCTTATATGAAAGAAAAAGGCTATACGCCAGTCATTGAAAATGGTGACATGGAGCTTCTGCAATCTGCGAAACCTGATTTTATCGCCTTTAACTACTACACCTCTCAAACAGCGGCAGCGAGCAAAGGCGACGGATCGGATGAAGTGGCACGCGGAGGAGACCAGCATTTGAAAACGGGAGAAGACGGTGTCTACCGCGGCAGCAGCAACCCGCATTTGAAGAAAAATGACTTCGGCTGGGAGATTGACCCGGTTGGTTTCCGATCCACGCTGAGAGAAATCTATGACCGTTACCAGCTGCCATTGATCATCACAGAAAACGGGCTTGGCGCTTTCGATCAATTAGAAGAAAATGATACGGTCAATGACGATTACCGCATTGATTATTTAAAACAGCACATCGAACAAATTCAATGGGCCATCACAGACGGTGTCGATGTGTTCGGCTACTCTCCATGGTCAGCCATTGACTTGATTTCTACGCATCAGGGCTGCTCGAAACGCTACGGCTTCATTTACGTCAACCGTGATGAATTTGATCTGAAGGATCTGCGCCGAATCCGCAAGAAAAGCTTTTATTGGTATAAAGAGGTGATTGCTTCAAACGGTGAAGTGTTGAAGGGGAGTTAAAAATATAAAAATTATGAACATAGATTCATAAATGTCTTCCATGTACAACTCCGAAGACCAAGTATTTGATACTTCATCTGCACTTGACGAATAACCCTGACGACATTTTTTCTTCGGCCTTCGTCAGATCGAACACGGATCACATGGATTTTGTCTGGAAACAGTCATTACGATGACCGCTTGCATCCGTTTAATTTTGGGCAGAATTCCTTCCTTTTCATAAAACCGCTGCGTTGAAGAAGGAATACCAAACATGTTCTTTACTTTTTGAATTTGATACATCTCATTACCTTCATTTTGTTAAAGTTGGGTCTAAGTATCCAAAGGCGCAAAGCCAAATTAATTATTCAATCTAAAAGTGATAGTTACAGGATTCTAGGATTCGTTATTATCATTATTATGACCGATGTTCCCTTTTAAAAGAATCATGTAAGATCAACATAGAAAACGCTTTCAATGAAAGGGGAATGCCAATATGCCTTATCTGAAACGAGTGTTGTTGCTTTTTGTCACTGGATTGTTTATGAGTTTGTCTGCAATCACTTCTACTGCCTCGGCTCAAACAGGCGGATCGTTTTTTGACCCTTTTAACAGCTATAACTCCGGTTTATGGCAAAAAGCAAATGGTTATTCAAATGGAAATATGTTCAACTGCACTTGGCGTGCAAATAACGTATCCATGACGTCATTAGGTGAAATGCGTTTGGCGCTAACAAGTCCATCTTATAACAAGTTTGACTGCGGGGAAAACCGGTCTGTTCAAGCATATGGCTATGGACTTTATGAAGTCAGAATGAAACCAGCTAAAAACACAGGGATCGTTTCATCGTTCTTCACATACACAGGCCCAACGGATGGAACTCCTTGGGATGAGATTGATATTGAATTTTTAGGAAAAGACACAACAAAGGTTCAATTTAACTATTACACAAATGGTGTAGGAAACCATGAGAAGATAGTGGATCTCGGATTTGATGCGGCTAATGCCTATCATACGTATGCGTTCGATTGGCAGCCAAACTCTATTAAATGGTATGTCGATGGGCAATTAAAACATACTGCGACAAGCCAAATTCCGACAACACCAGGAAAGATCATGATGAACCTGTGGAATGGTACGGGTGTCGATGAATGGCTCGGTTCCTACAATGGTGTAACACCGCTATACGCTCATTACGACTGGGTGCGTTATACAAAAAAATAATGTCAAATGTGATAAGAGCCTGCTGCCTCAATATAGCCAGGCTCTTATGATTGTAGTGAGAAGTTGTTGGCATGAATATCTTCTATTCACTCAAAATATCCAATGTGATATATATATTTTGATCTTAGGTTTTCGGATGATACAGAACAAAAGGATTTCCGCCAGCGGAAATCCTTTTCTTATTAAAACGAGATAATCCCAATCAAGAGCGCTGCAATCGTCATGACAATCGTTGTCCCCACGGCCCATTTAATGGTGAATTTTTGATGGTCGCCAAAGCTGACGCCTGCCATTCCGACCAATAGATAGGTGGAAGGCACAAGCGGGCTGAGCAAATGCACGGGCTGACCCAGCAAGGAGGCCCTTCCGATTTCAGCGGCGTCTATTCCGTAAGTGGAAGCGGCTTCTGCAATGATGGGAAGGACACCGAAGTAAAAGGCGTCATTCGACATAAAAAAGGTGAATGGCATGCTGACAATGGCAGTGATCAAAGGCAGGTGCGGGCCCATGGCATCAGGGATGAGTGAAACGAGAGAATGTGCCATCGCATCGACCATTTTTGTGCCGGAGAGAATGCCTGTGAAAATACCAGCCGCAAACACCATGGACACAACGTTTAACGCATTTCCCGCATGCGCCGAGATCCGTTTCTGCTGCTCTTTGACATTTGGATAGTTGACCATCAAGGCGATGGCGAACGCGATCATAAAAAGAACAGGGATCGGAAGCAGGCTGGTGATCAGAGCGGCCATCAGAGCGATAGTCAGCAGCAGGTTAAACCATTGGAGAGCGGGACGCTTGAGCGGCGCTGCATCCGGATCGGAGGACGGCGCGTGTTCAATCGAAATGACGCCTAGCCGCTTTCGCTCTTTCTTTCCGAGGATATAAGCAACGGCGATCACCCAGAGAACGCCGGCGATCATAGCGGGAATCAGCGGCGTGAAGACCTCCGACGTGTCCAATTTTAAGGAAGCCAAAACCCTCGCTGTCGGCCCGCCCCACGGAATAATGTTCATGACCCCAGAACCGAGCATTGCAATTCCCGCTAATACCAAACGGTTCATGCCGAGCCGTTTGTAAAGAGGCAGCATCGCCGCAATGGTAATCATATAGGTTGTTGTCCCATCCCCGTCCAGCGAAATGGTCATCGTCAGAACCGCGGTGCCGACGGCGATTTTTAACGGATCTCTTTTGACAAGTGATAGGATTTTAGCAATGAGAGGATCGAACAAACCTGAGTCAATCATAATGCCGAAATAAAGGATGGCGAATAACAGCATGATGCCGGTAGGAGCGAGGTCTGTTACGCCCTGAATCATCATCTCGCCAAGATCTTTGCCAAATCCACTGATCAGGGCAAACACAACAGGAACAACAATCAACGCAATAAGAGCAGAAAGCCGGTTAGACATAATAAGGTACATAAAGACAATCATCATCACAAACCCGAGTATGGCAAGCACGATATGACCTCCCCCATTTAACAGCATATTATCAGTAAGCGCTTCCACATTTTCTTTTTGAGAAGAAGGCTTATTTCAAATGTGTATGACCTCATCCTGATATGTAGACCTAAAATCCTATTGAGCGGATTAGCAGTTTATATGAAGAATGCCACGGGTAAATGTGCTGTAGAATGTTTCGTTTTAAAAAGGGGGAACAGACATGAGTGATGATCAAAACAAACGTGTAAATGAACACTCAAAGGACGAGCAGCTTGAGCAGTACAGGGTCGATAACGGCGGGAAGAAAATGACGACAAACCAAGGTTTGCGGGTGTCAGAGGATGAGCACTCGTTAAAAGCCGGGGTTCGCGGCCCGACGCTGATGGAGGATTTTCACTTCCGGGAGAAAATGACGCACTTTGACCATGAGAGGATTCCGGAGCGTGTTGTGCATGCGCGCGGGTATGGCGTGCATGGCTTTTTTCAGGTTTACGAGCCGATGACCGAGTATACACGGGCCAAATTTCTTCAGGACCCTTCAGTGAAGACACCTGTATTTGTCCGGTTTTCAACTGTTGCGGGTTCTAAAGGCTCCGCAGACACAGTGCGGGACGCCAGAGGCTTTGCGACGAAATTTTATACTGAAGAAGGAAACTATGATCTTGTAGGAAATAACATCCCGGTGTTTTTCATTCAGGATGCGATCAAATTTCCGGATTTGGTTCACGCGTTTAAGCCTGAACCTCACAATGAAATGCCTCAGGCCGCGACCGCTCATGATACGTTTTGGGATTTTGTCGCCAATAACCCTGAGTCGGCTCACATGGTGATGTGGACGATGTCTGACAGAGGTATTCCTCGCAGCTACAGAATGATGGAAGGCTTCGGCGTTCACACGTTCCGATTTGTCAATGAACAAGGAAAGGCGCGTTTTGTGAAATTCCACTGGAAGCCAGTGCTCGGCGTGCATTCTCTCGTATGGGATGAAGCGCAGAAAATTGCCGGGAAAGATCCTGATTTCCACCGCCGCGACCTGTGGGAAACGATTGAAAACGGCGACACGGTTGAATATGAGCTCGGCGTGCAGATGATTGATGAAGAAGATGAATTCAAATTTGATTTTGATATCCTTGATCCGACCAAGCTGTGGCCGGAAGAGCTTGTACCGGTGAAGATCATTGGGAAAATGACGCTGAACCGTAACCAGGATAATGTGTTTGCGGAAACGGAACAAGTCGCATTCCACCCGGGAAATGTCGTGCCGGGCATCGATTTTACCAATGACCCGCTATTGCAGGGACGGCTTTTCTCTTATACCGACACACAGCTCATCCGTCTTGGCGGCCCGAACTTCCATGAGATTCCGATTAACCGGCCGGTATGTCCGTTCCATAACAATCAATATGACGGCTATCACCGGATGACGATCAATAAGGGGCCGGTCGCTTATCATAAAAACTCTCTGCAAAACAATGACCCGTCGCCAGCGACAGCCGAAGAAGGCGGCTACGTCCACTATCAGGAGAAAGTCGAGGGCAAAAAAATCCGCCAGCGGAGCGACAGCTTCAACAATTATTACTCACAGGCGAAGCTGTTCTGGAACAGTATGTCTCCTGTCGAGAAACAGCACATCATCTCTGCCTTCTGCTTTGAGGTCGGGAAGGTCAAAAGCAAGGACGTGCAGCGGCAAGTCGTTGACGTCTTCAGCAATGTGGATGCAGGCTTAGCAGAAGAAATCGCCAAAGGAGTAGGCGTGGCGGCGCCGGCAAAACGGAAAGCATCTAAAGAAATTCTAACCTCACCTGCGTTAAGCCAAGCCCGTACAGTGAAAACAGCGTCAACGAGAAAAGTCGCTGTTCTCGCCGGAAACGGATTTCATGAAAATGAGCTGCAAACAGTGCTGGACGCTTTAAAGCAAGAAGGGATCACAGCGGATATCATCAGCCAAACGCTTGGGTACATCACAAGCGGCACCGGACAGCAGCTTGAGGCCGGCGGCACGTTCCTGACGGCTGATTCTGTTCTGTATGATGCCGTCTATGCCGCAGGAGGACCGGAGCTCAAAGACAACAAACAAGCGATGGCGTTTATCAGAGAAGCATACAACCACTATAAGGCGATCGGTACAGCGAACGAAGGAATTGATCTTCTTCAATCAGCTGTCGGGACAACAGAGGGGCCGGGCATCGTGACTGCGAAAGGTGAAGCGGACTACACCGCCTTCAGCAAGGCGTTTATCGAGGCCGTCGCCGCACACCGCCATTGGGATAGACGAATTTGATCCGCTCCTGTATCTTAAAGGAAGATACTTTTCATAAGGAGCATGACAAATGAACGAAAAACAACTCGCTGAAGCTTACGAACGCGATGAAAATATGATGATTTTGGTGTTTGCCCAATGGTGCGTGAACCATGATCTTGATCCGGTGGAGCTGTACGCCAAAGCATATCCGCAGCAAAAGCTGAATGAAAGCTTGAAAAAAACCATGGACGAACTGGTCGTGCCCAAACACGAATCAGAACACATTCCGGATCAGACCGTCATTGCGGTGTTAGAGATGTTTGGAAATACAGATTTGGCACAAGCGGTTCACGAAGCAATTGCTGAGCGTAAACAATAAAAAAAGAGACATATTGTGTCTCTTTTTTTATTAGAAAAATCGAGCTATTAGACCTAGAAACTTCTTTTCACTTCCATCAGTCTATAAAAGTGTACCTTGCAGAAAAAAGGGAATAATAAGCAATGCACATCAAAGGAGGAGATCGTATGAAATGGAATAACATGCTGAAAGCCGCGGGGATTGCAGTTTTGCTTTTTGCTGTATTTGCATATGCGGCCCCATCATCAAAAGCAGCTCAAGAGAAAACACCGACTGTCAGCAGCCATACGTACAAAAAGATCAAGGAATTAAAGTATCCACAGGTGCATCACATCGGAAATGCCGCGTTTGAAAAGAAAATCAATCAAGAGCTGAAAGCCTACATTGAACAATCGTATCAGGAATACCTGAAAAACAAAAAAGCAGGCGAACAGCAGGGCTTCAAAGCGGAATATCAAACATCCTTCAGTGTCAAATACAATGCGGCGGGCAAGCTAAGCATTCAAACACTCAATTATATTTATTCAGGCGGCGCCCATGGTTTAACGTCTGTTCAGTCCTTCAACTATGACTTGAAAGCACAAAAGCGGGTGACACTGAATCAGATTCTGAATACCAAAACAAAAATCAGCAAAACGAAAGACTACCTATACAGCTATATCAAAAAACATGACACGCTGTTTTTCCCTGACGTAAAGAAAGAGGATATTATCCTTAACCAAGACACAACGTTTTACTTTACGAAAAACGGGATCGCCATCGTCTTCGGCCAGTATGACTTGGGACCTTATGCAGCCGGAATCCGTGATGTGCAGGTGCCTTCCTCTATTTATCAATAATCAAAAGAGCCATATCCGCAAAAGGGATATGGCTCAATGTTTCTACCACACAAACAGGCCGACAATCGCAGCACTTAGTAAAGATACCGCAATTCCGCTGACGAGCAATTTCCACACGTTTTTCCCGATGACCGTTGACTTTTCGCCGTCAAGGATCGAGTTGTACGTACCATAAATCATGCCGACTGTACTGAAGTTGGCAAATGACGTCAGGAATGTCGTCGCCACCGCAACTGTGTGAGGCGGAAGTGATTTGAGATTTTCTTTCAAGTCAAGCATCGCAACAAACTCGTTCGTTGCCAATTTCATTCCCATCAGCTGAGCGACATACATCGCATCGTGTACCGGCAGCCCAAGCAGGAATGCGAAAGGACTGAAGAGATAAGCAAAAATCGTCTGGATGGTCAGGCCGTGCACGAATACACCAAGAATGCCATTGACTGCTGACGTTAATGCAACATATCCGATCACCATTGCCAAAATAACGATAACCATGTTCATGCCGACAAGCATACTGTTAGAAATCGTAGAGAAAAAGTCTTTCTTCTCTTCTTTAGGCGGTGTATAGATGATATCTTCATCTTCCGGCACGTGAACAGGGTTCAGCAGGTTTGCGATAATCAGCGCGTTTAAGCAGTTCAAAGGAATCGCTGTAAATACGTATGTCGCCGGCACCATTGACAGGTAAGATCCAATAATGGAGCCGCTGATGCTGCTCATGCTCATTAAGCCGAATGTAAGCAGGCGGTTGTTATTTAATACCGTAAGCTGCTGGCGGATGACCGCAAGTGCTTCCGTATTTCCCAAGAACATCATTTGAATAGAGAAAAAGCTTTCTAATTTCGGCAAGCGGGAAGCCTTTGAAATCACCCATCCGATTTTATCAATCAGCCAAGGCAAAATGCCGAAATATGTTAAAATATCAAAGAATGTGACGATAAAGATAATTGGAAGAAGTGCACTAAAGAAAAAATCTACTGTTTCATTCGCCATGACAGACGGGAAGGCAAACGCGATACCGTCACTGGCGCAAGCAATCAGCCAAGTGAAGAAATCACCAATTTTACCGATGGCCCAGCTCCCGACTTTTGTTCCCAGCATAAACCAAGTAATCAGCAATTCCAGAACAATTAACGTAATGATCGGGCGCCACTTGATTTTCTTTTTCTGCGGAGAACATAGGAATACAACTGCCATAATCACAATGAGACCGACAAGGTTTAATAAAAAGTACATGATAGCAACTCCTATGAGGTTTATTATGGAAACAAAAAAAGCTCTTATCCTTCACAAATTCTGGAAGTGCAGAAAGTGTGAAAAATAAGAGCAAACAGAAAAGAACTTGTCCTTTTCAACTCGTTCAAATTTATTCAAACTTTCTTGTAGTCTAGTTTTTTACGGTTACTAGGTAGAAACAATCAGACCATATTACTGATCATATACAAGAATGTCTATTTTCTAAGTTGATAGCAGTATTTTATCCTTTCAATTTTTGAAAATCAACCTTTTTAACTATTTTCACAATAATAAAATTTATATTTTGAATTTGAGAAAATAAAGGAAAAACATGTTGGATTGCTATGTTGATATGATTTTGATGAGGCAACAGCATTGCAGCGCTGTTTTTTCTTCTATATATGGTTTCAGCTCCTAGAGGTTTGTTGTATGATGTACATGGGGAAACCCCATACAGCAAAAAAGGGAGTTTTTTTCATGATTATCCAATTCATTCGTTATAGATAATGACAGGTATAGACAATCTGCCAGACCTGGCCAATTTTTGTGAAAGGCTCAGGTTTATTTGTCTATGCCTTTTTCATTTCTCTAAAAATGAATGAATGAGGTGTTTTTTATCATGAAACGAACAGCTGATGTCAGCAAATTCGCACCCATGTTTCGATGCCCGCTCTGCGGCTCTTCCATGGATGCGGCTTCAGGAAAAAGTTTGATTTGTACAGAACGAGGGCACACATTTGATAGATCTCGGCACGGATATGTGAACTTCCTGACGAAGCCGGTCAAAACCGGTTACGATGCCGGGCTTTTTGAGGCTAGGAGCAGGCTGATTGGGGAATGCCGGTTTTTTGAACCGCTCCATCATGCAATGGCAGATCTCATCAGTCACCTCAAATCTGGTGAAGAAGCTTTCACCATCTTGGACAGCGGATGCGGTGAGGGATCTCATTTGAATTCGCTTTGCGGCTTTGATTATGCAGGGAAAACAGCGATGGGAGCAGGCATCGATCTTTCAAAGGATGGGATTGTAAAAGCTTCTAAGACATTAAAAGATCAAATGTGGGCGGTTGCCGATGTGGCGTGTGCCCCCTTTCATGACCGCCAATTTGATGTTGTCCTGTCTATTTTTTCGCCGTCCAATTATGCAGAGTTTCATAGATTGCTGAAGGATGACGGCATGCTCATTAAAGTAGTGCCGCGAAAAGATTATTTAATAGAATTAAGGCAATTTTTATATACTGATTCACCAAGGCGTACGTATTCCAATACGGCAGCTGTTGAGCGTTTTACAGCGAATGTTGAACGCAGCCAACAAGCGAGGCTGCGCTATGTCAAAACGCTTAACCGGCAAGCGATACATTGGCTGCTCCAGATGACGCCGCTCGCCTGGTCGGCGCCGAAAGACCGAGTCAGCCTGCTGAAAGAGATGAAATCAGCCGATATCACGGTTGATGTCGATATCCTAATAGGAATGAAATGATGGCAGAGGAAAGCTCCGAAAAAAGGAGCTTTCCTTTTTTAATCGGAATAGTTGGCCCGCGCTTCTCGTACATATGGAAAGGGGACGGAAACAGCCGATGCGGAGAGTTTTTGTAAACGCTTTCTAGTCCATGGAAATGGGGGATGCTTGTGGAACTGATCATTATTCTATTGGCGTTAGGTTTGCTGATGTTTACGGCGTATCGGGGATTTTCTGTCATATTGTTTGCGCCGATTTGCGCGTTATTCGCGGTGCTGCTGACTGATCCAAGCCATGTGCTTCCTTTTTTCTCATCGATTTTTATGGAAAAGATGGCGGGTTTTATTAAGCTGTATTTTCCGGTATTTTTGCTCGGTGCGATTTTTGGAAAGGTCGTCGAAATGTCAGGGCTCGCGGCATCGATTGCGAAAACGATTGTCAGGCTTGTCGGGGCAAAAAGAGCGATACTTGCAATTGTGCTGATGGGCGCTATCTTGACGTACAGCGGCGTCAGCCTGTTTGTTGTGGTGTTTGCCGTATATCCGTTTGCGAAAAATCTGTTCCGAGAAGCAAACATACCGAAACGCCTTATCCCGGGAACGATTGCTTTAGGGGCTTTTACGTTTACGATGGACGCACTTCCGGGGACGCCGCAAATTCAAAATGTCATCCCGACGACGTTTTTCAAAACAGACATTTATGCCGCTCCTTGGCTTGGCCTGATCGGCGCAGTGATTGTGCTGGCAGCGGGCATGCTCTATTTGGAATCGAGGCGGAAAAAAGCGCAGGCATCCGGCGAAGGCTATGGCGGTTTTGATTCGGAGGATTCAGCCGCTCTCGAAAAGTCTGAGTTCGCGGCAGAACCTGACAAAAGCCCGGTGCAGCATGCGCTTGCCTTTGTCCCGCTTATACTCGTAGGTGCAATGAATAAATGTTTCACCATATACCTTCCAAAGTGGTATCCGAATGGATTTGATTTTTCGTCGATCGGATTAAAGGAGTTCGGAAAGCTTGATATTTCTTCAGCCGCTGCCATTTGGTCGGTGGAGCTTGCTCTGGTAATTGGCATCATCACAACGATTTTATTTGATTGGAGAAGAGTGTTTGCCCAAATGAAGGAGGGGCTGAATGAAGGGATCGGCGGCGCCTTGCTGGCATCTATGAATACGGGTGCCGAGTATGGTTTCGGCGGCGTTATCGCCGCACTGCCGGGGTTTCACAAGCTGAGCAGCGGAATTTCGCACACCTTTACCGACCCGCTTGTAAACGGGGCTGTCACGACAACAGCGCTGGCGGGAATCACCGGGTCGGCATCAGGCGGTATGGGCATTGCGTTAAGCGCGATGTCGGATCAATATTTGCAGGCGATTCAGGCTTACAACATTCCGCCGGAAGTGATGCATCGGGTCATTTCGATGGCATCAGGCGGTATGGATACGCTGCCGCATAATGGTGCTGTCATCACGCTTCTGGCCGTGACGGGACTGACTCACCGGCAATCGTATCGGGATATTTTTGCGATCACGCTCATCAAAACGGCTGCCGTATTTGCTGTGATCGCGATTTACAGCCTGACGGGTCTAGTGTAGGAGAAAACGAAAGGGGCATCAATATGGGAAAAGTGCTGTCATCTAGTAAGGAAGCTGCGGAACTGATTCATGATGGTGATACGCTGATCGCAGGAGGATTCGGGCTGTGCGGCATTCCTGAACAGCTCATTTTGGCGATAAGAGACAAGGGAGCAAAGGATTTAACCGTTGTCAGCAACAATTGCGGAGTCGATGATTGGGGGCTTGGTTTGCTTTTGGCTAACAGGCAAATCAAGAAAATGATCGCATCCTATGTCGGTGAAAATAAAATTTTTGAGCGGCAGTTTTTAAGCGGAGAGCTTGAGGTCGAGCTTGTTCCCCAAGGAACGCTCGCCGAGAGAATTCGCGCAGGCGGCGCGGGCATACCGGGATTTTACACGGCGACAGGCGTCGGCACCTCAATAGCCGAGGGAAAAGAACATAAAACATTCGGCGGCCGGACGTATGTGCTGGAGCGAGGCATCACCGGCGATGTGGCGATCGTTAAAGCGTGGAAAGCGGACACTATGGGCAATTTGGTTTTTCGGAAAACGGCGAGAAATTTCAATCCCGTTGCCGCCATGGCAGGCAAGATCACGATTGCCGAGGCGGAAGAAATTGTGGAAGCGGGAGAGCTCGATCCAGATCACATCCACATACCGGGAATTTACGTACAGCATGTGGTGCTTGGCGAAAGCCATGAAAAACGGATTGAAAAACGAACAGTTCGGCAAGCGGCGGGAAAGGGTGAGGCGAAATGAAGGAAGCGAGAAAACGAATGGTCAAACGGGCTGTACAAGAAATTAAGGATGGCATGAACGTCAATCTTGGGATTGGAATGCCGACGCTTGTCGCAAATGAGATACCCGATGGCGTTCACGTCATGCTTCAGTCAGAAAACGGTTTGCTCGGAATCGGCCCCTATCCTGTGGAAGGAGCGGTAGACGCGGACTTGATCAATGCGGGAAAGGAAACGATCACAGAAGTGACGGGCGCCTCCTATTTTGACAGCGCTGAGTCATTCGCAATGATAAGAGGCGGGCATATCGATTTGGCTATCCTTGGCGGCATGGAGGTTTCTGAGCAGGGCGATTTGGCCAATTGGATGATCCCCGGGAAAATGGTCAAAGGGATGGGCGGCGCCATGGATCTCGTCAACGGGGCGAAACGGATCGTTGTCATCATGGAGCATGTCAATAAACATGGCGAGTCAAAGGTGAAACAAGCTTGCACCCTTCCGCTGACAGGCCAGAAAGTCGTGCACAGGCTGATTACGGATTTGGCTGTGTTTGATTTTGATAACGGCCGCATGACACTGACTGAGCTTCAGGAAGGCGTCACAATTGAAGAGGTTTATGAAAAAACAGAAGCTAATTTCGCTGTAAGCCAGTCTGTGCTCAAACAAAATTCTTAACGGGAAGGTGTTTGACATGAACAAACAAGTCGCATTGGTGACAGGGGCAGCCGGCGGAATCGGATTCGAAATCGCAAGGGAATTCGCCCGTGAAGGCGCCAGCGTCATCGTTTCGGATCTCCATCAGGAAGCGTGTGAAAAGGCCGCCTCCAAGCTTGCCGAAGAAGGCTTTGACGCAGAAGCCGTTCCGTGTGATGTGACAAAGGAAGCGCAAGTCGCTGATACGGTGAACACCATCCAGAAACGATACGGCCGCTTGGATATTTTGGTGAACAATGCCGGTATTCAGCACGTCGCCCCGATTGAAGAGTTTCCCACAGAAACCTTTGAGCAGCTGATCAAGGTCATGCTGACGGCGCCCTTCATTGCGATGAAGCATGTTTTTCCGCTCATGAAAAAACAGCAGTTTGGCAGAATCATTAATATCGCGTCTGTTAATGGTTTAGTCGGCTTTGCGGGGAAATCCGCTTATAATAGCGCCAAGCACGGCGTCATTGGGCTGACAAAGGTCGGGGCGCTGGAAGGCGCGCCCCACGGCATTACAGTCAACGCGCTCTGTCCGGGTTATGTCGATACTCAGCTTGTCCGCAATCAGCTGAGCGATCTTTCGAAAACAAGAAATGTCCCTTACGACTCCGTACTTGAACAGGTCATTTTTCCGCTGGTCCCGCAAAAACGACTGCTTTCCGTCAAGGAAATCGCGGATTATGCGGTGTTTTTGGCAAGCGGGAAAGCGAAGGGCGTCACCGGGCAGGCTGTCGTCCTTGATGGGGGCTACACCGCTCAATGACATAAAAAAACACACTTGCTCCGTTAGGGAATCAAGTGTGTTTTTTTGCTTATTTCCAAACATCGTTAGCGATCTCAACCACATGGCGGAGCTTCGCCCATTGCTGTTCTTCAGTCAGCTTGTTGCCTTCCTCAGTTGAAGCGAATCCGCATTGAGGGCTGAGACAAAGCTGGTCTAAGCTCACATAACGGGACGCTTCTTCGATACGGCGTTTCACGTCGTCCGGATGTTCAAGCTCACCGAATTTAGATGTGACTAAGCCAAGGACAAGCTGAAGATCAGAGCGCTTTACATAACGGAGCGGTTCAAATCCGCCTGAGCGTGAATCATCATACTCTAAGAAAAGGCCGTCCAGGTTCAAGCCGTCAAAAATGGTTTCGGCTGCTGCGTCATAGCCGCCTTCTGCTGTCCAAGTGGACTGGAAGTTGCCGCGGCAAATATGCATGGTTACCGTCAGGTCATCAGGACGGTCTGCAATCGCGTCGTTAATCGATTTCGCAAACAGCTGGCGAAGCTCGTCAGGCGTTGTTCCGAACGCCTCGATTTGTTTTAAGCCTTTTTCAGATAAGAAAACAGCCCATGCCGTATCATCAAGCTGGAGGTAGCGGCAGCCTCTGTCATAAAACGCTTGAATCGCTTTTTTATATGCTTTGGATACATCGTGCTGGAAAAGTTGATAGTCTTTTTTGTACGCATCCTTTTCCAGTTTTCCGCGGAAAAACAGCATATTCGGGCTTGGAATCGTCATCTTTGGCGTCGCGTCACCGGCAATGCTATGGAGAAATGAGTAATCTTCAAGCATTGGGTGAGTTGAAAAGTCGATATCACCTGTGACTTTAATGCCGCGTGCTTTTGTCTGTACGTTATGGAATTGAATGCCCTGCTCAGGAGTAAACGGCTCAACGCCATCCAGGTTTTCCAGGAAATCAAAATGCCACCACGCTCTGCGGAATTCACCGTCTGTCACGACGTTCAAGCCGGTTTCCTTTTGTTTTTCCACAATGCGGATGATTTCATCGTTTTCGATCTGGCGAAGCTGCTCAGCCGTAATCTCGCCGGCCGCTTTTTGCAGCCGCGCTTTTTTGACGGGCTCTGATCTCAGCAGGCTTCCGACTTGATCCGCGCGATACGGCGGTTTTTTTCTTTGAAGTGATTTTTGTTCTGCGGGTGTTGTTTGTTGTGACATGTTGTCCATTCCTTCTTTCCATTCGAATATAAAAAAGCTCTTCCTTTGGATAAGGAAGAGCTTGCGTGACAATCTCAACCTTATCTTCAAGAGCAATCATTGCTCTAAAGGATTTAGCACCATTCTGTTAAACAGCGGTTGCCGGGTATCGCAGGGCCAGTCCCTCCACCTCTCTTGATAAGGAAAACCTTTTTATGAAATTTTCTGATAGTACCTATTATTCACACATTTTCTGTTTCTGTCAATGATAGATTATCTCCACACATCGTTGGCGATGTCGACGACATGGCGCAGCTTTGCCCATTGCTGCTCCTCTGTCAAAAGATTGCCTTCTTCTGTAGAGGCAAAACCGCACTGCGGGCTGAGGCACAGCTGATCCAGGCTGACAAAACGCGCAGCTTCATTGATTCGGCGTTTCACATCATCAGGATTTTCGAGCTCGCCGTATTTCGATGTGATCAAGCCAAGCACAATTTGCAGATCCTTGCGTTTCACGAAACGGAGCGGATCAAAATTTCCAGAGCGGTCATCATCGTATTCCAAGAACAGCCCGTCCAGGTTTAAGCCGTCCAAAATCGTTTCCGCTACAGCGTCGTAGCCTCCTGATGCCGCCCAAGTCGAACGGAAGTTGCCGCGGCAAATGTGCATCGTGATTGCTAAATCATCAGGGCGGTCTGCCACTGCATCGTTAATCGTTTTGGCAAACAAGGCAGGCAATGTTTCTGGATCGCCGCCGAGCGCCCGGACAACCTCTCTGCCTTTTTCCTCAAAGAAAAGAGACCATGACGTATCATCAAGCTGAAGATAGCGGCATCCAGCGTCATAAAAGGCTTTAATTGCTTTTTTGTACGCTTGGGCCAGATCATGAAAGTATTCCTCTTGGTCGTCATAAATCCCTTTATCCGCCTTTTCACCGAAAAACAGCATATTCGGGCTCGGAATCGTCAGCTTTGGTGTCGCGTCGCCGGCAATCTCATGTAAAAATTGATAATCGGCAAGCGCTGGGTGGCTCGTAAAATCAAGTTTTCCCGTCACTTTGATGCTGCGTGCTTTTGTTTTCGCGTTATGGAACTGAATCCCTTCAGCCGGGATGAACGGTTCCACTCCGTCAAGCCCTTCCAGGAAATCGTAATGCCACCAAGAACGGCGGAATTCTCCGTCTGTTACCACATCGAGACCGATTTCTTTTTGTTTTTCCACAATGCGGGTGATTTCTTGATTTTCAATATCACGAAGCTGTTCCGCCGTGATCTCGCCGGCCGCTTTCTTCTGCCGGGCTTCTTTTACCGGAGCGGAGCGCAGTAAACTGCCGACATGATCGGCGCGGAAAGGAGCTTTGTGTTGTTGTACTGTTTTTTGTCCTGCGGCATTTGTTTGTTGAGCCATGTCATTCGCCTCTTTTCTGAAATGTGTTAAGCATAAAAAAGCTCTTCCTTTGTGTAAGGAAGAGCTTGAACGATCAAATCTCCGCCTCATCTGCAAGAACGCAATGTTCTAAAGGATTTAGCACCATTCTGTTTGAAACAGCGGTTGCCGGGTATCATAGGGCCAGTCCCTCCACCTCTCTTGATAAGGTATGTCTTCGTATTCAGATTTCAATTATCTTAATATTATTACTTTTGGCTCAATTGTCAATGCTTTTTAGAAAATACTTTCATCTTCATCGTCATATAATACCATATCCAGCACGATAGCGATGGCCGTGCAGATCAGCACATCTTCCTCGTTTGCAATCTGCAAGTGATAGGAATCACCCCAGCTCAGCCACTTCTTGCTCACCGACATCCGGACATTCTTTCCGTCCGTCAGCTGGAATTCATCCTTCCACAAGTCACCGTCAATTTCCCAGTTGAGCTTAGAAATTTCAAATTTTGGTTTGAAAAATGATAGTTTCTTCGTCACCTCACAAACTGTTTCCCCGCCAATTGAAATCACATATCGCGGCAATAAAGACATTACTTTTTGTTCTATGGAAACGAGTGTTTTTCCGGATGAATCTGTCATTTGCAGCGAGTCCCCTAACGAAAAGAACCGCCCCTCGACCTTGAATGTCTCCTGTTCATCCCGGTCATAAATGTGAAATGCATCTTTAAACGAGAACATTTTTTGTTTCATAAATAATTCGATCATTGCTGAAGTCTCCTTTTGATTTGCCTTGTAAGAGATTACGGAAAGGGGGGCAAAAAGGTTTCAAGTTCCAAATCTAGTAACCAGAAACGCGCTGGCCGTTTTTTACGAGTAATTAATGTTTCTAAATTAAAGAAAGGCTGCATCGTTCAGCAGCCTTTCTTTTGAAATATAGTATTAGGAAAGATGCATCCGGCGTTTTTGGCGGATCGCGTCAAGGTCGATTAGGTTGTTGTGATGAGGTGCGGCTGCTGGAAGAGGGCTTGTCTTTTGCGGTTTGCGGCGATTGTCCTTGCTGAAAGAAAAAAGAAGATAGCCGCATAATGCGATGATAATAAAAAGGATCATTTTACATTCCTCCCAAAAAAAGTTTTGGTATTCTCTATTGTACGGATAAAATGTTAAAAAGTATTCAAAAAATTCTAAATTGGTTAAAAATAAATTACTGCCCCTCAAAAACAGTCTAACCTGATAACCTGAAAATAGTCTTGCAAATTGGTGATTGTTCATGTTGGTGATTGGTTCTATAGTTACTATCGACGATAAAATGAATTCCTTTATATAACTTTTAACCTAAATTTACGTAATTCCAATTACCTGTTTTTGGGTGCTGTTTTCTTGCTTGTTAGGTTTATACCCTATTTTTCGGAATCAAACACAAAAAACCCAAATTACGGAGCATTTGGGCGGTACGGGGGAATGCAGATTGTGGTTTTGGGGATTTGGATGTCTTATCAGAAGAAGCGTTTGAACATTTTTCTGATCTTTTGAAACGGGCTCGATTTCTTTTGCATTTTAAGCGGCCGGATCGTGATCCATTTTTTAAATAGGCTCTTTTTTGCAGCAATTGCATGTTTTGTCATTGTTTTTCCTCCTCATGTGTTGATACTTGTTTTACGGAGGACGTATTCAAAATGTTTCGTTTTTACGCAAAAAAACCAGCCCTTTTTTGGACTGGCTTTTGGCATTACGCCTGTTCTTCAAACAGCTTTGCAATCTCAACGATGACGTTTACGGCTTTGACCATGTTATCAGCTGAGATGTATTCGAACTTTCCGTGGAAGTTTTCCCCGCCGGTAAAGATGTTTGGCGTCGGGAGTCCCATGTAAGACAGCTGGGATCCGTCCGTGCCGCCGCGGATTGGAGAAATCTTCGGTTCGATGCCGAGGTTTTTCATCGCTTGCTCGGCAATGTTGACGATTTCGATGACAGGTTCGATTTTCTCTCTCATGTTGTAGTATTGATCGTTCATATCAAGCTGAATCCGGTCTTGCCCGTATTCGTTTTGAAGTTCTTCAACGACTCGCTTCATTGTTTCTTTTCTGCTTTGGAAGTTTTCTTTGTCAAAGTCTCTGATAATGTAGTGGAGTTTTGTTTCCTCTACATCTCCTTGAATCGACAGCAGGTGGTAGAAGCCTTCGTAGCCTTCTGTATATTCAGGCGCTTCGTCTGCCGGCAGCAGGCTGTTCAGCTTCATTGCGATTTTTGCAGAGTTGATCATTTTCCCTTTTGCCGTGCCGGGATGTACGTTGTTGCCTTTGATCGTGATTTTTGCGGCAGCGGCATTGAAGCTTTCGTATTCAAGCTCGCCGAGCGGACCGCCGTCAACTGTGTAGGCAAAGGACGCATTGAATCGTTTCACATCAAATTTGTGCGGGCCTCTCCCGATTTCTTCATCAGGCGTAAAGGCGACTCTGATTGTGCCGTGCTTGATTTCAGGGTGTTTGATGAGGTAATCCATGGCTGTCATGATTTCGGCAATGCCGGCTTTATTGTCTGCGCCGAGAAGGGTTGTGCCGTCTGTGGTGATGAGTGTGTGGCCCTTATAGCCGGACAGCTCAGGGAATTGATCAGGCGACAGGATGACCTGTAGCTGTTCATTGAGAACGATGTCTTTTCCATCGTAGCTTTCTACGATTTGGGGATTCACGTTTTTGCCGGTAAAGTCGGTGGCGGTGTCGACGTGGGCGAGAAAGCCGATTGTCGGCACGTCTTTTTCAGTATTGGAGGGAAGAGTCGCCATGACATAGCCGTTTTCATCAATGGCTGCGTCCTGCATGCCAATTGATTTCAATTCATCAACGAGCATGTTTCCTAACGTCAATTGGCCGGGTGTGGAAGGGCAGGTGTCGACGGATTCATCGGACTGTGTGTCGACCTTTACGTATGTAGTAAACCGTTCAATGATTTCTTCTTTCATTTCCAATCATCTCCTTTATCTTATTTTATCATGGCGGGATGAGAGATTTCTATTGCACAATACCGTTTCGAATGGCAAAAACGACTGCCTGTGTCCGGTCTTGGGCGTTACATTTTTGCAGGATGCGGTGCACGTGGGTTTTCACCGTGCTTTCGCTGACGAAAAGCTTTTTAGCAATCTCTTCATTTCTCAACCCATAGGCCATTTGCTGAAGAACCTCGAGCTCTCTTTTGGTAAACGGCTCTGCCAGTTCTTCGGCTTGAGTCTGTTGCTTCGAGCGAAATGTCTCACTGATAATTTTAGCAGCTGTGGCCGTACGGAAAATCGCTTCGCCTCTGGCCGCGGCGCGAATGGCGTCTATCAATTCTTCAGGAAGCGTATCTTTCAGCAAATAGCCGACTGCACCCGCACGGATGCCTTCAAATACATATTCTTCCGTGTCGAAGGTGGTTAAAATGACAATCTTTGTATATGGGAGTGTAGACATAATGTCTTTTGCCGCTTCGATGCCTGAGCAATGCGGCATTTGGACATCCATGAGGATGACGTCGGGTTTTGTTTGCTTTGCCAGTGCAATGATGCCGTGACCGTCGCCGGCCTCACCGGAAACCGTCATATCCGGCTGTGCGTTGATGACATAGCGGAATCCTTCGCGCACTAGCGGCTGATCATCGGCAAGTGCGACGCGTATTTTATCTTTGTTCATCTTTTTGCTCCTTATTCGTTGTCATGAGCGGCAATGCCAGCTCAATTTGCAGGCCGCTCGGCTGCACAGTGCTGAGGGACAGGGAACCGCCTGCTTTTTCAGCGCGCTCTTTCATTCCTGTCAGGCCAAATCCATAAGTAAGATTGCCGGTGAATTGTCCGTCGTCGGTGATTGTGACATAGAGATGGGTCTCGTCGTTAGATATGACGGCAGCCGCATGGGAAGCGTGAGCGTGACGAATGATATTGGTCAGCGCTTCCTGCAAGATGCGATAAATCGTCTCACTTACGTTTTGAGGCCAAGACTCTTCTGACAGGCCGGCAGTGTCTAAAGAAACGTGCAAGCCGCTCCGTTCCTCCACTTGATGGATAAGCCCCCGCAAAGCGGTAAGGCCAACCATGGATTCACTTCGTCCCATTTGGTGAACGACAGACCGTACTTCTTGAAGGCATTCTCTGGCGACACTCAGTACATTTTGAATGACTTTTTCTGAATCCTCCTTGCTGCTTTTCAGGATATAGGGAAGAGATTGAAGCTGAACAATCACAGAAGTCAGCTCATGGCCGATGCTGTCATGAATGTCGCGGGCGATTCTTGTGCGCTCCTCAAGGACCGCGTACCTTAAAGAAAGAACAGAAGCCTCCTGCAGCTCTGCGTGCGCTTTCTGGAGTTCTTCATGCGCCTGCTCCAGCTGCAAGTGCATTTTCGCTAATTCAGCATGATTCCGTTCAGCCTCTTTTCTGGCTTCCCGTCTGAAACGCATGGAGGAGAAGAATACGTACAGTCCGACCATGATCGAGATGTTACTGATGATATCGTCCCAGCTACTGTCAAAAACAGTGTACAGAAAGAAAACGTTTCCCCCAATTAGGCATATTGTAAAAATCAAGGACAGCCGTGCAGGAAGCTTTATGGCCGCATAAACCATTAAAAAGACGATTAAGAAAAAGGCGGCTCCCTGCTCTTGGCCGGAAACAGCCCAAAGAAAAACGGTCAGGAGCCAAAGACCGACGAATATGCTGAAATTAACAGCAGCGGATGCCACATAGGGAATGATCCACACGAATGCTAAGTACACCGTAAACACAAACGCTAACAAAATGGGATCAGCTTCGGATGGGTGAGATAAACATTGTATGCAATTCAATATGAGAATAAGGCTCGGCACAAATTTCTTGTAGTGCCGAGCCGAAGATTGTCGGTTCATGCTGGTCCTTCTTTCGGTTATTGAATCGATACTTTGCCTGCGGTCAGCCGTCTGTATGCTTTGTAAAGCATGAGGTTACGGGCTGTGATAGTGCCGAGGGGAATGAAGAACATAGAATGAATAATGGCAATAAAAATCTCGTTGCTCTCTGGCAGCCATATTCTCGCAGCCATACGCAAAGAAAGTATCACTAGAATGAGGATAACACTTCCAAGTGAGCCGCGTGAAGTAACCTTTCCGGTTTCTGGATGAATCCGCACGTTTACCATCTTCCCGATGCCAAACCCGCAGGACAGTCCAATCAGTAATAAGATGCCGCTGATCGCCACGTGTAAAACAGAATGAAAATATGAAGGCTGAAAAGATGCTGATACGCCCCATAACAGCAGCAGCGGAATGATCAGCAATTTCACGGGTTTTACCGTTCTTTCTCGATACATCGATAAAATAATAAGAATAAAGACAATAAAAATATAAGGGCTCATCGCCATGTCATCAAATCCTTTCTGTATGAAGCATAGCGAAAATTGCAAAAGAAAACGTCAACCGGCAGATTGATTTTTCAGCTGCTATACTTGTTCGCGCTGCATAAAGTCATGTAACATGGCGTGAAAATGCTGAATGTCCTCTATATGATTGCCTACAAAAAATATGAAGAAACTATTAATAAACAATTAAACTTCTTAAAAATGGATGTAGGCCAGTTCTAAACACTATATAATAATATCAGGTCATTTTTTAGGAGGGTTTACATCATGGCAATACTTGTTACAGGCGGTGCCGGGTACATCGGAAGCCACACATGTGTGGAGTTATTGAACAGCGGCTATGAGATTGTCGTTCTTGATAATCTGTCCAACAGCTCGGCTGAGGCGCTGAACCGCGTCAAGGAGATTACGGGAAAAGATTTAACGTTCTATGAAGCGGATCTATTGGATCGGCAAGCGGTAGATTCCGTTTTTGCGGAAAATGAAATTGAAGCTGTGATTCATTTTGCGGGGTTAAAAGCAGTCGGTGAATCTGTGGCGATTCCGCTCAAATATTATCATAACAATCTGACAGGAACGTTTATTTTATGTGAGGTCATGGAGAAATACGGCGTCAAAAAAATCGTATTCAGTTCGTCTGCGACGGTGTACGGCGTTCCGGAAACATCACCGATTACGGAGGATTTTCCATTAGGTGCGACAAATCCTTATGGGCAGACGAAGCTCATGCTTGAACAAATTTTGCGTGATTTGCATACAGCCGACAATGAATGGAGCGTTGCGCTGCTTCGTTACTTTAATCCGTTCGGCGCGCATCCAAGCGGACGGATCGGTGAAGACCCGAACGGCATTCCGAATAACCTCATGCCGTATGTGGCGCAGGTGGCTGTCGGCAAGCTTGAGCAACTAAGCGTATTCGGAAATGACTATCCGACAAAAGACGGGACAGGCGTACGTGATTATATTCACGTCGTTGATCTTGCAGAAGGCCACGTCAAAGCGCTGGAAAAAGTATTGAACGCCACAGGAGCCGACGCATACAACCTCGGAACAGGCACAGGCTACAGCGTGCTTGAAATGGTCAAAGCCTTTGAAAAAGTGTCAGGGAAAGAGGTTCCTTACCGTTTTGCGGACCGCCGTCCTGGAGACATTGCGACCTGCTTCGCAGATCCTGCAAAAGCCAAGCGGGAACTGGGCTGGGAAGCGAAACGAGGCCTTGAGGAAATGTGTGCTGATTCTTGGAGATGGCAGTCTTCTAATGTGAATGGGTATAAGAGTGCGGAATAAGAATAGAGGCCTTCTCAACAGAGAAGGCCTTTTTTAGAGAAAAAGGGCGCCTGCTAAGGCACCCTTTTCAGCTATTATTTGATTTTCACAATAACATCATTACTGAATTTGAGCTTCCAAGTTCCTTTAGCGTAAGCATCCTTGTCCACTTCGAATGCTTTCACATCTGTTACTTTAATATTAGGATTTAGATCACTTAATATTTTAGAGTTGTCAACTTTTGTCTCAGTTGCATAGGTCGAAGAAGCATCGATATCGGAATCATAAGAAGTGCCATCGCCATCAACTAATTTAACAGTTGGAATTGAAAAAGAACTTATCGGCTTTTTAGATACGTTTTTAATTGTATATTGAACAGCTACGATAGTGCCTCCATCAGACGCTTTCTTTTCAATGTATTGAGTGCCGACAGAATCTCTGTCCTCTACTTTCGTAACCGTTACTTCAGTTTTTTCAGTTTTTACAGTATCACCGATATTGTATGTTTTTTCAGTTTCTGCTTTGCTGCTGCTTGATGTTTTGGAAGTGGCTTCTGAACCGCCTCCGCCGCCAATGTTAGCAATAATAATGATAACAACAACTGCGAGAATAAACGTAATGATCTTATGTCGCATAAAAAAGTTACGTTGATCCTTACCACAGTTAGGACATTTTTTTACACCCTTTGCAATTTCTTGACCGCAAGCTTTACAGGGTACTAGTTTTCCTGCCATTATATTTCCTCCTATGTAATTAAATGTACAAAACATATGTACTATAATGCCTATATTATTTCACTTAGTCAATATAAAATTATGAATTTCTTATAATTATTATCATTTATAGTTAATTTTACTTGTAAAATATATGCTATTTTTCTTATCGGTCATATCTATTATTTGTTAATAAATAAATCGCTTTTTCTTGTAGCCCATCTGAATAAATCTCCGCGAATACCCCTTGAATCAATTCGAACCGTCCCTTATAATGCTAATATTGGAAAGTAAACAAGATATGATAAAAAACAGTGGTTTTCTAGGGTTCCGCAATGCAAATTGGTCTGTGACCGAGAGAAAACACATAACAGCCTGGCTGTTATGACACGGTGGGATAAAAGCCCAGGAGTTTCTGCTCTTTTGCGAGAGCGTACTCCTGGGTTTTTTTGTTGATACTATCTGGAGAAGGAGTGTTTTGTGATGAAAAAGAAAATGCTTGATGTGCTGATGCTTGTGATTGGTGCTTTTTTCTTCGCGCTTGCAGTGAATTTGTTTGCGATTCCCAATGACCTTGGGGAAGGCGGGGTCACTGGGATTACGCTGATTTTGTATTATGTGTTTCAATGGTCTCCCGGAGTAACGAACTTTATCTTAAATGCATTTCTGCTTTTAATCGGCTACAAGTTTCTAGACGGTAAAACCACTGTCTATACCATCATTGCCGTAGCGGCGAATTCGCTTTTTCTCCATCTGACACACGGGTGGAGTATTCCGTCTAATGAATTGATCATTAATACGATTTTCGCGGGTGTATTTGCGGGAGTCGGTATTGGCATGATTATTCGTGTCGGCGGCACGACCGCCGGTTCTGCGATTCTGGCCAGAATCGCTAATAAATATTTAGACTGGAATATCAGCTACGCGTTATTGTTTTTTGATTTAATCGTGGTATTTAGCTCTTATTTTATTATTGGTGCGGAAAAAATGATGTTTACGATCGTGATGCTGTATATCGGAACGAAAGTGATGGACTTCATTATTGAAGGATTGAATACGAAAAAAGCCATTACGGTCATTTCGGAAAATAAGAGTGAGATTGCAGAGCAGGTGAATACCTTGATGGATCGGGGTGTCACGATTTTATCAGGGAAGGGAAACTATACGGGCCAGTCGAAAGAGATTTTGTATATCGTCATTAACAAACAGGAGCTGTCCATGCTGAAGAAAATCATCAGAAGCTGCGACAAAAAAGCGTTTGTGATCGTCCATGACGTACGCGATGTGTTTGGTGAAGGGTTTGTTGATATATCTAAATAATGAGAATCCCTCTGCACTTGAAGCAGAGGGATTTGTTCGTTTAGAACGGATATTTGCGGTATTGCTTCTGTATCGAAATCCATTTCGTCACGGTAAATTCCTCGACCACCCAAGGATTTCCGAAGCGGCCGACACCGCTTGCTTTGTTTCCGCCAAAGGCTATATTCGGCGAGTCATTAACGGACTGGTCGTTGACATGGGTCATGCCGCTGTCAATTTGCAGGGCAAACTTTTCGCCTTTTTCTAAATCAGAAGTGAAAACAGCCGAGCTGAGGCCGTATTCTGTATCATTTGCCATATCAATCGCTTCCTGATCGCTGGAGGCTTTGATAATGGTGGCAATCGGGGCAAACAGCTCCGTTTGGGCAATTTTGCTGTTGTTGTCTGCACCGACAAAGACATACGGTGTGAGCACGTTTCCGACGCGTTTTCCTTCAACCGCAAGCTCAATTCCGTCTGCCTTTGCCTGCTCAATGATCTCCAGTGCTTTTTCGATTTGGCGTTCGTTGATCAGCGGACCGACAACGGTTTTCGGATCGGTTTGATCGCCGTACGGAAGCTGTTTGACACGGGCGGTGAATTTTTCAACAAACTCATCGTACACATCTTGATGAACGATGATCCTGTTGATAATCATGCAGATTTGTCCTTGGTGAATAAATTTCCCGAAAATCGCGGCGTCTACAGCACGATCGACATCTGCGTCTGATAGGACGGCAAATGGGTTGTTGCCGCCGAGCTCAAGGGCCATTCGCTTGAAGTTACGCCCAGCGATTTCACCGATGTGACGCCCGACTGCGGTTGATCCCGTAAAGCTGATTAATTTCGGGATTGGATTGGTCAGCATGCCGTCCCCGATTTCCTTTAAGTCCGTCAACATGACGTTGAGGACACCCGCAGGAAGGCCGGCGTGTTCAAATGCTTTTGCAATGATGGTTCCGCCGGAAAGAGCGGTTTGAATATCTGGCTTGTGAACAACACTGTTTCCCAGCGCAATCGCAGGTGCAATCGTTCTCATTGATAAATTCATTGGAAAATTAAATGGAGAAATCGATGAAATCACGCCGAGCGGAAGGCGGTAAATCTTATTGATTTTTCCTTCAATGTTTGATGGAACCTCTTTGACGCCGCCCAACTCGCCGGTATACGTCATGGCTTCATCTAAAATTGCAATGGTTTGCTCAAGCTCGATCGTTGCTTTAATGATCGTTCCGCCGGTTTCGCGGGAGATCATCATGATGATGTCATCACGGTTTTCCTGTAAATAGCCGCGCGCTTTTTGCAGGACTGCTTTTCGGTCTTCTGTTGTGCTCTTGGCCCACTCTTTTTGCGCCTGCTGTGCAATGTCAAAAGCATCCTCCAGCTGTTTGCTTGTTGCCAACGATACTGTTGTAATCACAGACTGGTCATACGGATTCAAAATGTTCTCCGTACGCCCGCTTTCTCCTTCTGTCCATTTTCCGTTGATAAAACTTTTGTTTAACGTTTCTAAACCCATTCATAATCATCCTCCTTTGGTCCTGCATATCCTCTTCTATTTCCGCTGAAGCCAATATGTAAACGAACGAGGTTTCCCTTTCAGTTTCTCGTCTGTCTATGCCGGATATACTCTTTTTTATTGGAGAACCTTGCATTTCGCCTTATACTAAATATACAGATCCTTACATGAGAGAGGAGACCATATGAAATCTCTGCTGGATATTTATCCCGGTTCGATTGTGTCTGATGAGCTTTGCGTAAAGGAAGATTGTCTATGCTTTTTTGATGAGAACAGTCAGAGATATATCTCCATTCCGAAAACGGAAATTAGCGAAAAAGAGACATTGCTGCTGCAGTCATTTTTGACGCCTGCGGATGAGGTCAATCAAATGTCTTTGAAGTCGCCGGAGGAAAACAAGTGGTTTGCGTTTCTTTTTTCTAAAGGGGAAGTGCCGGCGAACATAAAAAAGCGGACGAGATTTGTTCATTTTCATTTAATTGGCAAAATGGAGCGGGCGTCCTTTGCGGAAGCCGTCCGCCATTTTTGGCCGGTTCCTTTTGTGATTGTGTGGATGCATGAGGACAGAGGCGTGATTGTCGAGCAGGAAAGTGAAGCGGCGGCGGGGAAAGACGAACTGGAATCACTCGCTAAAGTTCTTGAGAGTGATTTCTACTTCAGTGTCCGTTTTTATGCCGGGAGATTTTATGAGCCGGATGAGAATCTGCGAACACATTACGCCCGTGAACAGACGTATTTCCTGTTTGCTGAAAAACGGCTGCCTCAGGTGCAGAGTGTGACCTTTGAGATGATTTTTCCTTTTTTATTATTAGAAGCAGAAAAAGAAAAGCTGGAAACGCTGCTCTCTGAAGAAGCTCAGCTTTTATTTGGAAATGAATCTGAGCTGAGGAAGACAATCAAGCTCTTTATTGAAAACAACTCAAACGTAACGTTAACGGCGAAAAAGCTGCATCTGCACCGCAACAGCCTGCAATATCGAATTGATAAATTTATTGAGCGGTCAGGGATAGACATTAAAACGTATAAAGGCGCGCTGCTCGCCTATTTTATCTGCCTGCAAAGCGAAGTTTCAGAATAAATTGGAAATATGCACGAAAAATGGCTGGCTGATTTTATGAACGCTGCCCATTCCAGCGATATGAAAAAGCTGTTACACTCAAATTAAGAAAGCGTTTACAATAACAAAGGGGGATGCTAGATGGCTGAATTGCGGATGGAGCACATTTATAAATATTATGATCAGAAGGAAGCGGCTGTTGATGACTTTAACCTTCACATTGCCGATAAGGAATTTATCGTATTCGTCGGCCCGTCAGGCTGCGGGAAATCAACAACGCTGCGGATGGTTGCAGGGCTTGAGGAAATTTCGAAAGGCGATTTTTATATTGAAGGAAAACGGGTAAATGATGTAGCGCCAAAGGACAGGGATATCGCGATGGTATTTCAAAACTACGCGCTCTATCCGCATATGACAGTCTACGATAATATCGCATTCGGGCTGAAGCTTCGAAAAATGCCGAAGCCAGAAATCAAAAAAAGGGTAGAAGAAGCCGCTAAAATTCTCGGGCTGGAGGAATATTTGCACCGCAAACCGAAAGCGCTGTCAGGCGGGCAGAGACAGCGGGTCGCACTTGGACGGGCAATCGTGCGGGATGCAAAGGTGTTCCTGATGGATGAGCCTTTGTCGAATCTGGATGCGAAGCTGAGGGTGCAAATGCGGGCGGAAATCATTAAGCTCCATCAGAGGCTGCAAACCACAACGATTTACGTGACACATGACCAGACAGAAGCGCTGACGATGGCGACACGGATCGTGGTCATGAAAGACGGAAAAATCCAGCAGATCGGGACGCCGAAGGATGTATACGAATTCCCTGAAAACGTATTTGTCGGCGGATTTATCGGATCACCAGCGATGAACTTTTTCAAAGGAAAGCTGACGGACGGCGTAATCAAAATCGGTTCTGCAGCATTAACCGTGCCGGAAGGAAAAATGAAGGTGCTGCGTGAAAAGGGCTACATTGGCAAAGAAGTCATCTTCGGGATCCGTCCTGAGGATATTCATGATGAATTAATTGTCGTAGAATCGTATAAGAACTCTTCGATTAAAGCGAAAATCAATGTCGCAGAGCTGCTCGGTTCTGAAATCATGATTTATTCGCAGATTGATAATCAAGACTTTATTGCGCGGATCGACGCCCGTCTCGATATTCAATCAGGTGATGAGCTGACGGTTGCGTTTGATATGAATAAAGGACATTTCTTTGACAGTGAGACAGAAGTGAGAATTCGTTAAGTTCAAAAACCGGACATGGAGACATGTCCGGTTTTTTTGTGTTCTCTTAAAGGTTTACAGAAAAAACCGCAGGGGGTAGTGGTTGGTAAGAAAGGGGAGATCGTGATGTGGCATGCGGCAATGTGGGGCGGGATCTCCGGCTCTGCAGTATTGCTGGGCGCGCTGGCGTCCATGTTTTTTTCGATTCGCAAACAGATCATCGGCTATATTATGGCGTTTGGCACAGGCGTCTTAATTGGCGCTGCCGCTTACGAGCTTCTTGGGGATGCAGTGGCAGAAGGCGGAATTGTGTCGACAGGCGCCGGATTTATTGCGGGGGCAGTCGTTTTTACAGTTTTTGATTACGCGGTTTTCAAAAGAGGCGCGTCACAAAGAAAAAGATCGGGACAAGCAGCTGCCGGCGGAGGAGGAATCGCCATTTTTATCGGCACCATCATGGATGCTGTTCCGGAATCGATTATGATTGGCGCCAGCCTTCTCGAAGAACAATCGGTCAGCTTCCTTTTGGTGATTGCCATCTTTATCAGCAACATACCTGAAGGGCTGTCCAGTACAGCAGGAATGAAAAACAGCGGGTATTCCAGAACAAAAATTATGCTGCTTTGGGCTGCGGTGTTCGTGATTTCGATTCTCGCATCATGGTCAGGATATTTCTTTCTCGACGGTGCTTCTGAAGAAGTGATGTCAGCAATCGCAGCGTTTGCGGGCGGGGGCATCATTGCAATGATTGCTTCGACGATGATGCCCGAGGCGTACGAAGACAGCGGTCCGATGACAGGTTTGATCGCTGCACTTGGCCTGTTAACCTCGCTGGTTTTGAATCAGTTTTCTTAAATGTGAGCCGGTCATGCTTCCATGTCCGGTTTTTTTGCTTGAAAATCTCAGAAACAAACCGATGAAAAAGGAGGAAGAAATAGACAGAAAGCAGGAGAACGATGAAACGATTGATTTTAAGCGCCTTTCTTTTAGGCGGCTGCTTTGCTCTCGCGGCTTGCGCTGATCAAGAGGCAAACGCGGAGCAGCAGATGCCGAAAGCAGAACAAAAGAAACCGGAAGAAAAGACAGTACATATTCAGAAAAAAGAAGACGATACATCCGCATGGATTAAAACAGAGAAACCGGCAAAGCTGCCGATTTTGATGTATCATAGCATTTCCTCAGGAAACAGCCTCCGTGTCCCGAAGAAAGAATTCGAAGCACATATGAAGTGGCTGCTCGATAACGGCTATCAGACATTAACGCCGAAAGAGGCGTATCTCATGCTGACGCAGGATAAAAAGCCGAGTGAGAAATGCGTGCTGATCACGTTTGATGACGGATACACAGACAATTATCAAGACGCGTATCCGGTGCTGAAGAAGTACGGGATGAGGGCGACGATTTTTATGATCGGCAAATCGATCGGACATAAACATCATCTGACAGAGGACCAAATGAAAGAAATGGCGAAGCATGGCATATCGATTGAAAGCCATACGATTGACCACCTTGAGCTGAACGGGTTAACGCCTGAACAGCAGCACAGTGAGATGGCTGATTCGAAAAAACTGTTTGACGGCATGTTTCATCAGCAAACCTCTATCATCAGTTATCCGGTGGGGCGCTACAATGAGGATACGCTAAAGGCCGCCAAAGAAACGGGCTATCAAATGGGCGTGACGACAGAACCGGGCGTGGCATCGAGAGACCAGGGAATGTACGCCCTCCATCGCGTGCGCGTGTCCCCGGGCATGTCAGGCGCATCTTTTGGCGCGTATATCGAGTCGATGAAATAAAAAAGGAGGCGCTCAATCGCCTCCGCCGCCACAGCCGGAATCGCTGAAACTTCCGTCACTGCCGCATCCATCATGATGCGAGCCATGATCTGAATAACCGAAAAACCCGCTGTCCGCCTGCTGCCGGCTTTTGTTTTCCAAGGGCTGCGGCTGAATGACTGAAAGAAAAACGATAATAGCTACAATCAATAAGATGATCACAATCATTTCTGGTCACTCCCTTTTTTCACCATATCTGTTATACGGATGAAACGCTGATCGGTTTCACTTCAAAGAGATCGATTCTTTCAGCCGGTCTCTGAGCCAGCGCATGAGGCAGGAACTTGCAAAAATACGGACAGCAAAAAAGCAAGCTCTTTCGTTTTACAAAGAACTTGCTTGCGGTGTATCAATAAAACTGATGAAGCAGCAATAAGGTTAAGGACACTGTAATCGCTCCCCCGATTCGGGTAGACACCTGGGCGAATGGCATTAGCTCAAGTCTTTCTGCGGCGCTTAAAATGGCGACGTCCCCGGTGCCGCCTTGTCCTGAATGGCACGCATTGATAATGGCGGTTTCAATCGGATACATGTTCAGCCATTTTCCGGTGAAAAAGCCGACGGCCATCATGGTCACAACGACAGACAGAATCGTAATGATATTGCTGAGGTTGAAGGCAGCGACAAGCTTGTCCCACGGCGTCATAGACACGCCGATCGCAAAAAGCAGCGGGTAGGTTACAGCGGTTGAAAAGAAGCGGGACACCCCAAACGCGCCATTTTCAATTGAGGCAGGCACCAATCTGAACAGCTTAATCAGGACAGCCAGTAACAGCATGGCAACCGGTGCCGGAAATCCGAAAAAGTCGTGGGCGAGCATGCCGACTAAGTATAAAGAAACAGCAAGGATACCGCCTGATGCAAATAAAGAAAGGTTGAACATTTGCTGGCCGCTTTGTGATTCCTCCAGCGCAGGGGACACTTCTTCAGATCGGTCCACTTTGCCGTTGCCTGTCCATTCCGGTTTTTTCTTTCCGATTCTGTTCAGCAATCCCGCTAGAATGATCGCGCACAGGCTGCCCAGCATGATCGACGGCAGAACAAGTGCAAACGCTTCCCCTTGAGACATGGGCATGATGTCAGAATAACCGATGGACAGCGGGATAGCGCCTTCTCCGACTCCTCCTGCCATGATCGGAATGACAATGTAGAGCAGTGTATGCTGAAATCCGAGTCCGAGCAATGTGCCGACAGCCAGTCCGACAATAGCGGCCGCGACAGAACCGGCAATAAGCGGAATAAAGATTTTCATGAATGCTTTTACGAGTGTTTCTCTTTTCATGCCGAGGATGCTTCCCACGACAATTCCTGCGATAAACAAGTATAGAAAGTTTGAGTTTTCTGTAAATTCTGTGGTGGATTTGACGATATCATGAGGCAGCAGGTGATAGTAGACGACAGCGGACGGAATAAAAGTAGCTAGGATGGCCGGGCCGCCGATAGAACGAACAATCGGTATCGATTTGCCGATTTGGGCAAAGGTGAACCCGAAAAATGCCATGACGGCAATGGATGTCAAGATGTCACTTTTTACATCGTGATGCATAACAAAAACAGTGATTAATATAAACAGCAAGGCATACACAGGAAGCGGTATGATGCCTACTTTTATATTCATGGCTCTCGCAAACCAATTCTCTTTTCGAACCCCTTCGTGAATTGTATCCGTTTGCAATTGCATTTGTGTTTGAAGCTCTCCCATTGAAAAACCTCCCCTATTCTTGATGCAGTGAAATTGTTCACTACGTTAAGTATACTAAAAAATTGAAATTATTAATATATTAAAAATTTACTATTCAACTTTTCACTTCATCACGTTACTGATGAAAAGAGGCATTCTGACTAAAATCGATCTGTGACAGAATGCTGAGAAACGAGTGCTGGTGCCGGACAAGCATTTTATTCGCAAGGAACGATGTGTTGATGTACGATAATAAAGGGTCATTTATCCTAGCAGCCGTCATAAATCAGCAACGAAATAGACAATAATCCGTCACATCATTCAGGACTTTTTAGGTATTTTGGGCTTTATTTTTGAAATGAATCGTTGTAAAGTACTTAATATGAACCAGTCAGAGATTGTGTCATTTGGTCAGTCTGGCAATCTTGCATCATATTGAACGACTTTTTGACACATTTGTGAAATATTGAACAATATTTTTTTCGTCTATTTTGTGAATTACTGATCAAGGTTTCGGTTCTGCTTGTGAAGTAGTGAGCAAATTAACAGTTTCAACCGGAAATGGAGGATAAAGCATGAGTGAATTGGTATTAGCCCGTATTCAATTTGCATCAACAACGTTGTTTCACTTCTTGTTTGTGCCGATGTCTATCGGGCTTGTGTTTATGGTTGCGTTGATGGAGACTCTTTATCTTGTGAAGAAAAATGAGCTGTACCTCAAAATGGCAAAGTTTTGGGGGCACTTATTCTTAATAAATTTCGCAGTCGGTGTCGTAACAGGGATTTTGCAAGAATTCCAGTTTGGACTGAACTGGTCTGATTACTCCCGTTTTGTCGGAGATGTATTTGGCGCTCCGCTTGCGATTGAAGCATTATTGGCGTTTTTCATGGAATCTATTTTTATCGGATTATGGATTTTCGGCTGGGACCGCCTGCCGAAAAAAATTCACGCTCTCTGCATTTGGCTCGTGTCATTTGGAACGATTATGTCGTCTTTCTGGATTTTAACAGCGAACTCCTTTATGCAGGAGCCGGTCGGCTTTACGATCAAAAACGGCCGCGCAGAGATGAATGACTTTGGCGCGCTGATTACAAACCCTCAGCTTTGGGTTGAATTCCCGCACGTCATTTTCGGTGCGCTCGCCACTGGGGCTTTCTTTATCGCCGGAGTGAGTGCTTTTAAACTATTGAAGAAAAAAGAAGTGCCGTTCTTTAAACAATCTTTTAAACTCGCAATGATCGTCGGCCTTTGTGCCGGTCTTGGCGTCGGCCTTAGCGGACACATGCAGGCTGAGCACTTGATGGAATCACAGCCGATGAAAATGGCTGCCAGTGAAGGCCTTTGGGAAGATAGCGGTGACCCTGCTGCTTGGACAGCTTTTGCCACGATCGATACAAAAAATGAAAAAAGCTCAAATGAAATTAAAGTTCCTTATGCCTTGAGCTACCTGGCATATCAAAAATTCAGCGGAAGTGTCAAAGGGATGAAAACACTTCAGGCTGAGTACGAAAAAATATACGGAAAAGGCGACTACATTCCGCCTGTCAAAACGACGTTCTGGAGTTTCCGCATCATGGTTGGAGCAGGTGTTGTCATGATTCTTGCTGCGTTAGGCGGCCTTTGGCTAAACCGCCGCAAAAAGCTTGAAAACAGCAAATGGTATTTGCGCATCATGATCGCTTTGATTTCCTTCCCGTTTATCGCGAACTCGGCGGGCTGGATTATGACAGAAATCGGGCGTCAACCTTGGACGGTTATGGGCTTGATGACTACGGCTCAATCCGTGTCGCCTAACGTAACGGCGGGCTCCCTGCTATTTTCAATCATCGCCTTCGGAGTGATGTACTTGATTCTGGGTGTGCTGCTTGTCTTCTTGTTCATCCGTGAGATTAAAAAAGGTGCAGAGCATGATGAGCATCATGATGTGCCTGTATCAACAGATCCATTTAGTCAGGAGGTATACCATGGCATCTCTTCATGATCTTTGGTTTATACTCGTTGCTGTATTGTTTGTAGGATTCTTCTTTTTGGAAGGCTTTGATTTCGGGGTCGGCATGGCGACCCGTTTTCTTGGCCATAATGAATTAGAACGCAGAGTGCTGATCAACACGATCGGACCGTTTTGGGACGCGAATGAAGTATGGCTTTTGACTGGTGCAGGCGCCATTTTCGCTGCATTTCCGAACTGGTATGCAACGATGCTGAGCGGTTATTACATTCCGTTTGTCATTGTGCTGCTTGCGTTAATGGGCCGCGGGGTCGCGTTTGAGTTCCGCGGCAAGGTCGATCATTTGAAATGGGTAAAGGTTTGGGACTGGGTCGTTTTCTTCGGCAGTCTGATTCCTCCGTTTGTGCTTGGTGTGCTGTTCACGACATTATTCCGCGGGATGCCGATTGATGCCGATATGAACATTCACGCACATGTATCTGATTATATCAATGTATACTCTGTACTTGGCGGTGTGACTGTAACACTTCTTTGCTTCCAGCATGGATTAATGTTTATCACGCTGCGTACGATTGGTGATTTGCAAAACCGCGCCCGGAAAATGGCACAAAAGATAATGGGTGTTGTTTTTGTAGCGGTTCTTGCCTTCGCGGCCCTTTCTGCCTATCAGACAGACATGTTTACACGCCGCGGCGAGATTACCATTCCGCTTGTTGTTTTGATTGTCATCTGCTTTATGCTTGCTGCTGTATTTATCCGTAAGAAAAAAGACGGCTGGACATTCGGGATGACAGGCGCGGGGCTGGCGCTGACTGTAGGAATGATCTTTATTTCATTATTCCCTCGGGTAATGGTCAGCTCGCTTCAAAGCGCGTACGATTTAACAGTAGCTAACGCTTCTTCCGGTGATTATTCGCTTAAAGTCATGTCAATTGCAGCATTAACCCTATTGCCGTTTGTAATCGGCAGCCAGATCTGGAGCTATTATGTCTTCCGGAAGCGCGTCAGCCATAAGGAGCCTATGACTTATTAATGGGAAAAGACCTGTTTCGATATAAAGGAATGAAGCGGATTCTCACCGTGATTACTTGTTTAACGCTGATTCAGACAGCCGCCATTATTATGCAGGCAGAGTGGCTGAGTGAAGCCGTAACCGGGCTGTTCAACGGGAAGAGCATTGCCTCCCTGTTTCCGGTGATCGGCTTTTTCCTCATCGCTTTTGTCGCCCGGCACGGGGTGACGGTGGCGCGCCAGAAAATCGTCTATCAATATGCCGCCCGGACAGGAGCAGATTTGAGAAAGAGTTTTCTTGATAAGCTGTTCCGGTTAGGCCCCCGTTTTGCAAAGAAAGAGGGGACAGGGCAAATGGTGACGCTGGCAATGGAAGGCATCAGCCAGTTCCGCCGCTACCTGGAGCTGTTTCTGCCGAAAATGGTCAGCATGGCGATTGTGCCTGCGGCGGTTGTCATTTATGTATTTTTTCAGGATCGCACATCAGCCATCATTTTAGTCGCTGCTATGCCGATTCTGATTATTTTTATGATTCTCCTCGGCCTTGTCGCGCAGAGAAAAGCGGATCGTCAGTGGAAATCCTATCAGAGACTTTCCAATCATTTTGTTGATTCTCTTCGCGGGCTGGAGACATTGCGTTTCTTAGGTTTGAGCAAGTCGCACAGCAAAAATATTTTCTACGTTAGTGAACGGTATCGCAAAGCAACGATGAGTACGCTTCGGGTGGCATTTTTATCTTCATTTGCCCTCGATTTTTTCACGATGCTGTCGGTGGCGACAGTTGCAGTGTTTCTTGGCCTGCGCCTCATTGACGGCGATATTTTGCTTGGGCCCGCTTTAACGGCGCTTATTCTCGCACCTGAGTATTTTCTGCCGGTGCGGGAGGTGGGGAATGATTATCATGCAACGCTAAACGGGCAGGAAGCAGGCAAAACCATTCAAGAGATTTTGTCGCAGCCTGGTTTTAAAGAAGAGGCGCCGCTTCAGCTTGGGACGTGGTCCGAACAGGATGAGCTGAAGCTGTCAGGTGTGTCAGTCGGCCGGTCGGTGTCCGATATTGACCTGTCATTCAAAGGCAAGAAAAAAATCGGCATCATCGGTGCAAGCGGTGCCGGAAAATCAACATTAATTGATATCCTCGGCGGTTTTTTGGAGCCGGATGGCGGTATGATCGAGGTCAATGGGTCACGCCGGTCCCATTTGCAGGATGGCAGCTGGCAGAAAAACCTCCTCTACATCCCGCAGCATCCGTACATTTTTGATGATACGCTGGCGAATAACATTCGCTTCTACCACCCAAGCGCTTCGGCCGAGGATACAGCCCTCGCAGCTGCAGCGGCGGGACTGACGGAGCTGGTGGACAAACTTCCGGACGGATTAGAGGGCCGGATCGGGGAAGGCGGCCGGGCGCTCAGCGGCGGCCAGGCTCAGCGTGTCGCGCTGGCTCGCGCCTTTTTGGGAAACCGTCCGATTCTGCTGCTGGATGAGCCGACTGCCCATCTTGATATCGAAACAGAATATGAAATAAAAGAAACGATGCTGGATTTATTTGAGGATAAGCTCGTCTTTCTCGCGACTCACCGCCTTCACTGGATGCTCGATATGGACGAAATTATCGTGCTGGACGGAGGCAGGGTTGCGGAAGTCGGGACTCACGATGAATTGCTGGCGACAAACGGTGTGTACACCAAACTCGTGGAGGCACAACTGGGGGAAAGAGCATGAAGAAAGAAGAATGGATTCTGCCGTATATCAAGCAAAATGCCCGCCTGTTCGTTCTGGTTATCTTTTTGGGCGCGGTGACGATTTTTTCTGCTGCTTTTCTCATGTTCACCTCAGGGTTTTTGATCTCTAAGGCGGCGACAAGGCCGGAAAACATCCTGCTTATTTATGTGCCGATTGTCGCTGTACGCACCTTTGGGATCGCGCGGTCTGTGTCACGATATGTGGAACGCCTCGTCGGCCATCACATCATTTTGAAAATCGTGTCCGACATGCGCGTCCGTCTTTACAACATGCTTGAGCCGGGTGCCTTGATGCTGCGTTTCCGTTTTCGCACGGGGGATATGCTCGGCATTTTGTCTGAGGATATTGAGCATTTGCAGGATGCCTTCTTAAAAACGATTTTTCCTGCGATCTCAGCCTTGCTCCTGTATGCTGTTTCAGTGATTGCGCTTGGGTTTTTCTCTTGGCCGTTTGCCATTTTGCTTGCGCTTTATTTGTTTGTTCTTGTTGTGCTGTTTCCGGTAGTGTCTTTGCTCGTGACAAGAGCGAAGAATGCGAAGCTGAAAAGCGGGCGGAATGTGCTGTACAGCCGTTTGACAGATGCTGTGATGGGTGTCAGCGACTGGATGTTCAGCGGACGCCGGCATGCGTTTATTGATTCCTATGAAAAAGAGGAACATGATTGGTTTGAGCTTGAACGGAAAAAACAACGCTTTACAAGATGGCGGGACTTTGCCGCGCAATGCCTTGTCGCCGGTCTTATTTTGCTGATGTTATTTTGGACGGCAGGTCAGCATACAGACGGTGAACTGTCCAAAACGATGATTGCGGCTTTTGTGCTTGTGGTGTTCCCGCTGACGGAAGCCTTTTTGCCACTTTCTGATGCCTTGGGTGAAGTGCCCGGCTATCAGGATTCCATCAGACGCATGAACAAAGTGGCTCCTCAGCCGGAGGCGTCACAAACAGAATCAGTGGCTGAAACGCTTCATCTCCAAGATGTCACACTGTCCTTTCGTGATGTGACGTTTTCTTATGACGACAGCAGCCAAGTGCTGCACAACTTTTCCTTTACGCTGCGCCAAGGAGAAAAAATGGCGCTGCTCGGCCGGAGCGGGTCTGGGAAATCAACGTCCCTCGCATTAATCGAGGGCGCTTTAAAACCGGACTCAGGAACTGTAACGTTAAACGGAGTGGAGACAGCGCTGTTAAAGGATCAGATTGCTGATGCGGTGGCCGTGTTAAATCAAAAACCGCACCTCTTTGATACAAGCATTCTAAACAACATCAGGCTTGGAAACGGAGAAGCAAGCGACGAGGATGTGCGCCGCGCCGCAAAACAGGTGAAGCTGCATGACTACATCGAGTCACTGCCTGACGGATATCATACCTCTGTTCAGGAAACCGGTATCCGGTTTTCCGGTGGAGAGCGGCAGCGGATCGCACTCGCCCGGATTTTACTTCAGGATACGCCGATCATCATTCTCGATGAGCCGACAGTCGGTCTCGACCCCATCACCGAACGCGAGCTGATGGAAACGGTGTTTGAGGTGCTTAAGGGAAAAACGATTCTATGGATTACGCACCATCTCGCTGGAGTGGAAGCGGCCGATAAAATCGTGTTTCTCGAAAACGGAAAAACGGAAATGGAAGGAACGCATGAGGAACTGCTGGCGTCAAACGAACGGTATCGCCGCCTGTATCATCTTGACGTTCCTGTAAAATAGAAGACAGCCCCTGAGGCTGTCTTTCAGCATGTCGACAAACCCTTGCATTCGTTGTCAGTCCTGCGCCTTGGTGCTCACGAATTATAACATTCGCTCCGCTCCAATGCTCGTCTTTCCTAGACTTCAAGGGTTTTCAATCACGCTGAAAAGATGACAAAATCCTAAAACAAAAACCGTTTTAGGATTTTGTCAACAATCTGGAAGACAGCCCCTGAGGCTGTCATTTTTTTGTTTGAAATAAAGAAGGTACAGGAAAAATAGGAAGAGAAAGCAGAGGAGGGATAGAGATGAATGTGCCAATTTGGACGGAAGAGCATGTGAGAGCCTCGCTCCCTGAAAGAGATGCGGAGGGCCATAAAGGAACGTACGGTACGGCTTTGCTGCTGGCGGGAAGCGACGACATGCCGGGCGCAGCGCTTCTTGCGGGGCTTGGGGCGATGCGGAGCGGTCTCGGAAAGCTTGTCATCGGCACGTCTGAAAGCGTGATCCCGCTGATTGTTCCTGTTTTACCCGAGGCGACCTATTGGCGTGACGGCTGGCAAAAAGCAGCGGACGCTCAGCTTGAAGAGACGTACCGGGCCATCGCCATCGGATCAGGGCTTCCGCAAACTGAAAGCGTACAGCAGGCAGTTGATCATGTGCTTGCGGCGGATTGCCCCGTTATTTTGGATGCCGGAGCGCTGGCGAAGCGCACGTATCCGAAACGGGAGGCGCCCGTCATCCTCACGCCGCACCCGGGTGAGTTTTCCCGCATGACAGGGGTGCCGGTGAAAGAATTACAAAACAAAAGAGCGGAATACGCAAAGGAATGGGCGGCTCAGCTTCAGGCTGTCATTGTGTTAAAAGGAAATCAAACCGTTATCGCGTTTCCCGATGGTGATTGCTGGCACAACCCAACCGGAAACGGGGCACTCGCCAAGGGCGGCACCGGTGACACACTGACCGGCATGATATTAGGCATGCTCTGCTGCCATAAAAATCCGAAGCATGCCATATTAAACGCGGTTTATCTGCACGGTGCGTGCGCCGAGCTCTGGACAGACGAGCACTCCGCCCATACGCTGCTCGCTCATGAGCTTTCTGACATGCTGCCTCGCGTGTGGAAGCGATTTGAATGATAAAAAGCTGTCTTCATAGAGAAGACAGCTTTTCTTGATAACCTGCTCGTTTTTTCAGACGCGGTTTCATCAATACATAATAAAGAACAGAGGGAACGGCCAAGCCGACAATCCATGCGATGTCTCCGCCGCCAAACATTTTGGCCAGCGGTCCGATGTAAAAGGATGTATTGATAAACGGGATTTCCAGCAAGATGGACAGAACGAACGCAATCGTGGTGATCCAATTGACTTTTCCGTACGGCCCGTTCACATCGAACATGGCTTTGACTTGATACTTTCCGTGGCGGACGAAGTAGTAATCGACTAGATTGATTGCCGTCCACGGAATTAAGAAATAACTGATGAAAAAGATAAAATTCAAAAACAGCTCCATAAAATTGCTTTGCCCGAGAAGGCTTAAGACTGTGCCGACGAGCGTGACACCAAGGATCATGATGATTCTGACTTTGGGCGTGACCTTTAATTTCAGAAACGGCTCAAGCGTTGTTGTCGTGGACATGAAAGCCCCATACAGGTTAAAGACATTGATCGCCATTTGCCCAAATAACACAATGATCAGCATAATGAACGAGAAGGGGCCGAACAATTGGACAATCTGGCTGCCTGAGTTTGCCGTAAAGTCAGGAAGTGCCGTCGTCAGCAAAGCGCCGAGCAGCATCATCCAGATGGAGCTGACAGATGTACCTGCATAGCTGTACCAAAACGTTTTGGACGCCGGTGTTTGAACTGGCAGATATCTTGAATAATCGGCAACATACGGCGCATAGGCCAGCTGCCACGTCGCGACAGCGCTGACCGCCACCAAGAAAATTGGCAGATCAACCGCTCCGGGAATCCAGCTACCTGCCGGAATCGGCAATTGAAAAATGAGTATCGTTGCAGCAAAAAATACAGCAAAAGAGGTCCAAGAAAGGATTTTTTGCATTTTGTGAATCAAATCATGGCCGAAAATGGTGAGTAAAAAACATACGGCGCTTAAGCCTATAATGCTCCATGATCCCGGGATGGGAACAAAGCTGCTTAAGGTTCCAGCCGCCAGAATCGTACTGCTTGCGAAGAAACCAAGGTAGATAAACATGACTAGGAAGAGGGGAAGAATCGCTCCAATTACGCCGAATTGGGCACGGCTTTGAATCATTTGCGGGATGCCAAGCTGAGGGCCTTGCGCGGAATGAGACGCCATAAATATGGCACCGATTAAGGTTCCGCAAATAATAGCGGCAACACTCCAAAACAGATTAAGTCCCATTGCAACGGGAATCGTGCCAGTCACTAACGTGGTGATATGCATATTAGCCCCGAACCATACGGGAAATAAATCTTTCGCTTTACCATGTCTTTCTTCATTCGGAATATATTCAATCGTTCGCCTTTCTACTTTCAATGCATCGTCCTCCATATTGGATGTTTTTTTAAAATCGACATAAAGTCATAGCTTAACAGACTATGAGGGGGTTTACAAATGAGGATGTGCAGCCAAACGGTCGGGAAGCCTGATCTGTCAATGGCTGAAAAGAATTGTAAAAAAGCTGAACGCTTTTGAATCCGGTGTCGTCTTATAAGGCAGAAAAACAAAAAAAAGGGGGGATCGCGGCCATTGGATACACATGAAGAACAGCAGCTGATTCAGCAGGCGAAAGAGGGAAACGACGAGGCGTTTACAGCCCTTTTCCACTATCATTATTCTTTTTTATATAAATACTTGTTAAAACTTTCCCTTCATCCTGACCTCAGCGAGGAGCTTGTTCAGGAAACCTTTCTGAAAGGGTACATTCATTTAAGAAGCTTCCAAGGCCGTTCCAAATTCTCCACGTGGCTGATTTCTATAGCATCCAGGCTCTATCTCGATCACCAGAAAAAGAGAAAGAGAGAATGGAAACGGAATCAGGCAGTTACGGAGGAAACAATCCGCAAGATCAAGTGGGACGTGTCAGTGAAAGGGGGAGAATGGAGCGAAACGCTGGATATGTTTTCAAAGCTGGATCCTAAATTGCGCACGCCAGTTTTATTAAGGCATTACTACGGCTATACCTACGCCGAAATCGGGCTGATGCTGCAGATCAAGGAAGGCACGGTGAAGTCCAGAGTTCATAAAGGGCTCCAGCAAATCAGAAAGGAGTGGAACGATGAATAAAGAAAAGCTTTCAATTCATTTCAAATCAGAATTGCAGAAAATTGATCAAACAGCCAATCCCTCTATACCAGATCAAAAAGAACTGCTTTACCAGCTGTTACAAATGAAAGCTGAACGCAGAAAAAAACTGATGAAAGAGATCATCTTATTTGTATTCTGTGCGCTGATGGTTGTGAGTGCGGCAATCCTGGCATTCACTCAAGCTCCCGCTGTGTTTATCGTGCTTCAGGTTTGTGTGCTTGCTGTTTTGCCGATTTTGATTGCGGCTGAGAAAAAAAGACATCTCGGTGAATGCGAGGTGGAGCGCCGATGACACAAACAGAAATTGTCATCATGGTTGCGGCTTATCTCATCGTATTGGCACAGGGGATCTTTTTATTTATTGATGCGAAAAAACGTAATCGCATGGCATGGGTATGGGGGATTGTCGGATTGATTCAAGCACCGATGCCTCTGATTTGTTATTACTTTTTTGTCATTAGGCCGGACCGGAAGAAAAGGGGGATCAAGCAATGAATATTTCTTGGGAAATGATTTTGCCGCTGATTGTATTGCAGCTTGTGCTGGCGGTGTTCGCTCTCATCAGCTGTATAAAGGAAGAGCGGACAAACGGGCCAAAGTGGATGTGGGCTGCAATCATTGTATGTATCAATATTATCGGGCCGATTTTATTTTTTACCGTCGGCAGAAAGCAAAGGTGAGCGGGCATGCTGTCTATTGAGTCATTATGTAAATCGTATCGGCATCATCGGGCTGTAAAGAATGTCAGTTTTCACGTGAATGAAAACGAGTGTGTCGCACTATTAGGCCCTAATGGAGCCGGTAAAACCACAACGCTGCAAATGCTGGCCGGGCTGCTTTCGCCAACCTCTGGAACCATCAAGCTGTTAGGGGAGAAAAAGCCGGACCGGCATTTGATTGGGTACCTCCCGCAGTATCCTGCTTTTTATTCATGGATGACCGCAAACGAATTTTTAACATTTGCCGGAAGACTGTCCGGTCTTTCGAAGAAAAAATGTCAAGAGGAAATTGGCGGGATGCTGGAATTTGTCGGCTTGCAGGAATCCGCGAACAAAAGGATCGGCGGCTTTTCAGGCGGCATGAAGCAAAGACTCGGTCTGGCACAGGCCCTGCTCCATAAACCGAAGCTTTTGATATTGGATGAACCGGTTTCTGCACTTGATCCGTCAGGACGGTTCGAGGTGCTGGACGTGATGCGGGAGCTGAAGAAGCATATGGCTGTTCTGTTTTCTACACACGTTTTGCACGATGCGGAGCAGGTGTGTGATCAGGTGGTGATCATGAAAAACGGAGAGGTTTCATGGAAAGGGGCGTTACAGCAGCTGAAAAAACAGCATCAAACGAACGTTTTCACCCTTACTGTAAAAGAGAAACTGAAGGGCTGGCTTGAAGAGAAGCCTTACGTATCAGCTATTGTCTATATGAATCCGTCCCAAGCTGTTTTCGAACTGCCAGATATACAAGCTGGCCGGACATTGTTGAGTGATTGTATCCGAACGGGATTGACCGTCACCCGTTTTGAACAGAAAACGGAGTCTCTTGAAGACGTCTATCTAAAGGTGGTGCACGCATGAAGGTGATGATGACGTTATTGCAGAAAGAATGGCTGGAAGGGTGGAAAAGCGGCAAGCTGATCTGGCTGCCGATTGCGATGATGATCGTAGGGCTCACACAGCCGCTGACCATTTATTATATGCCAGAAATCATTGAACACGGAGGAAACCTTCCTGACGGCATGAAAATCAGTTTTACGATGCCTTCCGGCTCTGAAGTGATGGTCAGCACGCTTTCCCAATTTAACACGCTTGGCATGGCTCTGATCATTTTCAGCGTTATGGGCAGCGTAGCAAATGAAAGAAATCAAGGCGTAACGTCGCTGATCATGTCGCGGCCTGTGACTGCAGCCCATTATATCGTGAGCAAATGGCTCACCCAAAGCGTGATCGGCATCGCGTCGTTTGCAGCTGGATACGGGCTTGCTTATTATTACATCTGGCTGCTGTTTGAGGACACATCATTCAGCCGTTTTGCCACAAGCCTTGGACTTTACGCTCTTTGGATCATGTTTATTGTGACTGCTGGCCTTGCCGGAAGCACGATGTTTCGGTCTCTCGGAGCAGCTGCGGCTTCCGGGATCGGGCTGACAGCTGCCGTTTCCTTTGCTGTATCGCTATTTCCTGATGGTGCGAAATGGCTTCCGGCTGCGCTTTGCAAGCAGGCGGAGCATATCCTTCTTCATGGAGAGAGAGCGGATTTCTTTGGATGGTCGCTCACATTCTCCATTTTGTGCATCATGCTTCTGGCCATGTTTTCTGTGTGGCGCTTCCGGCGGTATGAAAGCTATTAATTAATCATGTTACGCATTTTCACGAGCATCACAAGAAAGGCGGCAAATGCCAGTAACCCGGCTCCATAAAAAACCTCCGCAAGCCCGAAAAGCTGTGCGGTTTTTCCGGCAAGAAGGGGTCCGAGGAAGATGCCCAGCGCATAAAACGATTGATAAAACCCCATCACTGACATTTTCAAACGGGCAGAACTGATATCGACGACCCGGCTTAGCAGCAAAGGAAATACGAAACCGAGCGCCAGACCGATGCAGGCGTGTGTGATGCAAACCGTGAACAATGTAGCTGAAAAAGGAACGAATAGCAAACAGACTCCGGTGACAGCAAAACTGATGAGCATCACGAAGTAAGCAATTCGGCTTGTGAAGCGCAGAAACACAAAGCTTAGTGTGGCGGCTGCGTGAGGGAGGAAAAAAGCGCTCATCACCCAAAGCAGCTCCGCATCACCCATTCCGAGCTGATTAATGAAAAGCGGCGTAAATCCAAACACTGTCATAAATAACACCGCATGAGCTGTCATAGAGAGGATGGTGAAAAGCTTCAGCTTCGGCAGCCGCAATGTGTCTTTGATGTATTGCGGCACACGAATTGTGTCGCGGTTCACTGGAGGAGCCGACGGGTCTTTAATAAAGCAGCAGATCACCAGACCTGCGGCCGAGGCTGCCAGCGCCATCCAAAACGGGACCTGCCTGCCTAAATGGGCTGTCGCAAGTCCGCAGAACACAATGCTGACAAACTGAGGCATGACGGTGAAAAACTGCATGATGCCCATTGCTTTTGACGCATTGCTATTGTTGAAATAGTGCGCGTATAAAATGGTCGCCATTACCCACATAGAAGCGGTTATCCCCGCAAACAGCCGCGCGGCCAGCACGAAGAAGAAAGAGTCAAACATCAGAAAAAGCAGGCTGCTGAGGACGGAAAACCCAAACCCGGCAATTAACAATTGCTTGCGCAGAGAAAACAGGATGTCTGACAGAAGGCCGAGCGGGAATCGCAGAAGGATTTGCGTGACCCCGTAGCTGCCGAGGATGATGCCGATTGCGCCGTATGAAAAGTGCAGATCCTCCAAATACAGGCTGAATACAGGAACATAAATATAGCCTGAAAACCAAAAACAAAATACCATGCATAAAAAAACGGCGTGATCTAAAGCGCCGATTGTTTTTTTCTGAGGAATCATATCCTGCTGTAATTCCATCGTTTCTCCCCACCCCTTTCCTTTCAGTACAACACAACTGCTGAAAGCGTTTCAATAGAAAAATAAAAAAACAGGACTTCAAAAAAGTCCTGTTCGCTGTTTTTAATATGGGTCAGACGGATGGCTTTCCTGTTCAGCCTGTTTTGTAGCCTGTTCCGTTTCTGTTGTGCCGATCGGTCCGTTGCTGTTATTCTTGGAGGCCTTTTTCAGTCCTTCTGCCACGCGTTTCCCGTAGTCCGGATCAGCTTTTGTGAAATTCTCAATCATCTGATCCTGGATTTCTTTGCGGCATGTAGAAAGCGTATTAACCAGGTTCGTGATCAATTCGTTCCGTTCAAATTCAGTAAATCTCCGGTATGTTTCTCCGGCCTGTCCGAAGTTGTTCGTTCTGTCGATCGCCTCACGCTTTACATCGCCCTCGACATGCGGCGTATGATCTTTTCCATCCTGCTTCGCTTCTTTCAGCCCGCCCATAATGGAGGGCTCATAGTTGACGTGCGGGTTTTGGCCTTCTGCTCTATCGACCCGATATTGCATTTGCCCGCCTTCCTGGTTGGTGGCGACATGCTTTTTCGGCGAATTGATCGGAAGCTGCAGGTAATTTGCGCCTACACGGTAGCGCTGCGTATCAGAGTAGGCAAACGTCCGCCCCTGGAGCAATTTATCATCTGAAAAATCAAGTCCGTCAACAAGCACTCCCGTTCCGAATGAAGCTTGCTCCACTTCCGCATGGTAGTTTTCCGGGTTTTTATTAAGCACCAATTTGCCGATCGGCTTCCATGGGAAATCGTCTTTATACCACAGTTTTGTCGGATCGAGCGGGTCAAAGTCCAGTTCGGGATGCTCACCATCGCTCATAATTTGGGCATACACTTCCCACTCCGGATAATCTCCATTTTCAATCGCTTCATACAAATCCTGTGTTGCATGGTTAAAGTTTTTCCCTTGAATCTCTTCCGCTTCCTTCTGTGTCAGGTTGCGGATGCCCTGCTTTGGTTCGAAATGGTATTTCACGAGAACGGCCTTGCCTTCCTCATTCACCCATTTATAGGCGTGTACGCCTGAACCCTGCATTTGCCGGTAGTTGGCCGGAATCCCCCAAGGCGAAAACAAGAAGGTGATCATATGTGTCGCTTCAGGAGACTGAGAAATGAAGTCGAAAATACGTTCACCATCTTGGATGTTGGTCACTGGATCAGGCTGAAATGCGTGCACCAGATCCGGAAATTTCAGCGGGTCGCGAATAAAAAAGATTTTCAGATTGTTCCCGACCAAATCCCAGTTTCCGTCGTCGGTATAAAGCTTAACGGCAAAACCGCGCGGGTCTCTCAATGTTTCAGGTGAGTGTTTTCCATGATTCACCGTAGAAAAACGGACAAATGCCGGTGTTTTCTTGCCTTTTTCCTGAAAGAGCTTAGCCCGGGTGTATTTTGAAATCGGTTCGTCTCCAAAGCTTCCGTACGCTTCAAAATACCCGTGTGCACCCGCTCCTCTGGCATGAACAACCCGCTCAGGAATGCGTTCACGGTCAAAGTGGCTGATTTTTTCGAGAAAATCATAGTTCTCAAGTGTTGTAGGCCCTCTATTCCCGACAGTTCTTACATTTTGGTTGTCAGTGACAGGGTGCCCCTGTCTGTTCGTTAAGGTATCCTCTGACTCGTTTTTCCCGGACGTCTTATGAGAAAGCGTATCCTCGCTGCTTTGGGCATTTGTTCCGTGATGTTTATTCTGATGATCATCATTCATTGGTTGACCCTCCTTTATTAACGGTAACAATATTCCCTGAATGGAAAGATTTTAAAACAGCCGTTTTTTTTCAGCGGCTTCGGGAATGGTACAATGTACAAAAATCGGTAAAAGGAGAGTTCGATTCGTGACAAGAGAAAAAGATCCGCTGCCCATCACGTTTTACCAAAAAACCGCTCTTGAGCTTGCCCCGTCGCTTCTTGGCTGCCTTCTGGTAAAAGAAACAGATGAAGGCACAGCGTCAGGCTATATTGTGGAAACAGAGGCCTATATGGGCGCCGGAGACAGAGCGGCCCACAGCTTTAACAACCGCCGGACGAAGCGGACTGAGATTATGTTTGCGGAAGCCGGACGAGTGTATACATACGTGATGCACACCCATACGTTGCTGAATGTCGTTGCCGCAGAAGTGGATGTTCCGCAAGCGGTATTAATCAGGGCGATTGAGCCTCATGAAGGCCAGCTGTTAATGGAGGAGAGAAGGCCGGGCCGGCGTCCGAGGGAATGGACAAACGGGCCCGGAAAGCTGACGAAAGCGCTTGGCGTCACGATGAATGACTATGGACGCTGGATCACGGAACAGCCGCTTTACATTGAAAGCGGGTACACACCGGAAGAGATTTCTACCGGCCCGCGCATCGGCATTGACAACAGCGGAGAGGCGCGCGATTATCCGTGGCGTTTCTGGGTGACGGGAAACAGGTACGTGTCACGTTAGCATGTTTAAGCAAAAGGCAATCAGGGGAATGGTTGAGAAAAAGAAGGGAGAATCGGAGCTTTGAAAAAGATGATCAAAACCGTTATCAAATGGGCGCCGGTCATTTACCCGATTGTTCGAAAAATCATGAAGGATCGCAAGGCGTCTAAACAAAAGAACATGTCCGCTTCCCGAACAGCCGGCTGAATCCGGCTGTTTTTTTATGGGTCAGTTTTCCCTCTTGTCCCTCCGATGTTCATTGACTTGCCATTCGCCCCATTATAGAATTTATATACATTTCGCATTCCTTCATCATCCTTTCTGCCTATTCGCTTTATCCCTGCATCTACTTGATAGGAGGTTTTTCTCATGCTTCATGGGCGACTTCGTGATATTTTACGCTTGCTGATGGCGGCTGAAGCCCCGGTGACAAGCTCGTTTTTTGCCGCGCAATTAAACGTGACGACGCGGACGGTCCGCAATGATATAAAGGAATTGCAAGGCGTGATAAGCGGTCATGGTGCCTTTGTCCAATCGGTAAGAGGATCTGGTTACATACTCCGCATTCACGATGAGCAGACATTCAGAATGCTGCTGCAAGATGTATTTCAGCAAAAAAAGGGCCTGCCGGTGTTGCCGGAGGAGAGAATGGCCTATCTCATGAAACGTCTGCTGCTGGCGGAGCATTACCTCAAGCTCGATGAATTGGCTGAAGAACTATTTATCTCAAAATCTACACTCCAAACGGATTTAAAAGAAGTAAAGAAACGTCTGCTGCCCTATCGCATCGTCATGGAAACACGCCCGAATTACGGCTTCAAGCTGCGCGGGGACGAGGTCCAGATGAGGTACTGTATGGCAGAGTACATTGTCGATGAAAGAGAAACAGAGATTGATGTTCTGAATGAAAAGGCTGATATATTGCCAGATGAAGAAATCGAAATCATCCGTTCAGCCATCCTGAAAAAAATCAAAAACGACCGCATCCCTCTGTCTAACTTAGGACTGAATAACCTCATCATCCATATTGCCATCGCTTGTAAACGGATCAGAACGGAAAACTACGTATCTCTTTTCCCGGAAGATATGGATCATATCCTGCATCAAAAAGAATACCTGGCTGCCGAAGCCATCGTAAAAGAGCTGGAATCAGCACTTGCCGTTACGTTTCCGAAAGACGAGACGGCCTATATCGCCATGCATCTCCTCGGCACAAAGCGAATGACACAACCACAATGCGGGGAGGACACATTTTCAATAGACGAAGAAACCGATCTGCTGACATTTGCTATGATAAAGGCCGTTGATCGAGAACTGAAGCTCGGAATCTTGCATGACAAAGAGCTGAAAATCGGCTTAGCGCTCCATATAAAGCCGGCAATCAGCCGCAACCGATACGGCATGAACCTGAGAAATCCGATGCTGGCAGCGATCAAGGAACACTATCCTCTCGCTTTTGAAGCCGGGATCGTTGCCGGAATGGTGATAAAGGAACAAACGGGCATCGACATTCATGAAAACGAAATTGGTTATTTGGCCCTCCACTTTGGCGCCGCGATTGAAAGGAAAAAAACAGAAAGCCCGCCGAAGCGCTGTATCATTGTGTGCGCATCAGGTGCCGGGAGCGCTCAGCTACTGCGTGAAAAACTCCGCTCCCATTTCGGTAAACGGCTCGATATTCTAGGAACTGCTGAGTATTACAGTCTTGACCAGATGTCCTATGAATCCATTGATTTTGTCATCAGCACCATCCCGATCAAAAAAGAGCTCCCTGTACCAGTGCTGAAGGTCAACACACTCTTGGGCGGAACCGACTTTATAAAAATCGAATCCATTCTGAGTGATGAAAAAGAGAAAGCAGCCCGCTACCTGAAAAAAGAACTCGTGTTTTTCCAGAAGGATCTGCGCTCAAAAGAGGAAGTGATTCAATTTTTAGGGCAGAAAGCAGTTGATTGCGGCTATGCCGAAAAAGAAATCATAGAATCCATTTTTGAACGAGAAGACATGTCGCCAACGTGCTTTGGCAATCTTGTTGCCATACCGCACCCGCTCGTTCCGCAGACAAAAACAACATTTTGGGCCGTTTGTACGCTCAAAAAACCGATAGATTGGGAGAAGCAGCGTGTTCAATTTGTCTGTTTGCTTTGTGTCGAAAAGGAGAACAAAGCGGATTTGCAAAGCATGTATAAACTGCTTGGCAGCATTTTGGATGACCCGGCGGCGGTGAACCAGCTGATCAAATGCCGTTCGTATCAAGAGCTTTCGGATGTGTTTGACCAAAAAATGCTGAACTGACAGCCTGTATATACCTTTTTTCCGTTTCCTGCGGAAAAACCTTGAGTGTTTATGAAAGCGATTTCATAATATGATGATATCAACAACAGGACATGACAAAATTGATCAAACTCTAGGGGGTCTTTTACATGAATATATTACTCGTTTGTGCAGCAGGCATGTCTACTAGCTTACTGGTGAGCAAGATGGAAAAAAGTGCGCAGGAACAAGGAAAAGACTATACCATTTGGGCAGTTTCAGGTGATTCTGTACAAAATCATATTGATAAAGCGGATGTATTGCTTCTCGGCCCGCAAGTCCGTTATATGCTTCCGCAGCTGAAAAAACTAGGAGAGTCAAAGGGGGTTCCGGTAGACGTCATTAATACCGTCCATTATGGCACGTGCAACGGGGCAGAAGTGCTGAAATCGGCTGAACAGCTTGGATATGTGTCATAGAGAGGGGCGGGCTATGTGAATAAAGTCAATCAGATCTTAGAAGAAAAGGTCATGCCTATAGCGGGAAGAATTGCGGGACAGCGCCATTTGCAGGCGCTGCGTGACGGTATCATCCTTACGATGCCGCTGATTATCATCGGTTCCTTTTTCCTCATCATCGGCAACCTCCCGATCCCGGGATACGCTGAGTTTATGGCAAAAACGTTTGGCAGCGCCTGGTCTGAAAAGCTGGCCTACCCAGTTGACGCCACCTTTGAAATTATGGGTCTGGTCGCCGCGTTCGGCATCGCCTACCGGCTCGCCGAGAAATACGGTGTTGATGCCTTGTCGGCCGGAGCTATTTCACTTGCGGCATTTTTGTTAGCGACACCGTATCAAGTGCCGTTTACGCCTGATGGTTCGACGAAAGAGATTATGGTCGGCGGCGGGATTCCGCTTTCACTCATGGGAAGCAAAGGCCTGTTTGTCGCCATGATTATCGCGATGGTGTCCACAGAGATTTACCGCCTCATTATCCAGCGCAATTTGGTCTTCAAAATGCCGGATGGTGTTCCGCCGGCAGTCAGCAAGTCATTTGTCGCGTTAATCCCCGGCTTTGCCGTCATCTTCCTGATTTGGGCAGCCCGGCTGATTGTTGAAGCAACACCGTTTGAAAGCCTTCATAATATTGTAAGCGTTTTACTGGGGACGCCGCTATCCATTCTTGGCGGAAGCCTCGGAGGCAGCCTTGTCGCAGAAGCTGTCAAAATGCTTTTATGGGCCTGCGGCCTTCACGGCGCCAACATTGTCGGCGGCGTCATGGCACCGATTTGGTACGGCGCCATGGATGCCAACCGGATCGCGTTCCAAGCGGGTGAGGAGCTGCCTAAGATTTTCACCCAGCAGTTTTTTGATATCTGGATTAATATCGGCGGAAGCGGAGCCACTTTGGCACTGGTTGTCACGATGTTCCTGCGCGCCCGAAGCAAACAAATGAAGCAGCTCGGAAAGCTTGCGATCGGGCCGGCCATCTTCAATATTAACGAACCGATTATTTTCGGAATGCCGATCGTCATGAACCCGATGCTCTTACTTCCGTTTATCATCACGCCGCTTGTCACAGTGACACTCACATACATCGGAATGAGCACCGGACTTGTTGCTAAACCGGCGGGTATTGCAGTTCCATGGACCATGCCGCCGATCTTTTCAGGCTATCTGGCGACAGGGGGAAAAGTCTCAGGTGCGGTCATGCAAGCCATTAATATCGCCGTATCCTTTGTTGTCTACTACCCGTTCTTTAGAATGTGGGATAAACAGAAGCTGAAAGAAGAAAACGATCTGGAGCTCGTCCAAACGCCTGCAGCATCAGATGACAAAGAAGCGGCTCTGTAGAGAAAGGAAGTGAATCGCGTGAATGAGAAAATGGAGCAAATCATTTTTCAAATTATCCTTCACGGAGGAAACGGAAGGAGCTCTGCAATGGAGGCCATTGCCGCTGCGAAAAGCGGTGACGCAGAAGAAGCGCGGAAAAAGCTTCAAGAGTCAGGAGAAGAATTAACAAAAGCCCATCATTATCAGACAGAGCTGATCCAAAATGAAGCGGGCGGAGAAAAAACGGAAATGACGCTTCTGATGGTGCATGCACAGGATCATTTAATGAATGCGATGACAGTCAAGGATCTGGCGGCGGAGTTCATTGAGTTATATGAAAAAATCACTGAGCAAAGGGGAGCAAGCATATGACAAAAGGATTGAAGATTGTAACGATTGGCGGAGGTTCAAGCTACACGCCAGAGCTTGTGGAAGGGTTCATTAAACGGTATGATGAGCTGCCTGTCCGTGAATTATGGCTCGTCGATATCCCTGAGGGCGAAGAAAAGCTGAATATTGTCGGCACGCTCGCCAAACGGATGGTTGAAAAAGCCGGCGTCCCAATCGACATTCACCTTACGCTCGACCGGAGAAAAGCGCTGAAAGACGCAGACTTTGTCACGACTCAATTCCGCGTCGGGCTTCTGCAGGCAAGAGCCAAGGATGAACGCATCCCATTAAAATATGACGTCATCGGCCAGGAAACGAACGGCCCGGGAGGCCTGTTTAAAGGGTTGCGAACGATTCCGGTCATCCTTGAGATCGCAAAGGATATCGAAGAGCTCTGCCCGAATGCATGGCTCGTCAATTTCACAAACCCTGCCGGCATGGTGACAGAGGCCTTGCTTCGCTACTCTAACCTGAAGAAAGTCGTCGGTCTCTGTAACGTTCCGATCGGCATCAAAATGGGTGTGGCCAAAGCGCTTGACGTAGATGTGAACCGCGTAGAAGTCCAATTCGCCGGATTAAATCACATGGTGTTCGGGCTGGATGTTTTCTTGGACGGCGTAAGTGTGAAGGATCAAGTAATCGAAGCGATGGGTGATCCGAAAAACGCAATGACGATGAAAAACATCTCAGGAGCAGAGTGGGAGCCGGACTTTTTAAAAGCGCTCGATATCATCCCTTGCGGTTACCACCGTTACTATTTCAAAACGAAAGAGATGCTGGAGCACGAACTGGAAGCATCACAAACGGAAGGCACCCGCGCTGAAGTTGTGCAGAAGGTCGAAAAAGAGCTGTTCGAACTTTACAAAGATCCGAACCTTGCGATCAAACCGCCGCAGCTGGAAAAACGGGGCGGTGCTTACTACAGCGATGCAGCGTGTAACTTGATCAGCTCCATTTACAATGATAAACACGACATTCAGCCGGTGAACACGGTCAATAACGGCGCAATCGCCAGCATCCCAGACGATTCCGCGGTTGAAGTGAACTGCGTGATGACGAAAAACGGCCCTAAGCCAATAGCTGTCGGCGACTTGCCGGTGTCTGTCCGGGGCCTTGTTCAGCAAATCAAATCCTTTGAGCGTGTCGCGGCAGAAGCGGCGGTCACAGGCGACTATCAAACAGCACTCCTCGCCATGACGATTAACCCGCTCGTTCCATCCGACACTGTGGCCAAACAGATTTTAGACGAAATGCTGGAGGCGCACAAAGCGTACCTGCCGCAGTTCTTTAACAAAATTGAAGCGTAAAAAAAGCCGGCCCAGTGGCCGGCTTTTTTCTTATTTGCTTTCAGTCAGCGCTGCAACTTCAGTCGTCCATCCGAATTCATCCGCGACAGTGCCTTTTTGAATGCCTGTAATCGTGTCATATAGTTTTTTTGCGATTTCTCCTGTTTCACCGTTGTTAATCGACAGTGTTTCATCCTGCCAGATCAGCTCACCGACCGGGGAAATAACAGCAGCTGTACCGGTTCCGAAGGCTTCTTCAAGGATGCCGTCTTTATGGGCTTGGATGACCTCATCGATCGCAATTTTCCGTTCTGAAACGGAAAGGCCCCAATGCTTAAGCAAGGCGATGACGGAATTGCGCGTAATGCCTTCCAGGATGCTTCCGTTCAGCATTGGCGTTACAATTTCACCGTTGATTTTGAAGAAGATGTTCATGCTTCCGACTTCTTCGATGTATTTCTTTTCAATCCCGTCAAGCCAGAGTACTTGAGAAAATCCTTTCTCTTCGGCTACCTGCTGCGCTTTTAAGCTTGAAGCGTAATTCCCTGCGGTTTTGGCATTTCCCGTTCCGCCTTTTACCGCACGGACAAATTCACTTTCAACAGCGATTTTGACCGGCTTGATGCCTTCTTTGTAATATGAGCCGACCGGAGAAAGAATGATAAAGAGCTTATACGTATGAGATGCCGCAACACCGAGGAAAGGCTCGGTAGCGATGATGAACGGACGGATATAAAGGGACGTGCCCTCCGCATTCGGAATCCAGTCTTTATCGATCGCGACAAGCTGTTTTAAGCCTTCGAGAACCTGTTCTTCATCGATTTGCGGGATGCAGAGGCGGTCGTTTGATTGATTTAGGCGCTCCATATTTTTTTCCGGTCTGAAAAGCAGGACATGGTCATCCTCTGACACGTAAGCCTTTAACCCTTCAAACACGGTTTGGCCGTAGTGATATACCATTGCCGCTGGGTCCATTGAAATAGGTTGATAAGGAATGATTCTTGGGTCGTACCATCCTTTATCCGCCGCGTAGTCCATTACAAACATGTGGTCTGTAAACACTCTTCCGAACGAAAGCTGATTTGGGTCTGGTTTCGGTTTTTTGGTTGATGTCAATTCAACACGAATCGTTTGTTTAGTCATGGTCAATCTCCCTGCTGTTAAATTGTTTATATTATCAAACTTATTTGAAAATAATTTATATTCTATTGTATACCTTCAACAAATATTCGCAATAGGTTTGCTCAAATTTGTAAGAAATTCATAAGAAAAAAGCAGGAGAAATTAATTCTCCTGCGTGTTCATTTGTTCGAACACCCTGTCATAATCGGCGCGAGTGGCATTCCGAAGACCTTCAACACGTTCATTTGTAATCTCTTGTTTGCCTTCTTTCAAGTCATCCAAGAAATATTGAACATATTCTTCAGCTGAAATGCCGCGGTATTTGAGGCCTTGTTTATCGCGTGATTTTTGGTTTAATCCCGTGTCCACCATAGGAGGCGCCATTTCAATCACTTCCACGCTCGTATCGCGAAGCTGGTGTCTGAGCGTAAGCGAGAACGAGTGAAGCGCCGCTTTTGTTGCACAGTACACCGGATAAACAGCTAACGGGTTAAACGCAAGCCCCGACGTGACCTGAACAATTGCCGCGTCGGGCTGCTTCATCAAATGAGGTGTGAAAAGAGCTGATAAATGGACAGGCGCTTGGAAATTAAGTTCAATTTCATCTCCGTCCTCAAAAAGCTCCTCTGTCCCTTTTTTGAAGTCGATCTCCTTTTGAATGCCGGCGTTATTGACCAGAACATTCAGGTTCGGAAATTTCTTTAGAGCCCATTCAAACAATGCTTCCCGCTGCGAACGGTCTGCAACATCACATTGCTTTGTATGGATGTTTGGGAGCTGCTGCTTTGCTTCTGTAAGACGCGCTTCGCTGCGTCCGCAAATCACGACTTCATTACCGAGCTCCAGCAGCCGCTTGGCCAGTTCAAGCCCAATGCCTGCGGAACCCCCTGTAATTAAAACCGTATTGCCTGTCATCTTCATTAATGTACACCTCTTACTAGTTGGCTGTGATTCCTTTACTATTTCAAATCTTAGCGGGAAATATGCAGCAGCGTCCTACGAGATGCTCAGGATGAAGTGACTTTTCCGGTTTTATAAAATTCGTCAATTGCTTTATCGACGTACACCCAGCCTTTCCAGCCGATGTGGATGGTATCTTTCATGAAATACGGGTCATATTCATGTCCTGAAAAATCAGCAACCTGGAAGCCCTTCGCTCTAATCTGTTTATTCACTTTTTTGTAATAGTCGGTGCGGCCTTTTTTCGGGAAGCCTGTGTAGTCGTACCATTTTCCGTTAACAGGGATGGTGACAAACATAGGCTCTGCACCCGCATCCTTCAGGATATCAAGCATCATTTCAAAGTCGCCGTATTCCGGTGACACTGCATACGATCTTCCTTTGTTTTTCCCTTTCAGCTTTGGCACTTTCGGCTTCAGCTTTTTATAAACTGGATTGTCGATATGAAAATCGTTAGATCCGGAGTGGCGTTTGCCTGATTGATCTGCGAGTTTATTTAATTCAGACCATGACTTATCCTTTACTGACTGCGAGATATAACGCTTTGGCCCGGATGATTCCGTCGCTGAATAATACATGTCTTTCTTTTCCAGCATGCTGTAATAGACTTTTGCCGCCGGCTTCAGCGCGTTTGCTTTCCATGTCTGGCCGTTTACCATTGCTTTGTACAGCTCGGAAAGAATCGCATCGTTTTGCACGGCCTTAAAGCGCAGCATGCGTTTCATCATTTTCTTTTTCACATCAGGGTCGATCTGCTCGTTAAATGCCAAATCTAGCCCTTGCAGCGCAGAATAGTTCGGGGCGAAATGCTGTTCATCAGACCCGCGCTTAATAAACCATTGCGGAGACACGATGAATACGATTTTTTTGCCTTTCAGCTGATCCATATGGGCAGCGAAGTTTAAAGAATGAATCAATGACTGGGACCCGCCTTTGCCGACAAGGTATGGCGTGAACCCCTCATTGTTTACTTGAAAATAATTAGATGGGTGGAACTCGTCCAGCCGGGAAAGCTCAGAAGACCCGTAAATCGGAAGATATGTCGGATCTTTGAGCATTTGATCTTGTAAATAAAGCCCTTGAAACATACTTGGGTTCAAGGCTGTTGCTGACTCTTTCACCCGTTTATCGGTGATGAAGCCTGTCAGCCATGAAGATGGAATTGCGATGGCGCCTGCGAATAGAATAAACGCCAAAATAATTGGACCGAAAAAACGCTTTTTCATTATTTCAACTCAGACAGCTGATTTACAATGTTGTTAGGCGTATTCCAAACATCCCGGTCAAATTCAGTGATCGGCACTAAAATATCAAAACGGTTTTCAATCGCAAGCAACAATTCTACTGTTCCAAAAGAATCAAGCAAACCTTCTTCAAAAATTTCAATATCAGGATTTTCCTTTACGATGTCATCCTGGCAAACCTCTGCTAAAACGTCTAATACCTCTTGTTTAAAATCCATAGCTTTCTAATCTCCTTTAATGGTGGTGATGAAATAATTTTCCTGAGAAAATATAAAACCCGAAGCAAACGAAGTGGAACGTGATCACAATAGCGAGAACGGTTGTCCAGCGGTTGGACGGCAGCCATTTATATTTCTTATTCCACTTCTCGAAAAAGTTGTAACACGTCATCAGCACGGCGTGATAGAGGCCGTAGATGATATATTGCGGCGCAAGCCCGTGCCAAACCCCCATCAGCATAAACAGCAGGAAATACCCGATGTTTGAGACAGCCATACGGTTTTTGATCCACTTTTTCTTTGTCATCCAAAATACGAATCTCATAAACACATAATCTCTAAACCAAAATGACAGAGACATATGCCAGCGATTCCAGAAATCTTTAATATTTTTACTGATAAACGGTTTATTAAAGTTTTCCGGTGATTTAATGCCCATGATATAGCTGACCCCGACGGCAAACATCGTGTAGCCGGCGAAATCAAAGAATAAATACATGCTGTAGCCGTACATGTACAGCAGGTTCCCAAGAATCTTATTGTGCGTGATCGCGGGAAGATTCATGATGAAGTACGTATTGATTGCATAGCCGATAATAAACTTGTACAGGAAACCGATAAAGATCTTATGAATCCCTGTATACAATAGGTCGGCGTATTCTTCTTTCGTCCAAGCCTTCTGTTCATCCTTGACGAACCGGCGGTATCTGTCGATCGGACCGGAGGAAATCGTCGGGAAAAACAGGATAAAATACAGTAGGCGGTGCAGCGGCAGCTGTTCCTTCAGCAGACCGTCCCTTGCTTCCATAATCAGCTGAACGCCTTTAAAGGTTAAATACGAAATCCCTAAAAAGCTGATCAGGTTATGTGGCGGGTGATGCGGCTGCGGGTGTGAAAGAAACGGCCATATTTTTGACAAGAATAAAGGCAGAATCGCCGCGATAACAGCTCCGCAAAAGACAAAGCCGCTGTTCGCTTTCTGCCGGTACGCCAGATAGCCGCTGATCAAGAGCACCTGCCATATCGTAAACAGACACAGTGCGATGACCCCATGTAAGTCGTGCGAAAAAATTAAAGCCAATATAATGATAGATATGAACATGTTGTATGCTTGAAATTTTTTTCCGTTCAGGCCGAGAATGATCGTCGGCAGAAGAAGAATGCCAAGCAGTATAAAGAATAAAAACGAGCTGTAAGGCGTCATACAAGAACCTCTTCGCCGATGCGCTTCCGGTCAATTTTGCCGTTGGCCGTCATTTGAATGTGATCCTGATAGATGAATTTTCTCGGGATCATATACGCCGGAAGGGAAGCGGCAAGCTCTTTTTTAATGGCGCTTGTCAGCTGGAACTCCTTCTGGAACTCATGCTCCTCAGGCACAACAGCAGCGATCAGGTACTCGACTGTTCCGTTTGGCTGATACGGAATCACAACAGCAGAACGAACGTACTGAGACTGTCTGACATGGAACTCAATTTCCTCAAGCTCCATTCGGTAGCCGTGAAGTTTAATTTGGAAATCCAAACGTCCTTGGCAGAAAATCTGACCATCTTGGATATAGCCAGCATCGCCAGTCCGGTATGCCCACTGTCCTTCATAAGAGAAAAACGCTTTTTCCGTCAGCTCTGGCTCACCAAGGTAGCCTCGGCTTACGCTTGGCCCTGCAATGACGATTTCTCCTTTTTCTCCTTCAGGAAGCGGCTGTCCCTGTTCATCCATAATGAAAATGTTCATATCTGGCTTGGCAAAGCCGACTGGAAGCGATTCGTTGCGGCTGATGACGTCACTTGTAATTTCAACGGATGTGACAGCCACTGTCGCTTCAGTCGGACCGTACGTATTAAAGATTTTTGCTTTCGGAAAACGCTCAAGCAGCGCATTCGCCACAGAAACCGGAAGAACCTCTCCGCAAAACATAAATGTGTCTGCATCTGGCAGCAGGTCTTGTGAAAAACCCGGGTCCATCAGGCACATCTGCACAAAGGAAGGCGTTGATGTCCACACATTCAGCCCGGACTTCTTCAGCTCTTCGAATAAGATTTTCGGCTTATTCACAGCATCCTTTGTCACGCAGTGTAAAGTCCCGCCTGATTGAAGGCATGGGTAAAGATCCATGACAGATAAATCAAATGAAAACGGCGCTTGGTTTAAAAATGTTTTTCCTCCGTTGACTGGAAAGTCTGCACAAATCCAGTCTGTGAAGCTTTGAAGATTCGCCGCGGAAATCTGCACGCCTTTTGGATTTCCCGTGCTTCCGGAAGTGTAAATAATATAAAACGTCTCGTGTTCCTTGACCCATTGATCTTGGCTGACAGAGCTGCCTTCGTTTTCCAGCAGTTCTTCTGCTGAAACCGTCTGAATCTGCTGGCTGTCTGTATCAATTGGAAGTCCGGCTGCATTGATCAGCAATTCTGCTCCAGAGCTTTCGATAATTTTCGCAATCCGCTCGGACGGAATGGACAGATCAACCGGAATATAAGGGTGTCCCGCTTTGACGCTTCCTAAGAAGGAAACGATCATGCAGGGCTCCATATGGCCGTACACAAGGATAGGAGATTTCTTTTCCCCAGAAATGCGTTTTTGGATCGCGGCAGCCGCGCGGTCAGACTGCTCCCATAATTCCTGATACGTGAGCGACTGGCCTTGAGAGCGGAAGGCATCGGTTTGCGGATAAGATTCCGCATGTGTTTGAATAGCATGTAAAAGTTTCATAGTTATTCTCTCTCCAATTAGAAATCGTTATAAATATATGAACCGGTATTCGCGGTGTGAAAACCATACATAAAAAACAAAACAAGCAGTATCATCAAATAAAATCCTGTATGACATGTCCACTTGACAGCGGGCTTTTCATACAGCTGTTTCATCAATTGCAGCATATCAAAAATTCCCTTCCCGTTTTTTCGACAATCACATGAGTATTTGACGATTAGATGCTCAAAAAGTTTCATTTTTTCCCTAATCTCCCTCAAAATAATATATCGGCGTCTGCTTTTGAAAATGAAACTTTATACCTGCAAGGGCAAGAATGGAAAGTCTCGAGCTGATTTATAATAAAGGAAAACCTACATGGAGTCAAAAGATCTTTTTAACTTTTAAAAAGCGTAATGTACTTAAAAAAATTTTTCTGTACCTATTCGTTCGGGTAAAAGCAGAAACCTAATGAAATCGGGGCGGAAAGCGTATAATAAGAAAGAAAACGCCTTCTTGCGGTATCTTGTGAAATGAGGGAGAAGTCATTATGATAGATAAGGAAGCAAAAGGAGTTTTTATCAAGCTGCCGGCTGAAAAAAAGTAAGCCTTTTAATAGAAAGGAAGAGGAAGATGAACCAAACAAATAAGGGTGAGGGTCAGACAGCGCCGGAAAAAGAAAGCATGGGGCAGATCCTTTGGCAGTTAACCCGTCCTCATACGTTAACCGCATCGTTTGTGCCTGTGCTGCTCGGAACGGTTTTGGCGATGTTTTATGTGAAGGTTGATCTGCTGCTGTTTCTGGCTATGCTGTTTTCTTGCTTATGGATCCAAATTGCGACGAACTTATTTAATGAATACTACGATTTTAAACGCGGGCTAGATACAGCAGAATCTGTCGGAATCGGAGGTGCGATTGTACGCCACGGAATGAAGCCTAAGACGATTTTGCAATTAGCCCTCGCATCATACGGGATTGCCATTCTGCTTGGTGTCTATATTTGCGCAAGCAGCAGCTGGTGGCTCGCTGTGATCGGCCTTGTCGGCATGGCGATTGGCTACCTGTATACAGGAGGTCCGCTGCCGATTGCATACACGCCGTTCGGTGAGCTATTCTCAGGCATTTGCATGGGTTCAGTGTTTGTGCTGATTTCGTTTTTCATTCAGACAGATAAAATCAATATGCAAAGCATTTTGATTTCGATCCCGATTGCGATTCTTGTCGGCGCGATTAACCTGTCGAACAACATCCGCGATATTGAAGAGGACAAAAAAGGCGGACGCAAAACATTGGCGATTTTGATGGGGCATAAGGGAGCTGTCACTCTCTTAGCTGCGTCGTTTGCTGTCGCTTATATTTGGGTTGTCGGTTTGGTCATTACCGGTGCCGCAAGCCCGTGGCTGTTTGTCGTCTTTTTGAGCGTGCCTAAGCCGGTTCAGGCAGTAAAAGGATTCGTCCAAAAAGAATTGCCGATGAATATGATTATTGCAATGAAATCAACAGCCCAAACGAATACATTTTTCGGATTCCTGCTATCGATCGGATTATTGATCAGCTACTTCCGATAAAACCGAAAGACCGCCCGTTTCGTGCGGTCTTTTTTTGTTACATTCGACAGTATTTTGTAAAAAAATTCATAGAACCTTGCAGCAGGCAGGCACGTCTAGTACATGGACAGCGGATAAAGATCCGTTAAAGGAGATGACGAAAATGGATTTATCTGTAACACATATGGACGATTTAAAAACGGTAATGGAAGATTGGAAAAATGAATTATTAGTTTATAAATTTGCGCTTGATGCGCTGGATACAAAGTTCTCGATTATCAGCCAGGAATATAACCTCATTCACGGACACAACCCGATTGAACATACGAAATCCCGTGTCAAAAGCTTTGAAAGCATCGTGAATAAATTAATGAGAAAGGGCTGTGAGATTACGACAAAGGAAATGAAGGAGCACATCAACGACATTGCCGGTGTGCGCATCATTTGTTCCTTTATTTCTGATATTTATAATGTCGTTAACGTCTTAAAGCAGCATGAAGATTTGAGAATCGTAAAGGTAAAGGATTATATTCAGACGCCAAAACCGAACGGCTACCGAAGCCTGCATTTAATTATTGAGATGCCTGTGAATTTAACGAACCGTGTGGAATACGTCAAAGCAGAAATTCAAATCAGGACGATCGCGATGGATTTTTGGGCGAGCCTTGAACATAAAATTTACTATAAATTGAACAATGACGTTCCTAAGCAATTAACAGATGAGCTAAAGGAAGCCGCGGAGATCGCCCATTATTTAGATGAGAAAATGCTGGGGATTAAGAAAGAAGTGGATTAGAAAAGACGGCATCAAGTGCCGTCTTTCTTATTTAATATCTTCATAAATGTCAGAGGCTTTGGCCTTCATTTGTGTCTTATTGGTTTTCGGTTTCTTCTCTTTTTTCACAGCTTGATAGACAGCGGCTGTCACAAGATCGCCGGCCTGCTGGAGGCGTTCTTTGCTGATATGTTCGATCGAGTCTTCAGGAGTATGATACCACGGTTCAACTTCTTCGGTTTCCGGGTCTCCCCAAATAAAGTTGGCGGAATCAATGCCGGCTTCGTGGAACGGCACATGATCAGATGATCCTCCCTGTGTCAGAGACAGGCTGTCAAACCCAATTTTATCAGCGGCCGTATGGCTGGATTCCCAAACAGCGTTAGATTGGCCGTCCAATGTGTTGACATACAGCTCAGACGCATTCTCCCAGCTTGTGCCTACCATGTCTAAGTTAAAGTTCACTTCACTTCGTTTCAGCTCTTTTTCCGATAGATGATCTACATAATGAGAGGAGCCGAGCAGGCCGAGCTCTTCAGCGCCGAAAGCAATAAAGCGGATTTCTTTGTCAGAAGGAATGCTTTTTAGAACGCGCGCCATTTCCAGCATGACAGAGGTTCCTGAGCCGTTGTCATTTGCTCCGGGCGAAAAAGGAACACTGTCATAATGGGCCGTCACGTACACAATGTCTGGATGTTTGATGTTCTTTGGTTTTTTGATACCAATGATGTTCTGGGAGGTTTGGTTTGCGAATGCGTTTAGTTTTAAGGTGGCTTCTTTTTGCTGGGCAAGGGCTTCACCGTCTTCTTTCTTAATTCCAACGACAGGAATGCCGGCTTTATTTCCCGACAGGTTTGGCGTCACAGGCACGAGGCTTTCTTTGTTGTTATAAATGATGACAGCCTTCGCTCCGGCGTCTTCGGCGTTCTTGGCTTTCTCGTAAAATGTCAGATCTCCTCTGGCAATCAAGGCGATTTTGCCCTTGGCGTCAGCGGTGAAGTCCTTTGGATAGCCTAAGCCGGCATTGTAAAGCGGAGCCGTCAGCCCTTTTTCTTCAGTCGGGGCTGAGCCGGATGCCGCCCGGAGAAGAATGTCGCGTCCTTCTGAAGACAGCGTTCCCTCAAGCCGGTCAGGGATACCGAATCGTTGAACCTTCACATCAAGCTTTAATTTTCTCAAGGTTGAGGCGATCAATAAGGCACTCTTTTTTTCAGCGGCAGTTCCGGCTATTCTGGGGCCGATTGCTTCACTGAGCTGAGAAATGGTGGAATAAGCACGCTTTCCTTTGAATGGGAGCTCTCGCTCGCTATCTGATATTTGAACAGCGCGGGCGGCAGGGGTGACACTCTGTGCCGGCAAGAGAACCGTTCCGGCAGTTAAAACAGCCATCGTCATTACAGTCAAAAGCTTTTTCATCGAAAATAAACCTCCCCTAATGTATGGATGAGGATTATTTCGGGATACTAAAGGTATTTCCTGCAAAATGGAGAGCGTTTTTGAAAAGACAGTGCTTTATACCTGCAAAAAAACGCTTATGAATGAAGGGGCATAAGCGTTTCTGAATATCAGACTATTGAAGTTTTAAAAACTTGCGTTTGCCGACTTGGATGATCATATTTTCCTTTATCTCTGCATCAGCGTGGATATCTGTTATTTTCTCTCCGTTAATTCGGACACCGCCGTTTTGAATCATGCGGCGCGCTTCGCTCTTCGAAGAGAGAAGCTTCAATGTGACGAGCAGATCGACAACCGCTAGCGCTTTCTCGCCTTCCCATTTCACAGCCGGAATATCCTCAGGCAGGCTGTTTTCCTGAAAGACTGTTTTAAACGAGTGTTCGGCAGCTTCAGCGGCTTCTGCTCCGTGATACATTCGGACAATCGTTTTGGCTAAAAGCATTTTGGCATCCCTTGGATGAACGGCGCCGGTTTCTAAGTCTTTCACGAGCTGTTTTTTCTCTTCAAGCTCTAAGTCCGTTGCCAAATGAATGTATTTTTTCATGAGGCTGTCGGGCAGTGACATTGTTTTTCCGTACATGTCGTTTGGATGTTCGTCAATGCCGATGTAGTTGTGTTTTGACTTCGACATTTTTTCAACGCCGTCCAAGCCTTCCAAGAGCGGCATAAGGATGACAACTTGTTTTTCTTTGTCGTATCGTTCTTGGAAATGCCGTCCCATCAGCACATTGAAATGCTGATCTGTTCCGCCTAATTCAATATCGCTTTCGAGAACAACGGAATCGTATCCCTGCATCAGCGGGTAAAAGAATTCATGGAGTGAGATCGGTTTTTGCATGGCGATGCGTTCTTCAAAGTCGTCGCGCTCCATCAGGCGGGCTACCGTTATTTTGCCTGCCAATTCAATGACATCCTCCAGATTCAATGTTTTCAGCCATTTCGAGTTGTAGTGAAGCTCGACTTTTTCTTGATCAAGCACTTTTCCGAATTGCTGAAAGTATGTTTTGGCGTTTTGCTGAACTTCTTCATCAGTCAGCTGCTTTCTGGCTGCTGATTTTCCGGTCGGATCCCCGATTTTTCCTGTGAAATCCCCAATTAACAGCTGAACAATGTGGCCGTTTTCTTGAAATTGGCGAAGCTTGTTTAACACAACTGTATGGCCCAAATGCACATCTGGTGCAGATGGATCTAATCCGAGCTTAATTTTAAGCGGTGTGCCTGTGGAAATCGATTTAACGAGCTTCGCCTTTAATTCCTCGGGCGGTATGACCTCATGGGCGCCTGTCATGTATAACTGAAGCTGTCTTTCGACTTCTTTTTGCTGTGCAGCTGTAAGCTGATCAAATATTTTCATCGTTCATCCTCCTTTTTTAGAAACACAAAAAAGAGCCCATCCCGATAAGGGACGTGGCTCAATGCACGCGGTACCACCCTGGTTGAAGACATCGTCTTCCGCTCATTCGAATAACGGTTTCCCGTTCTTTGCTACTAAGGTTCACAAAGAAAGCTCGGGGAGGTAATTCACGTTTGCCTGTGTGCCGGCTCGCACCTTCCGCCGGCTCTCTGAAACAGGGAGACAAACCGCTACTGGATTCCCGTCAAAGCTTATGTTGTATGAAGATTGTCAGCTACCTTTCTAAGCAGCTCTGTCAGTGTTTTCTGTTCGTCCTTCGTCATTCCCGCAATGAGCTCTGCTTCCCCTTTGTGAAACTCCGGGTAGAGTTCTTCGATCGCTTGTTTGCCGGAATCGGTGATGGAGACAAACACGAGTCGTCGATCTCTTGTGTCGATGCTTTTACGGCAAAAACTCTTTTTTTCGAGCGTTTTGATCACGTTGCTTGCTGTAGCTGTTGAAATGCCTGACAGTTCAGCAATTTTTCTCGTTTCGAGCTTCCCCCATACCCATAGATCATAAAGAATGGAGAAAGCGGTCCAAGAAAGTTTATAAGAAGAAAGAACCTCAGTCTCCATTTTGACACGGAGCTTTTGCGCAGACCGATACAGATTCGTCGCAATCGATATGGCTTCCAGGTTCAGTGACTCAACGGGCATTTGTTTAAGCTTAGAAAGTGTGTCGTGTTCCTCTTTCCGAAGCTGCTGATGTTGATAGGAACGTTCCATTTTTTAGGCCTGCCTTAAATTATCAGAATCATTAGCTATGAAATGAATTGTAACAGAGTTTGATTTGAACTTCAAGCCAATATATCGGTTGAATAAAAAACGCCGCAAGAACCCCAAAATAAAGAAAAGACCACAAACGGGGGTGCAATCTTGCAAAAATATGTTCAATCCGTCTATAAACATGATCCGTTTCATCTTTTTTCAGCAGAGCATGTGGTGACGTTAGCGATTATCGCTCTTTTGGCCATTCTGTTGTTTCTGTTCCGCAAGGCGGTCAAGCGGCCTAATGTCAGCCGGTTTCTGCGCTATTTGTTTGTATTTCTGTTGCTTGGTTCGCAAATCGGCTATCAAATATGGATGATTGCCACGGGCAGGTGGTCGGTGCGCACTTCATTGCCTCTCCAGCTTAGTGACCTGTCGGTGTATTTGTCAGCCATCATGCTGGTTACCAAAAGCAGGAGGCTGTTTGTATTTTTATATTTTGTCGGCATCGGCAGCTCGATTCAGGCTCTTTTGACACCTGACCTCGGTATGTTTTCATTTCCGCATGTGCGATATATCCTCTTTTTTATTTCGCATGGGTCTGTGTTTTTATCCTGCCTGCTGATGGCAGTGGTCGGCACTTACAGAATGGGCCAGCGCTCCTTATGGGTGACCGTCCTGATTGTCAATGTGTACGGAGTCTGCATTTATCTGCTTGACCGCTGGATTGGCGCGAATTACATGTATTTGACGAAAAAACCGGGCGGTTCTTCTCTCCTGGATGTTCTCGGGCCGTGGCCGTGGTATATCGCTTCGGCTGAAGCCATTACGATCGCAAGCTTTTTTGTCCTTTATTGGCTATATCGCATGTTCAAAAAGTGACACCTTTTTTGTTGTATAGCACATTCTGTCTAAAAAAATATTGAAGAATAGTGTTTAATTTTCTGAAATCGGGAATGTAACTTGTACAACACAAAGGGAGATGAATACCATTGAAGAAAGATGAAATTATGCATATCGTGTCATGCGCAGATGATAATTATGCTCGTCATTTAGGTGGGATGTTCGTTTCTTTATTGACAAATATGGATCGGGAGAGAGAGATAAAATTATACGTCATTGATGGTGGAATTAAGCCTGATAACAAAAGAAGACTGGAAGAAACCACATTGAAATTTGGCGTCCCGATTGAATTTTTAGAAGTGGATACCAATATGTATGAACATGCGGTAGAGAGCAGCCATATTACAAAAGCGGCGTATTACCGCATTTCGATTCCTGACTTAATTAAGGACGAAAGCATCAAACGAATGATTTATATCGACTGTGATGCGATTATCCTTGAGGATATTTCGAAACTGTGGGACTTGGATATTGCGCCATATACGGTTGCTGCTGTTGAGGATGCGGGGCAGCATGAACGCCTGAAAGAAATGAATGTCAGTGATACAGGGAAGTATTTTAACTCAGGTATCATGATTATTGATTTTGAACCTTGGAGAAAGCAAAACATCACAGAAAAAGTCATCAACTTTATCAATGAAAACCCGTCTGAAGACTTTCTTGTGCTGCACGATCAAGATGCACTGAATGCGATCTTGTATGATCAGTGGTATGAACTTCATCCGCGCTGGAACGCTCAAACCTATATCATATTAAAACAAAAAACGCCTGCGACGCTGTTAGGCCAGAAACTTTATAGAGAAACGAGAGAAAACCCGGCCATTGTCCACTTCTGCGGCGGAGAAAAGCCTTGGAATTCCAATACGAAACACCCGTATCGCGATCAGTATTTCCATTACATGTCGTATACGAAGTGGAATACAATCAGCAATCCGGCGATCAACCAATAAATCGGATTTAAAAAACGCTTTTGATCAGCTCAAAAGCGTTTTTTTTGTTTGCCTCAGCGTGCGACTGACCGTTGGTAAAACCGCTGAATATGCATGGCGATATAGCACAATTCTTTCTCAGGAAACTCAAAGCCGTATGCCTTCTTCACAAATGTGCCGATGCTTAGGGCACACAGGAAGGCATCCTTAAACTTCTCTTTAATAATGTCGATCATTTCTGCATCCAGCTCGTAAATGGATTCACCCGCTTTGATATGCTGAATGGCAAAGCGGAGATGGGTCACAAGCCGTTCATAAGAAATGGTATCTTCAACAATATTGATTGACAGCTGAATTTCAATAATCTCGATAATATCACGGATCATTGTTGTAATATCAAGCGTCTGTGTCATATCACCGGCATTGTTTCTTGCTGTGTGGATATGCATGGCAATATTGCCGATTTCATCATCAGGAATGTGAATCCCCAGTTTATCTTTAATTAGCGTTCTGGCCCACAAGCCGATCTGGAATTCCTTCGGATAAAGAACTTTGATCTCATTCAGCAGCGGATTTTTGATGACCATTCCATTGCTCAGGCGTTCGATCGCAAAGGAAAGATGGTCTGAAAAAGCGACGTGAATGCGCTCGTTGATTTTGATGTTCAGCTCTTTTTCGGCATGGGAGATAATTTGCTCGGAAATCTGAATGTGGTCTTCCGGCAATGTTTCTAAAATCTCTTCGAACTGCTTATAGTCAGGTGTATCTTTTCTGACAAAGGTTTTTTCTATTTTTGACGGATCGACAATATCATTCTTCTTTTTATCGAACGCAATTCCTGCACCTAAGAGAATCTTCTCTTCATTTTGATCCTTTACGACGATAGCATTATGATTTAAGATTCTTTTAATTTTCATAGCTTTTTTTTGTCCTTTCATCCCCCGTTTTATGAATGAAAACGAATAAATCCAGTTATTCTGTCTCTTCTTTAAACCCGAGAAACAATGTAGCTATAAAAGCAGAGACGGCCGCGATCAAAAAACCGATCATATAATGAACAAAATTAGCTGCGCCGAACGGCAGCACGATTGAAATCATCGGAATGCCTGTCAGTCCGTAGGAATTCGACACGACATGTACCGCAACCATGTATGCTCCGCCAATAGCGCCGCCGATGGCAGCTCCGATAAAGGGGCGGATCAGTTTGACATTTACTCCGAATACAATCGGCTCCACAATGCCTAAAAACGCAGTCAGGGAGGCAGGGAGCGCAATTTTCTTCAGGCTTGATTGTTTCGTTTTGAAGAAAACCGCAAGCCCCGCTCCGCCTTGGGCCACATTCGCCATCGACCATATCGGCACTAAAAAGTTCACTCCTACATGCGGATCAGCAAGCAGCGTTGCCTCTATCGCATAAAAGCTATGATGCAAGCCAGATAGAACGATGGTGGAGTAGATGCCGCCGAACAGGGCTCCGGCGGCAATGCCGGCGTGATCGTAAATATAGACAATCGACTGTGTCATGATCTGGCCGATGATAGACGCGGCGGGATTCATCACAATCAGCGCGAGGCACCCTGTCATCATGACCGTAATAAAAGGAATGATGACGACATCGAGCGACTTCGGCACAATCGATTTTAACAGCTTCTCGATTTGGCTCATGACATAAACGGAGAGAAGAATCGGGATAATGGAGCCCTGATAGCCCATCATTGGTATATGCAGCCCCCAGATGTCTAAGGAAGCGGGGGTTTTGCTGCCGAGCATAGACGGGTCCAGCAGATCAGGATGCGTCAGGAGCCCTGCTATCACTGCCCCTAAATATGGGTTGCTGCCAAATTGCCGTGCGGCACTGAAGCCGACCAAAATCGGCAGCAAAATAAAGGCTGTACTGGACACGAGGTCGAGCACTTTGATCCACGGGCTGTCAGCTGCGAACCAGTGAAACACCTTAATCATTCCGATCAGCCCCATGAGCAGGCCGCTTGCTGTTATTGCCGGGATAATCGGCACAAAAATATCGGACAGTGTTTTTGCAAATGCTGCGACAGGGTTCAGCTTCCGTTTGGCCTTTTTCTGTTGAACAGGCTCTTCAGAAGGCGCGGCCTCCCACACGTGAACAACTTCTTTATATATTTTGTTGACGATGCCTGCTCCGAAGATAATCTGGAATAGCCCATATCGGAAAAAGGTGCCCTGTACACCGTGCAGTTTTTCTATGGCATGTATATCGATTTTCGTCTCGTCTTTTACCTCAAAACGAAGACGGGTCGTACAATGGCTGATGCTGATAATATTGCTTTTTCCTCCTGCGAGGAGCAATAATTCTTTTCCAATCTCTTTTTGCAAGCAATCAAAACCTCCTTTGCTGAAGAAAAGTCGGCTTGTTCATCGTATCAAATGAAAAGTTGACAATCAAAATGAAAAAGTGAGAAATACCGGCTGATAATGACAAAACGTGCAGGGACAACAAAAAATGCCCGCGTCGGTGACGGAGCATGAAAATAGGGATTGTCCATGGCGCCGTTATAAGCCCAACACGAAAAGAAGAGTTAAAATGTCCTGATTTTTTTGGACACTAATACTCCCTTTGCATCATTGGGTTTTGCCTGCCTGACCAGTCACAATCCCGCCATATGTGGTGATAACTGTAATAACGTTCATTTTATGCTGTTCATGGCTGGATAGCAATAGTATGAAAAGCCTGTGCGGTGAATGGGAAAAAGGTTGTGCGTGGTGTTTTTAGGGATGTAAAAAAGCCTGTAAGACTTAGAATACAAGTTTTACAGGCTTTTTGGTTACTTTTTCGGTTTGACGGCATTCAGCCGTTTTTGCAGCTTTGTTTTTTCATTGGATGCTTGTAATTGATTCACTGCAGACTGAGCGGATGCCTTTGATTGTTTTGTTTTGTCTTTTTCCGCTTTCTTCACTTTGGCTTTGGCAGTTTCGACTTTTTTTGCTTCGGCTGCCGCTGCTTTTTTCTTCACTTTGTCTAACCGTTTTTGCAAGGACGTTTTGTCTTTGCCTGATTGAAGCTGATTGACTGCCGATTGTGCTTTTGTCGCATTTGCATTAGTTGATTTCTTTTCTGCTGCTGCGACTGATTGCTGCGCCGTTTTCAAATTGGTGCTTTTCACTTTGGTAAGGCGCTTCTGCAGGGACGTTTTTTCTGAACCTGCCGGCAGCTTGCTGACTGCTGATTGGGCGCTGTCAACATCTGTTTTCTTTTTGCTTTTTTCCGCTTTCGCCACTTTCTCTTTCGCTTGCTTTGATGCAATATAGCGTTTTACTTGGTCTAAGCGTTTTTGCAGGTTCTTTTTGTCTGTTCCGTTCGGCAGCTTGTTGATGGCAGCTTGGGCTGTATCGACGGTTTGCTGTGTTTTATACTTTTCTGCCTTTACGACTTTGTCTTTCGCATCTTTTACATTTCTGTTTGACTGTATTTTATCCAGTCTTTTTTGCAGGGCTGTTTTGGCGTCAGAATTCGGCAGCTGGCTGACGAGTTCTCTCGCTTTGTTGATATCGGTTTGTGTTTTTGTCTTTTCCGCTTTTTTTACCGCTTGCTCTGCCGCCGCGTACGCTGAATCTGTTGCCTTCGCTTTATACTGGATGAAGCCGTAGCCAAATTGCTGATCGCGGCCTGTTGTTCCAAGATCAACGATATTTTTCTGCATATCTGCACGAAGCTGCACGTTTGTCTCGGCAGGATCACGCTGTTTTAACAAAGCAAACATGGCAGCGGCGTGCGGTGTCGCTTGGGATGTTCCGCTTCCTGTCGCATAAAATTGGTTTAAGTAAGTGCTCGTGATGTTTGTTCCCGGCGCTGAAAATTCAACTTCATCTCCAGTTGTTGAGAAGGAGGCAAGCTGATTCTTTTCGTTTGTCGCTGAAACCGCAACGACGCTGCTATATGCCGCCGGATAGTTCACTGGCTTGCCGTTCCCGTCGTTCCCGCTTGCGGCAACAAGCAGAACGCCTTGTTCATAAGCTTTGTCCACGGCGTCATGAAGGATTTGGCTGTCTGACGTCGTGCCAAGGCTCATATTGACGATGTCCATCCCGTTTGCGATCGACCAGTCAATTCCTTGGAGAAGACCTTGAAGATCCCCCGAGCCGTTCTGATCAAGCGCTTTAACCGCGTATATTTGTGCTTCCGGTGCGATGCCGTCAATTCCATAGCCGTTATGCTTGGCTCCGATAATCCCTGCGACATGTGTTCCGTGGCCGTTATCATCTTTGTAAGAAGAGGTGTAACTGACAGCTGAAAACCCGCCGGCAATCGACAGGTCATCGTGGGGGGAGATCCCGCTGTCAATGACTGCAATTTTGACATCTTTGCCTGTCAGTCCTGCCTTCCAAGCCTGTTTCACCTGAATGGGCTCAAGGTTCCACTGCTCGAAGTTGTCAGAGGTGTCAGTGCCGTCTGACAGGACTTTGAAATCCGTGCTGCCTGCTGCGGTGAAGGAGACATTGTTTTCGACATACAAAATATCAGGATCCTGTTTTAATTCTTTCACTGTCTCCTGATCTGCTGTGACCGCTACCGCCGGCAGATGCTTATACTGTTGTTCAACCTCAGCATAGCTGTCCAGAACGCTTTCCTTGCCGGCTTTGTTTTTATAAACCACAATAACCTCTTTCTCGCTGCTGTTTTGCGCATGAGCGAGAGGGCCTATGGCGAGAAAACTGAAAAACAGAGTGGCTGATACAATGAGTTTGCAAGACATGTTTTTCATGGTTCATCTCCTTTTTTCTATGATGTTTGATATATATATCGGAGAAAAAAGAGAGTTTGATAGTAAGGAGGAAAAAATATTTTCATGGACAGATTATTTAGCAGAATGCAGATTTTTTCCGCAGGAAGAGGAAATTTTCCAAATGAATTTGTAAGCGTTTTCAAAATAAGATAAAGAAAACATTGCGAAGGTTGTTCACAAAGCAATGAGAAAAGGGGGCTTTTCAGATGAGCGCATTCACTCGGGTGATGGAAGAAAAAATAATGCCTGTCGCTGGGAAAATTGCCGGGCAACGGCATCTCAGCGCTTTGCGTGACGGAATTATCCTGACCATGCCGCTGATTATTATCGGGTCTGTCTTTTTGATTTTAACGAGCCTGCCGATTCCTGGTTATGCTGATTTCATGACGAGTGTGTTTGGGAAAGAGTGGGCGGATAAGCTCGGATATCCGGTTAATGCTTCGTTTGATATTATGGCGATGATTGCCGCGTTTGGAATCGCCTATCGGCTGGCAGAAAGCTATGGTGTCGATGCCCTATCAGCCGGTGCGATATCAATTGCCGCATTTCTGTTGGCAACGCCGTTTGAAGTGCCGTTTACGCCGGATGGCTCAACGGAATCCATCATGGTCGGGGGCGGAATCCCGATCACACTGCTTGGCAGCAAGGGTTTATTTGTCGCCATGCTGATCGCTTTGTTTTCAACTGAAATTTATCGGTACATTATTCAAAAAAATATCGTCTTCAAAATGCCAGACGGCGTGCCGCCGGCGGTAAGCAAATCATTTGTCGCGCTGATTCCCGGCTTTATCATTGTTTTTCTAGTGTGGCTGGCGCGTCTTCTGATTGAAATAACGCCTTTTCAAAGCCTGCACAATGTCGTAGGAGACCTGCTTGGCACACCGCTTTCCATCCTTGGCGGCAGTCTCGGTGGAAGCCTGATCGCTGAGTTTGTGCAGATGCTGCTTTGGTCGTGCGGGATTCACGGGGCTTCAATCATTGGCGGAATTATGGCGCCGATTTGGTACGGCGCGATGGATGCCAACCGTCTCGCGTTTCAGGCTGGCGAGGCGCTGCCGAGTATTTTTACGACTCAGTTCTTTCAAATTTGGATCAATGTCGGTGGGAGCGGAGCGACGCTGGCGCTTGTCCTGACGATGCTTGTGCGCTCCCGGAGCAAACAAATGAAGCAGCTTGGCCGATTAGGGATTGGACCTGCGCTATTTAATATCAACGAGCCGATCATTTTCGGCATGCCGATTGTCATGAACCCGCTCCTCATTGTTCCTTTTATCATTGCACCACTCCTCACGATAACAGCAACTTATATCGGCATGAGCACCGGACTGGTGGCAAGGCCGGCCGGAATCGCCGTGCCATGGACGATGCCGCCGCTCATATCAGGCTACCTGGCGACAGGCGGAAAGGTATCGGGTGCTGTTATGCAGCTGGTGAATCTGCTGATCACCTGCGCCATCTACTATCCGTTTTTCAGAATATGGGATCATCAAAAATGGAAGGAAGAGAGTGCGGTTGAATCTGGGGGTGAGAATGTTTCGTAATTTTGTAAGCGTTTAAATAATAAAAAAAGCAGCGTTACGCTGCTTTTTTCTTAACGCTGAAAGAACTCAATCCACTCGCCATCAGGACCTTCAATATAGAAGTAACGGTACCCGTTTGGAAGAGTTGTGATCTCTTCGTCGATAAATTTCGCGTTCATTCTTTCCGCTTTTGTATATTCAGCCGCGATGTCATCCGTCAGCAGGGCAATGTGGTGCACTTTTCCTTCGACGGGAAGCTCACTGCTGTAGCCTTGAATCAGTTCGATTTCTGTTTCCGGACCGTCTTCAAAGCCAAGAAAAGCAAGCTCGATTACGCCGTTCGTATGTGTGATGCGATCCTTCAATTTCATGCCGAGAACCTCTTCATAAAATGTGATGGACGCGTTGATATCCCTTACCATAATGCCTGTATGGTCAATTCGTTTTGCCATGCTGCTCCTCCTCGTAACTCTTTTTGTCTATCGTAGAAAAACCTTTCCTTTCTGTCAATGCAGACATCTTGGCGTTTTGTGGTACGATAAGAGAAAGCAAACAGAAAGAGGACGAAATATATGAAGCTACTCACCCTAAAGAAAGCACATGCTGCAAAAATCAAAAAAGGCTATCCGCTCATCGAAAAGGAAGCTCTCGCAGGGAGTGCGGGGCACGTGAAAGAAGGAGACCTCGTTGATATCGTGTCTGAGAGCGGCGAGTTTCTTGCGCGGGGGTATTATGGCCTGCAAAACAAAGGGGTCGGCTGGACGCTTACCCGCAATAAGAATGAACAGATTGACCAAGCATTTTTTCTCAGCAAATTAACAAAAGCGGTTCAAGCGCGTGCCAAACTTTTCGCGGCCCAAGATACTACCGCTTTCCGCATGTTCAATGGTGAGGGAGACGGCGTTGGCGGCATCACGATTGACTATTATGACGGCTATCTGCTGGTTCAATGGTACAGCAAAGGCATTTACGCCTTTAAAGACATGCTGATTTCCGCTTTGGATGAGCTGGAACTGAACTATAAAGCCATTTACGAGAAAAAACGCTTCGACACGGCGGGACAATATGTTGAAGATGATGACTTCGTGAAGGGGGAAAGAGGCGAGTTCCCAATCATCATTCTGGAAAATGGCATTCAATACGCGGTGGATCTGAATGAAGGCGCCATGACGGGCATCTTTTTGGATCAGAGACATGTGCGCAAGGTGATCAGAGACCGCTATGCAAAAGGAAAAACAGTGTTAAATACGTTTTCTTATACGGGGGCATTCTCCGTGGCAGCGGCGCTTGGCGGAGCGGAGAAAACAACAAGCGTAGACGTGGCAAACCGGAGCCTTGCCAAAACGATTGAGCAATTCAGCGTGAACAAGCTGGATTACGAGGCACACGACATTAAAGTGATGGACGTGTTTAACTATTTTTCATATGCCGCGAAAAAGGATCTGCGCTTTGATCTGATTATTCTCGACCCGCCTTCCTTTGCGCGTACAAAAAAACGCACCTTCAGCGCGGCCAAGGATTATAAAAACCTGCTGAAGGAAACGGTCGCCATCACAGATGACAAGGGCATCATCGTTGCTTCCACAAACAGCAGCGCCTTCGGCATGAAGAAATTCAAAGGCTTTATTGATGCCGCCTTTAAAGAAACAAATGAACGCTACACCATCATTGAGGAATTTACACTGCCGGAGGATTTTAAAACGATTTCGGCTTTTCCGGAAGGCAACTACCTAAAAGTGGTCTTTCTGCAGAAAAAATAAAGAAAAAAGCTGCCCTGTTCAGGAGCAGCTTTTTTTATGTAGAAATGATCTGCTGGACGCGGCCGATGCGGCCATCTTCAAGCCGTACTTTAATGCCGTGCGGATGAAAGCTTGATTTCGTCAAAATATCCTTCACTGTCCCTCTCGTCAGTTTTCCCGTTTTTTGATCTGCTTTCAATACAATATCAACCTGTAATCCTTTCGAAATGCTGCTTCGCTCTTGTCCGTTCATAGCGTACATCCCCTTTCCTTTTGTTCATTATAGTCATTATGGTTTAAAAGTAACAGCCGGCTGATGAAGTGTATTTTTGTTTTTTTCAGCCTTCATTAAATATAATGTCAGCCCAAAGCCTGCTATGCTCAGAATGCCAAAAAGCAAGTAGACTGCGAAGATTGACACGTAGTCAAAAATGTATCCGCCTGTAAATGTACAGAACCAGTTGCCGAATCCATTGCCGATGGCGGCGTACATGGTCAGCGCCGTCGCTTCAACGTGGCTTGGCGTAATCTTTTTTACATATTGAAGCGCCGCCGGGATAAATAAACCGATCGCAACTCCCTGAAGAAAGACCGTCGCATAAATAATCCATAATGAAGGCGCTGTGAAATAGAGCGCCCACCTGAATAATGAGACCCCGCCTGACAGCATAATGACGTTGAGCAGCCCCATTTTATCTATAAATGTTTGGGCAAATCGCATAAATGGAATTTCCGAAATGACGCCGATGAAAAATAAAATGCCGATAGCGGAAAGTGACGCGCCGCTTTTGTCCAGAAAAAGACTGAAATACGTATTGTTCGCTAAGTTTGGAGCAAATGTCGTAAAGGTGATGATCATAAAGATGAGGAACGTTTTGTTGCTGATAAGCTCCCGGAATCCTTTGCGGATATTGACCTTTGTTTTTGTTTTCTGCTGGCCAGGCATTTGTGAGGCCAATATGGCGGCGATGCACAGAAAGGCACAGCCAAAGATAAAGATCACGTGAATGGGGTACAGCTGATTCGTTACCTGTCCCATGGCAAACACTGCGATGCCGAAGCCGAGAGAACCAAACAGGCGAATTCCGCCGTAGTTGCCGTTTGTTTCTTGAGTGTACCTTAGTGAAATGCTGTCCGATAATGGAATAATCGTGCTTTGAAAGGCTGCAAAACAGGCCGCGATTAAAATAAACAGAGGAAAGCCGTCAAATGCAATATAGCCTAATCCAATGATGCCTGTGATTGATGTGCAAACCGCCAGCAGGATTTTCGTTTTTTGCGTATAGTCACTCAGCATGCCCCAAAACGGCTGAAAGAAAATCATCACAATCGGACCGAGTGACATGATCAAGCCGACCTGTGATCCGCTTACATGCTGTTCTTTCGTTAAATACATACTGAGTAAGGGGATAATGCTGCCCGTGCCGAGAAAAGCAAACAAATAAAATCCTTTTAACGCGGCGTAATGCCGTCTCACCTGCAAGTTGTGCATGGGGTGCCTCCTTTGGTATCCACAAATTACATTATATTGGAATTCGCCAGCTTTTCAATAAGGGGAAGCACATAAAAAAAACTGCCCTTGAGAGGACAGTTTTTTCTTACATAAATGAAAGTAAAAACGGCGCCGCGCAAAGCGTCATAATCGCAGCTAAGATCATCGACACACTGGAAATCGTGCCGGACACAGAGCTAAGCTCAAATGCTTTTGACGTTCCCGCTCCGTGTGCGCTTGTACCAAGCAGCACGCCCCGCGCGATTTCATTATCAATGCGGAAATAGCGGATGACCATCGGGCCGATCACTGTGCCTAACAAAGCGGTCAAAATCACAAATACGGCTGTGACGGCAGGCATTCCGCCGATCATTTCCGATACGTTCATTGCGATCGGCGTTGTCACTGATCTCGGGACGAGGCTATCAATTAAGCCGGTGCCGAGGTGAAGCCATTTCGCAATAAGAGCGGTTGAAATAATCGCGATGCATGAACCGACGGCCACGTTCAAAATAATTTCCACTGCGTATTTCTTTAAAACAGGGAAATATTTATATAGCGGGATCGCGAATGCCACGGTAGCTGGCTGAAGCATATCGGTCAGCAATTCGCCGCCGAGATTATATGACTCGTACGGGACATTCACCAGCAGCAGCAGACCGACTAACACAGCGGGCGTCACCAATAGCGGCGACGTATAGACACGCGGAAAGCGTTGATATACTTTTTTTGCTCCTAAATACACCAAAACCGTTAAAAGCAAACTTACAATTCCGATGAACACGTATGCTTTTTCTCCTTTCTTTTTGCAATGATTTGTGTAAGCGTTCCTGTAGACACCATCACGACAAACGTGCTGATGATGACAACAAGCAGAATGCTGACACCAAATTTCGACATAATGTCTCCGTATTCAATCACTCCGACGGCAGACGGGATAAAAAATAAAAGCAGCTCCCCGAGAAGCCACGCAGCGCCAAGCTCTATCCATTCAAGCTTGATGATCTTAAAGTGTAATAATGTGAAAAGAATCACAATCCCAATTATACTGCCGGGAATATTTATATGAAGAAGGGCTGTCACCCAATTAATCAGCCGAGCAAATATAAATAACAGAGCGATTTGAATAACGGTTAGCAACAGTTTTTTCATATTGATGCCTCCCTTATATTCATATTGTACATAAGGTCTCGCTATAGGTAAAATATATATAAAGAATAATAAGTATTCCTTTTGTCTATAGAAAGGGTGAAGCACATGGATATCCGCCATTTAACATATTTCTTGGAAGTCGCCCGTTTAAAAAGCTTTACGAAGGCTTCCCAATCCCTTTATGTTTCTCAGCCGACGATATCAAAAATGATCAAAAATTTAGAAGAAGAGCTCGGGATTGAACTGTTTTACCGAAACGGCAGGCAGGTGGAACTGACTGACGCCGGCCAGAGCATGTATGTGCAGGCGCAGGAAATTATAAAATCATTTCAAAACCTGACGTCAGAATTAAATGATATTATGGAGGTCAAGAAAGGACACGTGCGGATCGGACTGCCGCCGATGATCGGATCAGGATTTTTCCCAAGAGTGCTCGGGGATTTTCGTGAAAACTATCCGAATATCACCTTTCAGCTAGTCGAAGACGGTTCTATAAAAGTCCAAGATGGCGTTGGGGACGGCTCTCTTGATATCGGCGTTGTGGTTCTTCCTGCAAATGAAGATATTTTTCATTCGTTTACAATCGTAAAAGAAACCTTAATGCTTGTCGTTCACCCTTCCCACAGGCTGGCAGACGAAAAAGAGTGCAGGCTGCGTGAGTTGAAGGACGAGCCTTTTATTTTCTTCAGGGAGGATTTTGTCCTGCACAATCGAATTATGACGGAATGTATCAAGGCTGGATTCAGGCCTCATATCATTTATGAAACCTCGCAATGGGATTTTATCAGTGAGATGGTGTCAGCCAACCTTGGAATCGGGCTTTTGCCGGAACGAATCTGCCGCGGACTTGACCCGGAAAAAGTAAAAGTCATTCCGCTTGTCGATCCGGTCATCCCTTGGCACCTCGCCATTATTTGGAGAAAGGACCGTTACTTGCCCTTTGCGGCCAGAGCTTGGCTCGAACATACGAAATCGTATTTATGGGACCCGAAAAAAGATAGTAAAGGATGATGCAAACATGGATGCACAATCAGCAGCAAAATGTCTTACTGCTGTCCGCCAGCATAGCCCTCTGGTGCACAGCATAACCAATAATGTCGTAACGAATTTTACAGCAAACGGCCTGCTCGCCTTCGGCGCATCACCGGTTATGGCGTACGCGAAAGAAGAGGTCGCCGACATGGCGAAGATTGCGGGTGCGCTCGTTTTGAATATTGGAACGCTGAGCAAGGAATCAGTCGAAGCGATGATCATCGCGGGTAAATCAGCCAATGAACATGGCGTCCCTGTCATTCTTGATCCTGTCGGGGCTGGAGCAACACCGTTCCGTACTGAATCGGCGCGTGACATCATTCGTGAGGTGCGTCTCGCTGCGATCAGAGGAAACGCGGCGGAAATTGCCCATACCGTCGGCGTGACCGATTGGCTGATCAAAGGCGTTGATGCGGGAGAAGGCGGAGGCGACATCATCCGGCTGGCCCAGCAGGCGGCACAAAAACTCAACACGGTCATTGCCATTACTGGCGAAGTCGATGTCATAGCCGACACGTCAAACGTATATACCCTTCATAACGGCCACAAGCTGCTGACGAAAGTGACAGGCGCCGGATGCCTGCTGACGTCTGTTGTCGGTGCGTTTTGTGCTGTGGAAGAAAATCCATTGTTTGCTGCTATTGCTGCCATTTCTTCGTATGGTGTTGCAGCTCAGCTTGCCGCACAGCAGACAGCTGACAAAGGTCCGGGAAGCTTTCAGATTGAATTGCTGAACAAGCTTTCATCTGTTACTGAACAAGATGTCCAAGAACTGGCGACAATAGAAAGGGTGACTGTCTCATGACACGTATTTCTCGGGAAATGATGAAAGAGTTATTATCTGTTTACTTCATTATGGGGTCGAACAATACGAAAGCCGATCCTGTCACTGTCGTACAAAAAGCGTTAAAAGGCGGCGCCACTCTTTACCAATTTCGTGAAAAGGGCGGGGACGCGCTGGCAGGGGAGGCGCGGATTGAATTCGCTAAAAACGTGCAGGAAGCCTGCCGTGAAGCCGGTGTTCCATTCATAGTCAATGATGATGTGGAGCTGGCCCTGACGCTGAAGGCTGACGGTATACACATCGGCCAGGAAGACGCCAGCGCAAAAGAAGTAAGAGACGCTATAGGCGATATGATTCTTGGCGTTTCCGCCCATACAATGTCTGAGGTGAAGCAAGCTGAAGAAGATGGCGCGGATTATGTCGGACTCGGGCCAATCTATCCGACAGAAACGAAAAAGGATACGAGAGCCGTACAGGGTGTATCTCTTATCGAAGCGGTTCGCCGCCAAGGCATCGGCATACCAATTGTGGGCATCGGCGGCATCACAATCGAAAATGCCGCTCCTGTTATCCAAGCGGGGGCCGACGGTGTCAGTATGATCAGCGCCATCAGTCAGGCGGAGGATCCAGAAGGTGCCGCACGCAAGTTTCATGAAGAAATTCAAACGTATAAAGCGGGAAGATAAACGTTGTTTTCCATTCAAAAGGCTGTCCTGTAAAGGACAGCCTTTTTGCTGTGGCATCAAGGTTTTCAGACCTTCAAATTTTAATTGACAAAGAACAGGAACTGGCTATGATTATGATATACAATGATAATCATTTTCAGTTATAGGAGGAACATGATGGCTCGGGGGCTGGCACTTATTTTATTCAGCTTGTTGATGGTTTTCGGTTCTGCGGCACATGCGGAAGACGATCCGATCGCTGCACTGATTCAATTAAACAAGCAAATGATCGAATCTGTAAAAGACGGAGATATAGACTCGGCACAACAAACATTTGAAACATTCAAGGCGAAGTGGAAAAAAGAAGAACCTTCTATTAAAAAGGAAAATCTTTCTTCCCACAGCAAAATGGACTCGAATATCGCGATGATTTCTCTTTCTTTCATCAATCAAGACGCAGACAAGCTCAAAACGCAGCTTGAAGAGCTTTCTTCTCATTTAGGAACCTATCAGCAGGCTGTCGTGCTGAAAAAGACATCCTCGGGTCAATCAAGGGCGTCCTTAACAGCCTATATACAAAGCTTAAAAGACACAAAACAGCTAATACAAAAAAACCAATTGGATCAAGCATCATCCGCAATCGACAATTTAATTACATCCTGGCTCGCTGTTGAGGGGGACGTCGTTTCCCAATCGAAGGAAGCCTATACGACATCAGAGGAAAACCTGGCGCTGATGAAGGCTGAAATCGACAGTCATCCCGAAAAGGTATCAAAGCAAATTGACGAAATGATTCAATTGCTCGAGCCAATCGCTTCAAGCAGCTATAGCTGGTGGGATGCGGCACTCATTCCGATTCGTGAAGGGATGGAGGCCCTGCTTGTTATCGGGGCGCTTTTAACCATGACAAAAAAAGCCCGTGTCACGCGTTCCTCTACATGGATCTGGGGCGGAGCATCCGCCGGCATGGTTGTTTCCTTGGCAGCCGGCATAGGTGTCACGCTTCTGTTCTCCTCCAACATATTCGGGGAAAACAATTTCTTGCTTGGCGGGGTCACCGGCGTGCTGTCTGCTGTCATGCTTTTGTATGTAGGAGTATGGCTGCACAGAAATGCCTCAATGGACAAATGGAGAGAAAAAATCAATACCCAGAAGTCACAGGCCCTGAAAAAACGAAGTCTGCTTTCCTTCGGCCTGATCGCATTTCTGGCAGTGGTGAGAGAAGGGCTTGAAACGGTCATCTTTTTCATCGGGCTTGTCGGGAAGCTGCCGCTCACTGAACTGATTGGCGGAACTGCCGCGGGGCTTATCGTTCTCGTTATCGTCGGTGTTCTCATGATTAAGCTCGGAATGCGTATCCCATTGAAGCCGTTTTTCCTGCTGTCCATGGCGGTCGTCCTGTATATGTGCGTGAAATTTCTCGGAACAGGCGTTCACAGCCTGCAGCTGGCGGGCATTCTCCCGTCTGATGCAGAGAGTTGGCTGCCGTCTGTATCGGTGCTTGGAATTTATCCGTCCGTGTACAGCACGGTTCCGCAATTGCTGATTTTACTCTTTTTACTGATTGCGCTTGTCTCAGAAGCGGCAAAACATTTTACAAACGGAAAGGAACTGACGAAATGAATTTCACAAAAATCGCTGTATCAGCCGGCTGCATCCTTGCGCTGTGCGCAGGCTGCGGAGCCAATGACACATCCTCAACCAAAGAAAAAGCTTCATCTGAAAAAAGCGGGGTCAGCAAAGAGATCGCCGCATCCGTAGATAAAATGGAAACCATCATTTCCAAGCTGAATGATTCAGCGGAAAAAGGAGACCAAAAGGAAATTGAAAAGAAGGGGAAAGAGCTAAACAGCTACTGGCTTTCCTTTGAAAATGATATCCGCGGCGACTATCCATTCGAATATACAGAAATCGAAAAGCACCTTCAGCCCATCTATACAGAAGCACAGAAAGACAAACCGGATACAGACAAAATCAAGACAGAATCCGAGTCACTGAAATCGTCCTTAGAAGACCTGACAGAAGCGAAGAAGAGCAGCAAAAAGGCAAGCGATCAGCTGGAAAAAGCAGCGGACGAATATAAAAACTATGTCAAAGAGCAGAGCGATCAGCTTGTAAAAGCGACTGAAGCATTTACAAGCGCTGTGAAATCCGGCGATATCGAAAAGTCTAAAACGTTATATGCGAAAGCGCGTGTTTATTATGAGCGAATTGAACCGATCGCTGAAAGCCTTGGTGACCTTGATCCGAAAATTGACGCCCGTGAAAACGATGTAGAAGAAGGAGACAAATGGACAGGTTTCCACAAGCTTGAGAAAGCCATTTGGAAGGATCAAGATATTTCCGGGGAAAAGGCAACGGCTGACCAGCTTCTCAAGGATGTAAAAGAGCTTGACGGTTCAATTGAAGCACTGAAATTAACACCTGAACAAATTGTAGCAGGCGCGATGGAGCTTCTGAACGAAGCCGGCATTTCGAAAATCACGGGAGAAGAAGAGCGCTACTCACGAATCGATTTAGTCGACCTCATGGCGAATGTGGAAGGCTCCGAAGCTGTTTATCAAACAGTGAAAAGCGCGCTTGTAAAAGATCACTCTGACCTGACGGAAAAACTGGATACGGAGTTCAGCGAATTTGAAGTTTTAATGGCAAAATACAAAACAAATGATCAGTCCTATACGTCTTATGATAAATTAAGTGAAGATCAAATCAGAGAGCTGAGCACAAAGCTGACGACTCTTTCTGAAACCATGTCGAAGATTGCGAATGTGCTATAAAAGGAGTTTTGTAACAGCATGAGCGATGAACAAAAAAAGCCAGAACAAATTCATAGACGGGACATCCTAAAATGGGGAGCGATGGCAGGCGCGGCCGTTGCGATCGGTGCCAGCGGACTCGGCGGTCTCGCTCCGCTTGTTCAGACCGCGGCTAAGTCGTCGAAAAAGGATGAAAAAGAGGATGAGCAGGTTGTTCCGTTTTACGGAAAGCATCAGGCCGGAATCACAACTGCCCATCAGACGTATGCCTATTTTGCGGCGCTGGATGTAACTGCAAAAGAGAAGAGCGACATCATTACATTATTCAGAAACTGGACAAGTCTGACACAGATGCTGACGTCTGGAAAGAAAATGTCAGCTGAGCAGAAAAATCAATATCTGCCGCCGCAGGATACAGGTGAATCGGTTGATTTATCCCCTTCCAATTTAACGGTCACATTCGGATTTGGGCCTGGCTTTTTTGAAAAAGACGGAAAGGACCGCTTTGGGCTGAAAAACAAAAAACCGAAGCATCTTGCCGCTCTTCCAGCGATGCCGAATGACAATCTGGATGAGAAGCAGGGAGGCGGAGACATCTGCATTCAAGTATGCGCAGACGATGAACAAGTGGCGTTTCACGCACTGCGGAACCTGCTGAATCAAGCGGTCGGAACCTGTGAGGTCCGCTTTGTGAACAAAGGCTTTTTAAGCGGAGGAAAAAATGGTGAAACGCCGCGCAACCTCTTCGGGTTTAAAGATGGAACAGGCAACCAGAGCATGAAGGATGACACCTTGATGAACTCGATCGTGTGGATTCAGTCCGGTGAACCCGACTGGATGACGGGCGGTACCTATATGGCCTTTCGGAAAATCAAAATGTTCCTTGAGATATGGGACCGCTCTTCCCTCAAGGATCAAGAGGATACCTTCGGCCGCAGAAAAAGCTCGGGAGCGCCTTTTGGCCAGAAAAAAGAAACAGACCCCGTGAAGCTGAATCAAATCCCGGCAAATTCACACGTTAACCTTGCGAAATCTACGGGAAAACAAATTTTGCGAAGAGCTTTCTCTTACACAGAAGGACTTGATCCGAAAACCGGCTATATGGATGCGGGTCTCCTGTTTATCAGCTTTCAAAAAAATCCCGACAATCAGTTCATCCCCATGCTGAAGGCTCTTTCAGCAAAGGATGCGTTAAACGAATACACGCAAACAATCGGTTCTGCTTTATATGCATGCCCAGGCGGCTGCAAAAAAGGAGAATATATTGCCCAGCGTTTGCTGGAATCATAAAAGAAGCCTTTACAGGCTTCTTTCAGCGTGTCGACAAACCCTCGCATTCGTTGTCAAGCCTGTGCGTTGGTGCTCACGAATTAGAGCATTCGCTCCGCTCCAATGCTCGGCTTTCCTAGACTTCAAGGGTTTTCAATCACGCTGAAAGGATGACAAAATCCTAAATCGTTTTAGGATTTTGTCAACAATCTGAAAGAAGCCTTATCGGCTTCTTTTTTAAAAAAACAGTTGTAACTTTTATTGTTACAGTTTAAAATCAATCTATACGAAAGGAGATTATCATGACAGTACACATCAAAGTTTATTCAGATTACGTCTGCCCATTTTGCTTCATTGGAAAAGCCGCTTTTGAAGAAGCGATAAAAGGAAAGGATGTTGACGTCGAGTGGATGCCGTTTGAACTGCGCCCAAGCCCATCTCCACAGCTTGACCCGGTCAATGATCCTTCCAAACAGTACATGTGGCAGACATCGATTCAGCCAATGGCGGACAAATTAGGAGTCGAGATCAATTTTCCAAACGTCTCGCCTCATCCATATACAGGTTTGGCGTTTGAAGGCTTTCACTTTGCAAAGGAATTTGATAAAGGACATGAATACAACACCCGTGTCTTTCAAGCATTTTTCCAAGAGGGCCAAAATATTGGCGACATTGACATCTTGACGAAGCTTGCCGAGGAAGTGGGACTAGACGGAGCCTCATTCAAATCCGCACTGGAATCAAGAACATATCAGGACGTACAGCGCCAAGCCTTAAAGCACGCCTATGAAGAGGCTGACATCACAGCCGTTCCAACTTTTATCATTGGCGACACCGTCATTCCGGGAGCAGCCGGCAAGGACGTATTTGAAAAAGCAATTTCTGACGAACAGCAGAAAAAGTAAGAAAAAGCTCTCTATACAAGAGAGCTTTTTTACTCCTCTTCCATATGAATGCCGGTATGCGCCTTCACCTGTATTTCTGCAAACGTATCTTCATTAACCGTTTTATTTGACGACAGCACCGTTCCGAGCCACGCGCCGAGGAAGCCGAGCGGGATGGAAATAATGCCCGGATTAGAAAGCGGAATGAGCGGATCGCCGGTAAATATAGCACCTCCGGACGGGTCCCACACACTAGGGCTCATCGATACAAGCACAAGCGCGCTGATCAGGCCTGTCAGGCTGCCCCACAAAGCGCCTGTAGCATTGAATCTCTTCCAGAAGACCGTAAACACAATCAGCGGGAGGTTTGCGCTGGCCGCTACTGCAAATGCAAGTGCGACAAGGAACGCCACATTTAAGGACTGTGCGAAAATCGCAAGGAGAATCGAGAGCACCGACACGGCGACAGAAGCCCATCTGGCCGCTTTCATCTGTTCTTTTTCAGTTGCTTCTCCCTTTCTGATAATCTGGCTGTAGATATCATGGGCAAATGCTGAGGCGGCAGACAGCACCAATCCTGTCACGACAGCTAAAATGGTGGCAAAGGCGATGGCTGACACAAACGCGAACAGAAAATCTCCTCCGAGCGCTTTTGCCAAAAGCGGAGCCGCCATATTTCCCGCTTGATCAGCCGCCGTTATCGCATCAAAACCGACAAATGCAGCGGCGCCAAAGCCGAGAAACACCGTCATAATGTAAAATACACCGATAATCCATGTCGCTGAAACAACGGATGTCCGGGCCGTCTTGGCATCCTTAACGGTATAAAACCGGATCAAAATATGCGGAAGCCCGGCGGTTCCCAGCACGAGTGCCAAGTTTAACGACAAGGTCTCAAGCGGCACCTTGTATTTATTTCCGGGATTTAAGAAATCAGCGCCAAGCGGAGTGGCTGTTTTCATCTGCTCAAACATGGTATTAAGGTTAAAGCCGAATTTCGAAAACACGATGATCGAAATCACGAGTGTGCCGGCCATCAGTAAAACAGCTTTAATAATTTGAACCCAGCTTGTCGCGATCATGCCGCCAAACACGACATAAATGGTCATCAGCACCCCGACGATGAGAACCGCCGCGGTATAATCCAGCCCAAGCAGCAGTTTGATCAGCGCGCCCGCCCCCACGAGCTGGGCGATCATATAAAAAGTAGAGATGGCAATGGTATTCAGAGCCGCGACGCCGCGGATTTTCTTTTCTTTAAAACGGGCCGCAATCATGTCCGCCATCGTATACTTCCCAAGATTCCGAAGCGGTTCCGCCACGATGTACAAGACAACGAGATAAGCCACTAGAAAACCGATGCTGTAAAAGAATCCATCAAATCCATATAAAGCAATCATTCCGGCAATCCCGAGAAATGAGGCTGCAGACATGTAGTCACCGGCAATTGCCAGTCCATTCTGAACACCGGTGAGCCCGCCGCCGGCCGTATAAAACTCACTCGTTGTTTTCGTTTTCTTTGCGGCAAAATACGTGATGATAAGCGTCAGGCCGACAATCGCTAAAAATAATAGAAAGGCAGTCATATTCATGTCTGTTCACCCTTCAGATCCGCCTTTAGAGCGCTTACATATTGGTCGAAATGAGCCGCCTTTCGGGAATACACCGTACTCAGTATCCAGGTCATGGCGAATTGGGCGATGGCAAACAGCCAAGCCCATGAAACAGCCCCAATTGCCGGCTTATTCAAAAAGGTGAAATAAGACGTCAAAACAGGAAGTGAAAAATAAAAGACAAAAAAGAAAATCGCAGAAGGAACAATAAAAGCGCGTTTCTGCTTTAAAAAAGCTTGAAAAGACGGAGTTGCAGCAATCTGTTTATAATCGGCTTTGTACATGGCTATCCTCCTTTTATTCGCTAAACGTAAGCAAAAAGGTACACCAATAGGTATGTACTGAAAGTCTGATTTATGCGTTGGAGAACATCTGGAGAATGAAAAAAGAAGGAAGTCGTGAAGATAGGAACGCGAGCGGTATAAAGACAGGCGAAGGTTTTCCAGCTCGGCCGCGTATACACGAGTTTGCTTTCAAAACCTCACCGAATGCAGCTTGTTCTCAGCAAAGCTGCTGTTTACCAGAGCCCGGTTATCATGTTCGCATCACCTCTTTATGACAATGGATGTGCCAAGAGGTGATCGCATCACCGGCTGTCTGTCGTATGTTAGCTGACACACCGTTTGTCCTCAAGCTCGGCGCAGCAATTGCTTTCGAATAGAGGATATGGTGAAAACTCAGATCAGATGATAGAAAAGCCAGAGGTAATAGATCCGCCTGTTCGGATTAGTCTTGGCGGACGGTTTTTTTGTGATTATTCTTTCTCAATGCTGTCTCAGATTCTAAAAACTGTCTCACATCACGAATGCCTAACCCAATAGATCTAGCTTCTTGTATTAACATATGCCAATCTTTGTCCAAATCTTTTTTAACATGAGTTTTCATAGTAACCTCCAATTGTATAAAATGTTTTCCTGCAACATGCGGGCAATAAAGACAAGCCGGCGCGATGATGAGGCGAGTACAACAAATTTCACACATAGTTGCTCGGCGTTCACAAACTGAAGGAAAAACCACCTACCTATTCCCTAAAAAAATGACTAATATAACCAATGAACCTCATTTATAATAATAAACAATTAAATACTGACTGGATAGTATGTAATTGAAAATAAATCCTTCAGCCTATTAAATATGACCCCGGAGAAACCGAATAGCATAAGCATTCAAAGAAATAAATACCGCTAAAGATTGATCCGTTGTAAGATAAGGATAATCATACCGCCTGGAGAAAAATATGAAAAAAAACAAATTTCAAATGAAAAGAGAAGCAACCTTTGAAAGTTTTATAGACGCTGGCTTGAATTTGTTGATTGACCGAGCGTATGATCCGGTTTCTGTTGAGGATATCAGCAGAGCGGCCGGGTACAGTAAAGGAGCATTTTATGTTCATTTTGTCAGCAAGGAGGATTTTCTGCAGCATCTTCTCGAAAAACGCCAGATGAAAAAAGCGATCATCGTAGGGTATCTTGATCAAATGGAACGAACATCGGTGAAACCGCTGACATTGGACGAGGCTGCAAAACATGCCGCAGAGCTGCTTTATTCCTATTACATAAATAAGCCGTCGTGGGACATTACCTCGTTTGCCATGAATATGCCGACGTATAAAGTCCTTCAGAAATGCAAGGCCTATGTCCGGCTGTACGAATTGTGGGTGGAAGAAAATGCGTTATATATTAAGTGGCTGAAGGAGAGAAAGCTGATTGGCGCCTGTATTGATCCGGAATATACGGCTAAAATAATATGTGCAGTGCTCGACGGAATCATCAAACAATCGTATGTATTGGGCCAGCCCGCCACATTCCGCAGCTTTTTAGACGCACTCTCGGTTTTCTTTGCTCCAGACAGAGAGCACGTGAGGCCAAGAATTTTGAAAAGTTTTTCAGAAAGCGAGGAACATCAGTGAAGTATAGAGAAATGATTATGTATATCATTATGGGGGTTTTCACAACCATTGTGAACATCGCCAGCTTTTATATATTGGTAGAGATCATGAATATGGATTACAAAGCCGCCACTGTCGCCGCTTGGATTTTGTCCGTGCTGTTTGCATACATAACAAATAAATTATATGTGTTTCAGCAAAAAACACATGACCTGCAGAGCCTGCTGAAAGAGATCACTGCCTTTTTCAGCGTTCGGGTCCTGTCTCTCGGCATAGATTTAGGCATGATGATCATTCTTGTCGGCCAGTTCAATACAAATGAAACCTTGGCCAAAATACTCGACAACGCGGTCATCGTTGTCGTCAACTATGCTGCAAGCAAATGGCTCGTCTTTAAAAAGACAAAAGAAGAAGGGGTATGACAGGGGACAGCAGCATATGATCTATCGTTTTCGCTGAAGACATAAGGGGAAATAAAAAAATAAAAACCATGAAAGGTGATTGCACATGCGGGAAGAGCTAAAGGGGATATTTGCAAGTGTATTCGGAGAAAAAGAGGGGTTACGGTTTTTTTTCGCACCTGGAAGAGTGAATCTGATTGGAGAACATACAGACTATAACGGCGGGCATGTGTTTCCGTGCGCGCTGACAATGGGTACATATGCTGCTGTTGCAGAAAGAAACGATGGGGTTGTCCGGATGTATTCAGACAACTTTAAAGACGCAGGCATCAAAGAATGCAGCCTTGACGACATCCGCTATCAAAAAGAAGACGACTGGGCGAACTATCCGAAAGGCGTCATTTATGAATTTCAGCAAAGGGGCTATTCAGTTCCCCATGGCTTTGACATTGTATTTTCAGGGAATATTCCAAACGGGGCGGGCCTTTCGTCCTCCGCTTCTATTGAACTGCTGATGGGAGTCGTGCTCCAAAGCTATTTCCATCCTGAAGTGGATGCGCTTGAGCTTGTAAAAATGGCGCAGCATGCGGAAAACACTTTTATCGGTGTCAATTGCGGAATTATGGATCAATTTGCAATCGGAATGGGGAAAAAACATCATGCGATGCTGCTGAACTGCGACACGCTGGACTATGAATATAGCAAACTCGATGTCTCAGGCCTCGCACTGGTCATCGCGAACACGAACAAAAAAAGGACATTGGCAGACTCGAGCTATAATACAAGACGCCAAGAGTGCAATGACGCATTGCTTGATCTGCAAAAAGCACTCGATATTGTCTCGCTGGGCGACATCAAGCCCTCTGATTTCGATGCTAATTCCGGCCTGATCCAAAATGAAACGAACAGACGCCGGGCAAAGCACGCCGTATACGAAAATCACCGCGCCATCAAGACGGCCCATATGTTCAAAGAAAACAATATAGATGAAATCGGGCTGTTAATGAAGGAATCCCATCTTTCACTGAAGGATGATTATGAAGTGACCTGCCCTGAACTTGACGAGCTTGTGTTTGCGGCGTGGGAGCACGAAGGCGTGATTGGATCAAGAATGACGGGAGCTGGCTTCGGCGGCTGCACCATCAGCATTGTCAAAGATGCGTTTGTTGAAGATTTTATCCAAAAGGTTGGAGACAGGTATCAAGAAAAAACAGGGCTCAAAGCGGATTTTTATGTCGCTGATATCGGAGAAGGAGCGAGAGAACTAAAGGGGGAGTGACACATGAGTATTGTTGAACATCTGGAACAGCTGCTGGAGTATGGCCTGGAACGAAAACTGATTTCGATCTGGGATCGGGAATATACAAGAAACCGTCTTTATGAAGCGTTAGACATCAAGCACCCCGAGCAGGTCTCCCACACATGCATCAAGCAGGCACAAAGCCTGCCGGACTTACTTGATCCTATTTACAAATGGGCTGCGGAAACCGGCCGTATGGAAGCGGATACAGACACATACCGTGACTTGCTCAGCGCAAAGCTGATGGGATGTTTCGTACCTGCTCCGTCTGAGGTCATTCGCAAATTTGAAGAGACAAAAGCTTTATACGGCCCAAAACAGGCGACAAAGGAATTCTATCAATATGCAGAGGATGTCTACTATATTCGGTCTGACAGAATCGCCAAAAATGTTCATTGGACGGTGCCGACTGAATATGGCGAGCTGGAAATGACTATTAATCTATCAAAGCCCGAAAAGGACCCAAAAGCGATTGCGGCTGCAAAAGAGCAGGTGCAGACAAATTATCCGAAGTGTTTGCTGTGTAAAGAAAATGTCGGGTTTGAGGGAAGCGTGAATCATCCAGCCCGCCAAAATCACAGAATCATTCCGGTTATTCTTAAAGAAGAAGAATGGTATTTGCAGTTCTCGCCATACGTCTATTATCCAGAGCATTGCATCGTCTTAAAAGGTGAACATGAACCGATGGAGATCAGCAGAAAAACATTTGAAAGGCTGCTGTCATTTCTCGGGCAATATCCGCATTATTTTATCGGTTCAAATGCGGATCTGCCAATTGTCGGCGGCAGCATCCTAAGCCATGACCATTTCCAAGGCGGGGCGCACGATTTTCCGATGGCGCGTGCAGAAGCGGAAGATGTATATGAATTAAATGATCATCCAGGCGTGTCGCTGGGCTTAGTGAAGTGGCCGATGTCCGTGCTCAGGCTCCAAGGAGACAAACCGGATCAAGTCGCCGAAGCTGCTGATCATATATTCCGCACGTGGCAAGCGTATTCCGATGAAAAGGCCGACATAGCCGCCTATACAGGTGATACGCCCCATAATACGGTTACGCCGATTGCACGGCGCAGGGGAGACTTGTATGAACTCGATATCGTGCTGAGAAACAATCGGACGGATGGGGAGCATCCATTAGGAATATTTCATCCTCATCAGGAAGTTCACCATATTAAAAAAGAAAATATCGGCCTGATTGAGGTCATGGGATTGGCGATATTGCCGGGCCGTTTACAGGAAGAAATGAAAGAAACGGCAGCGGCGCTTTGCTCTGCTAATCCGAAATCAGCTTTAGAACAAAATCCGCTCACAGCAAAACATAAGGAGTGGGCTCTTCGGATTACGGAAAAAAGAACGATAACAAAAGAAAATGCCGATCTAGTCATAAAAGAAGAGCTTGGACATGTATTCGCGCGCATTCTTGAACACGCCGGTGTATTTAAACAGACAACGGAAGGAAAACAGGCCTTCAGCAGGTTTATCGACCATTTAGGAGTCAAACCAGTCAAAAGCCTCAACCGCTAGGGTTGAGGCTTTTTCGATTTTCAGGCAAAGCAAACGCCCAAAGCACTGACGCTTCGGGCGCTGTCACTCTTATCCTCTTTTTCTGGCTAACAGGCTTACTAGAAATACAACAATGGCTGCGCCGATCACCGCAGGAATAATAGCAAATCCGGCTAGGTTCGGCCCCCATGTTCCAAGCAGCCCGTGTCCGATCCAGGCGCCGATAAGGCCTGCGATCATTGACCCGATAATTCCTCCAGGCATATCTCCTTTTACAAACAGGCTGCCAAGCCATCCGATAATAATAGCGACGATAAGTGAAATAATAAAACTCATCATGCAACACATCCTATTTTATATTTATTTGCTTATATCATTCCTCTATTTTGTATAAGATAAACAATTGGATGCGCTAATAAAAAGTTGGAACAGTTCAGAGCATATCGCCGCTCTAATGAGCCTTTTCTTTCAATATTGGTTGCGTTAAAATGGTAATCGTGTGAAAAGATGCTAGGCAAGGAAAAATTAATTCCTTTCTAGAAAGTTTAACAAAATGAAATTTTTGATTGACCTAGGTTTTTTAATGTGGTAAACCTTTATTTGTCAGAATTAGTTCTTCATCATCTTTCTTTACTTATATGCGGAAATAACTAGAAACTTTTCATCTTAAGCGATAGATGTGAATAAAGTTGGAGCAATTTTTGTCGATTTTATGACATTTAAGCGAAATTGGGATGAAGTTTATAAAAAAATAAAGCTAATAAGTGAACTTTTTGATAGCATAACAAAGTAGAGAAAAGATTTTGAGGAAGTATGCACTTCAGATTTATTACATCAATAGGAAGGATGGTGATCTTCTTGTTCAGAGCATTAAAACCGTTACTTGTATTTGCGCTGTTAACTGTGGTTTTCGTCCTTGGGGGATGCAGCAATGCCTCAGTACTAGATCCGAAAGGGCCTGTGGCTGATCAGCAAAGTGATTTAATCCTGTTATCTATCGGATTTATGCTGTTTATCGTCGGGGTCGTCTTTGTTCTATTTACCATTATTTTAGTAAAATACCGCGACCGTAAAGGCAAAGATAATGGATCTTATAACCCAGAAATTCACGGTAACACGTTCTTAGAAGTAGTCTGGACAGTGATCCCAATTTTAATCGTCATTGCACTTTCTGTGCCAACCGTACAGACGATATATTCGTTAGAAAAAGCTCCTGAAGCAACAAAGGATAAAGAGCCTCTTGTTGTTTACGCTACTTCGGTAGACTGGAAATGGGTATTCAGCTACCCTGAACAGGATATTGAAACGGTCAACTACTTAAACATTCCTGTCGACCGCCCAATCTTGTTTAAAATCTCATCTGCAGATTCAATGGCTTCGCTATGGATTCCTCAGCTTGGAGGACAAAAGTACGCGATGGCAGGAATGCTGATGGATCAATACTTACAGGCTGATGAAGTGGGAACTTATGAAGGCCGCAACGCGAACTTCACAGGCGAACATTTTGCCGACCAAGAGTTTGATGTGAATGCTGTAACAGAAAAAGACTTTAACAGCTGGGTGAAAAAGACTCAAAACGAGGCTCCTAAGCTGACAAAAGAGAAGTATGATCAATTAATGCTTCCTGAAAATGTGGACGAATTAACGTTCTCTTCTACTCACTTAAAATACGTTGACCACGGACAAGACGCAGAGTACGCGATGGAGGCCCGCAAACGCCTTGGCTACCAAGCTGTTTCACCGCACTCTAAAACAGATCCGTTTGAAAACGTAAAGGAAAATGAATTTAAGAAGTCTGATGATACAGAAGAATGATATTGATCAGGAAAGGAGGAAGCCCGCATGAAATTCAAATGGGATGAATTTTTCGTAACAGGTGACCCATTAATTCTGGGCGCACAAGTTTCCATCGCACTATCTACCATTGCCATCATTTTTGTACTGACCTACTTCAAGAAATGGAAATGGCTCTGGTCTGAATGGATAACAACTGTTGACCATAAAAAACTCGGAATCATGTATATTATATCTGCTGTAATTATGTTATTCCGCGGCGGTGTCGACGGTCTGATGATGCGTGCCCAGCTAGCGCTTCCGAATAACAGTTTTTTAGACTCAAACCACTATAATGAAATCTTTACAACTCACGGTACGATCATGATCATCTTCATGGCGATGCCGTTCCTAATCGGTCTTATCAACGTTGTTGTACCTCTTCAAATCGGTGCTCGCGACGTTGCGTTCCCTTACTTGAACAACCTGAGCTTCTGGACGTTCTTCGTAGGGGCGATGCTTTTCAATATTTCTTTCGTTATCGGAGGTTCTCCGAACGCAGGCTGGACAAGTTACATGCCGCTTGCAAGTAACGATATGAGCCCTGGACCGGGTGAGAACTACTACCTCCTCGGACTTCAGATTGCCGGTATCGGTACCCTGATGACAGGGATCAACTTTATGGTAACAATCTTAAAAATGAGAACAAAAGGCATGACATTAATGCGTATGCCAATGTTCACATGGACAACACTGATCACAATGGTTATTATCGTGTTTGCGTTCCCTGTACTTACAGTAGCTTTAGCACTTTTATCATTTGATCGTTTGTTCGGTGCTCACTTTTTCACATTGGAAGCAGGCGGTATGCCGATGCTTTGGGCGAACCTGTTCTGGATTTGGGGACATCCTGAAGTATATATCGTTATTCTTCCGGCATTCGGTATTTTCTCTGAGATTATCTCAAGCTTTGCAAGAAAACAATTGTTTGGTTACACAGCGATGGTTGGTTCTATTATCGCCATCTCCGTATTGAGTTTCCTAGTTTGGACTCACCACTTCTTCACAATGGGGAACAGTGCGTCCGTTAACTCTTTCTTCTCAATTACGACAATGGCCATCTCGATTCCGACCGGGGTTAAAATCTTTAACTGGCTCTTTACCATGTATAAAGGCCGAATCAGCTTTACAACGCCTATGCTGTGGGCGCTTGCATTCATTCCTAACTTCGTTATCGGCGGGGTTACAGGGGTTATGCTTGCGATGGCAGCAGCGGATTATCAATACCATAATACGTACTTCCTTGTATCTCACTTCCACTATGTGCTGATCGCAGGTACTGTATTTGCTTGTTTCGCCGGATTTATTTTCTGGTATCCAAAAATGTTCGGCCACAAGCTGAACGAAAGAATCGGAAAATGGTTCTTCTGGATCTTTATGATCGGGTTCAATATTTGTTTCTTCCCGCAATATTTCTTGGGGCTTCAAGGCATGCCTCGCCGTATTTACACATACGGACCGAATGACGGCTGGACAACATTGAACTTTATTTCAACTGTCGGAGCTTTCATGATGGGTGTAGGATTCTTAATCCTTTGCTATAACATCTACTACAGCTTCCGCTACTCTACTCGTGAAATCAGCGGAGATTCATGGGGTGTGGGACGCAGTCTTGATTGGGCGACTTCTTCTGCGATTCCGCCGCATTACAACTTTGCGGTGCTTCCTGAAGTCAAATCTAAAGATGCATTCCATCACATGAAAGAAGAAAAAACTGAGTTATACCCTGAAAGCAAATTCAAGAAAATCCATATGCCAAGCAACTCAGGCAGACCGTTCTTTATGTCTGTTGCCTTCGGTATCGCCGGCTTTGGACTTGTCTTTGAATGGTACTGGATGGGCGTAGTCGGATTGATCGGAGTCCTGCTCTGCATGGTTCTGCGTTCATTCGAATACGACAACGGCTACTACATTAGTGTTGATGAAATAAAAGAGACGGAAAGAAAGATTTCCGAATAAGGAGGCGTGAGTTATGGAACATGCAGAACACGGCAATTCTAACGCGCCTATGGAATATCAATCTGAAACCGGCAGACTTAATATTCTCGGGTTTTGGATCTTTTTAGGGGCAGAAATTGTGTTGTTCTCAACACTATTTGCAACCTTCTTCGTTCTTCAAAACAGAACAGCAGGAGGTGTCTTACCGGACGAACTGTTTGAAGTGAATCTGGTAATGATTATGACGTTCTTGCTGCTTATCAGCAGCTTTACCTGCGGGATCGCTGTTCATGAAATGCGCCGCGGAAGTTTAAAAGGCGTAGTCATTTGGACAATTATCACTCTTCTTCTTGGCGCCGGCTTCGTCGGTTGCGAGATCAACGAGTTTGTCCACTATGTACATGAAGGAGCATCTCTCGGTACAAGTGCGTTCTGGTCTGGATTCTTTGTTTTACTTGGAACTCACGGAACTCACGTAACAATCGGTATTTTCTGGATCATAGGAATTCTGATACAGTTGAAGAAACGCGGCTTAACTCCGCAAACTTCATCTAAAATCTTTATCTCAAGCTTGTACTGGCACTTCTTAGATGTTGTATGGATTTTCATCTTTACAGGTGTCTATCTCATGGGATTGGGGGGTCTGTAAAATGGCAAACAAATCTGCTGAACACAGTCACTTTCCATGGAAGCACATTGTAGGTTTTGCACTGTCTATCGTTTTGACCCTGCTGGCTCTATGGGTTGCAGTGTATACTGACCTAAGCTCATCAGCAAAACTTTGGATCATTTTCGGCTTCGCCTTCATTCAGGCGGCGCTGCAGCTTCTCATGTTCATGCACATGACAGAGAGCGAAAACGGCAGTATCCAAGTCGGTAACACGCTGTTCGGATTCTTCGGCGCGATCGTTATCGTGCTTGGATCCATCTGGATTTTTGCGGCTCACTATCACCATGGTGACCATATGGACGGAAATCCTCCTGGAGGCGCTAAGCACTCAGAGCATTCAGGCCACAACGAATAATACAAAAACCCTCTTCGTTAGAAGAGGGTTTTTTGCTGTCCTCAGCTGCTTCGCTTTCTGCGAAGATACGGAAGACCGTAAATGATAAATGCGGCGATATGAGCGACAATGACGTTGACGGCAAACAAGATAATCATGAGAGTGTGTCCTAGTGGAGAAAGGCTTTCTGTTGCGTAAAAGAAGAAGAATACCCACATTAAGATGATTGGCGGAATAGCTGAGAGTGCGACTTTTTTGTTATCAAGCCAAATAAAGAGAGGCGTTGCGCTGGCAACCAATAAATAAGCAAAAAACATGTCCATCATACCCGTCTCCTTTCATTTTGTGATAGCGTTTACAAAAATGAAATAGAGGAACTGAGTTGTGTCTGTTTTGTGGTTGTTTTGTGAACATTCTGTTACAATTATTATACCATGTTTTCCAGAAATTGATACACGTTTTTGCAGAAATGGTCTGGACCCATCGTCTTATTTTTTAAAACGTATTCTCTAGGAGAATGTATAGACAAGGGCAGAGGTTCTTGCGGATTCTATATAAGGAAACACTATGCTGAATAAGCGATTTGGGTACGAAACACATATTGTATATCAGTTTTTAACCAAACCCTTTATAATGGGGTTTTTTTCATTTTGAAAAGTTTTGTGTCAATCGAAACATTTCGGTTTATGATACGTCATATTTCGTGTAGCTGAAAAAGCGTTGCAAATGCGCAAAAAACATAAAAGGAAACGAGCTTCACGTGTCATCTTGATCGAGGTTCATGTATAATAAACATTAGTGATTTTCCGATGAAAATGTAAGGCGGGATAGAATGGGTCGATATAAGAAACAGCAAAGCCCCTTTTACCAGGGGGATTTGATTTTTATATTTGGTGTGTTTTTTATCATTAGCGTTGTTGCGATTTATGCTGCCGGGCAGTTTGGGCAGTATGGGGGCAATGCCTGGACGAAACAAATTGCTTATTATGTTTTGGGGGCTATCGCGATTTCGGTGCTGCTGTATTTCGATTTAGAGCAGCTTGAAAAACTTAGTTTATATGTATTTTTATTCGGGATTCTGCTTCTCTTGATATTGAGAGTCAGTCCTGAGTCTATTGCACCAGTGAAAAACGGTGCGAAAAGCTGGTTTCAGTTTGGTTCTGTAACGTTACAGCCCTCTGAATTTATGAAAATCGGACTTATGATGATGGTAGCCTCAGTGATTTCAAAGGCCAGTCCTAAAAAAATCCGATCGCTCAGAGACGATGTTCATCTTTTACTGAAGATTGCAGGTGTATCGGTAGTGCCAATCGGACTTATCCTTCTTCAGGATGCTGGTACAGCTGGGATATGTATGTTTATTGTGATTGTCATGATCTTTATGTCAGGCGTAAACTGGAAGCTGATCGCAATCATTGGCGGTTCAGGTATCTTAGTTATTTCTCTTATCTTGTTAGTCATGATTAATTTTCCTGACGCTGCTAAATCAGTGGGGATTCAAGAGTATCAAATTAAGAGGGTTACATCTTGGGTTTCTGATTCAAATGGAACAACTCAGGAAGATGCAAATAGCGGCTGGCAGGTTGATCAGGCTGTCATGGCTATCGGTTCAGGCGGCATTCTCGGAAATGGCGTTCACAATTTGAAGGTGTATGTACCAGAAGGACAGACCGATTTTATCTTTGCCATTTTGGGTGAGAGCTTCGGATTTATAGGGTGTGCGATTGTTGTCATTATGTTCTTCTTCTTAATCTACAGGCTTGTCGTTCTGATTGACAAGATACATCCGTATAACCGTTTCGCATCTTTCTTTTGCGTTGGCTATACGGCGTTAATAGTGATCCACACATTCCAGAATATCGGAATGAACATTGGCATTATGCCTGTTACCGGGATTCCGCTGCTGTTTGTCAGCTACGGAGGAAGCTCGACGCTTGCCACGCTAATCGGTTTCGGGATTGTGTATAATGCGAGTGTCCAGTTGACGAGATACAGAAGTTATTTGTTTAATTCATAAAATGCAGACAGCCTTTAAAGGGCTGTCTTTTTTTGTTGCAGAGCATTTCGCTTTTGAGTTCACATTTTTTCGGATATGATAAAAACAGATAAGGAGGTTCTTGTGATGAATAACACAATCGAAACCATTTTGAATCATCGGTCAATCCGGTCTTTTACTGATCAGCTTTTGACAGCTGAAGAAATTAATACATTAGTGAAAAGTGCGCAGGCTGCGTCAACATCGAGCTATGTGCAGGCATATTCAATTATCGGTGTTTCCGATCCTGAGAAAAAACGTGAGCTGTCTGTGCTTGCCGGAAATCAGCCTTACGTTGAGAACAACGGACACTTTTTTGTATTTTGCGCGGACTTGTACCGCCACCAAAAACTAGCTGAGGAAAAAGGCGAAAATATCTCTGAGCTGCTCGAGAATACGGAAATGTTTATGGTGAGCTTGATTGATGCGGCGCTGGCAGCGCAAAATATGAGCATTGCTGCTGAATCAATGGGGCTTGGCATTTGCTATATCGGCGGCATTCGGAATGAACTGGACAAGGTGACAGAGGTGCTGCAAACGCCTGACCATGTGCTTCCGCTTTTCGGTCTGGCAGTAGGCCATCCTGCCAACCTATCCGGCAAAAAACCGAGATTGCCAAAGCAGGCTGTCTATCATGAGAATACGTATAATGTGAATGCAGACGATTTCCGGGAAACCATGAATGCGTATGATCAAACCATTTCTGATTATTATAGAGAAAGAACAAACGGACAGAGGGAAGAAACGTGGTCTGATCAAATTCTGAACTTTATGAAGCAGAAGCCTCGTACGTATTTAAATGACTATGTCAAAGAAAAAGGATTTAATAAAAACTAAAGCAAACCTCTCCGTTCGGAGGGGTTTTTATGTTTCACGTGTAACATATTCCGACAAATAGAGACATGCTGTCACAAATAAATGACGAATGATCGGGAGACACTGATAAGCAGTATGAGCGGCTTTGGCGAAAAAATAAGGGATCAGTGATACGATGAGGATGAGGTGGTAGGGATGATTTCATTAAGTATATTAGATCAATCTCCAGTATCAGAGGGCAGCAGTGCAGAAACAGCATTACAGCAAACGGTTGCGCTTGCACAGGCTGCTGAGGATTTTGGATATAAGAGATTTTGGGTTTCTGAGCATCACTTTTCAAAGCGGCTGGCAGGGTCAAGCCCAGAGGTGCTGATCAGTCATATAGCGGCAAAAACAAAGCGAATCCGTGTTGGATCAGGGGGAGTCATGCTGCCGCATTACAGCGCTTATAAAGTAGCTGAGAATTTCCGTGTGCTGGAGGGGCTGACACCGGGAAGAATTGATCTTGGGCTTGGCAGAGCACCGGGGGGAATGCCGATTGCATCCTGGGCGCTGAATGACGGAGGGAAGCGCAATGCTGATCAGTATCCGCAGCAAATCAAGGAGCTGACCATGTATCTGCATGATTTGGCGGATGACAAACACCGTTTTCCGAATTTGACGGCTGCGCCGCATATTTCCACCGCGCCGGATGTGTGGCTGCTTGGCTCATCTGGAGAAAGTGCGCTGCTTGCCGCTGAGTCAGGAGCTGGCTATATGTTTGCCCACTTTATCAATGGAGAGGGCGGAGAGGATACGGTCAGACAGTATAAGAGACGATTTAAGCCGTCTGTGTTAGGAGAAACGCCCCGAGCGGCAGTCGCTGTTTTTGTTCTTTGTGCTGACACGGAGGAGAAGGCAGAGGAGCTTGCGGCAGTGCTTGATTTTACGCTTTTGGCAGGGGAGCAGGGCATTCCTTTAGAAGGAGTTCCTTCGTTTGAAGCTGTTCGAGAAAATACGTACTCCCCGTATGAACAAAGACGAATTACTGATAATCGAAATCGAATGATTGTCGGCACGAAAGAACAGGTGAAGGAGCAGTTGTTAGCTTTGAGTAAGGCGTATGGAACAGAGGAAATCATGGCGGTGACCATTACGCATCATTTTGAAGATAAGCTCCATTCTTATCGTTTATTGCAGGAGGCATTTGCGAATTAATCTAAAAAGCCCTGCCGAATGGGACTGACCCCCGTTTTTGAGACAGGGGTCAAAACACCTTTTAAACAGCCAATTGCCGATAGTTTATCGGTGATTGGTTGTTTAGTTTGGTTTGAATACGAATATTGTTATAATAATGAATGTA
>NZ_JAHAWO010000002.1:0-59963 GCF_020223595.1 Bacillus sp. TSO22
GAGCAAGCTCCCATCTGTCCGCTCGACTTGCATGTATTAGGCACGCCGCCAGCGTTCGTCCTGAGCCAGGATCAAACTCTCCGATAAAGTAGTTTGACTGACTACGCACATCGCTGTGCGATTTATTAAAAATGAATTAACAGGTACGTTTTGTCTTGTTTAGTTTTCAAAGATCATTACTGCCGCTTAACGAAGCAGCTTTATTACTATAACATTTAGCTTCTTTTAAGTCAACAACTTTTTTCAAAGCATTTAATGAAGCTTTTAATTGTTGTCGGCTGTTTATCAGCGACGAATAATAATATATCACGGATATTATCAAAAGGTCAACACCTAATTTAAGCTGTATGTGAAGAGACATTTTATCGGTTATATTCAATTGGCCATGCTCATAAGATGTAACACAAGAATGATGGACAAGATAAGGAGGCATCATCAGTGAATCACTTCTATGTGTGGCACATTAAACGAGTGAAACAATTTATCATTATACTTATCGCCGCATTTGCAGCAGCCAGCTTTTTTTATATCCAAAGAGCTGTCCCGCTTCCCGTGTTTTCAACTGACACCGGACCTAAAGCCATTTATAAAGGAGAAACAGACTCAAAAGATATTTCACTTACTTTCGATATCAGCTGGGGTGACGAGAGAGCAGAACCTATACTTAATACTCTGAAAGCAAACGGGATTAAAAATGCGACGTTTTTCCTTTCCGCTTCTTGGGCAGAACGCCACCCCGACACAGTAGCGCGTATCGTAAAGGATGGCCATCAAATAGGGAGCATGGGCTACGCCTATAAAAACTATGCCAATTTAGAGAGCAGCGAAATAAAAAAGGATATTAACCGTGCGCAAACTGCTTTTGAAAAGTTAGGGATCAAAGACATACAGCTATTAAGACCCCCTACAGGACAATTCAATAAGAATGTTCTCACGGTCGCAAAGCAATACAATTACACAGTCGTTCATTACAGTGTAAACTCTCAAGATTGGACAAATCCCGGCGTTGAGAAAATCATCGACAATGTGACCAAGCAAGTTTCAGGAGGCGACATTATTCTTTTACACGCCTCCGACTCGGCAAAACAAACAGAAGAAGCGCTGCCTGATATCATCCATCAGCTGAAAGAAAAAGGATTAAAAAATGTAACCGTAGGTGATCTCATTGCAAATTCTGATGCCAAATCCGCAGAGGTAAAGTAATTTACTTCGCTGCAAACTTCGGCAGCATCAGCAACTGGAAAGCATTGCACGCCATTAACGGAAAAAGCATTAAATAAAGCCAGTCCTCATCATTTACTCTTAATGCAGGGAACCATTCTAATGCAGTAATCACAACCATCAAAAACAACGATGACACAAACGTTTTTCTAGAGGACTGCTTTTGCTTTATATAAGCTGTAATCACCCCAAAGATCAACAAAAATACCGGTAACCACGCATAACCAGCCATCGATTCTCCGCTCTCTCCAAAAAATAAAAAACGCACGTACATGAGATCAAAAGCAACAAACAGGATGAAAAATAACTGAAGCAAATTCCACAATGATGAGGATCTTAATATCTCAAGTGCAAACCGGTGAACTGTTAAAAACACGAAAAAGCCCATTTGGCTGATCACACTGAAAATCATGCCTACTCCGATAAACCAAAATAAAACAGAGAAAATCTGTCCCGCTTCGAAAGCAAGAAACAGCCCCCTATATTCTCCCCATTTTAAAGCAAAACCCACAATACTCGTGATAAGCGCTCCGACAGCTAAAATAGAAAAGAAAAAACGAACTAGACCACGGCTTTTCATTTCTTTATTCATCCCCTCAAAAATCGCAGACCGCGATATTTTGTTATGTATAAATCCAAACAGATGAATCATATTAAAAGTAAGACAAGTATGTGAAAGGAGCTTAAGCATGTCAAAAGCCAAAACGCTATTGATGAGCTGTTTTTTGTTATTATCTGTAACAGCTTGCGCTCCAAAAGACCAAGCAGCGGATATGGACTATGATCAGACCAAAAAAATGGTTGTTGATATATTAAAAACTGATGATGGAAAGAAAGCCATTAAGGAATTATTAAACGATGATGCGATGAATGAAGCGCTGGTGATTGACCAAGATGCGATTAAAGGAACAATAGAAAAAACACTCACCTCTAAAAAAGGTGAAGAATTTTGGAAAAACATCTTTGAAGACACTGATTTTGCTGAAGGCTTTGCCAAAACTCTTCAGACTGAGCATGAAAAAGTGATTAAAAAACTGATGAAGGATCCGGATTACCAGAAGATGCTGATGGGCGTTATGCAGGATCCGGGCATGAATAAAAAGTACAGCGAACTTGCAAAAAGCCAAGAATTCCGAAGTTATTTAGAAGAGGTTATTAACGAAACACTTTCTAGCCCGCTTTACAAAAAACAGTTCGAAGATGAGCTGAAAAAAGCAGCAAAAGATACTGCTAAAGAAAGTGAATAAAGGGAAGGCCGGGATATAGAATCCCGGTTCGCCTTTTTTATACTTGCACTGACATTTTTGCAATTATTTTTTTTGCAATGTCCTGGTATATTTCTCCGATGGGATGATTTTCGTCATAAACAGACGGCGCAAATTGATCCTTATCCCAATCAGGCTGTTTCAACGGGATTCTGCCGAGCAAAGGCACGTTTAGTTCCTCAGCTAGTTTATCTCCGCCGCCTTTACCAAAGACATATTCTCTTTCCCCAGTCTTTGCGCTTTCATAATAAGCCATGTTCTCTATGACACCAACAACCTCATGATCGGTTTTAATCGCCATAGAGCCCGCTCTGGCCGCGACAAAAGCAGCTGTTGGATGCGGCGTCGATACGATGATTTCTTTGCAGCTCGGAAGCATTGTATGTACATCGAGAGCAACGTCCCCTGTCCCAGGCGGAAGATCAAGAACGATATAGTCTACTTCTCCCCACTCTACTTCGTGGAAAAAGTTATTCAGCATTTTGCCAAGCATCGGGCCTCTCCATACGACAGGTGCATTTTCTTCTACAAAAAAGCCCATTGACATCACCTTTACCCCGAAGCGTTCAACAGGAAGAAGTTTCTCTCCCTCAATGGTTGGACGCACAGTGATACCCATCATATCCGGCACACTGAAGCCATAAATATCAGCATCAATTAAACCGACCTTTTTCCCAAGACGAGCCAGAGAAATAGCAAGGTTTACTGACACAGTAGACTTGCCTACGCCGCCTTTTCCGCTTGCTACAGCAAGAAAGACTGGCGGGTTATCCATATTTAACAGTGTTTTTTTCTCAGCTGACGGCGCCCGGAATTTAGCAACCGTTTCTTCAGGCAGCTCTTCAAATCGAAGGCCGACCGTCTCAGCGCCTGCCCCTTTTAAGACGTTTACGATCTCTTGCTGAATCTGCATTTGCTCTGCAGTTCCGGTTTTGGCAAGAGCGACTTTTACACTGACATGCCGTTTTTCAGGCTTTATTTTAATTTCCTTAACGGCATCCAATTCTCCCAGAGGTCTTTGAAGAAAAGGTTCGCGCATTTCACCGACTAGTTTTCTTACTTCATCTTCTCTTATCATCGAACCTCACCCTTTTGTGTATTCGTTTACAATCATTATTATATCATACATAAATGGCGGGTGTCTTATGCTTAGAACCATACGAAAACCCTCCTTTACTCAGGAGGGTCTCCTTTTTCTGTGAAATATCGCAAAATGCCTTTATATATGGAAGATGCCACCTTGTCCTGGTATTTCGGTTTCCCGAGCAGCATTGCTTCGCTTGGATTGGATAAAAATCCGACTTCTACAAGTGCCCCCGGTTTGGTGACGTTTTGCATTAAGTAGATACCATGAATCCGCTTTGCCTTCCGGGTTGTGTTTTCCAGGTTTCTTCTCAATTCATCCTGAATGTATTTTGCGACTTTCTCATTTTCCGCATATTTTCCGTAATAAAAGCTTTGGGCTCCGCTCCACTTTTGTGATGGAATCGCATTGAGGTGAATGCTGATATAGAGTTCAGCCTCTGAATGGTTTATTAATTTGACTCGCTGTCTTAAGTCTTCCGCTTTTCGTCTGCTGTAGCCCTTCGTTCCTTCTGGAGCTAGATCGGTATCACTTTCCCTGGTCATGATGACAAGCGCTCCTTGTTCCTGAAGGTAATCCCTGACTCTAAAGGCCACTTCCAAGGTTACATCCTTCTCTAACATCTTTCCGCCGACTGCTCCGCCGTCAGGCCCGCCATGACCTGGATCTAGATATATAATTTTCCCGCTCAAGGGCAGGCTCCACGGCTTCCAAGAATCGTTATTGCTGAACTGATACTTGAATAGAAATAGTAATACGATGAAGCCTAGCAAAAAACTGAGCCATTTAAGCTTTTTCCTCATCCCTTCCCCTCCCGCTTGTCCGTTATTACATAACTATGGGACAGGGCCGGGAAATATGATTATCGCATGCGAAGCTTACACTGTTTTTCTCTTTGGACAAATCCCTCTGTCCACCAGTCTTTAATGAACTTGCATGCTGCTTCATAGACCGTATTTTTATCAAATGTTGCGTATTGCTCGTGTATCCAATTATAAAGATAATCAAAAAACTCCAGACGAAGCTCTTCTTCTTCTCTTGCTGAGCGCGCACTGATGCTCTGCATGGATTCTCCGTAATAGCCGAATATCCCAAAACGTCCGCCTAACAAATAAGCTTCTATAGCAAAATCAATACAGCCTTCGCTAATAATATCTCTTTCATCATGTAAAAACGGAAATAATGGTTCCAGACAGTCTTTAACAGACTGAATGATTTGCCTCAGAGAGAGTTCTTTGAGCAAGTTCTTTTCTAATTCAAAATCCTTTTGGCGTTTCACATCCATAAAAGACAGTACCTCTGCCATACAAATTCACTCTCCTTTTACCGGTTATTTTGAGGTTTGGATGGTGAAACCATGCCCGAATTCGGTTGGAAATTCGCCCAAATGAAGGTGCAGAGATTGATAAAAAGAAGAGGATTTAGCAGCTTTCTACAGGGTTCGGAACAAGCGTTCTGCAAGTGATTACTAAAAAAGCAGCTCCTCTAATAGGTCGCTGCTTTTCATAATTTCACGCTTCTTGTTGCAGAATATGTATGAATATATTGGTCCAATACAAACCCGCCTTTATCTTCATAAAAACCAGTGACGATAAAACCGGCATCAATTTGGCCCTTGATTTGGTCTTCTAGAGAATGGCCGAATTCCAGAGCCTCATTATTTTCAATCAGTTTTTTCACTTTATGTTTTGGAAGATCTTCTGAGTCGGCATATGGAATGGAGTGTTTTACTTTTAGAATACCTTGCTGTTCTAACTCTACATCAAATAGGAATACGACTGGATTTACAAAACCTGAAATTAGGGCGCCGTTTCTTTTCAGTACTCGGTGCGCTTCCTTCCAGACCGGGAGGACATTCTCAACAAAAACATTGGCAACAGGATGTACAATGACGTCAAATGATTCATCCTGAAATTGACTGAGATCGTCCATGCTTCCTTTGACAGTATGTATTGTGAGGCCGTCGCGTTCAGCAACCATTCTATCCTGGTCCAGCTGTTTTTCCGAGTTATCTAATACAGTGACATCCGCTCCTGCAGCTGCCAAAATCGGACCTTGCTGGCCGCCTCCTGATGCTAAACAAAGCACCTTTAGTCCTTTGACAGGGGGAAACCAATCCTTCGGAACATCTTTCATTGGTGTTACCCTTATATCCCAATTGCCTTTTTTCGCTTGTTCGATGACATGCTGCTCAACAGCAACAGTCCATTCATTGCCTACTTCTACTTTTTGATCCCAGGCTTTGCTATTATGTTTTAACGCATTCATGAATCGTTCTCCTTATTTTATTGTATAGAGTATAACAAATATTTCTAGATTGATATCGCTTTCCCTTTGCATATTTAGAAAAAAATTCATAAAAACGCAAAAAAATCACAAAGGAGATATGTGATTTACGTCAAAAGATTTACACTTATCTCATCAAATGATGTCATTAGTGAAGAACTAATATTCATCCGGACAGATGAAGAATCAGCTGTGAGATTGAACAGGTGGGAGACCAGTTGTTAAAATGAACTGGATTGGCGACATGGCCATTAAAAACTTTGACCACCTTTCCAATCATCATTCAAGTAAATTAGCTGGTAATGAAAATGAAAGATACCATGATTATTACAACAGGGCTGTTTATAATCAAGCAATTTGCTTAGACTTCATTAAGCGTTCATTTATTTATTTTTACTGAATGCGGGGGTATGCCAAGAATTGCATATGGGCATTTTATGAAAATAAAAAAGCTCCCAACACAGGGTCGAGAGCTTTGAAAACGTAAAATTAACGTTTTGAGAACTGAGGTGCACGACGAGCGCCTTTAAGACCGTATTTTTTACGTTCTTTCATACGAGCGTCACGAGTCAGAAGACCTGCACGTTTAAGAGTTGTACGGTATTCTGGATCTGCTTCAAGCAAAGCACGAGCGATACCGTGACGGATTGCTCCAGCTTGACCAGATAAGCCGCCTCCATGTACGTTTACTAAAACATCATAAGTTCCAGCTGTTTCAGTCAAAGTTAATGGTTGTTTGATATCTTCGATTAGAGCTGCAGATGGGATGTGTTCGCTGATTTCACGATTATTAACGACGATACGACCTTCTCCTGGAACTAAACGCACACGCGCTACAGAGCTTTTACGACGGCCAGTACCGTAATATTGAACCTGTGCCAAATTGGTAACCTCCTTTTTAATTAACCGCGAAGTTCGTAAACTTCAGGTTTTTGTGCTTCGTGTGGATGCTCAGAACCACGGTATACGTTCAATTTTTTGAACATTTGACGACCTAGAGAACCTTTTGGAAGCATGCCTTTGATAGCAAGCTCAAGCATTTTCTCAGGGTAGTTTGTACGCATTTCAAGAGCAGTTCTTGATTTTAATCCGCCTGGATGTTGAGTGTGACGGTAGTAGATTTTGTCAGTTAACTTTTTACCAGTTAACTCGATTTTTTCAGCGTTGATGATGATCACATGATCTCCAGTATCAACGTGTGGTGTGTAAGTTGGTTTGTGTTTTCCGCGAAGGATAGCTGCAACTTCTGAAGAAAGACGACCTAAAGTCTTGCCAGCAGCATCAACAACTAACCACTTGCGTTCAATAGTACTTGCGTTAGCCATAGGTGTTGTACGCATTGAATTTCCCTCCTAAATGATCTGTCATTTTCAATAAACTTCGATTACGTTCTATTTCACAACACAATAAGTTCCGGGGCTTATCGTGGGGTTGAAATACATACCATATGATATCTTATAACTTTATGCAGACTCTGTCAAGAAAATATTATACACCTGGTTTAGTTGTCATAGTAAACGTTCCATAAATATAGCCCATGCCCCGGTGCTGTGCGCCCTGCCGCTTCGCGATCCTTCGCTTCCAGCATGGATTTCACATCAGCGGGAGAAATTTTTCCAATACCTGCATCAAGCAAAGTACCCGCAATAATTCTGACCATATTATATAAGAAACCGCTGCCTGTGATCCGCATTTGCAGACCGTCATCCGTCTCAGTCCAATCAAGTTCGTAAATCGTTCTTACCTTGTCCTGTACTTCTGTTTTAGTCGCGCAAAAGCTTGTAAAATCATGTGTCCCTATAAGATGCTTTGCCGCTTCTCTCATGTTCTGCACATTAAGGTGATATGAAAAATGGTAAGCGTAATGCCGTTTAAATACGTCCGGGTGTTTCTCCGTGTATACAAAGTAGCGATATTCTTTTTTGACTGCGCTAAATCGTGCATGGAACCCATCATCCGCAATTTCTGCCTGTTTGACTGCGATATCGTCCGGAAGCAGTGCATTTAAGGCATACGGCCATCTCTCCGCCGGGATAGACAGCGAAGTATCAAAATGAATCACCTGTCCGGCTGCGTGAACCCCGCTGTCTGTTCTTCCAGACGAAACGACCGGAATTCTGTCTTTCGACTTATGCAGGACAGCCAAAGCCTTCTCAAGCTCATCCTGAACCGTTCTTTTGCCCGGCTGCACCTGATATCCATTAAACAAATGTCCGTCATAAGAAATCGTGCATTTCAGTCTCATACAGCACCTCTAAGTCCTTAAGAAAAATAACAAAGCAGCCAAAATCATCAAGCTGACAATGACAGAAGTGTCTTTTCCTGTCCATACCAGCTTTCTGTATTTCGTACGTCCCTCTCCGCCTTGATAGCCCCTTGCTTCCATTGCCACAGCAAGCTCTTCGGCGCGTTTGAATGCACTGACGAAGAGAGGGACAAGAAGCGGGACAATAGCCTTCACTCTGTCTTTGACAGGTCCGCTTGTAAAGTCAACGCCTCGCGCCATCTGAGCCTTCATGATCTTATCTGTCTCCTCCATCAAGGTCGGAATAAACCGCAAAGAAATTGACATCATAAGAGCGAGCTCGTGAACAGGAAGCTTTATTTTTTTCAATGGATTCAGCAGCTGCTCCATTCCATCAGTAATCTCAATCGGTGTTGTCGTCAGCGTTAATAGGGTTGTGATTAAAATCAGATAGACGAATCTAAGAGAAATGAATATCCCTTGAACCAAACCGCCCTCGTAGATTTTGAAAACGCCTAATTGAAAGATAACCGGCCCTTCATGTGTCATTAAAATGTGAAGCAGGAACGTAAATAGGACAATCCAGATGATAGGCTTTAACCCTTTCATTAAAAAAGAGAAAGGAACTCTTGTTAATGAAACGACGCCTACTGTAAATAATCCAAGCAGCGCATATGTCTGCACATTATTGGCTAGGAATACGATACAGACAAATAAAAAGATCGTGATAAGCTTTGTTCTTGGGTCAAGCCGATGTACAAGTGAAGAGCCCGGTACATACTTGCCGATAATCATGCTGTCCATCATAAGGTCTTCTCCCCCTGAAAAAGAGCACGGATTTCAGCAGCGGCATCTTCAATTGTGAGCATAGGCTCTTTAAATCTGACACCTAGTGCAGCTTCCAGCTGTCTTTGGAATTTTATCGTTTCCGGAAGATCCAGCCCCCAGCCAGCCATCTCTTCACCTTTTAAAAATAAATCACGCGGACTGCCTGATGCTTGGATCGTGCCTTTATGCATGACAATCATTTCATCAGCGTATGCGGCTGCATCCTCCATGCTGTGTGTCACAAGGATCGTCGTCAGGTTCCCCCGTTGATGAAGCTCATAAAACATGTCCATAATCTCTTTTCGCCCTCTTGGGTCCAATCCTGCAGTCGGTTCATCAAGAACAAGCACTTCAGGATCCATTGCAAGTACGCCGGCAATCGCAACTCTGCGCATTTGCCCTCCACTTAATTCAAAAGGCGATCTGTCCAGAAGCTCTTCTGATAAACCTACAAGCTTCAGCATCTCTCTTGCCCTTTGTTCAGCATCCTCTTTTTTCACACCAAAATTCATCGGTCCGAACGAAATATCTTTTAGAACTGTTTCTTCGAATAATTGATGCTCAGGAAATTGGAAAACGATTCCGACTTTTTTACGAAGGGTTTTCAGCTCTTTATTCTTTTTCCCTGCCTGAATAACAGTGCTGCCTAGTGATATCTGTCCCTTCGTCGGCTTCAAAAGACCGTTCAAGTGCTGAAGAAGAGTGGACTTACCAGAGCCTGTATGCCCGATAACAGCTACATAGCTGCCTTCTTTAATCGATGCATTGATATCATACAGTGCAAGGCGCTCAAACGGCGTCTTCATCTGATAACGATGCTCTACATCTTTGATTGTAATGTCCATAGCTCTTTCACCAGCCCTTCCTGGGTCAAATGATTTTCTTCCAAAGCCAGTCCATTTTCTCTTAAAAGCTGGCTAAGCTGGAATGAGAAGGGTAAATCAAGCCCGATTTGAACAAGTTCCTTATTCAATTTAAAAATCTCTTCAGGCAGCCCTTCGGCATATTTTTTACCGCCATTCATGACAATGATCCTGTCTGCTTTTGCTGCCTCATCCAGATCATGTGTGATTGAAATGACAGTCGCCATGCCCTGCTCCTTTAAATGTCTTACCGTTTCAAGCACTTCTTCTCGCCCGATCGGGTCAAGCATAGATGTTGCTTCATCTAAGATAATAATATCAGGACGTGCGGCAATAACCCCCGCAATCGCAACTCTCTGCTTTTGGCCTCCGGAGAGATGGTGCGGCTCTTGATCGAGAAAATCTTGCATATTCACCTGTTTTACTGCCCAGTCTACTCTCTCAATCATTTCTTCCCGCGGTACACCATTGTTTTCTAAACCAAAAGCCACATCATCGCGAACTGTCGTTCCGACAAATTGGTTATCCGGATTTTGAAAGACCATACCTATTTTCTTACGCACTTCCCAAACCGAATCCTCTGTCAATTGAATCCCGGCAACCTTTATGTCGCCTGATTCAGGAAGGATTAAACCATTCAATGCCCGAGCCAGTGTTGATTTCCCTGAACCGTTATGACCTACAATTGCAAGCCATTCACCCTCATACACCTGCAGGGAGACGCCGTCTAGTGCTCGTCTTTCTGCGTCTTTCCGATATCGAAAAACGATATCCTCTACCGATATCAACTGATTTTGATTCATGGAAAACCGGCCTCCTCTCAGCTAATGCTCTGCTTTTCTCTCTATATAAAAAGTTGCAGTATCTAAAAAAAGGGCATAGATCCAGTTAGAAACTGTCCCGCCCTTCTTTAGATACACAAAAAATATGTGATTAAACCAATTCGATAATTGCCATTGGTGCTCCGTCACCACGGCGAGGACCAAGCTTCATAATACGTGTGTATCCACCTTGGCGCTCCTCGTAACGAGTTGCAATGTCAGAGAATAATTTTTGAAGTGCATCTTGGTTATTTTCTTCGTTTGCAACCTCGTTGCGGATGTATGCAGCAGCTTGACGGCGAGCGTGAAGATCACCGCGTTTGCCAAGCGTGATCATTTTTTCAACTACAGAGCGAAGTTCTTTCGCACGTGTTTCAGTTGTTTCGATTCTTTCGTTGATGATCAAATCAGTTGTAAGATCACGAAGCATAGCTTTACGCTGTGCACTCGTACGTCCTAGTTTTCTGTATGACATGTGATGTCCCCTCCTTTATTGAAATGCTGTATCTGAATAATAAACACACGAAAATCCTAGTTCACAAGGGAAACTAGTCAATCGTCTTTGCGAAGTCCGAGTCCAAGTTCTTCTAGTTTCGCTTTCACTTCTTCAAGTGATTTGCGTCCTAGATTACGAACTTTCATCATATCTTCTTCCGTCTTGTTCGCAAGCTCTTGAACCGTGTTAATACCCGCACGCTTTAAGCAGTTGTAAGAGCGAACAGAAAGATCCAATTCTTCAATTGTCATTTCAAGAACTTTCTCTTTTTGATCTTCTTCTTTTTCAACCATGATTTCAGCATGCTGAGCTTCGTCAGTTAAACCAACGAATATATTAAGGTGTTCAGTTAAAATCTTTGAACCAAGCGCAATGGCTTCTTTCGGTCCAGTGCTTCCATCAGTCCAAACATCAAGTGTAAGTTTATCATAGTTTGCAACTTGGCCTACACGAGTGTTCTCTACCTGATAAGATACACGAGAAACTGGCGTATAGATAGAATCGATCGGAATCACGCCGATTGGCTGATCGTCTCTCTTGTTTGCGTCAGCAGGCGTATACCCACGTCCTCTTTGAGCAGTAAGGCGAACTCGGAAACTCGCATTCTCACCAAGAGTTGCGATATGAAGATCAGGATTTAAGATCTCTACATCACTATCGTGTGTAATATCAGCTGCCGTTACAGTTCCTTCACCCTGTACATCAATTTCTAGCGTCTTCTCTTCATCAGAGTAGATTTTCAATGCAAGCTTTTTAATGTGTAAGATAATCGTTGTAACATCTTCCACAACGCCTTCAATTGTCGAGAATTCGTGCAGTACACCATCTATCTGGATTGATGTTACAGCGGCACCAGGGAGTGAGGATAAGAGGATACGACGTAAGGAGTTACCCAGAGTTGTACCATATCCACGCTCAAGTGGCTCTACGACAAACTTACCAAATTTGGCATCGTCGCTGATTTCAACCGTTTCGATTTTTGGTTTTTCAATCTCGATCATTACTTAAAACCCTCCTTCAAAACGTCGAAACCTCGAATAGAATCATATGAGATTCCATCCGAAATTCCCCATTGTTTAGTCCCGTATGTGCTCAGGCAACGAGTCGGTGCATTCGTTTCATAAATAACTGTATCATAACCCATTATTGACAGGGACACAAAATCTATACAAACAAATTACACGCGGCGACGTTTTGGTGGACGGCATCCGTTATGAGGAACAGGAGTTACGTCTCTGATAGCAGTGACTTCTAGTCCAGCAGCTTGAAGTGCACGGATTGCAGCTTCACGGCCTGAACCAGGTCCTTTAACAGTAACCTCTAGAGTTTTAAGACCATGTTCGATTGAACCTTTAGCAGCTGTTTCTGCAGCCATTTGTGCAGCAAAAGGAGTAGATTTACGAGAACCTCTGAATCCTAAAGCTCCGGCACTAGACCAAGAAATAGCATTACCATGAGTGTCAGTGATCGTAACGATCGTGTTATTGAAAGTTGAACGAATATGAGCAATTCCAGACTCAATATTCTTTTTCACGCGACGTTTACGCGTGTTAGATTTACGAGCAGCAGCCATTGTTTAAGAACCTCCCTTACTTATTTTTTCTTGTTAGCTACAGTACGACGCGGACCTTTACGAGTACGCGCATTGTTTTTAGAGTTTTGTCCGCGAACAGGTAATCCTCTGCGATGACGGATTCCGCGGTAGCTTCCGATTTCGATCAGACGTTTGATATTAAGAGAAACTTCACGGCGAAGGTCACCTTCTACTTTCAGTTTGTCAATAATATCACGGATTTTACCAAGTTCTTCTTCAGTAAGATCGCGCACACGAGTATCTTCTGAAACTCCAGCTTCTTTTAAAACTTGCTGAGCCGTTGTGCGGCCAATTCCGAAGATGTATGTTAAAGAAATAACAACACGTTTGTCACGTGGGATATCTACACCAGCAATACGAGCCATTCTCTGGGCACCTCCTTATAAATTATCCTTGTTTTTGTTTATGCTTTGGATTTTCACAGATCACCATTACTTTTCCTTTTCTGCGAATAACTTTACATTTTTCGCAGATTGGTTTAACTGATGGTCTCACTTTCATGTGTTTCCAACCTCCTTCAGTTTCCGGAGTGCTTTATTTGTAACGGTACGTAATCCTGCCACGAGTTAAGTCATATGGAGATAATTCTACCGTAACTTTGTCTCCAGGTAAAATGCGAATGAAGTGCATGCGGATTTTACCAGATACGTGAGCCAAAACAGTGTGGCCATTTTCAAGTTCAACTTTGAACATCGCGTTTGGCAGTGTTTCGACTATCGTACCTTCCACTTCAATTACATCGTCTTTCGCCATTCAAGTGTTCTCCCTTCTTCAAATCAGTAACTTGCTTTCTGACAAATTTCAAAAGAAGTTTGTCACACGCCCTGTTTCGTTTATACTGTTCTGAACTTCCGGAGATACGCAATCATAAAGGGTTAAATGATTGATATTCTTTTTCTTAGGAGAATGTAATGTACGCATTTCTCCGTCTGCTGTTAGTACATTGATGATGGTCAACAATCCCAATGACAACGGCAAGGTGAATTCGGTCCTGCCAATGTTCATCCAAACTTTCTGCCCTATCAAGCCGGAAAAACATCTGTCTTCAGAATTATTTTCATCACCTAGACTCTCGTCAGTATATCAAAACCCGTTTCCGTAATCGCAATCGTATGTTCAAAATGAGCACACTTTTTCCCATCTACCGTTACAACCGTCCAGTTATCAGCCAATGTTTTCACGTAGCGGCTGCCAGCGTTCACCATAGGTTCAATAGCGAGAACCATGCCAGGTTTGAGCCGTGGTCCTTTGTTGGGCGGACCGTAATGAGGAATTTGCGGGTCCTCATGCAAGTCTTGACCAACACCATGTCCGACATACTCCCTAACAACTGAAAACTGCTCATTTTCGACATACGTTTGTATTGCGTGGGAAATATTCGACAAACGTTCACCTGGTTTTGCTTCCTGCAAGCCTTTATATAAAGACTCCTCTGTCACTTCCAGAAGTTTTTTGTCATCATCGCTGATGTTTCCTACCGGATATGTCCATGCAGAGTCACCATGATAACCATTTAATTTAGCACCGATATCAATACTGATGATGTCACCGTCCTTCAGCACCCTGCTGCCAGGAATGCCGTGAACGAGTTCTTCATTAACTGATACGCAAATGCTCCCGCGAAACCCATTATACCCCTTAAAAGATGGGATTGCACCCTGCTTCTTAATAAAACGTTCGGCAATTTGATCCAATTCTTTTGTCGAGATTCCTGGTTTAATGTGCTTTTTTAGCTCTTCATGAGTTAAAGCCACGATTCGCCCTGCTTCCCGCATGATACCAAGTTCACGTGGGGTTTTACAGATAATCATTTTTTTAATCCTCCAAGAAGATCCTTCACATCTGCATAAACGTCTTGAATGTCCTGTTGGCCATTCACGTTTGCAAGATACCCTTTCTCAGAATAGAAATCGAGTAAAGGCTGAGTTTGCTTCATGTTTACCTCAAGCCGTTTAGAGACGGTTTCCTCATTATCATCTGCCCGTTGATAGAGTTCGCCTCCGTCTTTATCACAAATACCCGGCGTTTTCGGCGGATTAAAGACTAAATGATAGGTTGTGCCGCAAACACTGCAAATTCTGCGTCCAGTCAGACGCTCCATCAGAGCATCTTTGTCGACTTCAATGTTAATGACATAATCAATCGGCTTGCCGTATTCCTCAAGAATTTCTTCAAGAGCTTCGGCTTGAGCGACTGTTCGCGGAAATCCGTCCAGAAGAAAACCTCTTTCACAATCGTCTTTGCCAAGTCTTTCTTTTACAATTCCGATTGTGACTTCGTCAGGTACGAGCTCTCCCTTATCGATATAAGATTTTGCTTCGAGTCCGAGTGGTGTTTCTTCTTTCATAGCAGCACGGAACATATCTCCTGTTGAGATATGAGGAATCCCATAATCCTCAACAATTCGTTCGCCCTGTGTGCCTTTACCGGCACCAGGAAGCCCCATTAAGACTAAGTTCATTCGGATTTCCCCCGTCCTCTCTTTATTAAGAGGGAATGGATAAATCCATTTCCTCTAGTTTTTCATAAATCCACGGTAGTTTCGTTTCACCAACTGGCTTTCTAGTTGTTTCATTGTCTCCAAGGCTACCCCGACAACAATTAACAAAGATGTTCCGCCAATTTGTGCACTTTGAGGCAATCCAGCGAATTGAATGAAAAAGATAGGAAGAATGGAAATCACGGCTAAGAATATAGAACCCACAAACGTAAGTCGATACAAAATGCTCGTAATTCTATCTTGAGTCATTTTCCCTGGACGAACCCCCGGGATATAGCCACCCTGTTTTTTAAGGTTATCAGCCATTTGTTCAGGATTAACCTGTACAAAAGCATAAAAGTACGTAAAGGCAATAATCAACGCAACATATATCGCCATACCCACCGGATGCGTATTATCAAAGTAGTTTTGAATCCACTTTGTCACATCGTTTGTTCCAAAGAATGACGCGATCGTCCGCGGCGTTATCAAAAACGCAACCGCAAAGATTACAGGAATAACCCCTGCAGGGTTCACTTTCAATGGAAGGTGTGTAGACTGACCACCGCCAGCAGGTGAACGACCTGTGCCTTTAGCATATTGAATCGCAATTTTCCGTACGGCTTGCTGAATGAAAATAACTCCAACAATAACTGCTAAAATCGCAATCACAAGAAGTGCGACTTTCACAATATGAATAAACAACTGATCGTTGCTGCCGACAAATTGAGTCTCATATATTTGTCCAATCGTTTTTGGAATACTAGCCACAATCCCCGCGAAGATAATGATCGATATTCCGTTGCCTACTCCATGAGACGTAATTTGTTCTCCAAGCCACATTAAAAAGGCAGTTCCGCCAGTGAGCACTAAAGCAATGATGAGATAAGTCGATATACCGGATTTTTCAATCAGCATACCGTTTGCCAGATTGTTGAATCCGTATGACATACCTAACGCCTGGATGAAACCAAGCACAATCGTAAAGTACCTTGTGAACTGAGCTAATTTACGGCGGCCAACTTCACCTTGCTTAGACCACTCGGTAAACTTCGGTACAACATCCATCTGAAGCAGCTGAATGATGATCGAAGCCGTGATATAAGGAGTAATTCCCATTGCAAAAATGGAGAATTGGTAAAGCGCACCGCCGCCAAATGTATTAAGGAGATCAAAAACACCCATTTGAGACTGTGCCTGTAACGCTTCAGCGTTAACATAAGGCACAGGAATAAACGCACCTATGCGAAAGACGATAAGCATGAGTAAAGTGAATATGATTTTATTCCTGATATCACTCACACGCATAAAGTTGGAGATTGTTTTAAACAAGTTAGATCACCTCAGCTGTACCGCCAGCAGCTTCAACAGCTTCTTTCGCAGAAGCAGAGAATTTATTGGCTTTTACAGTTAATTTTTTCTCTAATTTACCGTTGCCAAGAATCTTTACTCCTGCATTAAGTTTGCTAATAACACCAGTCTCAAGAAGAAGTTCAGGAGTGACTTCCGTTCCTTCTGCAAAACCGTTCAATTTGTCTAGGTTGACTACAGCGTATTCCTTGCGGTTGATGTTAGTAAAACCGCGTTTAGGAAGACGTTGGAATAAAGGCATTTGTCCCCCCTCGAATCCTGGGCGTACACCGCCGCCAGAACGAGCGTTTTGACCTTTGTGACCTTTACCAGCTGTTTTACCGTTGCCAGAACCAATACCACGACCTACGCGATTACGCGTTTTGCGTGAACCTTCTGAAGGTTTTAATTCATGAAGTTTCATTAGGACACCTCCTTATCCGATCAATTATTTTTATTGTTCTTTAACAGAAACTAAATGAGATACTTTATTAATCATGCCACGGATCGCAGCGTTGTCTTCATGAACAACAGTTTGGTTTGTTTTCTTTAAACCAAGCGTTCTAACAGTAACGCGTTGATCTTCCGGGCGACCGATTACACTTCGTTTGAGGGTAATTTCTAATTTAGCCATTAATGTTCCCTCCTTATCCTAACAGTTCTTCTACAGATTTTCCACGAAGCTTCGCAACCTCTTCAGCACGCTTAAGTTCACTTAAGCCTTGAAGTGTTGCACGAATCATGTTGATCGGTGTGTTAGAACCTAAAGACTTAGAAAGGATGTCAGATACACCAGCAAGCTCAAGTACCGCACGTACAGGGCCTCCAGCGATAACTCCAGTACCTTCAGAAGCAGGTTTTAACAAGATGTTACCTGCACCGAAACGTCCGATGATTTCATGTGGAATTGTAGTTCCAACCATTGGTACTTCAATTAAATTCTTTTTCGCATCTTCAACAGCTTTGCGGATCGCTTCTGGTACTTCTTGTGCTTTACCAGTACCGAATCCTACGTGTCCGTTTTTGTCACCGACAACGACTAGAGCTGCGAAGCGGAAACGACGACCACCTTTAACAACTTTCGCTACGCGGTTAACCGTAACTAAGCGTTCTTCTAACTCTAATTTGCTTGGGTCAATACGACGCATAATCATGTGTCCCTCCTTCTTTTATTAAAATTTAAGTCCAGCTTCACGAGCGGCATCAGCCAAAGCTTTTACACGTCCATGGTATAAGTATCCGCCACGGTCAAATACTACTTCAGAAACGCCTTTTTCAGCAGCGCGTTTTGCAACTAATTCTCCAACTTTAGTAGCAGCAGAAGTATCTCCAGTGCTTTCAACGTTCAAGTCTTTATCGAGAGTAGATGCACTAGCAAGTGTAACACCATTTACATCATCGATGATTTGAGCGTAAATGTGCTTGTTAGAACGGAAAACGTTCAGACGCGGTCTTTCAGCAGTACCGGAAAGTTTAGCGCGAACACGAGCGTGTCTTTTAAGACGAGCAGCATTTTTGCTAGTTTTCGTTATCATCTAGGTCACTCCTTTCTTCACTTTAAGCGATCTTACTTAGCAGATTTACCTTCTTTGCGGCGAACAACTTCACCTTCGTAGCGGATTCCTTTACCTTTGTAAGGCTCTGGAGAACGTACAGCGCGGATGTTAGCAGCAATAGCTCCTACACGTTCTTTGTCTGTACCTTTTACAACTACTTTAGTTTGAGAAGGAACTTCGATTTCGATGCCTTCTTCAGGAACGATCTCAACAGGGTGAGAGTATCCAACGTTTAAAACAAGTTTATTTCCGGATTTAGACGCACGGTAACCGACACCGACTAATTCCAAACCTCTTTCAAATCCTTTAGATACACCTTCAACCATGTTGCCAAGCAGACTGCGAGTTGTACCATGCAGTGCACGGTGCTCTTTTTGATCAGAAGGACGAGTGACTGTAAGCACATTGTCCTCTACTTTAATTTCCATATCAGGGTGAAACGTACGAGTTAATTCTCCTTTTGGTCCTTTCACAGCTACAGTGTTGTTATCGTTTAACGTTACTGTAACATCAGAAGGAATCTCAAGTAACTTCTTACCTACACGAGACATACCAAACACCTCCATTCATGTTAAACTTCTTACCAAACGTATGCTAGAACTTCTCCACCAGCTTGTTTTGCACGGGCTTCTTTGTCCGTTAAAACACCTTGTGATGTAGAAATAATCGCGATTCCAAGACCGTTAAGTACGCGAGGTACTTCATTTGATTTAGCATAAACACGCAAACCAGGTTTGCTGATTCTTTTAAGACCAGTGATAACGCGCTCGTTGTTTTGTCCGTATTTCAAGAAAACGCGGATGATACCTTGTTTGCTGTCTTCTACGAACTCAACGTCACGAATGAAACCTTCACGCTTTAAAATTTCAGCAATTTCTCTTTTCAATTTAGAAGCAGGAATTTCAAGCTTCTCATGACGTACCATGTTTGCATTGCGAATACGAGTTAGCATATCTGCAATTGGATCTGTCATAACCATTATATAATTACCTCCTTCCCTTTCTTGGGGATTACCAGCTGGCTTTTTTCACGCCAGGAATTTGTCCTTTATATGCAAGCTCACGGAAACAAATACGGCAAAGTTTAAATTTACGAATGACTGAATGCGGACGTCCGCAGCGTTCACAGCGTGTGTACTCTTGTACTTTAAACTTTGGTGTACGTTGTTGTTTCGCAATCATAGACTTTTTAGCCACGATTTCGCCTCCCTTTCATTGATTATTTCTGGAACGGCATACCTACTTGAGTTAATAGCTCACGAGCTTCTTCGTCAGTATTAGCAGTTGTTACGATAACGATGTCCATTCCGCGAACCTTTGTTACTTTATCGTAGTCAATTTCAGGGAAGATTAACTGTTCTTTGATACCAAGTGTGTAGTTACCGCGACCGTCGAAAGATTTTTTAGAAACCCCGCGGAAGTCACGTACACGCGGTAAAGATACAGAAATAAGTTTATCAAGGAAATCATACATGCGCTCTCCGCGAAGAGTTACTTTCGCACCGATAGGCATTCCCTCACGAAGACGGAATCCAGCAATTGATTTCTTCGCACGAGTAACGACAGGTTTTTGACCTGCGATAAACGTTAATTCTTCAACAGCACTGTCGATTGCTTTCGCGTTTTGAACAGCGTCACCAACACCCATGTTGATTACGATTTTTTCGATTTTAGGCACTTGCATGACTGAATCATAGTTGAACTTAGTCATTAAAGCAGGTGCAATTTCTTTATTGTACTTTTCTTTAAGGCGGTTCATGAGATAGACCTCCCTTCCTTTTAATACTATTTATCTAGAACTTGCCCAGATTTTTTTGCAACACGAACTTTTTTGCCATCTTCCACTTTGTATCCTACGCGAGTCACTTCACCTGTTTTAGGATCGAGCGGCATAACGTTTGATACATGAATTGGCGCCTCTTGATTAGAAATACCGCCTTGAGGGTTAGCTTGAGTTGGTTTAGAGTGTTTCTTTACCATGTTAACACCTTCAACTAAAACGCGGTCCTTTTTAGGGAAAGCAGCAAGGATTGTTCCTTGTTTGCCTTTATCTTTACCAGAGATAACCATAACTTTATCGCCTTTTTTTACATGCATCCTGATCGCACCTCCTTGAGTAAGGCATTTATTTCATTAGATAACTTCTGGAGCTAGAGAAACAATTTTCATAAAGTTGTTTTCACGCAATTCACGAGCAACTGGTCCGAAGATACGAGTTCCGCGTGGGCTCTTGTCGTCACGGATGATAACACATGCATTCTCATCGAAGCTGATGTATGAACCGTCACTTCTGCGCGCTCCGCTTTTCGTGCGAACGATAACAGCTTTTACGACTTCACCTTTTTTGACAACGCCTCCTGGTGTTGCTTGTTTAACCGTGCAAACAATTACATCACCAATGTTAGCTGTTTTACGTCCAGAACCACCAAGAACTTTAATAGTAAGTACTTCACGTGCGCCAGAGTTGTCAGCTACTTTTAAACGAGTCTCTTGTTGAATCATTATTTGTTACCTCCCTTCGGAAAAAGAATTCCGAACTTTATTAGATAATAACAGCTTCTTCGACAACTTCAACTAGACGGAAACGCTTAGTTGCAGACAATGGACGAGTTTCCATGATCTTTACGATGTCACCGATTTTAGCTTGATTATTTTCATCATGTGCTTTGAATTTTTTTGAGTATTTTACGCGTTTACCGTAAAGTGTATGTTTTTTGTATGTTTCAACAACAACAGTGATGGTTTTATCCATTTTGTCAGAAACAACACGGCCTTGGTAAACTTTGCGTTGGTTACGTTCGCTCATGCTCACGACCTCCCCTCAGTGATTATTTATTAGCAGCAATTTCTCTTTCACGAATCACAGTTTTCATGCGCGCGATAGCTTTGCGCACTTCACGAATGCGAGCAGTATTTTCAAGTTGTCCTGTCGCTAATTGAAAGCGAAGATTGAAAAGTTCTTCTTTAAGAGACTTTACTTTTTGTTCAATTTCAGCAGTGGTAAGGTCACGAATTTCATTAGCTTTCATTTGATTCACCACCAATTTCTTCACGTTTTACGAACTTCGTTTTAATTGGCAATTTGTGAGATGCAAGACGAAGCGCTTCACGAGCAACCTCTTCAGACACACCAGAAATTTCAAATAAAACTTTGCCCGGTTTTACAACAGCTACCCAACCTTCTGGAGCCCCTTTACCGGATCCCATACGTACCTCAAGTGGTTTAGCAGTGTAAGGTTTAGAAGGGAAAATTTTGATCCAAACTTTACCGCCACGTTTCATGTAACGAGTCATCGCAATACGTGCAGCTTCGATTTGACGGTTAGTGATCCAAGAAGCTTCAAGAGCTTGGATACCGAACTCACCGAAATGTACTTCAGTACCGCCTTTCGCACGGCCACGCATTTTTCCGCGATGCTCTCTGCGATATTTAACGCGTTTTGGTAATAACATATTATTTTCCTCCTTCCTCAGTTTTCTTCTTAGTAGGAAGAACCTCTCCACGATAGATCCAGACTTTTACACCAAGCTTACCGTAAGTAGTATCAGCTTCTGATGTTGCATAGTCAATGTCCGCACGTAATGTGTGCAATGGAACAGTTCCTTCACTGTAGTATTCAGAACGAGCGATATCTGCACCGCCAAGACGACCAGAAACCATTGTTTTCACACCTTGTGCTCCAGCGCGCATAGTACGTTGGATTTGTTGTTTCTGTGCACGGCGGAAAGAAACACGGTTTTCTAATTGACGAGCGATGTTGTCAGCAACTAGCTGTGCATCAAGATCTGCTCTTTTGATTTCAAGAATGTTAATGTGTACACGCTTGCCAGTAAGGCTGTTAAGGGCTTTGCGAAGTGCTTCAACTTCAGAACCGCCTTTACCGATAACCATACCAGGCTTAGCTGTGTGGATCGTAATGTTAACGCGGTTTGCTGCACGCTCGATTTCTACTTTAGAAACAGAAGCGTCAGAAAGGCGTTTGCTAATGTATTCACGAATTTTTAAATCTTCGTGCAGGAAGTCAGCGTAATCTTTACCAGCGTACCACTTAGATTCCCAATCACGAATGACTCCGATACGAAGACCGACTGGATTTACCTTTTGACCCACTACTTATCCCTCCTTCTTTTCTGATACAACGATTGTAATGTGGCTCGTACGTTTGTTGATTTGGCTCGCACGTCCCATAGCACGTGGGCGGAATCTTTTTAACGTAGGGCCTTCGTCAACGAATGCTTGAGAAATAACCAGGTTGTTAGCGTCCATTTCATAGTTATGCTCAGCATTTGCAATAGCGGATTTTAATACTTTCTCGATAATTGGAGAAGCAGCTCTTGGTGTAAGGTTCAAGATTGATACTGCCTCACCTACTTGCTTGCCTCGAATCAGGTCCATTACTAGACGTGCTTTACGAGGAGCAATACGGACTGTTCTTGCAACAGCTTTAGCTTGCATTTAAAAGCCTCCTCTCTTAGCGTCTTGTTTTTTTGTCATCACTAGCATGACCTTTGTACGTACGAGTTGGAGCGAATTCACCCAACTTGTGCCCTACCATATCTTCAGAGATGAATACAGGCACGTGTTTACGTCCGTCATAGACTGCGATTGTGTGACCAATAAACTGTGGGAAAATAGTAGAACGACGAGACCAAGTTTTTACGACTTGTTTCTTGTCTGTTTCATTTAATTTCTCGATTTTTGTCATCAAGTGTCCATCGACAAATGGTCCTTTTTTCAAGCTGCGAGCCATTTTGGAACCTCCCTTCGTGATTGCACTACGGTCCGAAGTGAACCGTAGACAACCCCGTTATTTATTTTTACGACGACGTACGATAAATTTATCGGATTTGTTCTTTTTCTTACGAGTCTTGAATCCAAGAGTCGGTTTGCCCCATGGAGACATTGGTGATTTACGTCCGATTGGCGCACGTCCTTCACCACCACCGTGTGGGTGATCGTTAGGGTTCATTACAGAACCACGAACTGTAGGACGGATGCCTTTCCAGCGAGAACGTCCAGCTTTACCAATGTTGATAAGTTCGTGCTGTTCGTTACCTACTTGACCGATAGAAGCACGGCAAGCAGAAAGAATCATGCGAACTTCTCCAGAGTTAAGGCGTACAAGAACGTATTTACCTTCTTTACCAAGAACCTGAGCAGATGTACCAGCTGAACGTACGAGCTGTCCGCCTTTACCAGGTTTTAATTCAATGTTATGCACAACTGTACCAACAGGGATGTTGATAAGTGGAAGTGCATTACCTACTTTAATGTCAGCTTCAGGACCTGACATGATTTCAGTACCCACTTGAATTCCTTTAGGAGCAAGAATGTAACGTTTTTCTCCGTCTGCATAGTTGATTAGAGCGATGTTAGCTGAACGGTTTGGATCGTATTCAACTGTAGCAACGCGTCCAGGTATACCATCTTTATCGCGTTTGAAGTCGATAACACGGTATTGGCGTTTATGTCCGCCACCTTGGTGACGTACAGTCAATTTACCTTGGTTGTTACGTCCGCCTTTTTTGTGAAGGGGAGCAAGCAAGGATTTTTCCGGCTTGTCAGTCGTGATTTCAGCAAAATCTGAAGTTGTCATGCCACGACGTCCATTAGAGGTCGGTTTATACTTTTTAATCGCCATTTTGAATTTCCCTCCTTCTTTTTACAGATAATTAAGCTTCAAAAATTTCGATTTCTTTGCTGTCTGCAGTAAGTTTTACGATCGCTTTTCTGCGACGGCTAGTCATACCAGTGTAGCGTCCGACACGTTTTGATTTACCTTTGTAGTTCATGATGTTGACTTTGTCAACTTTCACACCAAAGATGCTTTCAACCGCGTCTTTCACTTCTGTTTTGTTAGCTCTTACATCAACTTCAAAAGTATATTTCTTTTCAGCCATTAAATCAGCAGAACGTTCAGTAATGACGGGGCGCTTTAGAACATCACGAGGATCTTTCATTATGCAAGCACCTCCTCTACTTTTTCAACCGCTGCTTTTGTAATCAGAAGCTTCTCGTGGTTGACAACGTCTAAAACGTTGATTCCGTTAGCTTCAACTACAGTAACTCCAGGAATGTTGCGAGCAGATAAAGCCACTGCTTCGTTAGCATCCGCAGTTACGATTAAAGCTTTTTTCTCAACAGATAACCCTTTAAGGATAGCTGCCATTTCTTTTGTTTTAGCCGTATCAAGAGTAAGATCTTCAAGAACGATGATATTGTTGTCGTTCACTTTAGAAGACAATACTGATTTGATTGCCAAGCGGCGAACTTTTTTAGGTAATTTATAAGAATAGCTGCGTGGTGTTGGGCCGAATACGACACCACCTCCGCGCCATTGCGGTGAACGGATAGAACCTTGACGGGCACGTCCAGTACCTTTTTGACGCCATGGTTTACGACCTCCGCCGCGTACTTCAGAACGATTTTTTACTTTATGAGATCCTTGACGTAAGGAAGCTCTTTGCATAAGAATAGCGTCGAATACAACACTCTCATTTGGTTCGATACCAAATACAGAAGCGTTTAATTCGATGTCACCAGCAGTAGAACCGTTTTGGTTGTATAATGCTACTTTTGGCATGATCAATTTCCTCCTTTCCTAAGAGAGTTATTTAGATTTAACAGCACTTTTAACAGTGATTAAAGATTTCTTCGCACCAGGTACGTTACCTTTGATCAAAAGAAGATTGCGTTCTGCATCAACTTTTACGATTTCAAGGTTTTGAACAGTGATTTGCTCTCCGCCCATACGTCCAGGTAACAATTTACCTTTGAATACACGGTTAGGATCTACAGGTCCCATTGAACCAGGACGACGGTGGTAGCGTGAACCGTGAGACATAGGTCCGCGAGATTGTCCGTGGCGCTTGATCGCACCTTGGAAACCTTTACCTTTAGATACTCCTGTTACATCTACGATTTCTCCAGCAGAGAAAATTTCAACCTTGACTTCCTGACCAACTTCATACGCATCCATTTCCACTCCGCGTAATTCTTTAACGAAGCGCTTAGGAGCAGTTTCCGCTTTTGCAACGTGCCCTTTTTCAGGTTTGTTAGAAAGCTTTTCACGCTTGTCGTCAAAACCAAGCTGGATTGCTTCATAACCGTCGTTTTCAGTTGATTTCTTTTGAAGAACAACGTTTGGAGCAGCCTCGATAACAGTTACCGGAATAAGATCACCATTTTCAGCGAATACTTGCGTCATACCAATTTTTCTTCCTAAGATTCCTTTGGTCATTCGTCACACCTCCTATTAAGATCATTCTATATTTTAGAATTAAAGTTTGATTTCGATATCGACACCAGATGGTAAGTCTAATCGCATGAGAGCATCAACAGTTTGTGGTGTTGGGTTCACAATATCGATTAAACGTTTATGTGTACGCATTTCAAATTGCTCACGAGAATCTTTGTATTTGTGCACCGCACGAAGGATTGTGTAAACTGATTTTTCAGTTGGTAACGGGATCGGACCAGATACGCTAGCACCAGAACGTTTTGCCGTTTCAACAATCTTCTCTGCAGATTGATCAAGGATTCTATGATCATATGCTTTCAAACGAATACGAATTTTTTGTTTTGCCATTATTTTCCCTCCTTTTCGCCTACATCAAGTTAGACAGTTCTCCGTGAGAAAAACCTGAACACCTTGCCATGGCAAAGCGGCCGGGTGTGTCAGCAACCTCTCACTTCATCGCAGTCAAAGACCAACATACACCATTATACAGAAAATAGACGTATGTTGCAAGACTTATTTAGAATATGCATGGTTTGCACACTTTTTTTATTATACAGGTGTTTTTCTTATTTATCAAGGATCTATCGTAAGTGATACAGTGCGTGGCTACTCAGTGTGCTTGCGAATAATGACGGCTCCTCGACATGCGGGCTGTGAGCCGAATTCTCAAATTGAACCCAGCGCTTTTCAGGTGCCTCAAGCTCTTGATAATACTGTTTTGATATTTCAGCAGGAACAATTAAATCATGTCTCCCCGAAATGAAAAAGCACGGTACTTTAATAGAAGGAACTGATTTGAATGCATTAAAATTGTACAACTCATCACTTAAATGTATTTTTGTGAATCGCTGTCCATTGAGGAATTTGTGCATGTTTTTTATTCCATACTCATTACCAGTAAGCATTTGAAATAATATAGCAAGGCTTTGACGACGATGGTGAGTAAATCCTCCCTTGCCCATCTCGACACAAAACCGATAGATGGTATGCTGGATATCCTTCTCCCAAGGCGGAGGGCCAATGAAGCGTATAAGCAAAGATACTATACTCATTCTCTTTGTATCAGACATTTCACGTAGATAATGATAAGCAGCTGATTCTTCATAGTGAGGGTTAACAACCTGGCTGATTCCATAATACGCATAAAACAAATCCGGATGCTGCTGCAGTACATGGAGTGCTAACAGTGAGCCCCAAGAATGGCCAGTAAGATATAGTTTTGTTTTTGAAAAATGGTCTAGGAGCCATTGAGTGACTTGAATTGCATCTTTAACAAAATGGCTGATTGTCATGGAGTGATGAGGAATTCGTTTTGAATAAGAAAGCCCGGATCCTCTTTGATCCCAATGTACTACTGTAAAACGCTGTTCAAGCTCTTTTTGATAATGCCTAACATATCCGCTTTGGGGGGTCCCCGGTCCGCCATGTAAAAAAAGCAGCAATGGATTTTTTACATCAGCCCCATTAATCATCAGCATTTGTTTTGTATTTTCAATGCTCAGTTCTTTCATGATTGCGATTGATCTCTTTTCAGGAATCATAAAAATTAGCCCCTCAGATATGATAGGTCTTATTATACAAGAAAAAGATAAGTAAACAAAAAAACGAGACCCACAGGGGGTCTCGTTTATCATCATACTATTACTCAGTGATTGTAGAAACAACGCCTGAACCAACAGTACGTCCGCCTTCACGAATAGAGAAACGAGTTCCTTCTTCGATAGCGATTGTAGAGATAAGTTCAACGTTCATTTCAGTGTTATCTCCAGGCATAACCATTTCTACGCCTTCTGGAAGATGGATGATACCAGTTACGTCAGTTGTACGGAAGTAGAACTGAGGACGGTAGTTAGAGAAGAATGGAGTATGACGTCCACCCTCTTCTTTAGAAAGAACGTAAACTTCAGCTTTGAATTTGCTGTGTGGAGTGATTGTACCTGGTTTAGCAAGTACTTGACCACGTTGGATTTCTTCACGAGATACACCGCGAAGAAGGGCACCAATGTTGTCACCAGCTTCAGCATAATCAAGAAGCTTACGGAACATTTCAACACCTGTAACAGTTGTTTTCTTGTTCTCTTCTTGAAGACCGATGATTTCAACTTCGTCACCGACTTTAACTTGTCCGCGTTCTACACGGCCAGTTGCTACTGTACCACGACCAGTGATTGAGAATACATCCTCAACTGGCATCATGAATGGTTTTTCAGTGTCACGTTCTGGAGTTGGGATGTACTCATCAACCGCATCCATAAGTTCGAAGATTTTCGCTTCGTACTCAGCGTCACCTTCAAGAGCTTTAAGAGCAGAACCTTTGATTACTGGTACATCATCACCAGGGAAGTCGTATTCGCTAAGAAGATCGCGAACTTCCATTTCAACTAGTTCAAGAAGCTCTTCGTCGTCTACCATGTCGCATTTGTTTAGGAATACAACGATGTATGGTACACCAACGTTTTTAGAAAGAAGGATGTGCTCACGAGTTTGTGGCATTGGGCCATCAGCAGCAGATACTACAAGGATAGCTCCGTCCATTTGCGCAGCACCAGTGATCATGTTTTTAACATAGTCAGCGTGTCCTGGGCAGTCAACGTGTGCATAGTGACGAGTTTCAGTTTCGTACTCAACGTGTGCAGTAGAGATTGTAATACCGCGCTCACGTTCTTCTGGAGCACCATCAATTTGATCGTACGCCATAGCTGTACCTTTACCAGATTTCTTATGAAGTACTGTTGTGATAGCAGCAGTTAAAGTTGTTTTACCATGGTCAACGTGTCCAATTGTACCGATATTGGCATGTGATTTGGAACGGTCGAATTTTTCTTTAGCCATTCTAAAATCCTCCTTAAGAGCTTTTAATTAGTAATGTATAGAGTGATAGGAAGTGAAAGAAAGCTTTCACTTCCTCATCTTACAATAGTAGTTATACTTGAGTTAAGCGGCAAAATCAATTATTCGCCTTTATTTTTTTTGATAATTTCTTCTGCAATGCTCTTCGGCACTTCTTCGTAGTGATCCATGTGCATAGTAAACGTACCGCGACCTTGCGTATTAGAACGAAGTGCAGTAGCGTAACCGAACATTTCAGCAAGAGGAACCATAGCGCGAACAACTTGAGCGTTACCGCGTGCTTCCATACCTTCTACGCGTCCGCGACGTGAAGTAACATCACCCATGATATCTCCCATGTATTCTTCTGGAATAACCACTTCTACTTTCATGATTGGTTCAAGAAGAACTGGGTTACATTTGCTGACTGCATTTTTCAATGCCATAGAAGCAGCAATTTTAAATGCCATTTCGTTTGAGTCAACATCATGGTAAGAACCATCGAAAAGTTTTGCTTTAATGTCGATAAGCGGGAAGCCTGCTAGTACACCATTTTCAAGTGAATCTTCCAGACCTGCTTGAACAGCTGGGATGTATTCACGAGGAACTACCCCACCGACAATCGCATTTTCAAATTCAAAGCCAGCGCCTTCTTCGTTTGGTTCGAATTCGATCCAAACGTGTCCGAACTGACCGCGTCCACCAGACTGACGTACGAATTTACCTTCAACTTTTGCACCGGAACGGAATGTTTCACGGTACGCAACCTGAGGAGCACCAACGTTGGCTTCTACTTTAAATTCGCGTTTCATACGGTCAACAATGATATCAAGGTGAAGTTCACCCATACCAGAGATGATCGTTTGGCCAGTTTCTGGGTTTGTTTGAGTACGGAATGTAGGATCTTCTTCAGCAAGTTTCGCTAAAGCGATACCCATTTTATCTTGGTCGGCTTTTGATTTAGGCTCAATAGCAACGTCGATAACTGGTTCTGGGAATTCCATTGATTCGAGGATAACAAGATCCTTCTCATCACAAAGAGTATCTCCAGTAGTCGTATCTTTTAGACCTACAGCAGCTGCGATATCGCCTGCGTATACAGTAGAGATTTCTTCACGGCTGTTAGCGTGCATTTGAAGGATACGTCCAACACGCTCACGTTTGCCTTTAGTAGAGTTTTTCACGTATGAACCGGAATCAAGTGTTCCAGAGTAAACACGGAAGAACGTCAACTTACCAACGTAAGGGTCAGTCATAACTTTAAATGCTAATGCAGAGAATGGCTCATCATCAGAAGAATGGCGCTCAATCTCTTCATTTGTATCAGGACGTACACCTTTGATTGCAGCAACGTCAGTTGGTGCAGGAAGGTAGTCAAGAACAGCATCAAGTACTAGTTGAACACCTTTGTTTTTGAAGGCAGAACCAACAAGAACAGGGTAGAATTCAACATTTAATGTACCTTTACGGATACCTGCTTTTAACTCGTCAATAGTGATTTCTTCACCCTCAAGGTATTTGTCCATAAGCTCTTCATCAAGCTCACATACAGCTTCAATGAGGCTGTTGCGAAGCTCTTCAGCTTGCTCTTTGTACTCTTCAGGGATTTCTTTCGCATCAGAGCGAGTTCCGAGGTCATCTTCGTAGAAATACGCAACGTTTTCTACAAGATCGATGATACCTTCGAAGTTATCTTCAGCACCGATCGGCAATTGAATTGCATGAGCGTTTGCTTGAAGACGGTCTCTTAAAGTTCCTACAGAGTAAAGGAAGTCTGCACCGATTTTGTCCATTTTGTTAACAAAAACGATACGCGGTACTCCGTAAGTTGTTGCCTGACGCCAAACAGTTTCTGTTTGAGGCTCAACGCCTGATTGCGCGTCAAGTACAGCAACAGCACCATCAAGTACACGAAGAGAACGTTCAACTTCAACTGTGAAGTCTACGTGTCCTGGAGTATCGATGATGTTTACGCGGTATCCTTTCCACTGTGCAGTTGTCGCAGCGGAAGTGATTGTGATACCACGTTCTTGTTCCTGCTCCATCCAGTCCATTTGTGAAGCTCCTTCGTGAGTTTCACCAATTTTGTGGATACGACCAGTATAGAACAAGATACGTTCTGTAGTAGTCGTTTTACCGGCATCAATGTGAGCCATGATTCCGATATTACGAGTATTTTCTAAGGAGAACTCTCTTGCCATTGGGTAATTTCTCCTTCCTTATTAGGAAATTGTGTTTTTTAGTATATAAATCCTACCAACGATAGTGAGCAAATGCTTTGTTTGCTTCAGCCATCTTATGAGTATCTTCACGTTTCTTAACAGCAGCACCAGTGTTGTTAGCTGCGTCAAGGATTTCGTTAGCTAAACGCTCTTCCATCGTTTTTTCTCCGCGAAGACGCGCGTAGTTAACTAACCAGCGAAGTCCAAGAGTCGTACGACGTTCAGGACGAACTTCTACAGGAACTTGGTAGTTCGCACCACCTACACGGCGTGCTTTTACTTCAAGTACAGGCATGATGTTTTTCAATGCTTGTTCGAAAACCTCCATTGCATCATTGCCAGTACGTTCTTTAATGATATCGAATGACTTGTATAGGATTGTTTGAGACTTACCTTTTTTACCATCGATCATCATTTTGTTGATTAGACGAGATACAAGCTTAGAGTTGTAAATCGGATCAGGTAAAACGTCTCTTTTTGCTACAGGACCTTTACGTGGCATCTGAATATCCTCCCTTCATCAATTATGCGTATTTTCGTTTATTATTTTGCTTTAGGTTTTTTCGTACCGTATTTAGAACGGCCTTGTGCACGGTTTTCAACTCCAGCAGTGTCAAGCGCACCACGAACGATGTGGTAACGTACCCCTGGTAAGTCTTTTACACGTCCGCCGCGGATAAGTACAACACTGTGCTCTTGCAGGTTGTGACCGATACCAGGAATGTAAGCAGTAACCTCGATTCCGTTAGTTAAACGAACACGAGCATATTTACGAAGTGCTGAGTTCGGTTTTTTCGGTGTCATTGTACCAACACGAGTACATACCCCGCGTTTTTGTGGAGAAGATACATTAGTGTGCTCTTTTTTAAAGCTGTTGTATCCTTTGTTAAGTGCAGGAGACTTTGAGTTTTCTACTTTACTCACGCGTCCTTTGCGAATTAGCTGATTAATTGTAGGCATGATTTTTTCCTCCCTTCGTTACGTTTTATAACCCACATACCCAGGTGGTTCATCAAAAGGCAAAAAACAATGTCTTTACATAAGATGAATCTTACGCAAAAACAAAAGTACGTTATAAAATAATGGCAACAGCGGCTGCTCCTACCTCAATTCCGCAGGCTTTGCCGAGCTTTTTCATGGATTCAACCATTAAGACAGAGATACCTTGATCTTCCGCAAGTGAAACAACACTTGACGTGAGGATCGGATCTGCGTCTTTTGCAACGACTACTTCCTTTACTGAACCTCGTTTTAGAGCTTTCACTGTTTGCTTCGTACCAATAATAATTGATTTGGCCTGTGATACTTTATCATAAGACATAAACATATCCTCCAAAGTAACAGGTTTATTTCGAGCACCTTGGTTATATTATCATTCTAGGAGACGAATGTCAACAAGGTATGACATTTTTTAGTTTCGTACTTCTCATAGAGTGATTTTTTATTAAAAATATCTGCTGAAAGACTGTTTTGGCAGTCTTTCAGCAGCTTTAAATCAGTTATTCAACCGGAACCATGTCTTCAGTCGGCTGAACATTTGAAACTGGTTTTACTTTACGGTATTTCATCATACCTGTACCAGCCGGAACAAGCTTACCGATGATAACATTCTCTTTCAAGCCAAGAAGCTCGTCACGCTTACCTTTGATCGCTGCGTCTGTAAGGACACGTGTTGTTTCCTGGAAGGAAGCAGCAGATAAGAATGAATCAGTTTCAAGAGATGCTTTTGTAATACCGAGTAAGACAGGACGGCCTGTAGCAGGACGATTGCCTTCAAGCAACACCTTTTTGTTCGCTTCAGTAAATTGGTGAATATCAAGCAATGTACCTGGAAGGACATCAGTGTCACCAGCGTCAATCACGCGGACTTTGCGAAGCATCTGGCGAACCATTACTTCTACGTGTTTATCTCCGATTTCAACACCCTGCATACGGTAAACCTTTTGAACCTCATGGAGAAGATACTCTTGAACAGTTGTCAGGTCAGTCACTTTAAGAAGCTCTTTCGGATCGATTGAACCTTCTGTCAGTACTTGGCCTCGAGTAATTTTATCTCCTTCCGCTACTTTCAGGCGGGAGTTATAAGGTGCCGTATAAGAACGTGTTTCCACTGCGCCTTGAACCACAATTTCCTGTTGCTTATCACGAACTTCATTGATCTCAACTATTGTACCGTCGATTTCTGTAATTGTTGCCTGACCTTTCGGATTACGCGCTTCGAAAAGCTCTTGGATACGCGGAAGACCCTGTGTGATATCGTCTCCGGCAACCCCGCCTGTATGGAATGTACGCATTGTTAACTGTGTACCAGGCTCACCGATTGATTGGGCAGCAATGATACCGACCGCTTCACCGACTTCAACATCGGAGCCAGTTGCAAGATTTCGGCCATAGCATCGTTTACATACACCATGAGGCGTATTACATGTGAAGGCAGAACGGATCCACACTTCTTCAATGCCGGCTTCTACAATCTCCAGTGCTTTATCTTCATCGATCAGTTCGTTTTCATTTACAAGCACTTCACCTGTTTCAGGGTGCTTCACTTGTTTTCGTGCAAAACGGCCGATTAAGCGTTCTTCTAAGCGCTCAATGGTTTCAGTTCCTTCTTTAAGTGGCTTAGCAAGGATGCCTCGGTCAGTTCCGCAATCAGTTTCACGGATGATAACATCCTGCGCAACGTCAACGAGACGGCGTGTAAGGTAACCTGAGTCAGCAGTTTTAAGGGCGGTATCGGCAAGACCTTTACGCGCACCGTGAGTGGAGATAAAGTACTCCAATACTGTCAGACCTTCACGGAAACTTGATTTGATCGGTAATTCAATGATACGTCCAGCCGGGTTGGCCATCAGGCCGCGCATTCCGGCAAGCTGCGTAAAGTTAGACGCGTTACCACGGGCACCAGAGTCACTCATCATGTAGATCGGGTTGAGCTCATCAAGTGATTTCATCAGTTTGCCTTGGATAACGTCTTTTGCAGCACTCCAGATAGAGATAACTCTCTCATAGCGTTCTTCTTCTGTGATTAGACCACGTCGGAATTGCTTCATGACGTTATCAACTTTGCTTTGCGCTTCCTCAAGAATTTCTTGTTTATCATCGAGTACGACGATGTCAGAAACCCCAACTGTAATACCAGCTTTTGTTGAATATTTGAAACCTAGGTTTTTCATGCGGTCAAGCATTTTAGACGTTTCCGTGATATGGAATCGTTTAAAGATTTCCGCGATGATTTTACCCAGAATACCTTTTTTAAACGGTGCATTGATTGGCTGCTGTTCAATGACAGCTTTAACATCAGCACCTTTTTCTAAGAAGAAACGGTCAGGTGTTTTCTCTTCAATGTTGCTCTTCGTTGGCTCATTCATGTAAGGGAATGATTCCGGAAGAATTTCATTGAAGACAAGCTTACCGACAGTTGTAATTAACAATTTTGAGCGCTGTTCTTCGGTAAATGTCACATTCTTAAGGGAGTTAGCTGCAACAGCTACTCTCGTATGAAGGTGAACATATCCGTTTTGATAAGCAAGAAGCGCTTCGTCTGTATTCTTGAAGACCATACCTTCACCGACAGCACCGGCACGCTCAAGTGTCAGGTAATAGTTACCCAGTACCATATCCTGAGACGGTGTTACAACCGGTTTACCATCTTTAGGGTTCAAGATGTTTTGAGCAGCAAGCATCAAGATGCGTGCTTCAGCTTGTGCTTCAGCAGATAATGGTACGTGAACCGCCATTTGGTCACCGTCAAAATCAGCGTTATAAGCTGTACATACGAGCGGGTGAAGGCGGATTGCGCGTCCTTCAACAAGCGTTGGTTCAAACGCCTGAATACCTAATCTGTGAAGTGTAGGGGCACGGTTCAGAAGTACCGGATGCTCCTTAATAACTGATTCCAGTACATCCCATACTTCAGGCTGTACGCGCTCAATTTTACGTTTCGCACTCTTAATGTTGTGAGCAAGACCTTTTTCAACAAGTTCTTTCATAACGAAAGGTTTGAAAAGCTCAAGCGCCATTTCCTTCGGTAAACCGCATTGGTACATTTTCAAATGAGGACCAACAACGATTACAGAACGTCCGGAGTAATCGACACGTTTACCAAGAAGGTTTTGACGGAAGCGGCCTTGCTTCCCTTTCAGCATGTGAGAAAGAGATTTTAACGGTCTGTTACCAGGACCCGTTACAGGACGTCCGCGGCGGCCGTTGTCAATTAGGGCATCGACAGCCTCTTGAAGCATACGTTTTTCGTTTTGAACGATAATGCTAGGCGCACCAAGGTCCAAAAGGCGTTTCAAACGATTGTTACGGTTGATGACACGACGATAAAGGTCGTTCAAATCAGAAGTCGCAAAACGTCCGCCATCTAGCTGAACCATCGGTCTAAGCTCAGGAGGAATAACAGGAAGCACATCAAGGATCATCCAAGATGGCTTGTTTCCTGAGTTACGGAAGGCTTCTAAAACTTCAAGGCGTTTGATCGCACGAGTACGGCGCTGTCCTTGTGATGTTTTCAGCTCTTCTTTTAACATATCAACTTCTTTTACAAGATCGATATCTTGAAGAAGTTTGTGAATCGCTTCTGCACCCATTGATGCTTGGAATTTATTACCGTATTTATCGAGATAAGCACGGTATTCTTTCTCAGACAGAAGCTGTTTCTTTTCAAGCGGTGTGTTTGCAGGATCAGTTACAACGTAAGAAGCAAAGTAAATGACTTCTTCTAAAGCACGAGGTGACATATCCAGCACAAGACCCATACGGCTTGGAATACCTTTGAAATACCAAATGTGGGAAACTGGGGCAGCCAGTTCAATGTGCCCCATTCTCTCACGACGGACTTTAGCCCGTGTTACTTCGACTCCGCAGCGGTCACAAACTACGCCTTTATAACGAACTCGCTTGTACTTCCCGCAATGACATTCCCAGTCCTTAGTCGGTCCGAAAATGCGTTCGCAGAATAGACCGTCCTTTTCAGGTTTTAACGTACGATAGTTTATCGTTTCAGGCTTTTTCACTTCACCAAAAGACCATGAACGGATTTTATCCGGTGAAGCAAGACCGATGTTCATATACTCAAAATTGTTCACATCTAGCAAGGGGCCTACCTCCCTTTTTATCTTCGGATTAACCGATGTCACTTGCCTTTATAACTAGAGATTATTCTTTTGTTACTACATCGCGTTCAACGTCTGCAGATGCTGTTTCTTCCGGCTCTTCATCACCTGATAATGCCAGACCGTCAGCTTGTTTCGCATCTTCTTCGTCTTCTAAATCTCTCATTTCTATTTCTTCTTCATCACCGGAAAGGATTTTGACATCCATACCTAAGCTTTGAAGTTCTTTGATCAATACTTTGAATGATTCCGGAACACCTGGTTCTGGAACGTTGTCGCCTTTAACGATGGCTTCATATGTTTTCACACGTCCAACCACGTCATCAGACTTAACAGTCAGAATTTCTTGAAGAGTGTAAGCCGCACCGTAAGCTTCAAGTGCCCAAACCTCCATCTCACCGAAACGCTGTCCGCCAAATTGCGCTTTACCGCCAAGAGGCTGCTGCGTAACAAGTGAGTAAGGACCTGTAGAGCGTGCATGAAGTTTATCGTCAACCATGTGAGCCAGTTTAATCATGTACATGATACCGACAGATACGCGGTTATCAAACGGCTCTCCAGTACGTCCGTCGTAAAGCACCGTTTTGGCGTCACGAGACATGCCGGCTTCTTCAAGTGTTTCCCAAACATCCTCTTCACGCGCTCCGTCAAATACAGGAGATGCAATGTGGATGCCAAGGTAACGAGCGGCCATACCCATATGAAGCTCCAATACCTGCCCGATGTTCATACGTGATGGTACGCCCAGCGGGTTAAGCATGATGTCAATTGGTGTGCCGTCAGGAAGGTAAGGCATATCCTCTTCAGGAAGAATCTTAGAGATAACACCTTTGTTACCGTGACGACCGGCCATTTTATCCCCTTCAGAAATCTTACGTTTCTGAACGATATATACGCGTACTAACTGGTTAACACCCGGAGGAAGTTCGTCTCCATCTTCACGGTTGAAGACTTTAACGTCGTGGATAATTCCGCCGCCGCCGTGAGGCACACGAAGAGAAGTATCACGAACCTCGCGGGCTTTTTCACCAAAGATGGCGTGAAGCAGGCGTTCTTCAGCAGTCAGTTCAGTTACACCTTTAGGCGTTACTTTACCAACAAGAAGATCTCCGTCTTTTACTTCCGCCCCAATACGGATGATTCCGCGGTCATCAAGATTGCGAAGCGCATCTTCACCGACGTTTGGAATATCGCGAGTGATTTCTTCAGGTCCAAGTTTCGTATCACGTGCTTCTGATTCGTATTCTTCAATGTGGATAGATGTATAAACATCATCCTTCACAAGGCGTTCACTCATGATGATGGCATCCTCATAGTTGTAGCCATCCCATGTCATGAAGCCGACCATTACGTTACGGCCAAGTGCAAGTTCACCAAGCTCCATAGAAGGACCGTCAGCAAGGATTTCTCCTTTTACCACTTCATCGCCGACACTTACGATCGGACGCTGGTTGTAGCACGTACCTTGGTTAGAGCGGACAAATTTCAGCAGGCTGTATTTATCCAGGTTTCCTTTTACTTTTTGACCGTCTACTTCTTCATAACGGCGAACCCAGACATTTTTCGCTTCTACGCGTTCAACGATACCAGGGTGTTTACAAATAACAGCGGCACCAGAGTCTTTACCTGATACGTATTCCATACCAGTACCAACGAATGGTGCTTCCGGCTGCATCAAAGGCACAGCCTGACGCTGCATGTTCGCTCCCATGAGGGCACGGTTGGAGTCATCGTTTTCTAGGAACGGGATACATGCTGTCGCAGCAGAAACAACCTGCTTAGGCGATACATCCATGTAGTCCACACGGTTTCTGGAAACGACGGTGTTCTCCCCGCGGAAACGGGCTACGATGCTGTCATCAATAAATCCGCCTTCGTCATCAAGACGAGCGTTCGCTTGAGCGACAACATAGTTATCCTCTTCATCAGCAGTTAAGTAATCGATTCTGCCAGTTACCTTCCCTGTTTCAGGGTCAACACGGCGATATGGCGTCTCGATAAAACCAAAACGGTTTACTTTTGCATAAGATGAAAGTGAGTTGATCAAACCGATGTTCGGGCCCTCAGGCGTTTCAATCGGACACATACGGCCATAGTGGGAGTAGTGAACGTCACGCACTTCCATTCCGGCACGCTCACGTGTTAATCCGCCCGGTCCTAATGCTGACAGACGGCGCTTATGCGTTAATTCAGCAAGCGGGTTCGTCTGATCCATGAATTGAGAAAGCTGAGAGCTTCCAAAGAACTCTTTAATGGACGCAATAACAGGACGAATATTGATCAGCTGCTGAGGTGTAATTGTATTCGTATCTTGAATTGACATTCTCTCACGAACCACACGCTCCATACGGCTTAAACCGATACGGAATTGGTTCTGGAGAAGCTCACCTACAGAACGTAAACGGCGGTTTCCAAGATGATCGATATCATCTGTGTCGCCTACTCCGTGCAGCAGGTTGAAGAAGTAGCTGATAGAAGAAATAATATCAGCAGGTGTAATGTTTTTGATCTCTTCTTCAATGTAAGCATTGCCGATTACATTAATAACCTGTTCTCCTTCTTGATCAGTCGGAGCAAAGATTTTAATTGATTGAAGAGTTACTTCATCTTCAACAACGCCGCCATTCGGATACAGCTTTCTGAAACCGATTCCGTTTTCTAAGTATGGCAGTACTTTATCAAGTGTTCTTCTATCAAGAATCTGACCTTTTTCAGCCAGGATTTCTCCTGTTTCAGGGTCAACAAGCGTTTCAGCAAGTCTCTGATTAAAGAGGCGATTCTTAATATGAAGTTTTTTATTAATTTTATAGCGTCCTACATTGGCAAGATCGTATCGTTTCGGATCAAAGAAACGAGAATCAAGCAAGCTTTTCGCATTTTCTACTGTAGGCGGCTCTCCAGGACGGAGACGCTCGTAAATTTCAAGCAGCGCTTTGTCACTGTTTTCTGTGTTATCTTTATCAAGCGTATTTCGCAGGTATTCGTTCTCTCCTATGAGATCAAGAATCTCTTGATCGGAGCCGAAGCCGAGAGCACGCAAAAGAACCGTAACCGGCAACTTACGTGTGCGATCAATGCGGACATAAACAACATCTTTCGCATCAGTTTCGTATTCTAACCATGCGCCACGGTTTGGAATGACAGTTGCGGTAAAACCTTTTTTACCGTTTTTGTCTACTTTACCACTGAAATATACACTTGGAGACCGAACAAGCTGGGAAACGATAACGCGTTCCGCACCGTTAATGATAAAAGTACCTGTATCTGTCATAATAGGGAAATCACCCATGAAGACATCTTGGTCTTTTACCTCTCCAGTTTCTTTGTTAATTAAACGAACCTTCACTCTTAGCGGAGCTGAGTAAGTCACATCACGTTCTTTTGATTCCTCTACAGGATATTTAGGCTCACCTAAACTATAATCAATGAACTCAAGAGAGAGGTTACCAGTGAAATCCTCAATTGGTGATATGTCTTGAAACATCTCTCTAAGACCCTCATCAAGAAACCACTGATAAGAAGAGGTTTGAATTTCAATGAGATTTGGTAATTCTAACACTTCGCTAATGCGAGCATAGCTTCTGCGCTGGCGGTGTCGTCCATACTGAACTAGTTGACCTGTCAACTGATTCACCCCTCAAATCATGCGTATTATATGTGTAATAAGCATCTCTTCCAAAGAAAGAAATACTTTTACAAGACAAAAGAAAAAAGGGTTTCTAATTAAGAAAACCACATCCAAAAACAAATACCGATTTTATTAGCATTTCCATACTTGTATAATTTATACATAGATATTGACAATTCATCATATCAAGCAAAATATATACATTGGCATTTTATAATATTAACATAGCTAAAATACCGAGTCAAACTTTTTTTGCTTTTATGATATAATAGCCTTTCTTTTTTTGAACGACAGAAACTTCATCGAACAGTTCCTCGAGCTTTTCAATGGCAGAAGGCGCGCCTTGCTTTTTCTGTATGACGATCCACAACTCACCTGAAGCTTTTAAGTGTTCAGCGCTTTTCTCAAAGATAGCATGGACAACTTTTTTTCCGGCTCGGATTGGGGGATTTGTAAGAATAGAAGCATATGTTTGAGCAGAATCAACGTTCGAAAACAAATCACTCTGATAAATCTTAACGTTTGTTACTCCGTTTCGTTCTGCATTTTCATTTGATAGCTCTACAGCTCTCTCATTAACGTCAATCATGTGGATGGTCCGGTCTTTAAAGTCGCTGGCCAGCGATAGACCTATCGGGCCATACCCGCAGCCTACATCAAGAAAGCTGCCCTCAACTTCAGGCTCTTTAAAAGAATCAATCAGCAGACGGGAGCCAAAATCAACTTCCTTTTTAGAAAAAACCCCTCTGTCGCTGGTAAACGTGAAATCTTTATTACGAAGCCTAAAAGACCAGGTTTGCTTGTTGCTTTTTACTGAAGGTTTTTCTGAATAATAATGCTCACTCATACTCGGAACCTCCTTTTTTCATGGCTTAAAGAATGGCAAAGAAAAAGCCCGCCTCATAAAAGCGAGCTTCCCCTACAGGTAAGTGAAGATTACTTAACTTCTACAGAAGCGCCAACTTCTTCAAGTTTAGCTTTAAGCTCTTCAGCTTCTTCTTTAGCAATACCTTCTTTAAGTGGTTTTGGAGTGTTGTCAACAAGTTCTTTAGCTTCTTTCAAGCCAAGACCAGTGATTTCACGTACAACTTTGATAACTTTGATTTTTTGAGAACCTGCACCAGCAAGGATAAGGTCGAATTCGCTTTGCTCTTCAGCAGCTCCGCCTGCAGCAGCTCCGCCAGCTACAGCTACAGGAGCAGCAGCAGTTACGCCAAATTCTTCTTCGATTGCTTTTACTAGGTCGTTCAATTCAAGTACAGTTGCTTCTTTAACGGAAGCAATGATTTCTTCGATATTTAAAGCCATTTGTAATTCCTCCATTTTGTTTTAATTTATGAAAAACTGATTAGATTAAGCGCCTTGTTCTTCCTTTTGTTCTGCCACAGCTTTTGCAGCAAGAGCAAAGTTGCGAACTGGAGCTTGAAGTACGCTAAGCAACATAGAAAGCAAGCCTTCGCGTGATGGAAGTTCAGCAAGAGCTTTCACTTCTTCAACAGTAGAAACTTTACCTTCGATAACGCCAGCTTTGATTTCAAGAGCTTCGTGATTTTTAGCGAACTCATTAAGAACTTTAGCCGGAGCGACAACATCTTCAGTGCTGAATGCGATCGCGTTCGGTCCAGTTAAGAAATCATTCAAACCATTAAGCTCAGCTTGTTCAACCGCACGGCGAGTCATCGTATTTTTGTAAACTTTGAACTCAACGTTAGCTTCGCGAAGCTGTTTACGAAGTTCTGTTACTTCAGAAACGTTAAGTCCGCGATAGTCAACGATGATCGTTGATTTACTTTCTTTCAGTTTAGAAGCAATTTCTTCAACAACAACTTTTTTTGTTTCAATTGCGCTGCTCATGGTTACACCTCCTGTAGATTCTTGTGTAACACTTATACCGTTAGGTGATCACGACTGAGACGACGGATTCCATATAAAAAGCCTCCATGAGACATGGAGGCTGTATATACAAGCATACGTAACGTAATAGCTGTGATAATATACACCTCGGTAGGATAATTAAGCGGTTAGGCCCCTACTGTCTACGGTATAAATGATATTCTATTTTACAACATTTTGAATCATATCAGAATGTTGATGTCATGTCAATATTATTTTACGTTAAAAGTTGAAGAGTCTACTTTGACACCAGGTCCCATAGTAGATGTTACAGCAACGTTTTTCACGTAAACGCCTTTTGCTGCAGCAGGTTTAGCTTTCAGGATTGTATCGTACATTGTTGTGAAGTTCTCAACAAGTTTTTCATCCTCGAAAGAAACTTTACCGATAGGAACATGAATGTTTCCAGCTTTATCAACGCGGTATTCAACTTTACCAGCTTTGATTTCGCCAATTGCTTTTTCAACTTCGAAAGTAACTGTACCAGTTTTAGGGTTTGGCATTAAACCTTTTGGTCCAAGTACACGACCGATTTTACCAACTTCACCCATCATGTCAGGTGTAGCTACGATTACATCGAAATCGAACCAGCCTTGTTGAATTTTGTTGATGTAGTCAGTATCGCCAACGTAATCTGCACCAGCAGCTTCAGCTTCTTTCGCTTTTTCGCCTTTTGCGAAAACGAGAACGCGCTGAGTTTTACCAGTTCCGTTTGGAAGCACAACTGCTCCACGGATTTGCTGGTCGTTTTTACGAGGGTCAACCCCAAGACGGAAAGCCACTTCAACTGTAGCGTCGAATTTAGCTGTGTTTGTTTTTTTAACGAGAGCTACTGCTTCAGAAACGTCGTAAGCTTTTGAACGATCTACAAGCTTAGCAGCTTCAACGTACTTTTTACCTTTTTTAGCCATTTTAAAATTTCCTCCTTATGTGGTTATAGCGGAATAACCTCCCACGAATAAGGGTTGCGAACTTGTTAAAACTCGCAACCCGACAAGAAACAAATTAATCCTCGATTACAATACCCATACTGCGGGCAGTACCTTCAACCATGCGCATTGCCGCTTCAACGTCTGCTGCGTTTAAGTCAGGCATTTTCGTTTCAGCGATTTCGCGTACTTTATCGCGCTTAACGGTTGCCACTTTATTACGGTTTGGTTCACCAGAACCAGACTCAATTCCAGCCGCTTTTTTAAGCAATACTGCAGCAGGTGGAGTTTTTGTAATAAATGTAAATGAACGGTCTTCGTAAACCGAAATTTCAACAGGAATGATTAAACCAGCTTGGTCAGCTGTACGAGCGTTAAACTCCTTACAGAATCCCATGATGTTAACACCGGCTTGACCAAGTGCAGGTCCAACTGGTGGTGCTGGGTTAGCTTTTCCAGCAGGAATTTGCAATTTTACAACTTTTACTACTTTTTTAGCCACGAGACACACCTCCTTAAGTCCGTGATGTGGTAATAGGGTAAACCCTCCCACTCAAGGTTTCATTCTTTATATGAATGACGAAATATCAAGCTAGTTGCCTTGGATAAGTCCAAGACGTACCTTTGCTATATTATCATTTATATATAGCAATTTCAAGTTTTTTCACATTACAATTTATCGATTTGGGTAAATTCCAGCTCAACCGGTGTTTCACGGCCAAACATATTAACGAAAACTTTGACCTTGCTTTTATCATAATCAATCTCTTCAATTGATCCAGTAAAGTTGGCAAAAGGTCCGTCTATCACTTTCACTGTCTCTTTCAGTTCAAAGTCAATGTCAGTTTTGCGTTCGTCCATGCCCATTCTCTTCAGAATGGTTTCTGCTTCGCCTGGAAGAAGCGGCGTCGGTTTTGAACCAGAGCCGGCAGATCCTACGAATCCAGTAACGCCCGGCGTGTTGCGGACAACATACCAAGAGTCGTCTGTCATTACAATTTCTACAAGCACATAACCAGGGAATACTTTCTTTTTCACGACTTTTTTCTTGCCGTTCTTGATATCCGTTTCTTCTTCTTCAGGTACAACTACACGGAAAATTTTATCCTGCATCCCCATTGATTCAACACGTTTTTCCAAGTTGGCTTTTACTTTATTCTCATAACCAGAGTACGTGTGAACAACATACCAATTCTTTTCCATTCTCTTCAGGACTGTCCAGTCCTTCCCTCCCCGCATTTGGTTTTTGTGAATTACCAATAACGCTTCAAGCAAAAAATAGGCGGCAAGCCTATGATAACTTTCATTTTAAGCCACAATAAAAAACCCGCTGAACGGGTTTTGGCAAGTGATATTATGATCTATTATAGCACGTATTGCTGATCATTATTCAACTATTAAACGAATTAATTGAGAAATTCCTGTGTCAAGGAGGGCAAAAAAGATAACAAAAAAGATAACTGTTGAAATCACCGTAATGGTATAACGCGTTAACTCTTTTCCTTTAGGCCAGCTTACCTTTTTCATTTCTTTCCCAACATCTTTAAAGAATCTCATAATACGCATGTAAAAGACCTCCACAATTTAAAAGCGCAAAAACTATTTTGTTTCAAGATGAGCTGTATGTGAATTGCAAGTACTGCAGTATTTCTTTACTTCTAATCGCTCAGCCGCTGATGCAGAGCTCTTCATTGTCGTATAATTACGGTTTCCGCATGTCTTGCATGCTAGCGTAATCTTTTTTCTCATGTCATTACACCTTTTTCTAAATAGACATTATCTTTATCTTTAGTAACATATCATAGTCAGAAAAATACTGTCAATATCACATAAATCCCTATTACAAACTGATTTCGCGAATTTCCAAGTACTTCTCCAGCTTGCGTTTCACACGCTGAAGGGCATTGTCGATCGATTTCACATGTCGGTTCAGTTCATCGGAAATCTCTTGGTAACTTCTTCCGTCGAGATATAAGACGAGTACTTTTCTCTCTAAATCACTTAATAGTTCTCCCATTTTCATTTCAATATCATCAAATTCTTCCTGATTGATGATCATTTCTTCAGGATTTAAGGTTTTCGCTCCTGAAATGACATCAAGCAGCGTTCGGTCTGATTCTTCATCAAAAATCGGTTTATCTAATGAGACGTAGGAATTCAAAGGAATGTGTTTCTGGCGAGTAGCTGTCTTTATTGCGGTAATAATTTGGCGGGTAATACATAATTCTGCGAAAGCTTTGAATGAGGTAAGCTTGTCCTCTTTGAAGTCACGAATAGACTTATAGAGGCCTATCATACCTTCCTGAACAATATCCTCTCTGTCCGCTCCTATTAAAAAATAGGATCTTGCTTTTGCCCGAACAAAGTTTCGGTACTTCGTAATCAAGTAATCTAACGCATCACTGTCCCCAACATGAACCTTTTCAATGACCTGCTCGTCCTCCAACTGGCAAAACTGCTCTTTGTTGAATTTTCCCTTGTTGTTCTGTAGATTCACTCCGATCCCCCCGGCGCACGTAGATAGAAATATTATACAGTATTGGGCAAAAAAGCGTCAACTTAATCTAAGTCTCCCCGCCTCCACTTTTCAAACGTTTTCAAAACCTCTTCCGATAAAGCAATTTTACCCGCCGGTTTTTCGGAAGTGATTTTTCTTACTCGTCTTTCTATTCGCCTTTCAATCGCTTCTACCTCTCTCAAAAGCTCCCGGGCCGATTTCCGCAATGCCCCCTGTCCGAAAATCGCCCACTGCTCAGTGTAGTCAGATGTCGCAACGTGAATTTGAGTCGCGACATTATTCAAAGCCTGAGCAAGCTTTTCTATCCGCTCATCAGCCGTCTCATTTTCTTTTGTAAAAATCACTTCAACTCTGTGGTTGGTGTGTTTTTTCTCAAGCCCTTTTACGAGATGCGCGTCAAAAACAACAATAACCCTGTTTCCTGTATACGATTGATATTCCGCCATTTTCTGAATCAGTACGTCTCGCGCCTCTTCAAAACTGTTCGCTTTTAAATCCTTCAGCTGCGGCCAGGCTCCAATCATGTTGTATCCGTCTACTAACAGGATATCCATGGGTCTTTATTCTCCCAGAGGGTTTCGTTTCCGGTAGACTTCATACATCAAAAGACCAGCCGCAACAGATGCATTCAGTGAAGTTACCTTTCCGGCCATCGGGAGTTTAATGAGAAAATCACACTTTTCTTTAACAAGACGGCCCATCCCTTTTCCTTCGCTTCCGATGACTAAAGCCAAAGGCATGTTGCCGTCCATATTGCGGTAATCCTCACGCGCGGATGCATCCGTTCCGACAACCCAGATACCCCGCTCTTTCATTTCTTCTAACGTCCGCGCCAAATTGGTGACTCTTACTACAGGAATGTGCTCAATTGCCCCTGTTGAAGCTTTTGCCACTGTTGTTGTCAGCCCGACAGCTCTCCGTTTTGGAATCACGATGCCATGGGCGCCGACCGCATCAGCTGTTCTCATAATGGAACCGAGATTATGAGGGTCTTCAAGCTCGTCCAGAATGAGGAAGAAAGGCTGTTCATTTCTTTCTTCGGCCGCTTTATATAAATCGTCCAGTTCCGCATACTCATACGCTGCAACCTGTGCCACTACGCCTTGATGCTGCCCTGTCACCATTTGATCGAGTTTTTTTCTCGGGACATACTGAATCGTGATACCCTGCTTTTTCGCAAGCTCAATCACCTGCTGTGCTTGTCCCTTTACGGTGTTTTCCGCCATCCACAGCTTATACAGCTTACGATCTGATTTTAACGTCTCGATCACTGCATTTTTCCCTATGACGTAATCATGTTGCTGACTCATTTGTTTTCCTCCCTGACGTCCCGAATTGTATAGCTTCGGCAACGAGCTGACTAAGTCTTTCCTCTTTTTTCTCTAGAAAAAGGTAGCCCAGCAGCGCTTCAAATGCTGTACTGTAGCGGTACGTCTGAACATCTGTATTTTTAGGTGTCGTTCCCGACTTTGCATTTCTGCCTCTTTTCAGCACCGCTTCCTCTTCTTCCGTAAAAAATGATTGATCCTGCAGAAAGAATAGGATCTCAGCCTGTGACTTTGCCGAAACGATCCGGCTTGATTTCTTATGAAGATCATTTGGTTTGGTAAAACCCTGCTTAAGCAGGTGATGCCTGACATACACTTCAAAAATGGCATCACCTATATAAGCAAGCGCAAGACCGTTAAGCTGCTTTGAATCTTTTATCGTTTCAAAATCAAGCATCCGTTATTCTCCCCGTTTCCAGCGAGTACCTTGAGCTGTATCTTCAAGAATGATATTCATGCTTTTCAGCTGGTCGCGGATCTGATCTGACAATGCAAAATCGCGATTCCGGCGCGCTTCATTTCTTTTTTCGATTAAGTCTTCAATCTCTTGATCGAGTAGTTCCTGCTCACCCAATGAAAACCCGAGGACAGACACAATGCGGTCAAACATCTCAATAAACGCCTTAATCACATGATCAGCCGTATGATCTTTCTGAAGGTAGTAATTGGCATGCTTCGCTAAGTCGAACAGGACAGAAATGGCATTCGCCGTATTAAAATCATCGTCCATCGCTTCTTCAAATGCTTTGCGTTGCTCTTCAACTTTCTCCAGCCATTGACCGTCATCTTCCGTTAAATTCGTGCTGCTGTTCAGACGGTGCTGAAGGTTGCTGTACGCTGTTTTTAAACGGTTAAATGCGCTTTTTGTATTCTCAAGAAGCTCTTCTGAATAGTTAATCGGATGACGATAATGAACAGAAAGCATAAAGAATCTCAAAAGCTGCGGATCATGCTGTTTAATGATGTCATGCACAAGCACAAAGTTGCCCAGTGATTTTGACATTTTTTCATTATCAATATTGATATAGCCATTATGGAGCCAGTACTTCGCAAATGTTTTGCCTGTCAGCGCCTCAGATTGCGCAATCTCGTTTTCATGGTGAGGGAAGGTTAAATCCTGTCCGCCCGCATGGATATCAATCTGGTCACCCAGATACTTTTTGACCATCGCTGAGCATTCAATGTGCCAGCCCGGACGTCCTTTTCCCCAAGGGCTATCCCAAGAGATTTCTCCTTCTTTCGCCGCTTTCCACAGTGCAAAATCAAGAGCATCTTCTTTTTTCTCGCCAACCCGGATGCGTGCACCTGATCTCAGTTCATCAATTGATTGCTGAGAAAGCTTACCGTATCCTTCAAATGCTCTTGTTTTGAAATAAACGTCACCTTCTGATTCATAAGCGTAACCCTTTTTCACGAGCTGATCTACGAATTCGATAATCGCATCCATGTTTTCCATCACTCGCGGATGAAGGTCGGCTTTTCGGCAGCCGAGCGCCCCTACATCTTCAAAGTATGCTTTAATAAAACGCTCTGAAATGGTAGGTACATCCTCACCGAGTTCATTTGCCGCTTTAATTAATTTATCGTCTACATCTGTGAAGTTCGAGACATACTGCACATCATAGCCTTTATACTCCAGATAGTTTCGAATCGTATCATAAACGATAGCCGGACGCGCGTTCCCGATGTGAATGTAATTGTAAACCGTCGGTCCGCACACGTACATTTTCACTTTCCCCTCTTCTAGAGGAACGAATGTTTCCTTCTGTCTAGTCAATGTATTATAAAGAGTGATTGTCATTTTTGATTGATCCTTTCTTTTCTGTCTTCAAGTTCTGCCTTCAGCTCTAAAATCTGCTGTTCCAATGACTTAAAGCGATCAGCAACCGGATCGGGCAAATCCTGATGGTTTAAATCGCGTCTTACTTTTTTGCCATTTCGTACAACGACCCGTCCAGGGATGCCGACAACTGTTGAAAAATCAGGAACATCGTGCAACACTACTGAACCAGCGCCAATTTTCGAGCCTTCACCGACAGTAATTGAACCGAGCACTTTAGCACCTGTGGCTATCAATGCGTCATCTTTAATCGTTGGGTGCCTTTTTCCCTTTTCTTTCCCCGTTCCCCCGAGGGTAACCCCCTGAAAAACGGTTACGTTATTGCCGATTTCACATGTCTCCCCAATGACAACCCCCATACCGTGGTCTATGAAAAATCTTCTCCCGATTGTAGCGCCGGGGTGGATTTCTATCCCTGTAAAAAATCGGCTTACTTGAGATATAAGGCGTGCAAGGAAATAAAATTTTCGTTTATATAAAGCATGTGCAATCCGATGCGCCCATATAGCATGTAAACCGGAATAAGTTAAAATCACTTCAAAATAGCTTCTTGCTGCTGGATCTTGATCGAACACTGTATCAATGTCTTCTTTTAGCATTCTAAAAAACACATGCTTCCCCCCATTTCTCTATCTGATTTCCTCTTTACCCAATAAAAAAAGCGCCTCTGCATGAAAACATGACAGAGACGCTTTAACCGCGCGGTTCCACTCTGTTTGAAAAGCAGACTTCTGCTCTCCCAACTTCAGCCTGTAACGGCGGCGGCCGCCTTTGAATACTGATTTTGAAAAAACGTTCTTCAAAGGTCTTAAGGGCGCACTTCTAAAACCCGGCTCATGGATCTCTCTCAGCCAATGAAGATCCTTTCTGTAATGGCCTAAAGCTTTATACTCTTCCCTGTCAACAATCATCTATTTAGATGTTTTTTAAACGCTGAATTGCAGTCTCTTTACCGATCAATTCAATTGATTGCGGCAGTTCCGGACCGTGAGTTTGCCCTGTTACAGCAACACGGATCGGCATAAACAATTTTTTCCCTTTATGGCCAGTTTCTTTCTGCACTGCTTTGATCGATGCTTTGATGTTATCCGGAGTGAACTCCTCAAGCTCTTCAAGCTTCGCAGCGAATGTGCTGAGCACTTCAGGGACCTGTTCCTCTTCCAGAACAGCTTTTGCTTCTTGATTATACTCGATCTCATCCGTAAAGAACAAATCAGTCAGCTCAACAATTTCCGCACCGTAGCTTAATTGCTCATGATACAGGGAAATCAGTTTACGAACCCATTCTTGTTCTTCAGCAGTAAGCTCAGTGCCAACTTTGCCGGCTTTTTGCAAATGCGGCAGAGTCAGTTCAACAACCTGATCAAGATCCAGCTTCTTCACATATTGGTTGTTAACCCATTTTAGCTTATGCATATCAAACAAAGCTGGTGATTTAGATAAACGGTTTACATCAAAAATTTCAATAAACTGTTCTTTTGTGAATAACTCTTCTTCTCCAACCGGTGACCATCCAAGCAGGCCGATAAAGTTGAACAGCGCTTCCGGCAAGTAGCCAAGCTCTTTATACTGCTCAATGAATTGAATAATGGACTCATCGCGTTTGCTGAGTTTTTTACGACTTTCATTTACGATCAGCGTCATGTGTCCGAACTGAGGAACATCCCATCCGAATGCTTGATAAATCATAATCTGTTTCGGTGTGTTAGAAATATGATCCTCACCGCGCAACACGTGTGTCATTTTCATTAAGTAGTCATCAATAGCTACCGCGAAGTTGTAAGTCGGCGTTCCGTCCTTTTTCACAATAACAAAGTCGCCAATGCCATCTGATTCGAAAGAAATTTCACCTTTTACGATATCGTTAAAGGCAATCACCTTTCCTTCCGGCACTCGGAAACGAATACTTGGCTTTCTGCCTTCAGCAATAAATTTATCCTGTTCTTCTTGAGTCAGATTTCTGTGTTTTCCGGAATAACGCGGCATTTCTCCGCGGGCAATCTGCTCTTCACGCTCTTTTTCAAGCTCTTCTTCCGTACAGTAACATTTATAAGCAAGCCCTTTTTCAAGAAGCTCTTCATAGTACACTTTATAGATATCGTTACGCTCTGACTGACGGTATGGGCCGTACTCACCGCCGACATCCACACTCTCATCCCAGTCAATACCAAGCCATTTCAGATAATTCAGCTGGCTTTGTTCTCCGCCCTCAATGTTGCGCTTTTTATCAGTGTCCTCAACACGAATAATAAACTTACCGCCTTGATTGCGGGCAAATAAATAATTAAAAAGCGCCGTTCTGGCATTTCCAATATGCAAATGTCCGGTTGGACTCGGTGCATAACGGACGCGTACTTCGTTTCCCATTTTCAAATACTTCCTTTCATGTCATGTATGGCCTCAGGCAAAAATGTATGAATCTATTCTACCACCAAATAGACCCGGCATCAAAACAAGTTAGCCTTTTTGTATCAGTACTGTCGCCTGAGCCGCTATTCCTTCCGCTCGGCCTGTAAATCCAAGCTTTTCTGTCGTTGTTGCTTTTACATTCACTTGAGAAACGTCTGCCTCGAGCCCTTCAGCGATTCTTTTTCTCATATCTTCTATGTACGGCAGCATCTTCGGCTTTTGCGCAATGATGGTGCAGTCAATGTTTCCAAGGACATACCCCTTCTGTTTCACGATCCCCCAGACATGCTGAAGTAATTTAAAAGAGTCAGCGTCCTTGAACTCAGGATCAGTGTCAGGAAAATGCTTGCCGATGTCGCCTTCTCCCACAGCTCCCAGGCATGCGTCAGCGACAGTATGAAGCAATACATCTGCATCAGAATGGCCGAGCAGCCCTTTTTCATACGGGATTTCAATTCCGCCAATGATCAGAGGACGGCCCTCCACTAATTGATGCACATCAAATCCTTGTCCAATTCTAAACATGTTTACTCCCACTTTCTGATTCCATGATAGCTTCAGCTGACGTCAAATCGTCTGGCGTCGTCAGCTTAATATTTGTATAGCTGCCTTCTACAACACGGACTGAACCGCCTTCCATCTGTTCAACGAGGCTGGCGTCATCCGTCCCTAAAAATCCCTTGTGATTGGCCTCAGCGTGAGCTTTCATCAATAAAGAAAGACGAAAAGCTTGTGGCGTTTGGACAGCCCACAAGCTTGAACGTTCAATCGTCTCACTGACTTGTAAATCTTGAACGCGTTTAATCGTATCTTTTACCGGGACAGCAAGGATGGCCGCTCCTGTCTGTGCCGCTTCTGCGATCAGTTCGTCAATTTGTTCATGTTTTATAAAAGGGCGGGCGCCGTCATGTACAAGGACAATCTTTTCTTGTTTTACGGCTTTCAGCCCCTTATAAACACTGTGCTGGCGCTCATCTCCGCCTGCCACAAGCTCAATAGCGGTTTGAAACGGATAATCGGTCAGCAATTTCTGAAAGTGCTCCCGCTCGCGCTCGTTTATCACCAAAATGATTTTTTCGCACGGCCGGTGGCTGTCAAACACTCTTAACGTGTGAATGATCACCGGGTCTCCTTTCAGCTCAATGAACAGTTTATTTCTCCCTGCCTTCATCCGTTTTCCCTGTCCGGCTGCAGGAATGACCACATCATAACTCATTGTTTTTTCTCCCTTTACAGCGCCTTCTCCAACAGCTTGGGCTTAGCAAAAATCATTCGTCCCGCTGCTGTCTGCAGCACACTTGTAACGAGTACATCAATATGTTTGCCGATATAATTGCGTCCTTCTTCAACGACAATCATCGTACCATCATCCAAGTAGGCAACTCCCTGATTATGCTCTTTCCCGTCCTTAATGACCTGAACATTCATTTCCTCGCCAGGAAGCACAACAGGCTTGACCGCATTGGCAAGGTCATTAATGTTTAATACTGCTACCTTTTGAAGCTCGCATACTTTATTTAAATTAAAATCATTCGTCACGACGACCCCGGATGTCAGCTTAGCGAGTTTGACGAGCTTGCTGTCAACCTCCTGAATATCTTCAAAGTCGCCTTCATAAATTTCAACTTCAATGTCTAATTCTTTTTGAATGCGGTTCAGGATATCAAGACCGCGGCGTCCTCTGTTTCGTTTTAAAACATCTGAAGAGTCAGCAATGTGCTGCAATTCCTCAAGAACAAACTGCGGTATCACAATTATCCCCTCTAAAAAACCAGTCTGACAAATATCTGCTATTCTCCCATCAATAATAACACTTGTGTCCAAAATTTTCAGCTTCTTGTCCTGAACCTCATGTTCTTCATCGGCTGTTCCTTTTTTCTTTTGCATTCTGGCAGAAATAGAAAACAGACTGATCAGTTCATCCTTTTTCTTAAAGCCCACCTGGAAGCCGAGATAACCGAGGAAGAACGCTAAAAATACAGGGATGATTGTGCTGAATATGCGGTAAGGTATATTGTCTAAAGGAATAACATTTACGATAAGATAAGCGATTATAAGTCCAAAAACTAGGCCAAGACTTCCAAATAACAAATCTGGAACCGGCGCTTTTAACAATGAATCCTCTATCCACTTCACCCAGTTCACAACGTAATCTGTACCCCATATACTGATGAGAAAAAAGATAATTGCACCTATTGCCGCAGACGTATATGCGTTTGTTATTAAAGGTATGTCCTGTATACTTAACAGTACAAACAATTCAGGTATTAAAAATATACCAACAACGCCGCCAAAGATAATGAAGAACGCCTGAACTATTCGTTTTAACATACCCCCACCTCCTTTTTAAACATTTTATTTCACAAGGTTTTATGCATCCTACGAATATCAGAATAAACAAAAACCAACATTTATATACCCGTTTTCATAAGGTTTTAACCGAAATCACAGCTGTCTGTCTAAATAATGCTTCTCTTGCAGGCGTTTTAAACCTTTTTTGATTTTTTGGGCTCGTACTTCACCGATTCCCTCTACTTCATCTAATTCTTCTGCACTCGCCTCAATAATCCTTGGGAGGACTCCAAATGCTTCTACAACATTTTCAACAATCGGCATCGGAAGACGCGGTATCTTATTTAACAGCCTGTATCCTCTAGGCAATACATAATCATCAAGATTTGTAGAAGCCGGATAACCGAGAAGCTTATAAACAATGGAATCATCCAGCAAATCATAACTGGACATATCCTGCAGCTCTTTCAAGAGAACAAATGGATCTTTAATCTTTTCTTTCACATAATCCTTAATAAATAAAGCGGCCTCTTCTTCCATATCCGTAATCAGTTCAATGACTTGCAGCTTAATCAAATGACCTTCTGTTCCCAGTTCCCTGATATACATGTTAATTTCATTTTTGATTCTCAATACCATTTCATAACGGTGCATCACAGACAGAACATCGCTGAATGTAACAAGTTCCTCAAACTCTAAAGCATTCAATGCATTAATGGTTTTGTCCAGAATCGTTTTATATTTTTCAAGAGTTTGAATGGCTTGATTCGCTTTTGTTAAAATAAACCCTATGTCTTTTAGTGTATACTTCATGCTTTCCTGATATAACGTTATAACATTCCTTCTTTCAGAAATGGCGATCACAAGGCAGCCGGTCTGCTTAGCTACTCTTTCGGCGGTGCGGTGCCGCATTCCTGTTTCTGATGAAGAAATTGTGGCTTCAGGCATCAGCTGTGTATTGGCGTATAGGATCTTTTGACCAGAATCACTTAAAATGATCGCCCCATCCATTTTAGCCAGCTCATATAAATGTGCCGGAGAAAAAGCAGTGTTAATGTGGAAACCGCCATCCACAACTTCTTTTACTTTATCATTATATCCAACAACAATCAGACCGCCTGTATTTGCTCTTAGTACATTTTCGATTCCAGCTCTGAGCGGAGTACCCGGAGCAACAAACTGCAATATAGATGACAGGTCTAACTCGTGTTTCGCCCCTTTTTTCTCTTTTTCCATCTATTATCCTCCTAATGAAGTACGAAGCGCCTCTGCAACATTTGCTACTCCGATAACCTCAATCCCTTTTGGTTTTGTCCATCCATCCAGATTTGCCGCGGGTATGATCATGCGTTTAAAACCAAGCTTAGCCGCTTCTTTCACACGCTGTTCAATTCTTGAAACCCGCCGGACTTCTCCGGTTAATCCCACTTCTCCTATAAAACAATCTGCAGGATTTGGAGGTGTGTCTCTAAAGCTTGACGCAATACTGATCGCAATGGCAAGATCAATTGCCGGTTCATCAAGCTTAACGCCGCCGGCCACTTTCAAATAAGCATCCTGATTTTGCAGCAGCAGCCCAACTCTTTTTTCTAACACAGCCATTAACAGTGAAACCCTGTTATGGTCTATTCCCGTTGCCATACGCCGCGGATTGCCAAAGCTTGTTGGCGAGATGAGCGCCTGGATTTCAACGAGAATCGGTCTTGTGCCTTCCATAGAAGCAGTTATGCTCGAGCCTGCGGATCCCGCCGAGCGTTCTTCTAAGAAAATTTCTGAAGGATTCAAAACCTCAGTGAGCCCCTCTTCGCGCATTTCGAAAATGCCCATTTCGTTTGTAGATCCAAAACGGTTTTTTACAGCCCGCAAAATACGGAAAGTATGGTGACGTTCTCCTTCAAAATATAAAACAGTGTCAACCATATGCTCCAGCAGTCTCGGCCCTGCGATGGACCCTTCTTTCGTCACGTGCCCTACGATAAAAATCGGAATGCCTTTTGTTTTTGCAATTTTCATCAGCTCAGCCGTACATTCCCTGACCTGTGACACACTGCCGGGAGCTGATGTGATATCGCTTTGGTAAACCGTTTGAATAGAGTCAACAACGACAAACGCTGGATTCATCTCTTGTATAGCAGACGAAATATACTCCATATCGGTTTCAGATAAAACATGCAGCGACGGATTATTTATACCGAGACGGTCTGCTCTCAGTTTCGTTTGTTTGACCGATTCTTCTCCCGAAATGTACAGCACACTGTTCGATGAATCTGATAATTGAGCGGAAACCTGCAGTAATAACGTTGACTTTCCGATACCGGGATCGCCGCCGATTAGAACGAGTGAACCTTTAACGACGCCCCCGCCGAGCACTCTGTTAAATTCGCCAAGCTGGGTTTTAACCCGGGGTTCTTCTGATGTTTCGATTGATGTAATAGGTGAAGGTTTCTGTACGGTTTGAACAGAATGAGAAAAAGCCGCTCTCCGATTGGCCGGTGCTTTTTTAATCATTTCTTCCACCATTGTATTCCAAGCACCGCATCCCGGACATTTCCCCATCCATTTTGGAGACTCGTAGCCGCAGGATTGGCAGATGAATTTCGATTTTGTTTTAGCCATATATAGTGTAAGACCTCTCCCTTGTTCTATTTCTTGATATGAAAGTGAGGCATACACTTACATGCTGTATGCCTCATTTCCGTCTCTATATTAATTCGTTTTAGCAGTCGTTTTTACGACAAATTCGCCATCTTCTACATCGAGAACAATATGCTGTCCTTTATGAATATTTCCTCTGAGAAGTTCTTCGGATAAACGGTCCTCTACATGCTTTTGGATAGCTCTTCTTAACGGACGAGCACCGTATTCCAGATCAACGCCCTCTTCCGCGACTTTCGCTTTTGCAGCTTCTGTCAATTCGATAGAAAGATCCTGTTCTTTCAGGCGTTTCGTTAATTGATCAGACATCAGTGACACGATTTCAGTCAGGTGTTTTTTCTCAAGTGAATGGAAGACGATGATTTCATCAATACGGTTGATGAACTCCGGTCTGAACGCACGTTTCAGCTCACCCATCACTTTATCTTTCATGTCTTTATGATTCTGCGTCTCATCCTGAACGTTAAAGCCGACATATTTATTGCGTTTCAGCTCACTTGCTCCGACGTTTGACGTCATAATTAAAATGGTATTGCGGAAATCGACTGTACGTCCTTTAGAATCAGTCAACCGTCCGTCTTCAAGAACTTGCAGAAGAATATTGAAAACATCAGGGTGCGCTTTCTCAATCTCATCAAGAAGCACGACAGAGTAAGGTTTTCTTCTGACTTTCTCTGTTAATTGGCCGCCTTCATCGTATCCTACGTATCCCGGAGGTGAACCGACAAGTCTTGAAGTTGAGTGTTTTTCCATGTATTCAGACATATCAATTCTGATCATGGCTTCTTCATCGCCGAAAATGGATTCAGCAAGTGCTCGCGCAAGCTCTGTTTTACCTACACCTGTAGGGCCTAAGAAAATAAATGAGCCGATTGGGCGTTTAGGGTCTTTTAACCCTGCTCTTGCACGTCTGACTGCTTTTGCAACAGCTACAACTGCTTCATCCTGGCCGATGACACGAGAGTGAAGAATGCTTTCCATATTAAGAAGCTTATCTGTTTCAGTTTGGGCGATTTTAGATACAGGCACCCCAGTCCAGCTGGAAACAACCATCGCAATATCATCAACAGTAACCTCTGAGTTTTCCTGTCCTTGCTTCTCTTTCCATGATTTCTTCGTATCCTCTACTTGCTCGCGCAGGCGCTGCTCAGTATCACGCAAGGAAGCTGCTTTTTCAAACTCTTGGCTTTGCACTGCCGCATCCTTCTCTTTACGAACCTCATCAAGCTTCTGTTCAAGCTCTTTTAAGTTAGGCGGCGTTGTAAAGGAGCGCAGTCTCACCTTTGAACCCGCTTCATCGATCAAGTCAATTGCTTTATCCGGAAGGAAACGGTCAGAAATATATCTGTCAGAAAGCTTAACCGCAGCTTCAATGGCATCATCTGTAATTGATACGCGGTGGTGAGCTTCATATCGATCACGCAAGCCTTTTAAAATTTGAATACTTTCATCTGCAGACGGCTGATCAACCTGGATCGGCTGAAAACGGCGTTCCAACGCTGCATCTTTTTCAATATATTTACGGTACTCATCGAGAGTCGTCGCCCCAATACATTGTAGCTCGCCGCGAGCAAGTGAAGGTTTTAAAATGTTAGATGCATCAATTGCACCTTCTGCTCCACCCGCTCCGATTAATGTATGGAGTTCATCGATGAATAGAATGATGTTTCCTGCCTGGCGAATTTCGTCCATGACCTTCTTCAGGCGATCCTCAAATTCTCCGCGGTATTTTGTGCCGGCAACCACTGTTCCCATGTCTAATGTCATCACGCGTTTATCACGCAAGATTTCGGGAACTTCGTTGTTGATAATTTGCTGTGCCAAACCTTCTGCAATCGCCGTTTTACCTACACCTGGTTCTCCAATGAGAACAGGATTGTTTTTCGTTCTGCGGCTTAACACTTCGATTACACGCTGGATTTCCTTGCTTCTGCCGATGACAGGATCAAGACTGTCTTCCTTCGCAATAGCAGTTAAGTCTCTTGCCAAGCTGTCAAGCGTAGGCGTATTCGCATTGCTGTTTGTTCCTGCTGCTGATGATCCTGTTTCATTGCTTCCAAGAAGCTGGAGCACTTGCTGTCTTGCTTTATTTAAGCTGACACCGAGGTTATTCAGGACTCTCGCAGCAACACCTTCTCCTTCGCGAATCAGACCAAGAAGAATATGTTCTGTTCCAACATAAGAATGACCAAGTTTTCTTGCCTCATCCATTGAAAGCTCAATGACTTTTTTAGCTCTTGGAGTATAATGAATCGTTTGAGACATTTCCTGTCCGCGCCCAATTAAACTTTCAACTTCTTTTTGTATTTTATCTGAACCAAGTCCAAGCGCTTGAAGAGCTTTAGCAGCAATGCCTTCTCCTTCTCGTACCAGTCCTAATAAAATATGCTCAGTGCCAATGTTATTATGACCTAAACGAAGTGCTTCTTCCTGTGCAAGCGCCAGTACTTTTTGAGCTCGTTCTGTAAATCTTCCAAACATCATATCGATTCATCCTCCTGTCTTTTCCCATTCATTTCTAAGTGAAGCCGTTCTCTTATGAGAGCCGCTCTTCGAATGTCCCTTTCGTTCGGACGCAAAGCGCCTCCCGAGTACTGCTGTAAAAATCCTGGCTGTGTCAAAATCATTAATTCGTTAAGTATGTTGCTTGAAAGTCCTTTAATAATGCCTAGATCAATGCCTAACCGGACATCTGAAAGGCACTTTGCAGTTTCTTTCGATTCTATCATCCGGCAATTGGACAAGACCCCATAAGAACGATACACCTTATCCTCAAGTTCAATTTTAGAGGTTTGATAAAGCGCTTCTCGGGCAGATCGTTCTTGTTCAATCAGCTGGGCAGCAACACTGTTAAGGTCATCAACAATATCCTGCTCTGACTTACCAAGCGTGATCTGATTTGAAATTTGAAAGATATTCCCTACTGCTTCGCTGCCTTCCCCATAAATTCCTCTAACAACTAAGCCTAATTGATTAATTGCCGGTATAATTCGATTTATTTGCCTAGTTAAAACCAGTGCCGGCAGATGCATCATGACTGAAGCCCTTAGACCCGTACCTACATTTGTAGGACAGCTGGTTAAATACCCTCTTTGTTCATGGAATGCATAATCAACTTTTTCTTCAATCCAGTCATCGACTTGGTTTGCGGCTTTCATTGCTTCTAACAGCTGAAATCCAGGGAAAAGACACTGAATTCTAATATGATCCTCTTCATTTAACATGACGCTTACTTCCTCATTTTCAGAAAGCAAACAGCCGCCAAAAGGAGACTCTGTCAGATTCGGACTGATTAGATGTTTTTCAACAAGTACACGCTTTTCTAGAGGCTGTGCCTCATTCATTCTGATCAAAACGAATTTGCCGATTCCGGGAATATCTTGGTCTGAAAACTGATCTTCAAATTGCTGTATGATGGATGAGGCTTCTTCATTGGAATACCGCGTAGGGAACCGTATATGTTCAAAGTTCCTTGCTAAACGTATGCGGCTGCTGAGTACAATGTCACTTTCAGGTCCTTTCTGCTTCATCCAACTGCTTAGTGCGTCCTGAATAAAATGCTTTAGCGACATTACTCCTGTTCCTCCTCACTATCTGTACTTTTGAGTGATTGTTCTAATGAACGAATTTGATCTCTCACATGAGCTGCGTTTTCAAATTCTTCTTGATGGATTAAGGATTCTAATTCTTTTTTCAGCATGTCAATCTGCCGTCTGACATGAAGATTGCCGCCTATACGTTTCGGAATTTTCCCAGCATGCACAGTGTTTCCGCTGTGCACTTTACGTAAGATAGGTGTAATGTTGCTATGAAATGTTTTATAACATTCAGAACATCCAAAACGGCCGACTTTTCTAAATTGCTGAAAGGTCATTCCGCATTTCGGACAAGCAGATATTTGCTCCGAGTGACTGAACATTTGAGTTCCTGCATTTTGTAATGAAGAATCCATATTCAGCAAACCCGAAAGTAAATTATGAATAGAGAAACCATGATTTGCACTTATACCATATGAATCACTATTTTCTTTGGCACATTGTTCACAAATATGAACTTCTATTTTTTCTCCGTTAACAACCTTTGTAAAGTGAAAAGTGGCTGGTCTCTCGTGGCACTCTTGACAAATCAATCTTTTCACCCGCTTATTTTAATTTTAAAGAAGTCAGCATAGCCTTCATCATTCTGGCTCTTAATTCATCACGCTCAGGCAAGTCAATGTGTAAAACCGAGCGGTCCATCACGCTGACCATCATTTTTGCTTCTCTTTCTGAAATCACCTTGTCTTCTAATAGCCTTAAAATAATGTCATCAGAGGCTGCTTGAGACAAATGGATACCAATTTGAGAAATAATATTATTGATCAGGACAACTTCATTGTTCATTTTAATTTTAATGATTCTGATGTAACCGCCGCCCCCGCGTTTGCTCTCAACAATATATCCTCTTTCGCTTGTAAATCTGGTGTTGATGACATAATTTATTTGGGAAGGAACGCATTGAAATTTATCTGCAATTTCACTTCGTTTAATCTCTAAAATTTCCTTGCCATTTTGATCTAACACTCGTTTTAAATATTGTTCAATGATGTCAGAAATATTATGTCCCACTCAACCCCCTCCTTTACTGACTTTGACTATATTTGACTTTAATCTTACTATAAGGCGTTTCTCGAGAATTTTCAACTTTCTCGCTCTATCCTTTATTATTTCCATTTTCCCAGTCCATAAAACCTGATGTCGATTTAAAATTCAGTGTAAAGTTATTATATTATACAATTAAATGAAATTTTATGATACCAATAAACCAGAATACAAAAAGGGCAGCTCATATGAGCTGCCCTTTTTTCAATTGCTTGGCGGCGTCCTACTCTCACAGGGGGAAACCCCCGACTACCATCGGCGCTGAAGAGCTTAACTTCCGTGTTCGGTATGGGAACGGGTGTGACCTCTTCGCTATCGCCACCAAACAAATTGAG